>DASZKW010000073.1:0-33569 GCA_035552775.1 Acidimicrobiales bacterium | reverse complement strand
TCTTTGACTCTTGGCGAGAGTTCGAGAGCTACACCATACGTTCCGGGGATTGGCTCATCGTTGTTTGAGTCCCTAAAGCCTTTTAGTGGGAAGCGATGGCTTGGCGTCTACGGTTCATCTGCCGTGACGAGCGAGCTTTCGCGCAGGATCCTGTCGGCTGGACTCGACGATTGGGTACCTCTGACAGCAGTCGAGGGGTTTGCCCGTCAGCTCGGCTCGGTCAGTGATGGAGAGGTCGTTGCCTTCGGGCTCCAGGCGATCCGTGACCTCGCAGAGGAAGGCCTGGTTGTGCTCGGCGCCGTATCGGACGAGGGCTTCGTCGAATGGCCCGAGCCGATCGACGAATCGCTCGCCCGAGTCGAGGCTGCGTGGCGAACGCTTGATAGGAACGAGTGGGGGTTTACATGCTGGTTGAACAACACGTCGCGTGGCGACGAACGAGCTCGATCCTTCGAGGCTGGCGCCCCCTTTCCACCCAGCGGCTAGGCAAGGTTCGGCGTATCGGGGTCGGTTGATGTCGCCCATACGACACCAACTGACCCGAATCGGTTGTCGACGAGCCACCTCCTTGCGGCGACCCGTCTCGCCTTCCGGATCCACCAAGGACGGTACGGTGGAACGGTGCCCGGCGACGCCAAGCAGGCCGTCCAGATGCTCACCGACCGCGTCCTGGTCCAGATCCCCCGCGGCGAGGGCGAGCGCAAGTCCCGCGCCGGCATCCTCATCCCCGCCACCGCCCAGATATCGCGGCGCCTGGCGTGGGCCGAGGTCGTCGCCGCCGGCCCACACGTGCGCAGCGTCAAGGCCGGCGACCAGGTCCTGTTCAACCCCGAGGATCGCTACGAGGTCGAGGTACAGGGCGAGGACTATCTGATCCTGCGCGAGCGTGACATCCACGCCGTGGCCTCCGAGCGCAACGACGGCGGCACCGGGCTGTACCTCTGACCGCGCCGGACGGCGGTGCCCGTAGCATTGGCGCCATGCCGGTCGCCACACCCATCTCCGCCACCGCCGAGCAGCTCGCCTCCGTGCGCTACAACGACGACGGCCTGGTCCCCGCCATCGTCCAGGAGGACGCGACCGGCCGGGTGCTGATGATGGCGTGGATGAACGAGGTCTCCCTCCGCCAGACCCTCGACACCGGCCGCACGGTGTTCTGGTCCCGCAGCCGCCAGGAGCTGTGGCGCAAGGGCGACACCTCCGGTGACCGCCAGTGGGTGCGCGAGGTGCGCTTCGACTGCGACGGCGACACCCTCTTGGTGGTGGTGGAGCAGGAAGGCGCCGGGGCCTGCCATACCGGTGAGCGCAGCTGCTTCTACCGGTCCTTCGGAGACGGCGGAGCGCGGGCGGGCCCGTGAAGAAGTGGTGATCCGTCCTTCGCGCTCCGAGTTCGCCTCCCTCGCCCGCACCCACACGGTGGTCCCGGTGTGGCGGGAGCTGCTGGCCGACCTGACGTCGCCTGTCGCTGCCTACGCCCGCATCGCCGCCGAGGACCGGTCATTCCTTCTGGAATCTGTGGAGCACGCCGAGCGATGGGGGAGGTGGTCGTTCATCGGCCGGCGGCCCTCGGCGACCCTGATAAGCCGGGGCGGGCGCATCCACGTGGAGGGCGAGCTTCCACCGGGAGTCCCTCTGGACCGGGGCATCCTGGCCGCCGTCGAGGGGATCCTCGACGCCTACCGCTCTCCGGCCCTCGAGGGGCTGCCGCCGCTGCACGGCGGGGTGGTGGGCTACTTCGGCTACGACGTGGTCCGCGAGATCGAGAATCTCGGTGACCCGCCCCCCGACGAGCTCGGCTACCCCGACGCCATCGTGTCGGTCGTCGGCCAGCTGGCGGCCTACGACTACTGGCGCCAGCGGGTCACCCTGGTCGACGCCGTGCCCGTGCCCCCCGGGGCAACCGACACCGACGAGCGCTACGACGGTGCGCTGCGCCGCCTCGAGGAGCTGGCGGCGGACGGCGCCCGCCCGATCGACGAACCCATCGTCGATCCGCCCGAGCGCGCCGACGTCCCCGCCGAGGTGATACGGCGTACCCCCCCCGCCCTGTACGCCGCGGCGGTCGACGCGGCCAAGGACCACATCGGCGCCGGCGACATCTTCCAGGTGGTCCTGGCCCAGCGCTTCGACCTCGACCTCGACGCCGACCCCTTCGACATGTACCGCTCCCTGCGCCAGGTCAACCCCAGCCCGTACATGTACTTCCTGCGCCACCCCGAGCTCTGCGTGGTCGGCTCGTCGCCCGAACCACTCGTCACCCTCCGCGGCGGGAGGGTGATCTCCCGCCCCATCGCCGGGACCCGCCGGCGGGGGCGCTCCGATGCCGACGACCGCCGCCTGGCCGCTGAGCTGAGCGAACACCCAAAGGAGCGCGCCGAGCACGTCATGCTCGTCGACCTCGCCCGCAACGACGTGGGCCGTGTCGTCGACTACGGCACCGAGGTCGTCGACGAGCTGATGACCCTCGAGCGCTACAGCCACGTCATGCACATGACCTCGCAGGTCTCGGGGGACCTGCGCCCCGGGCTCGGGCCCATCGACGTGCTGCGCGCCACCCTGCCGGCGGGGACGGTGTCGGGGGCTCCGAAGGTTCGGGCCATGCAGATCATCGACGACCTGGAGCCGGCCCGCCGGGGTCCTTACGCCGGCGTGGTCGGCTATCTGGATTTCTCCGGCAACCTGGACACGGCGATCGCCATCCGCACCATGCTCGTCGCCCCCGACGGGCGGGCGAGCGTGACGGCGGGAGCCGGGATCGTCGCCGACAGCGAACCGGCACTCGAAGACCTCGAGTGCCGCAACAAGGCCGCCGCCCTCCTCGCCGCCGTCCCCGGCGCACGCAGGATAAGCGCGGCGCGCGGGAGGATGGTGCGCGGTGGTTGACCTTCTCAGAGGCTACGAGGCGGTGAAAGAAGGGTTCGCGGCGGTGGACCCCCGCCGTGACGTTTTGCGCGCATGGGGACCGCAGGCGGAGTCGTTCCTGCAAGGACAGATCAGCCAGGACATCGCCCGACTGGCCGCGGGGGAGTCGGCGTGGTCCCTTGTGCTGGCGCCTGCGGGGCGAGTCGACGCCATGGTCCGCGTCACTCGCATCGCTCCCGACGAGTTCGTGATCGACACCGACGGGGGGTGGGGCCAGGCGGTGCTGGTCAGGCTGAGCCGTTTCAAGCTGCGCACCAAGATCGACTTCGAGGCCTTGGATTGGATGGCCGTCGGTCTGCGCGGCCCGGCGGTGGTCGCGCCGGCGCCTTCAGCCGGCGCGCCGGTCGTGGCCGACGCATCGTGGCCCGGACTGGTGGGCGTGGACCTGCTAGGCCCGGCGCCGGAGGTGCCCGAGGGTGCCGTCGAGGTCGAACGGGCCGCGTACGAGGCGGCCCGCATCGAGGCCGGGGTACCGGTGATGGGGGCTGAGTTGACCGAGCGCACCATCCCGGCCGAGGCCGGCCTGGTCGGGCGCACGGTCAGTTTCACCAAGGGTTGCTACACCGGTCAGGAGCTCGTCGCCCGCATCGATTCTCGCGGCTCGCACGTGGCCCGGCACCTGCGCGGCCTACGCCTCGACGCCGCCGTGGACGTTGGCGCCCCGGTCGTCGTCGGCGGCAAGGAGGTGGGCCGGGTGACGAGCGTGGCGCAATCCCCGGCTCTCGGATGGGTTGCGCTCGGCTACGTGGGCCGGGCCGTCGAGCCCGGCGCCACCGTCTCTGCCGGCGACGGCGTGACCGCCACGGTGCACACCCTGCCGCTCAGCGAGCCGGGGCAAAGCCGGTAGTCTCCAGGTGCCATGTTCTCACCGGGCACCGCCGCCGCCAGGTGGCGTTCGTTGAGGCAAAGTCCCATCGCCTCGGTGAGGCTGGTCGCCGCGTTGGCCGGCGCGACGATCTTGGTTACGGGCTGCAACAGCGTCGAGTCGCTGTCGTACGGGACCCCCCCGCCCACCGCGGCGACGCCGACGACGGCTCCTCCTTTGACCCTTCCCGACACCAGCGGAGTCGCGCTGCCCGCCGTGGCCGGCGTGACCACCACTACCGCACCGGTCGCCACCGGCGGTGCCGCCTCCATCAGAGGTACCGTGCTCGGACCCTCCGGGGTGGTGCCGGGAGCGACGGTCGAGGCCGACCGCATCGTCGGGGACAACAGTGCGCAGGTCAAAGCGACCACCGGGCCGGATGGGGGGTTTACCATTGCCGGACTGCTGGGTGGACGGTACCGGGTACGGGCGTGGATGGCGCCGACCCTGGCCGTCACCAGCCCGCAGATCTTCTTCCTGGGCGCCACGCAGGTCGACCAGATCAGTCTGACGCTGTCCCCGTTTTCGGGTACTGCGGTGGTCGGGGTCATCAACCCGTCACCGCCGACGCTCAACCAGCCGACCGACCTCGCAGTTCAGGTGACTGCCGCGAGCGTCGGGACCGACGGCGTCGT
Organism: Acidimicrobiales bacterium; assembly: GCA_035552775.1. GTDB lineage: Bacteria > Actinomycetota > Acidimicrobiia > Acidimicrobiales > Palsa-688 > DASZKW01. Next base: position 29,147 of record DASZKW010000073.1, on the reverse strand, counting down.
GCGCAGTCCGACCGTGGCGGGCGCCACCGTCGAGTTGACCAACGGCCCCGGGTGGATGGTGCTGACCACCAACCCCATACAGACGAGCGCTGACGGCGAGGCCACTTTCGAGGTGGAGTGCGTCAGTGTCGGCGCCCAACCCCTCGATGCTGCGGTCAACGGGCAGGTCCCCCAGGCCCTGACCCTGCCCGACTGCCAGCCCCCGCCCCCCCCGACGACGGTCCCGCCGTCCACGCTGCCGGCAACCACGACCACGACCGTCTTCGGTTTGCCGGGCGGGGGCCCCGGTTCGACGTCCACCACCAGTACCACGCTCGGTCACTGATCGCCGCTCCCGTAAGGGTCCGGCGCCGGACCCTAACGAACGCCGCCCGCCGGCTTTAGCGTCACGACCATCCGGGTGCCTCCCGCGGCTGTGAGGGGCGACTCGGCGCGCACGGATCCCCCCATCGCCGTCACCAGCTCGGCGACGATCGCCAGTCCGAGTCCCGAACCTTCGGGGCGGTCGGCTCGGCGCCCGGCGGTATAGAGGCGCTCGAACACGGCGGCGCCCTCGCCGGCCGAAAGGCCAGGACCGTCGTCGTCAACCCACAGCACCGGCTCACGTTGCGCCCACGCCGTCCCGACGCGAACCTCGGTGCGGGCGAACTTGATCGCGTTTTCGACCAGGTTGGCGACCACCTGGGCCAGGCGGTCAGGGTCGGCGATGGCGTCGGGCCGCCCGTCGGGGGGGCCGACGTCCACGGCCAGCTGCAGGCGGAAGTGGTCTGCGGCGGGGCGGAAACCCTCGGCGGTGTCGCCCACCACCTCGCCCAGGTTCACCGGGCGTCCGTCGAGTGAGAACCGCCTGGCGTCGAGCTTGGCCAGGTCCAACAGGTCGCCTACCAGGCGCTCGAGGCGGCGGGACTCGGCCGCGATCACCCCCGCCGCCCGTTGGGTGTCCTCGGCGGCGCCGTCGGCGATGGCCTCCGCGAACCCCCGGATCGACGTCAGCGGTGTGCGCAGGTCGTGGGACACCGAAAGTAGGAACTGGCGTTCGAGACCTCGCGCCCGGGCCAGGCTGGCGGCCATGGTGTTGACCGACTGTGACAGGGCGGCCAGTTCCGGGTCGGTCCCGGGGGGATCCGGTACGCGGGCGTCGAGGTCGCCGCCGGCTATGCGTTCGGTGACCGCCCGGGCCGCGTCGAGGGGTCGCACGATGCGATGACCGAGGCGGTTGGCAACCAGCAGGGCCAGGGCGATGATTGCGGCCGCGACGACAAGAAACCATGGCCCTGCGGAGGCGAGCCCCGTCGGGGGGCTGCGGGTCAGCACCACCACCTCGGTGGAGTCGCCCGACACGGTGCCCGCTCCCGGCTCGGTGTAGCGCACGGGGGCCACGAACGGGACCGCGGCCCACACGAGCGCACCCTCGGACCCCGTCACCGTGCGCCCGGCCAGCAGGGCGGTTGGCTGGAGCTGGCCGGCACGCAACCCACTGGGCAGCACCGGGGCCCGGCGGGGCGCCGACGGGTCGACGAATGCTCCCGCCGGCGTCACGACGAGCACGGTCTCACCGTTGAGGCGCAGCGGGGCCTTGAGGACGGCCAGTAGCTGGCGCAGGCGTACGCCCGGCGCGGCGCGCCCGGCCGCGGTCTCCGACTCGGTGCGCACGCCGCGGGCGAGGCCCCGCGCCTGCACGACAAGCTCCTGGCGGGTCTGCTCGCGGGTGTCGCGCACGGTCAGGAGCAACGTCACCACGCCGGCCAGGACAAGGGAGACAGCCACCATCAGGGTCATGGCGACGGTCAGGCGGCGCCGCATCAGGACAGCCGGTAGCCCACGCCCCACACCGTGGTCAGCGGCAGGGATCCCCCCAGCTTCTTGCGCAGCTGGCGGACGTGGACGTCGACGGTGCGTTCGTCGCCGTACCAGCCCGTCCCCCATACGCCGTCGAGCAGTTGCTGGCGGGACAGCGCCAGGCCGGCGTTGCCGGCGAGGAAGGCAAGGAGATCGAACTCCCGGGTGGCCAGCTGGACCGGGCGCCCCGCGAGGCGCGCCTCACGCCGGCCCAGGTCGACCTCCACGTCGCCGGCGAAGAGCACTTGGGGCGCCTCGGCGGGGGGACCGTCCGCCCGGCGCAGGATGGCCTTGACCCTGGCCACCAGCTCCCGGGGGGAGAAGGGTTTGGTCACGTAGTCGTCGGCGCCCAGCTCGAGGCCGAGCACCCTGTCGACCTCCCCGTCGCGGGCGGTGAGCATCAGAACCGGTACTGCTCTCCCACCGGAGCTGGTCGCTCGCATCCGGCGGCACACCTCGAGCCCGTCGACGCCGCCGGGCAGGCCGACGTCGAGGACGACGAGGCGGGGGCGCTCCCGCTCGACGGCGGCCAGGCCGGCGGTGCCGTCGCCGGCCTGGATCACCCGGAAGCCGTCCCGCCTCAGGTACAGCTCGACCAGGTCGGCGATGTTGGCGTCGTCCTCGACCACCACGATGGTGCCCAGGTCGGCCGTCACCGGTGCCAGCATTGCAGTCGCAGATGACCGAAGTGTGAGTTCGGCCGCCGTCGTTAGGCCCAGTGCTCGGATCGGGCGTGACATGCCCTATGATACGGCTTAATACGTCCTATCAGGAGGGAACATGTGGCCAGGGTGCGGAGCCGGGATCTGTTCCCGACCGACGGGCCGTTGCATTCCGAGGATCTGATCGGGCGGGAACCGGAGGTCAGCGACCTCGTCCGAGCGCTGGCTGGGGGAGTGAACCGGATAATCGCCGGTCCGCGCCGGACGGGCAAAACAAGCGTATGCCGGGCGGCGGTGTCCCGGCTGCGCACGAGCGACCTCTATACGGTCGAATGCGACCTGTTCGCGATCGCCAGCCGAGCCGAACTGGCCCAGAGACTGGTCGAGGAGACGATCGCCAACCGAGGCATCTTCCAGCGGGCCCGACATCGGGTCGGCCAAGCAGGGCGAGCAGTGGTCAAGGGGGCATCGTTGTCGCTGGCGGCGAAGGCCAAGGCAGAGTTCGGCGAGGAGATCGAGATCGCCTTCCAGCCGGGTCTGGCAGCCCGAGACCCGGACCGCTACTTGGCCTGGGCGCTCAGGTTGCCCCAGCGGGTGGCCGAGGCCGATGACCACCAAATGGTCTTGTTCGTCGACGAGTTCCAGGAACTGGCTGGCCCCCGCCACCCCTACGGGCATCCCGATACGTTGACAAAGCAGATGCGGTCGGTGCTCCAGGACTCGGACAGGGTCACCTGCCTGTTCGCGGGGAGTATCGAGCACCTCATGCGCGATCTGTTCACGCCGGCACAGCGGGCCTTCTACCAGTTCGGTGGGTTTCAGACGCTTGGCCCGATCGCCGCGGAGGACTGGCGCGTGGGGCTCGGAGCGCGCTTTGCGCACGACGGATGTTCGGTCGACCCTGCCGCCCTGGACCGGCTGATCGAGCTTGGCGAAGGTCATCCCCGGGCAACGATGCTCGTTGCGCAGCAGACCCATGATGCCGCCATCGCGGCGGAGACCGCCGATATAGATCTCGGCCTGGTCATTGTCGGCTATGAGGTCGCAATGGCTTCCGACCGAGCCAATCACGAACTCACCGTCGAGCACGTCCGCTCCCTCGGCCGCCACACATTGGCCGTGGTCAGAAGGCTCGCGCAAGGCCAGGGGGCATATCCGGGTGTCGAGGCGAAGACGGCTACCCGAGCCGTCAACTCTCTGCGCGACGCCGGGATCATCGAACGTCGCGGCCGAGGCGACTGGCGCGTGACCGACCCGCTGCTACGTCGATACCTGGCTGATTTCTGACTGGCGCTGCCCCGGTAGGCTCGGCTCGCCGATGGCGACCTACCTCGACCGCATCCTCGCTGCTCACCGCGCCGCCGCCGGCGCCGACCGGCGCGACCCCGCCGACCTGGTCAGAGCGGCGCGGGCCCTTCCGGCGGCCAGGGGCTTCGGCGCCGCCCTCGCCCACCCGGGGCTGGCGGTCATCGCCGAGGTCAAGCGGCGCAGCCCCTCCGCCGGCGTGCTCCGGCCCGCCGGAGACTCGGCCGCCGGAAACCGTGCCAAGCTCGACCCCGGCGAAATCGACGCCGGAGCGCTGGCCCGCGAGTACCTCGCCGGTGGAGCGGCGTGCCTGTCGGTGCTCACCGACGCCGAGTTCTTCGGGGGTTCCCCTGCCGACCTCGCCGCCGCGTCGGGCGCGTCGGGCTTGCCCGTGTTGAGGAAGGACTTCACCGTGGGCCCCCTCGACGTTTGCGACGCCCGGCTCATGGGCGCCGACGCCGTCCTTCTGATCGTGGGCGCCCTTTCCCCTACCGAGCTAACCGAGTGCGCGGCCGTGGCAGCCGACGTCGGCCTTGACACCCTTTTCGAGGTGCACGACGAGGAGGAGGTGGCCGCCGCCCTCGACGCCGGCGCCACCCTCGTCGGCGTCAACCAGCGCGACCTGGTCACCTTCGAGGTCGACACCGCCCGCGCCGAGCGGGTGGCCAAGGTGATACCCGACGACGTCATCCGGGTCGCCGAGTCCGGCATCCGCGGCCGCGACGACGCCGCCCGGCTCGCCGACGCCGGTTTCGCCGCCGTGCTCGTCGGCTCCGCACTTGTCACCTCCGCCGATCCGGCGGCCGCTGTCGCCGCCATGCGAGGTCTGTAGATGTTCGTCAAGATCTGCGGCATCACCTCCGAGGACGACGCCCTCCTCGCCGTGGCCATGGGCGCCGACGCGGTGGGCTTCGTGTTCGCACCGTCGCCCCGCCAGATCGCCCCCCAGGTCGCCGCCGACATCGTCAAGCGGCTCCCCCCCGAGATCGTCACCGTCGGGGTGTTCCGCAACGAGACGATGCCGCGGGTGGTGTCCATCTGCCAGGCCGCCGGGCTGCGCGCCGCGCAGCTCCACGGCCGCGAGACTCCCGAACAGACCCGCTGGGTGCGCCAGCGGCTGGCGACGGTGTTCAAGGCCTTCCCCGCCGGCTCCGCCGCGGTGACGCAGGCCAAGGAGTACGGGGCGGACGCCATCCTGCTCGACGCCCCCGATCCCGGCTCGGGCGAGGTGTTCGACTGGGCGTTCGCCCAGGAGGTACCGGTCGGACAGAACCTGATTGTCGCCGGTGGCCTCGACGCCGGCAACGTCGCTGGCGCCATCGCCCGGACCAGGCCGTGGGGCGTCGACGCCACGACCGGCGTGGAAGCCTCCGCGGGGCGCAAGGACCCGGTGAAGCTGCGGGAGTTCATCGCCGCCGCCAAAGCGGCCGCGCCGGCGGTCCACGAGCCCGACGGCGAGGGGCCCTACGACTGGCAGTACGAATGACCGAGTTGCATTCCCCTGGACGGCGCGCAGCCGGCGCGTCCGAGGTGACGATGGGCGAACCGGACTCCACCGGCCGCTTCGGCGAGTTCGGGGGGCGGTTCCTTCCCGAGTCGCTCGTTCCCGCCTGCCAGCAGCTGGAGGAGGCCTGGCGTCGCGCGTGGGGCGATCCCGCGTTCCACACACGCTACGAGGCCATCCTGCGTGACTACGCCGGACGTCCCACCCCTCTCACTGAGTGCGCCAGGCTGTCCGCGGAGCTCGGGGTGCGTGTGCTGCTCAAGCGCGAAGACCTGACCCACACCGGTTCCCACAAGATCAACAACGTGATCGGCCAGGCCCTGCTCGCCGTGGACATGGGCAAGTCCCGGGTGATAGCGGAGACCGGCGCCGGCCAGCACGGGGTGGCGACGGCGACGGCGGCCGCCCTGTTCGGCCTGGAGTGCGTTGTTTACATGGGCGAGGTGGACACCGAGCGCCAGGAGCTCAATGTTTTCCGCATGCGCCTGTTGGGCGCAAAGGTGCGCCCGGTGGGGTCGGGCAGCCGTACCCTGAAGGACGCGGTCAACGAGGCCCTTCGCGACTGGGTCGCCTCCGTTTCGACTACGCACTATCTCCTGGGCTCGGTGATGGGTCCCCACCCCTACCCGTGGATGGTCCGAGAGCTTCAACGCATAATCGGCGACGAGGCCCGTGCCCAGTGCCGGGACCTGCTCGGGGGGGCCGACCCCGACGTGGTGGTGGCCTGCGTGGGGGGAGGGTCCAACGCCGCAGGCACCTTCGCCGGCTTCGTCGACACCGGCGCCGAGCTGGTCGGGGTGGAGGCGGCCGGCGGGGCCGCCATCGGGCGGGGGGCGCCGGGCGTGCTGCACGGGATGCGTTCGTACCTGCTCCAGGACGAGTGGGGCCAGATCCTCGAGGCCCAGTCGATCTCGGCCGGGTTGGACTACCCGGGCATCGGACCCGAGCACGCCTACCTGTGCGACGCGGGCCGGGCCCGCTACGTCGCCGCCGAGGACGGCGAGGTGCTCGAAGCCCTGCAGCTCCTGGCGCGCACCGAGGGGATCATCCCCGCCCTGGAGCCGGCGCACGCGCTGGCGTGGCTGGCGCGCGCCGTTCGCAGCGGTGAGGTGGCGCCGGGGGCGACGGTGCTGCTCACCATGTCGGGGCGAGGTGACAAGGACGCCGAGCAGGTGATGCGCCTGCTCGGATGAGCGCGGCGCCGGCCGGGCGGGGCGTGGCCCTGGAGCCGGCGTTGCGCACCTCCCGGGACTCGGGGCGCAAGCTGCTGATCACCTACGTGACCGGGGGGGTGCGCCCGGACTGGTTGGACCTGCTCGCCGCCATGGTCGACGCCGGAGCGGACGCCGTGGAGATCGGGCTGCCGTTTTCTGACCCGGTCATGGACGGCCCGACCATCCAGGAGGCGTCGGTGGCCGCCCTGGGTGCCGGGACCACGCCGGCATCGATCCTCCACCAGCTGCGGACCCTCGACGTGCCCGTGCCTTTGGTGGCCATGACCTACTACAACCTGGTGGTGCGGGGCGGCCACCGGCGCTTCGCGGCCATGCTCGTCGACGCCGGCTTGAGCGGCGCAATCCTGCCCGACGTGCCCTTGGAGGAACTGGCCGACTGGGAGCGGGCGGCGGAGTGGGCCGGCGTGGCGCCAGTCCTGCTGGCCGCGCCGGTCACCCCCGACGACCGGCTGGCCGCTTTGTGCGCCCGCTCCAGGGGCTTTGTCTACGGCGTCAACGTGATGGGGGTGACGGGGGAGCGGGCCTCGGTGTCCGGGTCCGCCGCCGTGCTCGCCAAGCGGCTCAAGGCCGTCACCGACCTCCCCGTGGTCATGGGCTTCGGGGTGGCGACGCCGGCGCAGGCGGTGGAGATCGGGGCCGGCGCGGACGGGGTGGTGGTGGCCTCGGCGCTGATGCGCCTGGTGCTCGACGGGGCCCTGCCGGCCCAGGTGGGCGACGCCGTCGGGGCCATGCGGGGCGCCCTCGACGCCGGTTACTAAGACGAGCGTTGCTACGTCGACTGGGTCCATGCGCTTGACCTGGGTAAACGTTCGGAAATCAGTCGACGTAGCAACGCTCGCCTTGGTAGGTCCGGACCCTTGGATCCCCATTCGCCTTAGTCCTCGGGCGCGTCGGCGGTGGTGGCCGTGCCGATGGCGGTGGTGGCAAAGACCAGCAGGGTCAACACGTGCACAGAGGTGCAGTACAGGCAGATGGCGTTGATCCGGAACAGCTCGGCGTAGACCAGCCACACCGCGGTACCCATCCCGATTACCGCCCATGCCATCCGGGCACCGCGGACCCTGCGGTCGGGGCTGGCCCACATGCGTGGCAGCTGAAGGACGGCCATGACCGCGAAGAAGATCAGCCCGAGGGCGGCGACGGGCATCCCGAAGATAACCGAGTAGGAGCTGGTGGTGACCTTCAAACAGTTGATGGCGCCGGTGTCGGGGCACGACAACGGCGCCGTTCCCGTGAAGTGGTCGTAGGTGAGGTAGGCGGCGACGGCGAAGCCGAGGGCGCAGATGACCAGTCCCGCCACCGCCGGCCAACGCACACCGGGGTCACGGGCGGGTGTTGCCCGCACGGCCGGCTGGCCGTTGTCAGGAGTGGTCCCCCATGGACGGTTAGCCACCGCCTCCTGTTCCGCGCCGGAGGCGCCGCGAGCGACGACGCCTGGCCGGCTACCCCTTGGCGGTGACGGCATTGCACACGTTGGCCGGCTGGTCGCCGGTGACCGAGCAGATGTCGTTCACCAAAACGCCGGCTGCCTGGTCGATGGCCTTGCCCACGGCGGTGTTGTTGTCGCCAACCTGGGCGGCCACGTAGTCCATGGGCTTATTGGAGATGATGGACGGGACGTATCCCGAGGTGGTGATGAGCCACTTGCCCGCGATGTCAACGAAGGGGATGCCCTGGGACGGGTCCAGCGACTTCCACAGCTTGGTTTGCGCCGCCGTCGGGCTGTCGAGAGGGACGTATCCGGTCCCCGCACTGTTGAGCTGGTTGGTTGTGGTCTCAACGGCCTGGAAGTTCAGATACCGGCTGTTGTAACTGCTGCCGACGAAAGAGAACGTCGGGCTGTTGGGGTACACGTCCCCGCTGGCAGAAGAGGTCTCGCCCAGATTGCTGAACGTCCCGAACTTGGCCAGGGCGGCCACCATCACCCAGCGCTCGGCTGCGCAATAGGGGCAGAACTCGGCACCGATGTAGAGCATCGTCGGTTTGCCCGCCGACGTGAGCGGAGGCTGGCCCGTAAGCGCGGTGAGGCCCTGGATGGTGGTGGCGCCGTTGGAGGCTTGGGCGAGGGCGGCCAGGGGCGCGCCAGTAACCTCGCCAATTACGGAGGCGGGCGCCGGACGGGCTGCGGTGGTGGCCACCGTGGCCTTGCCCGAGCCGCTGCCGGCGACCTTGATCCCGATGAGCACGCCGACCACCACGACCACGGCGACGATCCCGCCGATGGCCATGTTCATCCGCCGGCGACGCCGGCGGGCCTGCCAGCCCGCGGGACCCCCCTTGGCCGAGGTACGTCGCGCCGGAGCGGACGGCTGGTGGGCCTGGCCCTGGCGGGGGGCCTTGCCTCCCGGGGCGTTAGCCGCCGCCCCCTTTCCTGACGAGGGCCTTCCGGTCGAGGTGTTCCCGGCGCCGCTGTTCCCGGTCGCGGCCTTTGCGGTCGCGGCCTTTGCGGTCGGGGGACGGCCGCTGCTGCGCCCCTTCTTGCCACCGCGGGGCGGCACCGGGGTCCGGGCACCTCGGGGGGTTGGCGTGTCGGACGTGCTCAAGCAAGCCTCCTGCAGACACCGGTAGGGCCGAGAACGGCTCAGCGTAGCGGGGGGCCTGCCTCCGGGGACCGCGGCGGGCCCGACCGGTTGGCACCCACGCCGACGCGGCCGCTCAGGTTGCGAACTGCAGGACCGTCTTGACGTCCCCCGGCTGACGTTCGTACGCCTCCTGCCAGTGGTCGAGGGGGACCTTGCGGGTGACCAGGCGCTCCAACCACGACCGGTCGGCGCCGGCCAGAGCCGTTGCCCCGGCCTCGTAGTGGCGGCGGTTGGCGTTGACCGAGCCGAACACCACGTCGTTCTCCAGGACCATGCGCCGGTTGAGCACGCCTGCGTCGATCGGCAGGGTGCGGCCACCGGAGGACACGCCCGTGAGGCAGACGATCCCATTGGCGCCGGCATGCTCCATGGCATCGAATACCAGCTGGCCCACGCCCGTGCACTCGATCACCACATCTGGGTCCAAGCCGGTGTCGGCGATGGCGCCATGGTGGTAGGTGGCTCCCAGGTCGGCGACCAGGTCCGGTTTGAGGCCGTCGGTCACCTGATCGAGCACGTGGACTTCGAGACCGCGCTGGCGCCCCAGCAATGCCGCCAACAGGCCGATCGGCCCGGCGCCGGTCACCAGCACCGTCGCCGGCTGCCACTTCGCCCGGTTGCCGATGCGGGCGATGTGGTCCCACGCCTTGGCCACCACCGTCGTGGGCTCCAACAGGACCCCCAGATCTCCGAGTCCGGGGTCCACCTTGACGACGAAATCGGCGGTGATCCTGTAACGCTCGCGGGCATAGCCGTGGTGGGCCTTGATGCCCCACTCGGTGTACTTTCCGTTGCGGCACATGTCCCACTCACCGACCGCGCAGTTGCCGCAGGGCACGGGATCGGGGCGGCGGACGATCCCGACGACGAGGTCGCCAGGAGCCAACCCGGTGCCATCGGGGGCTTCGAGGACCTCGCCCAGCGACTCGTGGCCGATGGCCAGGCGTTCCTCCCCGTCGGGGGGCCAACCGTAGTCGCCGTCGATGATCTCGATGTCGGTGCCGCACACGCCGACGGCTCGGGTACGGACCAGGATGGGCCCGTCGGACTCGGGAGGCTCGGGCAGGTCGGTGAGGTCGACCGAACCCTTCTTTTCGGGGACGACGGTGACGGCGCGCATGAGCGCACCGTAGTTGGGACACGATGCCGGCTGTTCGGGAGCCGGCTGTTCGAGGGCCGGCTGTGTGCGAGCCATGGCCGTGCGGTGCGGGCGGGGCGCGCCATGATGGGAACATGACGTCGAGCTCATTGCAGGGCCGGCTGCTCGTGGCCAACCCTCGCCTGCCCGACCCGAACTTCGACCGCACCGTCGTGCTCGTCGTCGCCCACGGCGAAGAGGGCGCCCTGGGCCTGGTGTTGAACCGGCCGAGCGATGCGCCGGTGTCGGACTCGCTGCCAGGATGGGAGGACGTGGCTTCGGCGCCGGCGGTGGTTTTCGTGGGTGGTCCCGTCGACACGACGACTGTGATCTGCCTCGCCAACAACCAGCAGCAGCCGGTGGCCGAGGGCTGGGTGCCCGTGGCCGGCGACGTGGGGACGTTCGATGTGAGCCTCGGACCCGATAGCGCGGCGGCCGGCGTCGAGGGCCTTCGTGTGTTCGCCGGCTACGCGGGCTGGGGGTCGGGTCAACTCGAGGGCGAGATCGGCGCCGGGGGATGGTTCGTGGTCGACGCCGAGCCCGGCGACGCCGTGTCGGGAGACCCCGGCTCGCTGTGGCGGCGGGTCCTGCGCCGCCAGCGCTCGACGCTGGCCCTCGTCGCCGCCTACCCGGCCGACCCGGCCATGAACTGACAGCCTGTGCTGCCCTCTCCCGTTGGATCCTGCGGCGCCTCGCTGGGGCCGTCCGGCGGTCCTGTCCGCCCGGTCGCCTAGCCGTAGGCTGCTGCGGTGACGACGCCCGCCCCCCACGACACGCACAAAGTGACCAACCAGCCGCCGCCGCTGGAGGGCTACGACGCGTTTGGCGCCGACGTCGCTCTGGTGGAGGCGGTGCGCCGGGAGGCTGCGGGCTGGGCCGAGGACGCCCTGCACGACCTGGGCGTCCTGGCCGGGTCCGCCGAAGCCATCGGCTGGGGATTCGACGCCAACGCCAACCCTCCCGTGCTGCGGACCCACGACCGGTACGGCCATCGCCTCGACCGGGTCGACTACCACCCGAGCTACCACCGCCTCACGGCGGTAGCCGTGGAGCACGGGCTCCACGGCGCCCCGTGGGCCGATCCCCGGCCGGGCGCCCACGTCGCCAGGGCCGCCGGGTCGCTGCTGTGGGGCCAGGTCGACGCAGGCCACGGCTGCCCCATCTCCATGACCTACTCGGTGGTGCCCGCCCTCGGCGCCGCGCCCGACCTGCTGGCCGAGTGGATGCCGCTCCTGACGTCGCGCTCCTACGACCCCTCCTTCGCTCCCGCTTCCGCCAAGGCAGGGGCACTGGCGGGCATGGGCATGACCGAGAAGCAGGGGGGCTCCGACGTCCGCGCCGGCAGCACCCGAGCCGAACCGGTCGGCGACGGGTGGCGCCTCACGGGGCACAAATGGTTCTGCTCGGCGCCGATGTGCGACGTGTTCTTGATGCTCGCCCAGGCCCCCGGAGGCCTGTCGTGCTTCCTGGTACCGCGTTTCACACCCGACGGCTCTCCTAACCCCTTCCGGCTCCAGCGCCTTAAGGACAAGCTCGGCAACCGGTCCAACGCGTCGAGCGAGGTCGAGCTCGATGGGACCTGGGCGCGCATGGTGGGGGAGGAGGGACGGGGCGTCGCCACCATCATCGAGATGGTCAACCACACCCGCCTCGACTGTGTGGTGGGTGCGGCGTCGGGGATCCGCCAGGCGGTGGCCCAGGCCTGTCACCATGCCCGCCACCGGTCGGCCTTCGGTCGTGACCTGGTCGATCAGCCCCTAATGACGGCGGTGTTGGCCGACCTGGCCGTCGAGTCAGAGGCGGCCACCGCCGTCGCCATGCGCCTGGCCCGCGCCTACGACGAGGGCGCCGGCGAGGCGGGGTTGCGGCGCCTCGCCACCGCGGTGGCCAAATACTGGGTGTGCAAGCGACACCCCGTCGCCGTGGTGGAAGCCCTCGAGTGCCTGGGCGGCAACGGCTACGTGGAGGAGTCGATCATGCCCCGGCTCTTCCGGGAGAGCCCCCTGAACGGGATCTGGGAGGGTTCGGGCAACGTCATCTGCCTCGATGTCCTGCGGGCCATGGCCCGCAACCCCGAATCGGTGGAGGCTTACATGGCGGAGCTGGCGACGGCGGCGGGGGGCGACCACCGACTCGACGCTGCCATCGCCGCTGTCGGTTCGGACCTCGCCGCCCTCGCCGGCCGGACGCCCGAGGATGCCCAGGCCGGCGCCCGCCGGCTCGTCGAGCGCCTCGCGCTCGCCCTCCAAGGTGCGCTCCTCGTGCGCGACGGCCATCCGGCGGTGGCCGACGCCTTCTGCGCCAGCCGCCTGGGAGACGGTGGCCGGGCGTTCGGGACGATGCCCGCCGCCGGCGCCCTGGGCGCCCTCGACCACCGGGCGATCGTGGAGAGGGCGACGCCCAAGCTATGACTCCGGGTGCGCAACACCGCTCTGTTGTGCAGAAGTATGGGCTATAACCCCAACAACTGCACAATGGAGCGGTGCGCCTGCTGGCGCTTGGCGTGCTGCGCCCACCCGTGTCGGGCTCGCGGGCCCGCCCACTCGCCCACTACGGTTAGCGGCTCCGGGAGCGCTCCCGGCCACGCTCGGACGCCGACAGGACCACCTTGCGCAGCCGCACCGTGGACGGGGTCACCTCGACGCACTCGTCCTCGCGGATGAACTCGAGCGCCTGCTCCAACGAGAGCTGGCGAGCGGGCACCAGGCGGATCGTCTCGTCGGACGCGGCGGCGCGCATGTTGGTCTGCTTTTTCTCCTTGGTCGGGTTGACGTCCATGTCCTCGGAGCGGGCGTTCTCCCCGACGATCATTCCCTCGTAGACATCGACTCCCGGCCCCACGAACATCGAACCCCGGTCCTGCAGGTTGGTGAGCGCATACGTGGTGGTCGGGCCGCGGCGGTCGGCGACCATGGAGCCGTTTGGCCGGGTGCGCAGCTCGCCGTGCCAGGGTTCCCAGCCCTCGAACACGTGGTGCAGCTGGCCCGTGCCTCGGGTGTCGGTGAGGAACTCGGTGCGGAACCCGATCAGGCCCCGGGCGGGGACTATCCACTCCATGCGGCACCAGCCGGTGGACCCCCCGTGGTTGGTCATCGTCTCCATGCGGCCCTTGCGCATCGACAGGAGCTGGGAGACGACGCCGAGGAAGTCCTCGGGCACGTCGACCGAGACCCGCTCCATGGGCTCGTGGCGCTTGCTGTCGATCTCGCGGGTGATGACCCGGGGCTTGCCCACGGTGAGCTCGAAACCCTCCCGGCGCATGAGCTCCACCAGCACGGCCAGGGCCAGCTCACCCCGGCCGAGGACCTCCCAGGTGTCGGGACGGTCGGTCGGCTTCACGCCGAGCGACACGTTGCCGACCAGCTCGGCGTCGAGCCTGCTCTTGATCAGGCGGGCGGTCAGCTTGTTCCCGGCGGGGCCGGACGAGGTGGCGGTGCCGGCGAGGGGGGACGTGTTGACCCCGAGGGTCATCGACAGGCTCGGCTCGTCGATGGTGATCACCGGGAGCTGGCGAGGGTCGTCGGCGTCGGCGAGGGTGTCACCGATCATGATCTCGGGGATGCCGGCGACGGCGATGATGTCGCCCGGGCCCACCCCCTCGGCGGGGGCATCGATGCGGTCGAGCGCCTCGGTCACGTAGAGCTCGTTGATGCGGACCTGCTCGACGGATCCGTCGTGGCGGCACCATGCGACGGACTGGCCCTTCTTCAACCGGCCGTTGAACACCCGGCACAGCGCCAGTCGCCCCACGTAGGGGGAGGCGTCGAGGTTGGTTACGAGCGCCTGGAACGGGTGGCCGTCGATGTAGCGCGGTGCGGGGATGTGCTCGACGAGCAGGTCCATGAGCACCTTAAGGTCGGGGCTGTCCGCCACGCCGGCGGCGTCCATGGCGGCCTGGCCGGCCCGGGCGTTGCAGTAAACGACAGGGAACTCGATCTGGTCCTCGTTGGCCCCCAGGTCGATGAACAGCTCGTAGACGGCGTCGAGCACCTCCGCCGGCCGGGCGTCCGGGCGGTCGATCTTGTTGATGACGACGATCACCGGCAGACGGGCTTCGAGGGTCTTCCGCAACACGAAGCGGGTCTGGGGAAGGGGGCCTTCGCTGGCGTCGACGAGCAGCAACACGCCGTCGACCATGGTGAGCCCCCGCTCCACCTCGCCGCCGAAGTCGGCGTGGCCGGGTGTGTCGACGATGTTGATGGTGAGGTCCCCGTAGCGCACGGCTGTGTTCTTCGCCAGGATGGTGATGCCCTTTTCACGCTCGAGGTCGGTCGAGTCCATGATCCGGTCGGCCACCTCGGCGCCGGCGCGAAACGCCCCTGACTGGCGGAGCATGGCGTCGACCAGCGTGGTCTTGCCGTGGTCCACGTGGGCCACGATGGCGATGTTGCGAAGGTCGGCGCGTTGCATGTCGGCGCGTTGCATGAAGGATCCTGGGGAAAGGGGGAGCGGGGTCGGGGTGGGCCCCGCGGTCCCAGGGTACCGGGCGCGCCCGTCCGACCGGTTTGCCGGCGGTGGCGCACCCTGGTCCATCCGGTTGCGGTTCGCCCATGGCAGGCGCCGGCGCCTGGCGCCAGTCGATCCCGCCCGTGGGTCACAATCTTGACCGCGATGGGCATGCGAGCGGCGGTGGGGTCGGCGGTGGGGTCGGCGATGGCGCTGGCATCGGTGGCGGTCGTCGCCGTGGTCGTGTGCGAGGTGGCCGGGTGGCGGGGGCCCGACGTCGCAGCTCAGGTCTACCGGGTAGCCGAGGTCCAGCACCACGGCTTGGCGCTGTGGGACGCGGGCTGGTACGGGGGGACCTACCCGGCCAACTACAGCGTGGTGTTCCCGGTGGTCGCCGCCGTCATCGGCGTGTGGGTCACCGCCGCGGCCGCCGCCGCCGGCGCAGCCGCCTGCTTCGACCGCCTGGTGCGCCTGGCGTTGGGTAGGCGGCGCCTCGCGAGCTGGTACTTCGCCCTGTCCACCGTCGTCGAGGTGGCCGTCGGGCAGCTCTCGTTCCTCACCGGCGAGGCCCTCGGTCTGGCCGCCGTGCTGGCCATGGCCCGGCGCAGGCGTCCTCTAGGGGCCGCGCTGGGCATACTGAGCGCGCTGGCGTCGCCGGTGGCCGGCGCCTTCCTCGGCCTGGCCGTGGTGGCATGGGCCCTGTCCGCGCGCAGTTCCCCGCTCGAAGGGCCGCTCGGGCCCCGCTCCCCGCTCGAAGGGCCGCTCGGGCCCCGTTCCCCGCTCGAAGGGCCGCTCGGGCCCCGTTCCCCGCTCGAAGGGCCGCTCGGGCGCCGTTCCCCGCTCGAAGGGCCGCTCGGGCGCCGTTCCCCGCTCGAAGGGCCGCTCGGGCGCCGTTGGGCCCGGAGGTCGGCGGTATGGGGGTCCGGTGACCGGATCCTGCTACTGGTGGTCGGGACGCTCCCCCTCGCCGTGGTCGCCACGGTGGCCGTACTGTTCCCCGGGGCCGGCTCCCAGCCCTTCGGCGGTGACGACACCGCGTGCATCTTGGTGGTCTGCGCCCTCCTCGCCGGCCCGTGGCTGCCCGTACCCCGTCTGGTCCGCGTCGCAGCCGTCCTCTATGCGGGCGTGACCGCAGTCCTGTACGTCGTGCCCACCGAGATGGGCGGCAACGACATGCGCCTGGCTGCCGATGTCGGTGTCCCTCTCCTCATGTGCTATTTCCCTTGGAGGGTTTCTCGGAGTGGACACTCCGCGGCGGTTGGCGCTGCCTTCGCCTCCAGACGAGCGGGGCGCGGCCTGGCGGCCTGCGCGGTCGGTGCCCTCGTGGCGTGGGGGTGGGCGCCGGCCGCGGGCGCCCTCTCCAACTCGGGGGTCGCCGCCTCCCACCGGTCGTTCTACCTGCCTTTGATAGCGGAGGTGAAGTCCCTCTCGGCGACGCCGGTCAGGGTCGAGGTGACACCGACGCGCGGACACTGGGAAGCCGAATGGGTGGCGCCGTCGGTGCCCCTCGCCCGGGGTTGGGAACGCCAACTCGACATCGGCTACGACCCGATCTTCTACCGGAGCAGTGCCCTTACCGCGGCGGTCTACCAGCGGTGGTTGATCGATGCCGGCGTGTCGTATGTGGCGCTCCCCGCCGCTCCCCTCGACTTCGCGGCCCGGGCCGAGGCGTCCCTCCTGCGTAGCGGACAGGTAACCGGTCTCCGCCTCGTGTGGCGCAGCACCAGCTGGCAGCTGTGGCGTGTCGACGCCAGCGCGGGCCTGGTGAGCGGCCCCGGCCGGGTGACTTCCCTGGACGGCGACCACGTCGGGTTGCAAATCGAGCGTCGTGGTCCGGTCACCGTAAAGCTGCGCTGGTCGCCGTACTGGTCGGTGGCGCCCGGCGCCGGCTGCCTGCAGGCCACCGCAGGCGGATGGACCGAGCTGCGAGCCGCCCGGGCCGGGCGCGTGGTTATCTTCGCCTCGATGGCGCCCGGCGCCCGCGGGGCCTGCGGATGAGAGGCGCCGGCGCCAACGGCGGTGGTGCGTTCACGCCGGCGGGGCACCGCCGCGGCGGAGGCGGCGGTGGCGCCCGGAGCTGCGGTGATGGTCCTCCATGCGGCGCCTGATCAGCTCACGGCGGGCCTGCAGCTCCCGGTAGGTGAGACTGTTCACCTCCGATGAGACGCCGACGGCGGCGCGTACGCCCTCCATGTCCACCGGGTGCTGGCGCGGGTCGATCCCGATGTCGTGGGCGATGCGGGCCCCGTAGCGGCTGGTGAAGTAGGCGGCCACTGCGGTGATCTCCGCGAACAGGTCGACGTCGGGGGCGAGGGTGGCGAGGGCGCCGTCGAGGAAGAGCAGGTCCTTCACGAACAACATGAGCACCTTGGGGAAGCGGGCACCGTAGGCCAGCAGGTGCTTGGTGAGCTCCCGGATCTCCCCGAGCAGCTCGTCGGGGGCCATCGCGGTGGCGTCCTTCGCCGGGCGGTCGAGACCGAGGTCGCGCACGACCGCGTCGAGATCGGTGTCGGCGGGGAGCGCCCCGAGGTCCCTTAGCGCGGACAGCTGGAGCTTGGGGTCGTTGATGGAGCCGCCCATGAGCATGCGCAGGAAAGCGAGGCGCCGGGCTTCGTCCAGGCGACCCGTGATCCCGTAGTCGAGGAGGGCGACCCGGCCGTCGGCCTGGACGAGCAGGTTGCCGCCGTGGAGGTCACCGTGGAACACACCGAAAAGCGTCGCCCCTTCCATGAACGCGATCATCAACGCGCGCACCACCGCCGAGGTGTCGATGCCCGCCCGGTGCATGCCTGCCACGTCGTCCCAGCCGAAGCCGTCGAGGCGCTCCATGACGAGGACGCGCCTGGTGACGAGCTCGGGGTGGGGCCGGGGTACCACCACGGCCCGCTGGTCTGTGGCTGCCAGTACTCCTGCAACGTCGAGCATGTTGTCGGCTTCGAGCCTGAAGTCGAGCTCCTCGACCACCGTCTCGGCGAACAGCTCGACCAGCGCCGGCGGGTTGGCGAGCGCGGCCACCGGTATGCGCCCGATGAGGGCGGGGGCTATCCAGCTCATGGCGCCCAGGTCGCGCCTGACCAGCGAGGCGACGGCCGGGCGCTGGACCTTGACGACGACGGCCTCGCCGGAGGGCAGTGTGGCGGCGTGGACCTGGGCGATCGACGCGGCCGCCACCGGCTCGGTGGCGAAGTAGGAGAATGCCTCCTCCAGGGGCTTGCCCAGCTCCTCCTCCACCACCCGCCGGATGGCCGCGAACGGCTCCGGGGGGACATGGTCGCGCAGGAGGCGGAACTCCGACACCAGCTCGGGAGGGAATAGACCCTCCCCCGACGACAAGATCTGGCCCAGCTTGATGTATGCGGGCCCGAGCCGTTCGAAGGCCTTGCGCAGCCGTCTGGACAGCCCGGCGCGCGATATCTCCGGTCGGCTCGGCCGCTCCCCGCCCCGGTGCCCCGGGCGCGACGCCCTCGCTTGGCGGCGCTCGATCAGGTACCAGCCGGCGACCGCGGTCCCAAGTTCGGCGCCCACCTTGGCCACCCGCCGTCCCGGAGGCAGGCGGCGCCGGGCCACCAGGAGCGGCACCTGGGCGGACGTACCCGCCCGCAAGGAGGACACACCGGCGCGCCAGCTCACCCGATCCGCGTCGAGGACCCATGGTGGGCAGGCGCTGAACGCCCCCCAGGCGAGGTCCGCCGGCGCGCCCGGAGCCAGGGAAGCGGAGGTCGCGGGGCCCCGGATGCGTGTCGCCTCGAGATCGGGTGGCGCCGCGTCCGGTTCGGGAGCGGACGTCATCGACGGGCGACGCTACCTCGGTCTTCACCTCTAGCGAGTTAGCCCACTGCCGTGGCCAGCAAGGGTCAGCCTGCCCAACCCCGTCCCCGCAACGCGCGCCGCATGTGGCGGGGCGGCCGCAGCCTCCTGCGGGCAATAGCATTCGCCAATGGCAGACAGGCTGATTGCTGGCGATCCCGCTCCGGACTTCACCCTCGACGACCAGAGCGGCAACCCCGTCGCCCTGTCCGACTTCGCCGGGCGGCGGGTGCTGGTCTATTTCTACCCGAAGGCGGACACGCCGGGATGCACCACCCAGGCGTGTGGCCTGCGGGACGTGCTCGGCGACATCGGTGACACGGCGGTGCTGGGAATCAGCCCTGACCTGCCTGCGAAGCAGGCCAAGTTCGACCAGAAGTACCACCTCGGCTTCCCGCTGCTCTCAGACGCCGATCACGCCGTCGCCGAGGCCTACGCCGTGTGGGTGCAAAAGTCGATGTACGGCCGGACCTACATGGGCGTGGAGCGCTCGGCTTTCCTGGTGGAGCGCGACGGCACGCTCGGCCAGGTGTGGTACAAGATCTCTCCCAAGGACACCCCCAAGTTCCTCGTGGAGTCGGTCGGCTCCTGAGCAAACTCGTCCGGCATTGCGGCCCCCCACAGACTGGTACTTTCGTCGCGGCCACGTGAGGAGGCTGAGTGGGCTTCGATCTCAAAAATCTGTTGGACGAGCGGCGCGGCGACGGTCCCTCACTGTGGGAGCGCCATCTCAATCCCCAAGTGCCCCGGGTCCTTCATTCGATAGGCCTGGACAGAGCGTACGAGCGCGGCTCGGGCTGCTATCTCTACGACCGTGAGGGGCGCCGCTACTTGGACTGCCTCGCCGGCTTCGGCGTGTTCGGGGTGGGACGCAACCACCCTGTCGTGGGCGATGCGCTGCGCTGCGTGCTCGACGCCGACCTGGCCGACATGGTCCAGATGGACGCCCCTCTCCTGCCCGGTCTCCTGGCCGAGCGCCTGTTGCAGAAGGCGCCAGGCTTGGAGCGGGTCTATTTTTCCAACAGCGGTACCGAGGCCGTCGAAGCGGCGCTGAAGTTCGCTCGCTATGCCACCCGCCGCCCCCGGGTGCTGTACTGCGACCACGCTTATCACGGCCTCACCGCCGGTTCGCTGTCAGTCAACGGCGCCCGCGAGTTCCGGGACGGGTTCGCTCCCCTGCTTCCTGACACGCGCATTCCCTTCGGGGACCTCGACGCCCTCGAGCGAGAGCTGCGAAGCGGTGACGTCGCTGCTCTGGTCGTCGAGCCCATTCAGGGTAAGGGCGTCCACGTCGCCCCCCCCGGCTACCTGCGGGCCGCTGGTGAGGTGCTCCATCGCCACGGTGCGCTGCTCATATGCGACGAGGTGCAGACCGGTGTCGGGCGCACGGGAGCCTTCTTCGCCTACCAACACGATGGGGCCGATCCTGACGTGGTCACCGTGGCCAAGGCCCTCTCGGGGGGGTTCGTCCCGGTCGGAGCCACCCTGGTCAAGCGCCGGGTCTTCGACAGGGTGTACTCGTCGATGGAGCGCATGCTGGTCCACGACTCGACGTTCGGGGGCAACGCGATGGCCATGGCCGCGGGGCTGGCGTCGCTGGCGGTCATCGACGACGAAGGCCTGGTATCTAACGCCCACAAGTCCGGCCGACTGCTCGTCGACGGGTTGGGAGCCGCCTCCGAACGCTATGAGCTCGTCAGCGACGTGCGGGGCCGGGGCCTGATGATAGGGATCGAGTTCGGGCGCCCGCAGTCGCTGCGCCTGAAGGGCAGCTGGGGGGCTCTGCGCACGGCCCGGCGGGGATTGTTCGCCCAAATGGTGGTCGGGGCGCTGTTCGAGCGCCACGGAATACTCACCCAGGTCGCCGGCGACCACATGGAGGTCATCAAGCTGCTGCCCCCGCTCACTCTCGGCGAGAGCGAGGTGGGGATGTTCTTGGATGGTTTCGTCGACGTCATGGACTCCGTCCACGAGGGGAGTGCCCCCTTGTGGCACTTCGGGCGGGGTTTGGTGAGCCGCGCCGTGCGCCGTTGACCGCTCGGATAGGGGGTCCACCGAGATGGGACCCCGGCCCGTTCAGCCGTGGGCGGCGTTCTCGGGCTCGTAGGCGCTGAGCACGAGCGGCGAGCGCCCGACGACGAACACGCCACCGAGAGCAGCGGAGGCACCCAGCGCTTCGAGCGCGAGGGCGGCGGGGCCGTGCGAAAGGTGCTCGCCGAACGCGGCGGCGGCGAGCAGTACGGCGACCGTGGGCTCGAGGGCGTCGATGACCGGGAGGGAGTTGCGCAGGGGGGCGGCCTGGTAGGCGCTTTGGGAGAACAGGAACCCGGCGACGCCGAGCCCTATCAATGCGTAGAGCTGCCAGGCGAGCACGACGCCGACGCCGTGACGCTGGATGATGTACGTCACCCCCTTGGTGAACACGGCCAGCAGCCCGAAGGTCACCCCCGCGGCCACGGCGAGCAAGGAGGCACGCCGGGCCGAAACGGCGGAGGCCGGTCGGGCCGGCCACGCTGGTGCGCCGGCACCGGCCTCGGGAGACCCAGCTTGGGATGCCGTGTTCTCACCGCGCACGGTCCGCTGAGCGAGGGCCAGCACGGCGGCCCGCTGGGCGAGGGCCAGCACGGCGGCCACCACCACGGCGCAGGGCACGATCATGAGGACCCACTCGGCGAGGCCCGGATCGGGGCGCCCACCGCCCGGTGACGCCGCCAGCAGGAACATGCCCACGCCCATGACCACGCCGGCGGCGCCGAGCCATTCCCGGCGTCCGAGGCGACGGTGTTCCAACCGGGTGGCCAGGGGTAGGGCGAAGACCAGCTCGCTGACTATGAGGGGCGCGACGAAAGAGACGTTCCCGAAGGCGAGCGCCACCGCCTGGAGGCAGTAACCGGCTACCAGGCTGGCCGTGCCTGCCAGCCACGACGGCTGGCGTATCAGGTCGATGAGCAGGCGGAAGCTGAGGGACTCGTTGGGGGGAACCGTGCGCGCCGCGCGCTGCTGGAGCACCGCCGATACGGCAAAAGTGGCCGCCGCGGCCATGGCTGCGACCGTCGCCGCCGCGAGGTTCATCGGCCTCGGCCATCCAGCGCCGACCCGCCAGCGTCAGTGCCCGCCACGTTACGACTCGGGCGGTGTGATCACCAGACAGCCGTTGTGGCCGCCGAATCCGAAGGAGTTGGACATGGTCGGCCCGGGCTCCCACTCCCGGGGCTCGCCGGTGACGACCTGGAGGTGGAAGTCCGGGTCGAGCTCGGTCAGACCGAAGGTGGGGGGGATGATCCGCGTCTGGATGGTCAGGGCCACGGCCACCGCCTCGAGGGCACCGGCCGCCCCGAGGGCGTGGCCGGTGACGCCCTTGGTCGAGGTGACCAGCGGTCCGGGTTGGCCGAACACCTTGGCGATCGCTTCCGCCTCGGAGGCGTCGTTGAGCCCGGTGGCGGTGCCGTGGGCGTTGATGTGGACGATGTCGCCGGCCGCCAGGCCGGCGTCGGCGAGAGCGGCTTCCATGCACGCGGCGGCCCCGGTCCCGCCCGGGGCGGGGGCGGTGATGTGATGGGCGTCGGCGTTACTGCCGGCGCCGGCCAACTCGGCGTAGATGTGGGCACCCCGTCGACGGGCCCGTTCGAGCTCTTCGAGGATCACGATGGCGCCTCCCTCGGCGATCACGAAGCCGTCTCGCTTGGCGTCGAAGGGCATGGACACGCCACTGGTGGACAGCGCCGTCATGTTGGCGAAGCCGGCGATGCCGGTCTCTGTGAGCGGCGCCTCGGATGCACCGGCCACGACCACGTCACAGCGCCCCGTGGCAATGAGGCGACCGCCGTTGGCGATGCTGTGGGTGCCTGCCGCGCAGGCGGTAACGGTGTCCTCACACGGACCACGGAAGCCGTAGCGCATGGAGATGCCGGCGGCCGCCGAGTTGGCCATCATCATTGGCACCAGGAACGGGCTCACGCGCTGTGGCCCCTTCTCCAGGGCCACCTTGATCTGAGCCTCGAGGGTTTCGAGGCCTCCAACCCCCGTGCCGACGAACACGCCCGTCCGGTCGGGGTCGGCTCCGAGTGCCTCCACACCCCCGGCGTCGGCGAGCGCCTCGTGCGCGGCCAGCGCCGCGAACTGTGAGAACCGGTCTACACGGCGGATCTCCTTCGGGCCGAACAGGGCGGTGGCGTCCAGGTCGTCAACGCGGCGCATACCGGTACCGGGGGTGCGCAACAACCCCGCCCAGAAGGCCTCACGCCCGGTGCCACAGGACGCGACCACACCGACTCCGGTGATGGCCACCCGACGGCCGGGGACCGGCCCGGTCCCGTCGGGCGTGGCGGTGATGGCCAGCATCTACAGCTTGTTGGTGACGAGCTCGAACGCCTGGTTGACGGTCTCGACGCCCTCGAGTTCGGACTCGTCCACGCTGATGCCGAACTGCTCCTCCAGCGCCATGACCAACTCGACCAGGTCGAGGCTGTCGGCGTCGAGATCATCCGCGAACCGGGCGTCGGGCGTCACCTTGTCGGGCTCGACCTGCAGCACCTCGACGGCACACTTCTTGAACTTGTCGAACGCCTCAGCATTGTCCATCTGGTCCTCCGTTGGCTAGTAAACAGTCAAATCTAGTGGTGGTGGCGACGCGCCCCTGACCTCTCCCGCTTACCTACCCCAACGCCACACCGCCGAGGCCCACGTCATGCCCGCGCCGAATCCCGCCAGCAGGACCAGGTCACCGTCGTGGAGGCGCCCCCGCTCGACAGCGTCGACGAGGGCCAGGGGTATCGACGCCGAACTGGTGTTTCCTGTGGTCTCGATGATCGTGGCGATGGTTGCGTGGGGGAGCCCCAGTCGGTCGGCCACGGCCGTCATGATGCGACTGTTGGCCTGGTGGGGTACGAACAGGGCGATCTCTGACGCCGATACCTTGGCCCTCTCCAGGCTGTTGATCGCCGAGTCCACGGTGGCCCGCACCGCCCGCCGGAACACCTCCTGGCCCTTCATCACCATCCCTTCGCCGTAATCGGCGTAGAGGATCGACTGCAGGGAACCGTCGACGCCGAGGTCCCAGCCGAGCAGCGAACCGTCTCCAGGCACCGCCTCGATGACAACCGCGCCGGCGCCGTCGCCGAAAAGAAAGGCGTTGGAGCGGTCCGACCAGTTGGTGGCCCGGGTCAGCGTCTCCGCCCCGACGAGCAGCACCCGGTCGATTCCCATGGTTATGAGGCCGGCGGCGGTGACCAGGCCGTAGGTGAAACCGGCGCATGCGGCGTTGAGGTCCATCCCGCCCCCACCGATGCCGAGGGCGGCCGCGGCCGGCGCCGAGGTACCGGGTATCAGCTGGTCGGGGGTAGTGG
Organism: Acidimicrobiales bacterium; assembly: GCA_035552775.1. Classification (GTDB taxonomy): domain Bacteria; phylum Actinomycetota; class Acidimicrobiia; order Acidimicrobiales; family Palsa-688; genus DASZKW01. Next base: position 5,284 of record DASZKW010000073.1, on the reverse strand, counting down.
TGCACAGCACCAGCAGCCCCACGTCCGCCGGGTCGACGCCGGCACGGGCCATGGCGGCGCGCCCCGCGTCGACGGCGAGGGTGGCGGTGGTGCCCACGCCGGCCGGGGGCGACAACGGCGGCTGCGGGGAGACGAACGGGCCGGCGGCGTGGTGGCGGCTGGCGATCCCGCATCGCTCCCGTATCCACTCGTCGGACGTGTCGAACAGGGTCATGATGTCTGCGTTCGTCACCACCGTCTCCGGTAACGCGGTCGCCCAGCCGGTGATGGCACAGCCTCTGGTGGCGGGCATCGTCTCTCGTCTGCTCCTTGGAGTCACATGGCGCGCAGCCAGGCGATGGGCTGGCCCGTCTGGACCCGCTCACCCGCCTGGGCGAGCATTCCCATCAGGGTCCCGGCGAACGCCGAGCGCACTTCGCTCCCTGACACGCTACCGAGCAGGGTGCCCACTTCGACCACCAGACCCCCGTCGAGACCGCCGGCCGGCTCGAAAACGCCGGCGCGGGGGCTGATCACCATTCGCTCGGACACGTACAGGTGCTCGCCCTGGTGGCCGGCGGCGAACGCGTGCAGGGCCGTGGCGCCGGCCACCGCGTCGACCAGGCGGTCGAGGTCGTCGGGGACGGCGACGGCGACGGTGGTGACGCCGGGGACGGTGCGCCGGATCATGCTCGACAGCGATCCTCCTGGCCCCACCTCGGCGAAAAGACGCTCGCCCAAGATGGCATCTCCAGTCCCCGTCCCCCGCTCAGAGGGCCGCTCGGGCGCCCATGTTCCCCGCTCAGAGGGCCGCTCGGGCGCCAGGCCAGCCAGGCGCAGGACGCTCTGGTGCCAGCGCACCGGGCTCACGACCTGGGCGCGCAGGAGAGCGTCCCACTCCGCGGCCGACACGTGGGACATGGCGTCCACGTTGGCGACCACCGCCACCTCGGGCTCGTGGAAGGTCGTGGCGGCCAGCGCCTTTCGCAGCCGGTCCCGTGCCGGTGCCATGAACGGCGTGTGGAACGCGCCGCCCACCGCCACCCCGACGGCGCTGCCTCCGGCCATACCCAGGGCGATCTCGGCGGCCCGCTCGACTGCCGCCGGCTCGCCGGCCAGGACGACCTCGTCGGGGGTGTTGTAGTTGGCCACCCAGACCGCCCCGTCAGCCAGACGGCAGGCTATGCGGGCGGATTCGTCGTCACATCCGTCGAGCAGCACCATGGTGCCGGGGCGGGCGTCGGCGGCGGCCTGCATGGCCTCGCCTCGCTCGGTGACCACCCGGACGCCATCCTCGAACGACAGGGCGCCGGCGGCGACGAGAGCGGTGTACTCGCCCAGGCTGTGACCGGCGCACGAGGTCGGCTCGATCCCGAGACGCTCCACCGCGTCGAGGACGAGCAAGCCGATCGTGAAGGTGGCGAGTTGAGCGTTTCGCGTCTCGGTTAGTTCTTCCTGGCCGGCGTCGAGCAGCAGGTGTTCGAGGTCGCGGCTCGCCGCCTCAGACGCGTCGGCGACCAGCTCCCACGACGGGTGGTCGACCCACGCTCGGCCCATGCCTGGGCGCTGCGATCCCTGTCCCGGGAACACGAATGCAGGCACGCGCCAATCCTTCCTATCCTCGACCCTGTGTGAGTCTCTGACCGGGCCGCTCTCCCCGAGGTAACAGCCGTGGTGGTCACTGTGCCCGAGGCGGGAATCGAACCCGCACGCCCGTGAGGACAAGGGCTTTTGAGGCCCCCGCGTCTACCGTTCCGCCACTCGGGCCACGAGGAGGATCGTAGCCCTCCCGATCCGGCCGAGTCGCCGCCCGATCGTCGGTCCGGGGGGCTATGGCCATGCCGGCAGGGTCGCGACCGGCGGCGGTGACTCCGACCACGCCGGCCGGGGCTCCTCGTGGACTCCGGCCAGCTCCAGGTGGACGAGCGTGCCCCCATCGGGCGGGCAGGTGACTTCGACCCTCCCGCCGTGGGACTCGATCACCTGGCGCACGATGGCGAGGCCCAAACCTGACCCTGGCATCGAACGGGCACCCTCCGCCCGGTAGAAGCGGTCGAAGACCCGGGGCAGGTCAGCGGCGGCGATGCCCGGGCCGTGGTCACGGATGTCGAGACCCCAGGTCACCTCGCCGACGACCGGGTCGTTGTCCGCGGTCCGCCGGCGCAGGCGAACCTCGATGCGGCCACCGGCGGGACTCCATTTGGCGGCGTTGTCGAGGACGTTGAGCACGGCCCTTTCGAGCAGCGCCGGTTGGGCGCGCACCATGCCCGGCTCGGTGCTCACGTCGAACTCCACGGACACGGCCCGGCGCCGGGCCCGCTCCACCGCCCGCTCGACGATCTGGTCGAAACGGATCTCTACCGGATCGGGGTCCTGCTCGTCCTCGCGCGCCAGCTCCACCAGGTCGCCGACGAGGGTGGTGAGCTCCTCGAGCTGTGCCTTGACGTCGGCGAGCAGCTCGTCGCGGTCGGGCGCGGGCAGGTCCTGGATGCGCATGAGCACCTCGATGTTGGTACGCAGGCTGGTGAGCGGGGTCCGCAGCTCGTGGCCGGCGTCGGCGACCAGCTGGGCCTGTTGCTGGCGCGACCCGCCCAAGGCGCCGAGCATGGCGTTGAAGCTGTGGGCCAGGCGGGCCAACTCGTCGTCGCCGCGCTCGTCGATGGTGGCGGCCAGGTCCTGGGTGGCGGCCACGTGCTCGGCCGCGGCTGTGAGGCGCTCGACGGGGCGGATCATGGCTCGCGCCGCGGCGTAGCCGAGGGCGATGGCGAGGGCGATGCCGGCGGCTGCGACCAGGAGCAGGATGATGCGCAGGTCGGCGAGTGAGGTGTCCACCATGGACAGGGGATGAGCCACCTGGAGGGCCACGCCCGGGAAGGTGCCGTTGACCTCGAAGGACTGCTGGCCCAAACCCCTGGTCAACACCCTGACGTGCTGGTTGCCTATGTGGGCCGACTGGAAGATCTCGGCGCCCCCTTTGCCGGGCGCGGCGTAGGCCCGGTCGGTGCCCGACACCGGGATCACCGCCTGGCCGGGCGTCGCCACCTGGCCTCCTGCTTCCCCGAACAGCGGCACGCCGGTGCTGGTGACCAGCTGCACGCTGTCGCCACCCCGCCCCGCCCGGGAGATCTGCTGGAGGGTGATGACTCCATCCGGGTTGGGACGCAGAGCGTCGTTGACCTCGGCGGTCAGGTCGGTGTCGGTCTGGCTGTAAAGCTGATGCTGTACCGCGAAATATGAGGCGATGGCGGCGAGGGCGACGGCGACGCCTACCGCGGCCGCGGCGAGCAGGCTCAGGCGGGTCCTGAAGCTGACCCGGCGCAGCCAGTGGATCCGGGTGGCCACTCAGCCCTCGATGGGCTCGCGCATGACGTAGCCCACGCCGCGCACGGTGTGGATGAGCCTGTGCTCGCCGTCGGCTTCGGTCTTGCGCCTCAGGTACCCGATGTAGACCTCGAGCGAGTTGGAGTTCGCACCGAAGTCATAGCCCCAGACCCGATCGAAGATCACCTCACGGGGTAGGACCTGGCGGGCGTTGCGCAAGAGCAATTCGAGTAAAAGGAACTCGGTCCGGGTCAGTTCCATGCGGCGCTGCCCTCGCCTCACGTCCCGGGTGCCCGGATCGAGCGACAGGTCGGCGAAGCGCAGCACCTCGTTGTCCGAGAGGGGCGCGCTGCGACGCAACAGGGCGCGCATGCGGGCGAGGAGCTCTTCGAGGGCGAACGGCTTGACCAGGTAGTCGTCGGCGCCGGCATCGAGTCCGGCGACTCTCTCCGACACTGCGGCGCGGGCGGTGAGCAAGAGGATCGGCGTGGCGTCGCCCGCGGCGCGCAGGCGCCGGCAGACCTCGAGGCCGTCGAGGCGCGGCATGGCCACGTCCAAGACGATGGCGTCAGCCGGCCGCTCGGCGTGGGCGGCGAGCGCAGCAATGCCGTCTCCGGCCAGCTCGGTGGTGTAGCTCTCGAAGCGCAGGGCGCGGTCCAACGCCTGACGCACGGCAGGCTCGTCGTCGACCACCAAGACCCTCACCGTCAACAGTCTGGCCTACAGAGATGAAAAAGGCCTGAACGCCGCCGAGACGTACATACCAAGGCGAGCGTTGCTACGTCGACTCCCCGAGGAACGAAGGTCCAGGTTATCCGTCCGAGTCGGCGACAGCATTGTCGACGTAGCAACGCTCGCCTTTGTAGGTGCGTGCATCGAGTAGCCCGGGCGCAAGGCCACGGACGGCAACCTTGTGCAGACGTCAGTTGGAGCTATCGGGCGGCTCCGGTAGCTCCATCGACTCGATGGCGCGCTCCACGTCCTTCAAGAGACGCTCCTCGAGCTCAGGATCATCGCTCCCGAACTGCCGCCATCGAGTTGCCATACGGGACGCGACGTGTTCGGTTGAGGCCACGAGTTCCGCCAGCGGCTCGTAGACGAAGGATCCGCCGGTGGTTGCCTGGGCGACGCGCTTTGCTGCTCGGGTTGCGGTACTGCGACCGGTGACCTTGCGATATAGACCCAGACCTGCCGCCGCCCTTTCTGTGGCCCCGACTACGTCGAGACTTGGAATGGGCGTACTGTTGCCGAACCATCGGCGAACGATGTCACGCACTGCCAAACTCGAATCGCCTTCCCTGAACTGGGCGAGCGCGGCGGCCGACAAACCCCGTGTCTCGTCATCGTCGCCGCTCCGCGTCGCCACCACCTGTGTCTTTTTGACGAAGAAGATTTTTTTCGACTCCGACTTCAGCGCGATGAGTCCAAGGTTGTGCAAGTTGAACAGCACGACCGCGAAGATGTGAGCAGCTACAGCCTTGGTATGCACCCGTCCCGGCCGGCCTGGTAGGGTCATCAGGTCTTCCTGAAGCAGCTGGCGTCCGAGCCCGACGACACCCGCGCTGGCTTGCAGCAGGCGGACTCCGAAGGAGTCCGGCCAAAGCAGGACGAGCACCTCGGGGTAGGCTTGCATATCAGTCGGTTCGGGCAGCGGTTGGTCGTGACTCATTTGCGACTCGCAGTCGAAAGCGCCGTTATGACTTGGCATCGATGAGTAGGTTGGTGATCACACTGAACTGATCACACTAATCAGTGGTTGACGTCGGGTTAGCTTGCGAATGTTCTCACCGGTTACAAAGACGAGCGGTGCTAAGCACCGCTCGTCTTGGTAGTGGACGTTGACCGCCAGAGCGACAACCTCGTCCCTCTTCAGGGCGCTCTTCGTCCCGGTGGCCACCAGCGTCCAGCTGTACGAGGTGTGGAGGGCTTTGGTGGTCGGAACCGCGCCTGCGGGCACAGTGAGCTCGAAGGGCAGATCCTTGCT
>DASZKW010000072.1:0-1849 GCA_035552775.1 Acidimicrobiales bacterium | reverse complement strand
CCTTGTGGACGACCCCGCTGACTTTGGTGCCGTGGCCGCCGCCAACGCCTGCTCCGACGTGTTCGCCATGGGAGGACGGGTCGTGCTCGCCCTCAACATCTCGGCGTTCCCCGAGCGGATGCCGCCGAAGGCGATCGGCGTCATCCTGACCGCGGCCGCGGCGGTGGTCGCCGAAGCGGGCGGGCAGGTGGCGGGTGGTCACACAATTCGATCCGAGGAGCCGATCTTCGGCCTGGCCGTGCAGGGCGTCGTCCACCCTGGGCAGGTGTGGACCAAGGCGGGGGCGCGCCCGGGCGACGCGCTGGTGCTGTCCAAGCCGCTCGGCACCGGCATCGTGCTGGCCGGAGGCCGACCGGCTGACTGCCGAGCGGTGGTCGAGGGCATGCGAACACTCAACCGGGGTGCCGCCGAGACGCTTGCCGGTCTGGGGAGCCCGCCGCACGCGGTCACCGACGTGACCGGCTTCGGCCTGCTCGGCCACGCCTGGGAGATGGCCGAACGCTCGCAGGTCCGCCTGTCACTGTCGGCGGCGGCGCTGCCCCTCTATCCGGGAGCGGAGGCGGCGGCTTCGGCCGGGACCCGCACCGGCGGTGACGCCCGCAACCGATCCCACCTCGAGGGACGGGTGCGCTCGTCGGCTCCAGCGACGCTCGAGGCCCTGTCGTACGACCCCCAGACCTCGGGAGGACTTCTTGCCGCGGTGAGCTCGGCCGATGCCCACCTTCTGGAATCGGCGTCTGACTTCGTCACAATCGGCGAGGTCGTCGCCGGCCCCGCTGGCGTGTCGCTGAGGTAGCCTGCGGCCATGGGCTCGAGCGGGGGCCGCGGTCGGACGACGATCGCGCGACGCCGCCAGGTCGTGCCGTCGCTTCGGATCGAGCGCGACCTGTGGGACGGCGGGAACACGGTCGTGGTGGGCATGGACGAGGTGGGACGCGGCGCGTGGGCCGGCCCCCTCAGTGTCGGCGCAGCCGTCCTGCCGAGGGATCGCCGGGTCTACAAGGTGCGCGACTCGAAGATGCTGACCGAGCCCGAGCGGGAGGCGCTGTTCGACCGGGTGGCGGGGTGGTGCACCACCTGGGCTGTGGGCCACGCCACACCTGACGAGTGCGACGAGCTGGGTATGTCCGAAGCGCAGCGCCTGGCCGCGGGCCGCGCCCTGGCCGCCCTCTCACTGCGGCCCGACCACGTGCTCATCGACGGTCGCTGGGACTTCGTGGGCGGTCCCAACACCTGCCGCATCGTGAAAGGCGACGCCACATGCCTGTCCATCGCCGCTGCGTCGGTCCTCGCCAAGGTCACCCGTGATCGCGTCATGCGCGGCGAGGCCCGGCACTTCCCGGGCTACGACTTCGAGCTGAACAAGGGCTACCCGTGTCCCCGCCACAAGATGTCCCTGCGGGCGTGGGGGCCCACGTCGATCCACCGGCGCAGCTGGGTGTTCATGGACCACCTGATCTGGGGGACCCGCTACCGGCGGCCGGGCATGGACGTCGAGCTTCCTTTTGCCGAGGGCGCGTCAGGAACCGCCGGTGGGTGACGGATCCTTCGGGAGACCGAGGACGCGCTCGCCGATGATGTTTTTCATGACCTCGTCGGTGCCGCCTGCCACCTTCACCCCAGGCGTACCGAGCACCAGCTCCGACCACGCGTAGGTTCCCCACTCGCCGGTGTCGGCGGTCATCCGCGGGCCCAGGGCCAGGCTCACCAGCTCGCCGACGCGCGACATGTTGTTGGTGAGCGAGAGCTTGGCGATCGACATCTCCGGACCCGGGAGCTGACCCGCCTTGATCTTGGCCATGGCCCGCTGGTTGGTGTAGCCGGCCACCTTGCCGTTGATGTAGACGTC
>DASZKW010000071.1:0-2043 GCA_035552775.1 Acidimicrobiales bacterium | reverse complement strand
CTCGTGGCTTGGCTGGGCAACGGCCTCGACCACACCACCCGCAGGCCGACACGGCCACCGGCGACGGCCACGGCGAGGCGGTCGCCGGCGGCGACGCCCACTCCGCTGCCAGACACGAAGAACCCGTTGCGGGTCCAGCGGCGAGTAGGTCCCGTCCTCGAAGAAGTTGGCGGGGGAGTACTGACCGGGACCGCCTGTTGGGCCAGCTCGGTCGTCGCGACCGGGCCCGGCGCGAGCTGGCCGTGCAGGCGGGTCAGCCCGCTCTGGGTGGGCTCGATGAGCCACGGGGAGGAGCTGCCGACCAGCAGGTGCTGGGCGGCGACGATCTGGGCGTCGAGGAGGGATATCACGGCGGTGAAACCGTGGAACACCTCGGGAGGCCAGAGCAGCAGGGCCTGGACGGCGAGGGCGCCCACCAGGGCCCCCACCCTTTGCTGGCGACGCTGGGCGAACACCGAGGCGAACGCCGCCCCGAGGGCGGCGGCCGAGGGCAGGAGCAGAAGGTTGAGCGGGCATCACCGAGGCGCCGCCGGGTCGGTCGCGCGCACCATCCAAGCCAGCCGACGCTAGCAGCGGCCAACCGCACGTGAGCTTCACGCCGGTCTGCTGGCGCCCCCCGCCGCGCCGTGTCGCCGGCCGGTTTGACGGCGCCGCGCTCGACCAGGCTCGGGCGAGGCCTTTCCCCTCCCCGTGACCGTCGAACCGGCCCGGGAACGCCTTTCATCGGCTCGTCTTTTTCAGGTCACTCCCGGAGCGACGACGGGGAGGCCCATATGGCGCGCCGCCGCCACGAGGCGCTCGTCGTACGCGACGAATGCCTCAAGAGCCCCGTGCGTGACGGACACAACATGCTCGGCCGTTGCCAGGTGGATAGCGTCAAGTGACCGCAGGTCGGGATCGGGGTAGGCCGCGGCTCGTGTGATCACCGAAGGCGACACGGTTACCACGCCTATGCTGCGGAGAACGTCGGCCGCCTGGCCAATTCTCTCCTGAGCGCTCCGGCGGGTGGCACGTACGAGCTCCACCTCGATCAGCACCGAGGAGAGCACCGGCATGCCCGGCCGCTCGCGGAACCAACCGGAGAGGTCGTGGCTGTGCGCCTCGGGCCGAACGAGCTTCATCGCCCCCGACGTGTCGAGATAGATGATCTGCCCTTTCACCAACGGCCTTCTCCGTACCGATCCTCGAGGACCGCGTCCGACCCGGCAGAATCCGAAGCCGTCACCTCACTCCCCGACAACAGCGGAAGCGGACCCTGTGCCGGGCGCAGCTCTCCCGATTCGATCAGCCCGCTGAGAGGGTCGGGCTGAGCGGGCTCGATGATGGCCACCGGCGTGCCGTTACGGGTGATCTCCACACGTTCGCCCATCTCCACCCGAGCCAATACGTCGGCGGTGTGTTGGTTCAGCTCACGAACTGGGATCTGACGCATAGGAGAAATGTACTACGGGTCCGTACTACGGGGCCCTTCTACGGGGTCTCCTTGAGTCGGCCACCGGTGGCGTGGACGGCGGCGACGCCCCACAGCTCGACGTAGCGGGGGCCGACCGGGTCGCCGTCGGGCCAGGCGTGGGCGGTGAATCCCTCCCCCGGGGGCGGTCACACCGACGACGACGTCGCGGGGGCGGCCGTGGGCGCGACCCCACGCCCGGGTGACCAGCGCCGCTTCGAGGCACGACGCCCGACGGCCGGCTACTACCACGCCAGCGCCGGCCGCCTCCATCGCCATGGCGTCGCCGGTGGCGAGCTTGGGCGGCCCACTCCGGCGGCGTCCAGCCGACGACGCTGATCGGCGCCACGGCCTTCCCCATGAGCACGCGGTGGCGCTCGAACCAGTCGGCGGGAAGGACCCGGGCCACCACCAGCACATCCAGGTCGCTCCTGGTAGCAGAACTGCTACCATGTGAGCGTGGAGTCCATACCGCAGAAGCAGCTCCGCAACGAGGTCGGCGAGGTCCTGCGTCGGGTCGAGGCGGGTGAGGTGCTGACGGTGACCGTCGCCGGTCGGCCCGTCGCTGAGCTCCACCCCGCCGCACGGCGGCG
>DASZKW010000070.1:0-79275 GCA_035552775.1 Acidimicrobiales bacterium | reverse complement strand
CCAGATCTCGCCGAGGTAGTTGGCGATCACCGTGTCGCCGGAGGCGACGGGGGTGCCGCGACCGGAGATAAGGGTCTGCTCGATGAGCTGCTCGGGTGGCCCGCTGGCCGGGAAGGTCACCGTCGGCGTGGTGTTGAACGCTCCGGTCACGGTGATCCCGGTCTTGGCTATGACGGGCGCGTCAGTTGAGGCCGGCCCACTGGCTGTGGACGTCGAGGTGGTGGTCGGCGATGGCTGGCCGGATGAGGGGCTCGACCCCGCAGACGGGGAACGAGAGCCCGACGAGCAGGCGCTCAGCGAGATGACCGCCGCCAGCAGCAGTGCGAGCCCCGTCGGTCCACCACGCCATCGAGCGCGCCCAACGTTACCCATCGATTCCATTCCGTCGCCACGCACGCAAGCGCTCGAGCCTAATCGGCCAACCCCCGCCAGACTCCGCGGGTCCCGCCTGGCGTCAGTTCGGTTGTGCCCCCGGGTCGGCGAAAAGTTCACCCGTTTCCAGCATCGAGCGGAACAATTCCGCCCGGATCTCCTCTTCATACAGCGCCTGGCGATGGTGCGACATGGCGCCTTGCAGGGCAGGATCCCACGGGGTCTCAGGCGGTGCCCCCGCGAAGATCGGAGCCGAAGCCGACAACGACCCGATGTAGTCGGTCGCCGTCATCCTCCACGGGACGCTGCCGGCCCGCTGGGCCAACCAGCCCGTGATGGCCACGCCGGTGGGGTCGAAATCGGCATGCTGGTAGATGACGGCTCCGTCCGAAGCCAACTGGCGGAGCAGGGTGACGGCCGCGATGGTGGGCCGGCCGGAGGTGCAGACAAGCGGGGGACCGGCCCAGCCGGATGATGCCTCGGCGATGAGCGAAGGGTTCTCGACCGCGTAGATCCGCCTGTCGCCGGCCACCGCCCTGACCGGCCAACGGCGAAGATTGGCCAGGGTCAACACGACCGGCTCGCCGGCCTCGGCGCAGGCGACGAGCCATCGGCCCAGCGGCGTGCGTCCATCGCCGGGCAGCCCGAGGGCGAGCACCGCCGAGGAGTGAGGATCGGGCACCACGCCCACCAGTTCCCAAAGCGATCGGGCCGCTTCGGCGTCGTGAGCTACGGGCCGCTCGTAGGCGCAGGCCACGGCGTCGAGCACCATCCCGGTGACGGTGCGGCGGTGGTCGAGGGCGTGGGGGTCGCCGGTGGCGTCATTGGCGAGCGAGGCCAGCGCGATACCATCGGCGGGCAGCCGGCGCAATACGCCCAGAGCCAGCCCCAGCCGGCGACGGTGGACCTCGACACCGCCCCGGGCTCCCGCCGCTCTCTGCCGCTCCACCCACGCAGCGAGCCGTGCTTCGGGGCCGCCGAGCTCCAGGCCACCGGCCGATTCGCCTAGCCACGACCACAACTCAGAGCGAGCGGCCCGCGCCTCCTCCCGAGCCGCCCGACGATCTGGCAGCGGTCCCCGCAAGCTCTCCAACACGTCCCGCAACTCGTCCACCGATACCAGGCCCAGGCCGGCGACGAGCTTCCCGACGGCCAGCCGCGACGTGGCCAAGGGCATCCGATCTGCCCCAAACAGATCAGCCAGCGCCTGCCGGGTGGCCGCCGGGAGGTCGCGCAATGTAATCGTCACCGGGATGTCGCCGGTGCCGAACCGCCGGGCCAGCTCGTCGACCAGCGGCTCGAGATCCCGCCGGCCCAGGCGATCCTCTGGTCGGATGGTCAGGCCGCCGAGGGGTCTATACGGCGGCGGCGCCCATCCCAGGTGAAGCGGGTGGAGGTGACCGGCTCGTCCCCGCTGGGCGGATGCAGGTAGTGGACGGCGATCCCGTCGAGCGACTCGTACTGGCACCACTCGTGGTCGCTGGTGAACACCGCGTCCAGATCCCAGGTGCTGAACGTTCCGAACAACTGGGCTCGGTTGGCGACATCGACGCCCGCGAAGAGTTCGTCCAGGAGGATGAGGCGGGGGTAACGGGAGGGCTGCCCTTTGTCCTCGGTGTAGTGGGCGGCCACCGAGGCGATCATGGGCAGATGGAGGGCGATGGAGCGCTCGCCCGTGGAGAGCTTCTGCAGCCGGCGGGCCGTGGCCGGCACGAAACCCTGCCAGTCGCGGTGGGCCAGCTGCAGCTGGAAGCGGTGCCAGACCCGGTAGTCAAGGGTTTCCCGAAGCCTGGCCTCCCAGGGAGCATTGGCTTCCAGGTCGGCCCGCGCCTGATCCACCCGGGCCCGGACGAAGTCCTGGAGCGACGCCCGCTCACTGTCCGACAGTCCGGCCGGGTCGCGCAGCAACAGGGCGCGGGCGGCCTTGACGGCGTCGGGTTGTTCGGGATCGACATCCCATTTGAGCCGCACCTCGACGCCGGCGGCGGCCGTGCGTACCGCGCCGAGCTGGGTGTTGATGACGTCGGTGAGGTGGTTGGCCTCCCGGATGCGATCAGCCAAGGCCCGGCGCACGCTGCCGGCGAGGGTCTGTTCGAACAGGCGCTCCTCTTCCTCGGCCAGGTCGGCCTTGCCTTCGGCCAGATCGTGGGCGAGCGAGGTGGCCAGGTCGGTCACCTTGCGGTGGACGCCGTTGGCAGTGGTCCGCAGCACCCACCAGCCATCCTCAACAAGTTCGCGATCGAAGTCGACTCGGGACCCCAGGGCGCTCTGGGCGCCGTGGACCCGTTCGGTCACCCGTTCGGAGAGGCGGGCCAGCGCCTGCGCGTCGGATTCGACCGATGGATAGGCGACGGCGATGGCGCGGGCCGCCGCCAGCACGGCGGTGGCGTTGTCCGCAGCTCCCACGTCGGCGGCGCCGGCGTCGGCCGCGAACGACGTCAGGGCGCTGACCAGGAGGCGGTGGCTCCGTTCTCGATGGGCGTCGGCGTCTTCGCGTTCGGCGGCGGCCGCCTCGACCCTGGCCTTGAGGTCGCCGAGCCGCTCCAGCAGGCCGTCGTGCTCCGCGGTGAGCTCCCGGGCCCGCCCGGAGTTGCTGCGTCGCTGGGTTTCCAGGCTGCCGATGCGCCGGGACAGCTCGGCGTACCCAACCCCCACGGTGGACTCGAGGGCCGCAACCCGTTGCTCGACCTCGGTGGCATGCCGTTCGGCGTTCTGGTGCTCGGTCTCGGCCCGGCCGAGGGCGCGCTGGGTCTCGGTTTCGCGCCGGGTGGCGCGGTCGACCTCTTGGGCGGCGTGGAGGCTGTCCCGCCTCCGCCTGGTCCAGGTGGTCGCCGAGTTCCACAGTCGCTCGAGGAGGTGTTCGACCTGCCGGAGTCCGTCGCGGTCGGTGGGCAGCCCGTGACGGGCCGCCAGCGCGGTCAAGGCCCGGAGGGCGTCCCGAACCGCATCCTCGGCTTCCCGCCGGGCGGTGCGGGTCGATTCCAGGCGCTGGCGGGCTTCGCCCAGCCGGGCGACGGTGGCCGACGCCTCAGTCTCGGCCGTTCGCACCGGGTCGCCGGACGGTTGCGCCTGCAGTTCGGCGTCGAGCGCGGCTCGCCGGCGGTCCAGGTCCTGCGCCCGGCGGCCCAAGGCCGCCAAACGATCGGCGACGGACTGCAGGTCCAGATCCAGCTCGGCCAACCGGGCCAGCCGGTACCGCTCCCGAGCCACCGCCCCGAGCAGCTGGGCCGGCCGCGGCGCCCCCCGGCCCACGGCGGACCCGACTCGGAACGAGCCGTCGGTCCCGACCACCACGTCTCCGGCGCCGCCGGCCGCGGACAAGGCCGTCGGGGCGACCGTGATGGAAGCGAGTACGGCGGCCACCACCGCAGCAAGCACGGGCGGCTCCGCATCCGCCAATCCCGACGGTCCGGCCGGTGCGAGCAGCGAACCCAACGCCGGCCCTGCGGACGGCCGCAGCACGGTCAGCGACACGTCGGCCCGGTCCGGCCCGAGGTCGATCCCGCCGTCGGGGCTCACCCAGGCGTCCACTAGCCCGGATGCGGTCAGGGCCGCTTCGACGCCGTCGATCTCGGTCTCGGTGGCGCCGTCGGCCACGTCGACCAGCCGCCACAGAGGGGCCCCGGCCCGGCCGGCCCGGTCGGAGCGCCACGGCGGGGCGTCGGGGTCGACCATCCCTTCCCGCTGCCATCGGCTGCGCTCGGCGAGTGTGCTCTCCCGTTCGTCCTCCGCCGCCCGCCGTTCGCCGGCCAGCTTCTCGCGGGCCACCGCTTCGTCCGACCGGGCGACGGCGACGGCCTCGGCCACCGCCGCGGCCACCGCCGCCGGCTCCTCCGGCGGGCGGGGCAAGGCGCTCGCCAACCGGTCGGCGCCGAGCTGCTCGCAGGCCGAAGCCCAGGAGTCCACCGATCGGGCATAGTCGGATTTGGCGTCGGTGAGGTCCCGGACGGCGTCATCGTGCTCCCCCGCCCGGGCCTCGACCACGGCTTCGTCCTGGGCGAACTGGTCGTCCAGGTACTGTCGGCGGGTCACGGCCCGGTCGTGGGCGTCGAGGGCCTGCCCGACCTCGGCCGCCCTTTCACGCTGAGCCCGCACCCAGGCATGTAGCAGACGCTCGGCTTCCTCCGGATCGCCGACGCTCTCCGCTTCTCCCACCACCGCGCGGGCGCCGGCGGCCTCGGCGGCGTCGCCCAGGTCCCGAGCTGCCTGCTCACCGTTCGCTTCGGCCGTCCGGCGGCGCTCCTCCGCGGCCTGCCACTCGTCGACCGCGACCACGTGTTCACCCGCCCGCTCCTGGGCGCGCCCCGCCGCTCGGCCGGCCTCTTCCCGTAGTTGGCCGGCCCGGATGCCGAGCTCGGACAGGGCGGCGCCCTTGCGGTAGGCGTCGCTCTCCTTCAGGGCCGCGACCTCTACCTGGATGGCGTCCTGGCGCTCCTGTAGCCGCTGCCGATCCTCGCCCAACTCGTCGGTCCGCCCCTGGGCGCCCGCCAGCTCCTCGCCGGCCTGCCGTTCCCGCCGGGTGACGTCGTCTCGGCGGGTCTCGGCGTTGCGGACGTCTGCCGCGGTTCCGACCAGCACGGCTCGGGCGTAGTCGCGCTGATGTCGGGCCAGCACCCGGACCTCCGCCGCGTCCCGCTCGAGCGCGGCCAACTCCGCCTTGCGCCGGTCCAACCGCTCGAAGCCCTCGGCCACGGCCGCCACGTCGTGGTCGTCCAGCGGGGGCAGGGCTTCGGAGAGGACGACCGACAGCTTGTCGAGGTCGAGGTTCTGGGACAGCTTCTCCTTGCGCAACGCCAGCAGGGCGGTGATCATCGACTCGTAGCGATCGGCGCTGAATCCAGGAAAAAGGACTGCCTTTACCGCGGCTCGATGGGCTTCGGCGGAGTCGTGCACCTTGCCGGTCTCGCCGATGGCCTGGATGAGGGACTTGCGGGACAATGGGGTTCGGGTCTCGTCGAGGAGATCGAGCTCCCGTCCTACGGCCAGGGTGGTGGTGAAGAAGTCGACCTCCGCCTTGGCTGTCGACTGCGAGGCGCGGATGCGGGCGCCGGCGGAGAACGTCTCATCCCGCCAGCCGAACTCCACCCAGGCGAAGCCGACCCGGGACGGTTCGTTGCTTCCGGCCATGACCCGGTCGAACAATCGACCGCGCGGCCGGGCCGCGGACGACAGCCGGGACGGAGACGTCTCTCCGTCGAGCAGGAAGGGAAGGAGAAGCTCGAGGGCCATCGACTTCCCCGCTCCGTTGGGGCCTCGCAACAGCAACCGGCCGTGGTGGAAGGTGAACGTCTCGTCCCAGTATCGCCACAGCCCGATGAGGCCGGCCCGGGTCGGCCGCCACCTCTCGGCCGGCGGCAAGACGCTGATGTGATCTGTCGGCATCGGATCAGTCCTCCCACAGTGTCGGTGCGGAGCTCACGACCGGTTCGGCGGTGCGGTAGCGGGCCAGGGCCGGCCGGGCGAGCACCGACCCGTCCGGCCCGCAAACGGCCAGACCGAACGACACCAGCAGGTCGACCGCCTCGCGGGCGAGGCGCTCCGGCCCGCCTTCCTCGCGTTGTCCTCGGGCCCAGCCCGGATAGCGGGCCATGATGGCGGCGACCTCGGCCTCCAGTTGATCGGCGTCGAGCCGGGTGAGTTGGCGGGCACCGGCGAGCGTGGTCTCGATCAGGCGGTCGGCCAGTAGCAGCGCCAACTGGTGGGCGTTGCCGGCGGGGGCCGGAAAGCGCACGTCCGTCGCCACGCCGTCGGTATCGACCGCCAGCATCCCCTCCGCCCGCTCCTCCAGCTCGAACCCCCCCTCGCGGGCTCGCTGCCGCAACCATCGTTTTCCGCTCGGGCTGGAAGCGTAGTCGATTTCGATGCCGGACAGATCGTCGTAGTACACCACCGGATCGTCGAGGAGCCGGCGAGCGAGCAGGTGGCGAGCCCGCCGGTTGCGAGCCTCGTCGCTCATCTCGCTCGGTTCGCCGTCCGGGGCCGACTGGTAGCGGGGCTCGCCCAGCAACCGCTCCACCACCTCGGTGAAGTCGACGTCGCCGGGCAGGGTGCTGGGTGCGACGGCGCTGACGATGAGACGATGCAGCCGGGCGGTGTCCGCGGAGAGGATGGCGTTGGCCCGGTCACTGTCCAGGAATGCCTCCACCTCTCCGCCTTCCACCCCGAGCGCGCCCCACGAGCGGAGCACGAGCAGGGCGTCGACGAAGGCCGACCGCTCCCCGTACTTGCCGGTCTCGAGCCCGGCCGTGCCGGCAACCGCGGAAGCGAGCAGGCCGACCGTGGTCACCGGGTGGCGCACCAGTTCGGCGCAGATGAGGCACAGCAGCTGGTAGCGCCGGCGGTCGAAGGGGGCGGATTGCCCCCTGGTCCGGCGTAGCGGTCGGGTGACGTCAGGACCGGCCGGGGCCCGCTTGGCCAACCGGGCGTAGCCCGACGCCGTGTCTACGGTGAGCGCCCAGCCGCACGCTGCCTCGAAGTATTCGGCTAACCAGGAGGCGTGGCGGGCGATCTGCCGGAAGGCGTCGGGGTCGTCTCCGGAGTCGACGACCGGGTGGGCCAGCAGGGTCCGGACGGCGAGCGACCGTTCCGACGCGAGGTGCTCCTCAAGAGCCAGGTCAGGCACCGATCTCGTCCTGCATGTCGCTCTCGGCGCCGGCTAGCGCGATGGTCACGAGCAGATCGGGTCCCCGCAACTGGCCGGCCCCGGTGGCAACCGTGGCGGTGTGCCCATCCCCCGGATCGCGAAGAATGACCTCGACCCGCCCGTCGCTCGACAGGGCATGACGGCACCCGTCTGTCCCCAGCGGCCCATCCAGTCCGGCCGCCAGGAGGGAAAGCAGCTCGGAGAATGCGGCCGCGGGAAGGCTTCCGAAGGAGGACAACCGGACGGCCCCGGCGGTGGTCAGGCTGGCCCGCAAGGCTTCGTGGTCGGCCAGCGCCTCGGCCTGGACCCGCTGCCGCACAGCGCGTAGCGCGGCGGGGTCCCCGATCCTGCGGGCGGGGCCGCGCTGGGCCAGGGTGCCGGTGGTGCGCAGGGCGGGGGCGACCTCGGCCGCCACAGCGGCACACCAGGTGACTCCGGGGCCTGTGGCCTCGCCGTCGGGGGCGGGGATGTGGGCGTGGCGAGCCGGCCACAACCCGAAAGCTGCCGCGAACAGGCGGTGGGCGTCGTCATCGCCCGGGGCGGCGGCGAACCAGCCGGCCAGGGCCTGGAAGTCGTTGGCGACGGAGGCCGACCGGCGCCGGCTGTCCCACCGCCGCTCGAGCACCCGGAGCAGTTCGATGATGGCGCTGCGGGCCACGTCAAGGAGTCCGAAGATGAGGGGCGCCTCGGCCTGTTCGGGGGAGAACCAGACCCGGAGCGCCTGCCAGTGGCGTGTTCGCTCAGCCAGCCACGCCGGTCCGGGGTCACCTCCGGTGACGGGAGCCAGGTTGGCGCCGGACAGGGCCCGGTCGAAGACCGTCGATAGGCCGAAGGACTCGACTCGCTCGATGGCGTTGACCAGGCACCGGTGGGGCCGCTCGACTCCTTCTACGTATTCCTCCAGGTAGCCGATGGTGCGGCGCTTGATGTCGGCGAAGAGGATGTCGTCGGTGCCGTCCTCCCGGAGCAGCCGCTGGAGGTGACCGTTGAATTGGCGGACGCTCGTGACCAACGCCGAAAGGTGCTGTTCGACCTGGGCGAGGGTGATGTGGATGCGGGCGTTGGCCTCCGGTGTGGGTGGTGTCTTCAGCAGGTCGGCGACGTCCGAGAGGCCGTCCCCGATGGCGTCGAGGACGGCGGCCTGCAGCCCGACGGCGTGGTGAAGCGAGTTGAGAGCGCGGAGGACGCCCGAGACGGCTGCCTCACCGCGCTGGGTGAGCGACCAGTGCAGGTTCTTTCGCTCGAACTCCTCCGGCGTGGCATAGCGGGCGGCGTGGTCCTGCGTGACCTCCAACAGTTGCCACCCGGTCAGCGAGGCGAGGGCCCGCTGGAGCACCTCGTCGGGGATCATGTCGTCCCACCCGACTCCGCTCAGGGCGGTCCGGATCTGGTCCAGGCCGAGGGCCGGCGCCAGCACGGCCGCCTGTTCGAAGGCGAACATGATGGCGAGGTGCAGGTCCTGTAGCTCGGTCGTGGTGAAGCGGAAGAGGTCCGCGTCCACGCCTCTCCAGAGTCTTCGCTCCACGGGTATGAATCTAACGAGGGGGTGTGACGCTGTGGCGGAGGGTAAGCCGCCCGCCTCGGCAGGTCATGCCGAGTTGTTCCGGCCGTGGCATGGTGGAGGGTGTGAAGAGGGTCAAACGGAGCGTCCCCTCGATCCTGAATTGGGGTGCCCGGGAGCCGACCACGGAGCGGTCACCGCCCAGCCAAGCGGCGACCAGATGATGCACGCCACCTTGCGATAGCGCGTGCTGGTGTTCGCCGGGTCGTATGTCGCCGTCTGGCGGTGGTGGGACCCCCGTGCATGGGTTGTACCAGCCTCATGGGACTGTCGCTGTTGGCGTCGTGGGGTCATCCGGGGACTCACGGCAACGGCCGATCCCATGCCAATGGTGTGAGAAAGGAGACAACCAATGACTGATCACAAGGTCGGAACACGTGAGGAGTGGCTCGCAGCTCGCCTGCAGTTGCTCGAGGCCGAGAAGGCACAGACGCGGCGTGGCGACGAGCTGAGCAAGATGCGCCAGGAGCTGCCCTGGGTCCGGATCCCCGGCGAGGCCGGCATCGGACTATGCAATCGGCGACCTGGCCGCCGTCGGCCACGGTGTGGGCGCCCGGTGGCGACCGAGCCGACGCGCGATCCCATGGCCATCTCCCGGCTGGACCCTGACGCCATCAAGGTCGCAAGCTCGGTGGAAGCTCAGGTGATCGGCGGGCAGCTTGACCGGTTCAACCGTGGAGGTCTAGCCGTGCGCAATCTCGTCCCGGTCTTCATGTTCTGCGGAGATCACCAGGGCAAGCTGAGGAGGCCGTCACCTGGTACTGCTCGATCTTCCCCGACTCGCGCGATCGGTACGGCATCACCTGGCAGCCAGCCACCGGCCGTGTGATCGGCCCGCGAGCTGGGGTTCGGCATTGAGCTGCGACGCCGGCCATTCGAGATCTTGGTCGACGGTAAGGGCGCCGGCTCGATCTCCTACCACGAAACCATCGAGATTCCCATCGAGCCGGAACGTCACAGCCTCCGACTACGCGCAGGCCGATATTCGAGTCAAGAACGCTCCTTCGGGGTGGCCGATGGTGACAGCATCAACTTCCGCTGCCATGGTGGCAATATCTGGCCGATCTACGCTCGCCTTTGTAAGCCGGTTTTAGCGATCTCGCTCAAGCGTGAGTAGGTCCGAATCCATGCACCCGACGATGGGCATCCCAGCGGAGATCGAGACTTCACCCGCCGCACCGGCCGACGGAGGCATTCGACGCTGCGGCGCGCCTTCACGAGTCTGTTTCCAGCCGTCCCATTCCATGGCCTCGGCGCCGGATTAGGTTGCGACGGGCACCTCGACATCCACGCCCCCGCCGTCGAAAGTCGAAGGCGGCCTTGACATCGAGGTGAGCTTTCCGTCAAGCGCCTGACACGCATCACCCCCCCGTCGGAGGACCTTCCTGTGCCGAGGCCGGTGCTAACGGTGTGAAGCCGGGGGGGATGATGATGTCCTCGGGGCCGAGGTCGCGGACAGAGTTGCGACCCAGCGCGAGGACGGCGGAATCGATCCCGCCCCGGAGGATGTCGAGGACGTTCTCGACGCCGGCTTGGCCGTTGGCGGCGAGGCCCCACAGGTAGGCCCGCCCTATCATTACGGCGCGGGCACCGAGGGCGACCGCCTTGACGACGTCGCTGCCACGGCGTATCCCACCATCGACCAGGACTTCGACGGTGTCGCCGACGGCGTGGGCCACAGCGGGGAGCATGCGGATGCTGGCCGGGGTGCCATCGAGGTTGTTACCCCCGTGGTTGGATACCGAGATGGCCGTGACGCCGGCGTCCACGGCGCGTCGGGCGTCATCGGTGCGGGTGACGCCTTTGAGCATGAACGGCCCACCCCACTGCTCGCGCATCCAGGCGACGTCGTCCCACGTCGGTGGGGGTGTTTGCATCCACTCCCCGTAGGCGGCGAAGAATGTTGGCGGGGTCCCGCCGGGGGCGGTCAGGTTGGGGGTGGTGAGCCGGGGGGCTTTGCCGGTTCGGGCAAAGCCGTATAGCCAGCGCGGGTGGGACAGGGCTTCGGGAGCGAAATGCAGCGCAGCCTTGAGGTCAATGGTTTCTGGGATAATCGGCGATCCCCAGTCACGACCGTTGGAGAACGACCAGTCCAACGTCACGATAAGACCAACGGCCCCTGCAGCCCGGGCCCTTTCCATCCTGGCGAGCAGCGCGTCGCGGCTCCCGAGCCAATACATCTGGAAGAAGGTCTGTGGGTTGGCCGCGCAGATGTCCTCGATCGACTGGCTGGCGAACGAACTGAGCCCCATCGGCACCCCTCGGGCCGCCGCGGCGCGCGCCACCGCCAATTCCCCCTCTGGGTGCACGGCCTGCACGCCGGTCGGGGAGATAACCACCGGCATCGACGCCGCCTGGCCCATCACGGTCGTCGACAGGTCCCGTTTGGCCGACAGGCCGGCAACGTGGGGCGCGAACCCGAGCTCGGAGAACGCTTTCGTGTTGTCCTCGGCGGTCAGCCCACGCTCGGAACCGGCTAGCAGCGCCCCGTACACCGACGGAGGCAGGCGCCGCTTGGCGCGCCGCTGGGCTTCGGCCACCGTTTCGAACCAAGCGTTTCGCATCACTCGTCCTCGATCCGCGGGCGTGTATAGGAGTATCCGATCCCCTGGTGGGAGGTGTCCGCACGGCCGGACGGGAGTCTGGACTTGAGAAGGAGGGCGATGTCTTGCCAGGTTACCGCTCGCCTTGGTAGCCCGGCACGCTCGACAGCCGTCGGCTGGTGACGGTGGTGGCGGTGAGGGTGACGACGTACATGCCGGTGGATACCGCGAGGATGGCAAAGGAGGGGGGGACGCTGGAACTGGCGTAGGAGATGGCGAGGCCGATCCAGATCGATGCGACGGCGATCCCGGCGGATGCCCACAACGCTCGGAACGGCCGGGTGGTGAGGCGTTGGGCGGTGGCGGCCGGCGTGGCCAGAAGTCCGAGGATGAGGAGCGCTCCGACGGCTTGGGTGGCTTCGCCGGCGGTGATGCCTGCCAGGATCAAAAAGCCGGTCCCGAGGGCTCGGACAGGGAGCCCCCGGGCGGCGGCGACGACGGCGTCTATGGATGCGAACATCAATGGTCGGGCGATGGCGACGACCGCCACGATGACTCCGGCAGCGATGACGGCGGCGGTGGTGGTCTGTCCATTGGTGAGCCCGAAGATCGATCCGAACAGGACATTGACACCTGAGCCGGCGTTGTTGCCGCCTGCCGTGCCGCTGGCGCCGGTGGTGTAGACGGTGAGGAACAACGCGCCGAGGCCCAGGATCCACGCGAACACATTGCCGATGACGATGTCGTCGGGCCGGCCGGCGCGGCCGAGGGCGGATATGGCCACCCCGAAGATGACGCAGGCGGCGAACAGTCCGACACGGAGGTCGATCCCGGCGGCGAGGGCGGCGAGGGCACCGGTGAAGGCCACGTGGGACAGGGCATCGCCGGTAAAGACCTGGCTCCGCAGGACGACGAAGTAGCCGACGAGGCCGGCGGCCGCGGCGATCAGGGTGCCGGCGACGTAGGCGCGGACCTCAAAGGGCAGGGCCAGCATATGGCCGATTCCGGCGATCGGGTCGCCCGACGCCAGGTGGGCGGCGAGGACGCTCATGTGGTCACCGGGATCCCGGAGCGATTGGGGCGGCGGCCGAGGCGGTCGGCGCTACGGCGGACGGCGGCGGCGGTGACGTAGAAGACGAACCCGAAGGTGGTGACGAAGAACCCCACCGGATAGACCGAAAAATAGGCGATACCGAGCCCGAGCCATGTGACGGCCAGGCCGATCCCCACCGAGAGCGCCAGGCTGAGGGCGGGCCGGGCGGTGAGTTGCTCGGCGGCCGCGGCGGGCATGACGAGAAGAGCGAAGACAAGCAGAGCCCCGGTGATCTGGGAGACCTCGGCGGCGGCCACGCCGAGGAGGAGAAGGAAGATACCGGACAGGGTCCTGACGGGTACCCCCCGTGCGGCGGCCACGGCGGGGTCAATCGACGCGAAGAACAGCGGTCGGCCGATGACAGCCAACACCGCTACGGCGCCCAGCGCAACGATGAGGAGGGTGATGACCTGGTAGTCGGTGATCCCGAGGAAGCTGCCGAAGAGGAGCCCGGTGATTCCGTCGAGGAAACCTTTGTAGAGGCTGACGAAGAGGAACCCGCATGCCAGCGCAAATGCCTGAACGGTTCCGATCACCGCCGATTCCTCGGAGAACCGAATGTCGCCTTGGCTGTGGGGCGCGGTGGCGATGAGCAGGGCGGCTGCGATACAGAACCCGAAGTACCCGAAGGTGGCGGACACACCCAACAAGATCGCCCCCGACGCGCCGGGGAATGCGACGAGGGCAAGGGTGTGGCCAACGAAGCTCTGGCGGCGCAGGACCATGAACCAGCCGATCACCGCGGCGGCGACGGCAATGATGGTCCCGGCCCGCACAGCGTTGACCATGAAGTGGAAAGACAGGACCTGACTGATGTCGGAGCTGACGTTCCAGGTGAGCGACGTCCCGGAGGCGCCCGTGGTGGCGCCGGTGTCGGACGTCACGGGTACGGGAGCCCGGTGTGACGGTCGCTGTGGACGGCGGGGGCTTCGGGTTGGCCGACCACGACGAGGCGGCCGTCAGAAGTGTGTAGGACCTCGATCGGGGTGTCGTAAAGGCGGCTGAGGGTGGGACTGGTGATCACCTCCGCCGGGCTTCCGGAGATGGTGCCACCCGCTGCGATGTAGATGACCCGGTCGAGGTAGGAGAGAATCGGGTTGACATCATGGGCGATCATGAGGACAGTGACCGCCTCGGTCCGGCTGATCCGGGCGATCAATCCGGCCACGGCCCCCTGGTTGGGAAGGTCGAGGCTGTCGAGCGGCTCGTCTAGGACGAGCAGCTCGGGCCGGCGGACCAACGCCTGGGCGATCAGCAGGCGTTGCTGCTCACCGCCGGAGAGCTGCCCGACCGGTCGGTGGGCGTAGCCGCTGGCGTCGACCAGGTCAATGACCTCGTCGATCCGGGCCGTGGCTCGGCGCCCCCGGGCTGAAAGCCGGCCGGCGCCGGGGACCGGGAGTCCCCACCGGTCGCCGTCGAGACCGCAGCGGACCACATCGAGTCCCCGAACCCGTAGTCCGGGATCGAAGCTGCGTCGCTGCGGGAGGTACCCGATCCGGTGCGCTGCCTTACCCGGTGGTCGTCCAAGGACAACGAGGCGGCCGGCCGCGAGCGGTAGCAAACCGAGGATCGCTTTGACCAAGGTGGACTTGCCGACCCCGTTCGGGCCGAGGATGGCCACGAACTCACCGGTCGCCACGTCGAGGTCGACGCCGCTCCACAACATCCGGCCGCCAACCCTGACCGCCGCGTCGCGCGACGTTACCGCCGGGACCGGCCCGGAGAGCGGCTGTTCCGTAAGAGGGTGCAAAGTGACAGCAGTTTCTCCGGTCACTTACCGGTCGCTTTGGCCAAGGCAGCAGCGATCCCATCGAGCTGGCGGGTCTGCCAAGCCTGATAGGTGGCGGTCGCAGGGACGAGGGTCTCGGTGATGGTGGCGGTCGGGATGCCCTCCGCTTTGCACTCCGCCAGTTGGGCCTGGATGTCCGGTGTGGTGTTCTGACTGTTGTAGATGTACGCCTTCACGACATGGCTCTTGATCTGATGGTCGGTGGTCGCCTTGTCCGCCGCCGACACGTCGGTGCCTTCGCTGATCGCTTTGAGAAACGAGTACGGGGTGACCAGCTTCAGTCCGAGTGCAGGAGCGAGCATCGAGAAGATCGACTCGGACGCCCCGACTGGCGTCCCCGAGTACTTCGCCTCGATGAGGGCGATCTCGTCGTCGTACGCCTTCAGGTCGACATCGTCGTAGGTGGCGGCCTGTGATTTGAAGTAGCCGGCCTCGCCCGGCTCGAGCTCCGACAGGTCGGACACATAGGTGGCAATTACCTTCTGGGTGTCGACGGGGTTGTACCAGCGGTGCGGATTACCACCGTTCGCGACGCCGACGACCTGACCGACGCTGAGCACCGTCCGGCTCCCCGGATCGGCCGACAGCAGCTTGGGCATCCAGTTGTCGTAACCGATGGCGTTGTACCAGACCAAGTTGGCGGTGGCCACGGTCCGCCCGTCGGCCGGGGTCGGCTCGTACACGTGGGGATCGGCGTTCGGGTTGGTGATGATGCTCGTCACGTGCACGTACTTCCCTCCGACCTGAGCGGCGATCGAGCCCCATGTGTCCTCGGCCACCACCACCTGAAGCACCTTCCCGTTACTGGCCGATAGGGGCGCAGCTGAGGTGGATCTCGACGAACCGCACGCAGCCAGGCCAGCCGCTGTCAACGCTCCGAGCGCGCTCAGGGCGGCCAGGCGCCAGAAGCCGCCTCGTCCACGGGCCTCGGGAAGACTTGAACGTCTCATCGGTGTCCGTTCTCCCTGTCAGCCCACCGAACGCTTGTCGGTAGTCGTTGCCGATAAGGCTAACCGGTATTCGTTCCGGACACAAGTAGAGTGTGCCGGTGACCGACGGATCCCCTGACGTGGCGCCTCGCGCACCCCAGGAACGCTCGACGCGACAAAAACGCGCTCTCGCCGCCATCCTTGACACATCGGACGGGTTCCGCTCGGCCCAGGACCTGTTCACCGATCTGCGGATCCGCGGTGAGAACATGGGCCTGACCACCGTCTACAACCAGCTCCGCGTCCTTGCCGACAACGGCGAGATCGACGCCCTGCGCGCAGACGACGGTGAGACTCTTTACCGGCGCTGCGATACCGAGCACCATCACCACCACCTCGTCTGCCGGGTGTGCGGTCGCACCATCGAAGTCGAAGGGCCCGAGGTCGAACGGTGGGCGGGCCACATCGCCAACACACACGGCTTCGTTGACGTCACCCACACCGTCGAGGTCCTCGGCACCTGCGGCGAATGCGCCCACGGATTGTCAGCCGACACTTGACGGGTCGGCTCTGGGGAGCTCAATTGGCTGAACGGGCTTCGGGATGGGAGACGATCACCCGCGCGGCGTCGGCTGCCGTCAGCTTCGGATAGAGGGTCTTGATGACGACGACGGCAAGGATCCCGCCGATCACCTGGGCGGTGATGAAGGCCGGCGCCGAGGAGGGTGCGATGCCGGAGAAGGTATTGGAGAACATCCGTCCCAGCGTGATCGCCGGGTTGGCGAAGCTGGTCGAACTGGTGAAAAAGTACGCGGCGCCGATGTAGGCCCCCACCGCGGCGGGCGCTGATCGGCTCCGGCCGGTCCGGGCGAGGGCAAAGATGACCAGGAGCAGGCCGAGTGTGGCGACGACCTCGGAGACGAAGTGGGCGGGAGACGCCCGGTGCTTGACCGAGATGCTGACTGCGGCGCGGCTGAACATGAGGTTGGCCACGACGGGTCCGCCGATGCAACCGGTCACCTGGGCGGGAAGGTAGGCAATGGCGTGGCGCCAGCGCAGCCCTCCGAACGCGGCGTCGACCAGGGACACGACGGGATTGAGGTGCGCGCCCGAGGCGGGACCGAACATCAAGATGGTGGCGAACAGGCCCGTGCCAGTAGCCGCCGCATTCTCGAAAAGCTCCAGCCCGACGTCGCCGGGGGAGAGCTGCTGCGCGGCTATCCCCGAGCCGACGACGATGGCACCGAGGAAGGCGCTCCCCAAGAACTCGGCGACCAGGCGCCGCCACAAGGCGTCGTCATCCATCAGCGACTCGCGGCACCGGCCGTCCTCCTCATGTATCCGGGTCGGTCGCCGTTCAGTATGAGTGACATATTGACCAATGTCAATATTGAGGGCGAACGGGTCGGCGAAGAATCACGGGTGCATGGCGGTCGCTTGTGCCGCTTGCGCCAACGATCGGGCACTATTGGAGGCGGTCAATATGGCGTACAACCTCCCCGAGCACATCGGTTCCGCGCGATCGAGACCACCGGCGGGCGGCGCTACTGTCGCCAGGCCGGGCCGTGTCTACCGGCTGTTGCGTGGGCTCAACACCGTCGTGTTCGCCCTCGCCCTGGCCCTGGTATTGGCCGACAAGCTCATCCCTCCCATACCCATCCTCGACAACCTGTCAGCCGATTCCTGGCCCGGTGGACATCGCCACTTGATCGTCTCGGACCGTACCGGCGACCCGGGCTGGCATGCAGCCATCACCCAGGCAGTAGCCACCTGGAGCCAAGTGGGCACCAGCCTGCGGTTGACAACCGTCATCCAGAGGGGCCCGTGCCGACAGGCCCCCGACACCATCGAGATCTGCGAACAACAACAAAGCGGGTTCTCCAAGCAGGAAATTCCGGGCCGGCAAGGCTTCGTCGACCCGATCGTGGATTCGGACCATCACTTCCACTCGGTCGACGTGGTCGTGTGCTCCGACTGCCCGATCGATCAATCCCGACGGGTCGTCATCGCCACCCACGAGATAGGCCACGCGATCGGGCTGCCACACAACGGCAGCCCGTTCTCGGTCATGTATCCCAGTGGTAGCACCTTCGGTCCCGACCCTCAGGACGTCCAGATCCTCCGCTCCAAGTATCCCCCCACGAGCCGGTAGGTAGAGGTTGTCGCAGTGGTCACCACCGGTCTCGGTGATGGCGGGATCCGCTTGCGGGTTGCTCTCCTCGGGTAGAGAGGCACGCACAGTCGAGGGGAGAACCAGCCATGCGTGGGATCGTCCGGCCGTGCCGCCATCAGCTCAGCCCGGAGTTGCACGAGCGATGGCGTGCCCACCTGTGTGGGCTGTGCCTGACCCTGCGGGACCGGGCCGGCCAGGCGGCGCGGGTGCTGACCGGCTACGACCTACTCCTCCTTTCGGTGTTGGTCGAAGCCCAGAGCGGGGGCCTGCAGACCACGACCGCGGCGCCCTGTGCGTTTCGTGGCTTTCGCCGGGCCGAGGTCATCGCCAGCGAATCGCCGGCCGCCGAGTTCGCCGCCGGGGCGGCGCTGCTGTGCGGGGGAGCGGGCATCGACGACAAGGTCGCCGACGGCGACATCCCCCGCGCCGGGCGCCGCCCCGCCGCCGCTTGGGGCCGCCGGCTGACCGAGGTCGGGCGGGTCGTGTCACACGGGCAGGGTTTCGAGGACGGCCCCGTCACGCAGGTGGCGGAACGGGCTCGCCTGGTCGAGGCGGCGGACGGCCGTTCGCTCGATGACCTGCTGGCGCCGGCCGGCGACGCTGTCGCCGCCCTGTTTGCCCACACCGCCACCCTGGCGGCCAAGCCGGCCAACGCCGCCGCGCTGGCCCGCGCGGGTGACGCCTTCGGGCGCCTGGTACACCTCCTCGACGCAGTCGGAGACCGTGGCGGGGACCGGCGGGCACAGCGCTTCAATCCCCTGGAGGCGACGGGCACGAGCGACGAGGAGGCCCGTCTGCTCGCCGGTTCGCTGCACGCGACAATCACGGGCTCTCTCGATGCGGTCGACATGGCCGACCGGGAGTTGGCCGACGCCCTGTTCGGTCCGGCGATCGCCTCCGCCATCCGTCGCGCCCTGCCTCCCGCCCATCGACGTGATCGAGCGCCGGCGCGCCGCGGCCGCGTGGGCGTCGGGGTCGTCTCCGTGGTCATCGCCCGGGCGGCGATCTTCGGGAGCCGGCGTCCGCGCTACTATGACGACCCCTACGCCGGGGGTGGCTACTACGGAGGCCCTGGGTACCGCCGGGGGTGCCGGGGGCCGAGCTGTGGGGAGATGCTGGCGTGTGACTGCTGCGCCAACTGCGCGTGCGACGAGTGCTGTGGTGGTGACGAGTGCTGTTGCTGCTGCCTGTGAGCTACTGGCCCAGCGCCCGGTCCGAGATGCCGATGACGTTACGGGGGGTGGGGGCCACGAGGGGATAGGCGTTGACACCCGCAAGGCGATGCGGTAACATATTTGAAACGATTTAGACGGGACGGCTGCATTGTCGAAGCAGCCGCCGGCTCGAGGCTACGAGGGGGGAAATACCTTGGTCATGGCCGACGTGGAGACGCCCCCGGCGTCCGCCAAGCCACTCTTGTCGCTCGAGCACGCGGTCAAGTCCTTCGGAGCGGTTCAGGCGCTGATCGATGGCGACATCGACCTCTATCCCGGCGAGGCACACGCGTTGGTCGGCGAGAACGGGGCAGGCAAGTCGACCCTGGTCAAGCTGCTGGCAGGCGTGCACCGCCTCGACGGTGGCAGCCTGCTCCTCAACGGGCGCGACGTCAATCTCAACGATCCCGCCGCTTCTCGGGAGGCGGGCATCGCCGTCATCTACCAAGAGCCCACCTTGTTTCCCGATCTTTCGGTGGCGGAGAACATTTTCATGGGTCGCCACCCCGTCGGGCGCGGTCGCCGGATCGACCGAGGCGAGATGCGCGAGCGGTCGGAAAAGGTCTTCGCTCGCCTCGGCGTGAGCCTCGACCCGTCCCGGCTGGCCAGGGGTCTGTCGGTAGCCGACCAGCAGATAGTGGAGATCGCCAAGGCGCTGTCATTCGACTCGCGCGTCATCGTGATGGACGAGCCGACCGCGGCCCTTACTTCCGTCGAGGTGGACCGGCTCTTCGAGGTGATCAGGACGCTACGGGCCGAGGGCGCGGCAGTGATGTTCATCTCCCATCGCCTCGAGGAGGTGTATGCCTGCTGCCAGCGGGTCACCATCATGCGTGACGGGCGCTTCGTGCGGACCGCGCTGATCGGAGACATCACCGTCGACGAGATCATCAAGTCGATGGTCGGCCGGGAGCTCGACGCACTGTTCCCCAAGACCCCCACCGCCCCCGGCGCGACGGTGCTGTCGGTGGAGCGCCTGACCCGGGAGGGTGCCTTCGCCGACATCTCCTTCGACGTGCGCGCCGGTGAGATCGTCGCCTTGGCCGGCCTCGTGGGCGCCGGTCGCAGCGAGGTGGCACAGGCCATCTTCGGCATCGACCGGCGCGACGCGGGCTCGGTCACCATCAACGGCGCCACGTTGGCGCCCGGCTCTCCGATAGCAGCCATGCGCGCCGGGATCGGCTTTGTCCCGGAGGACCGCAGACAGCACGGCTTGGTGATGGACCTCGGGATAGACCACAACGTGGCGCTGGCGTCGCTCGATCGGCTCCGCCGTCACGGCCTGATCCGGCGCCGCTCGGAACGCAGCCTGGCGGCGGACTGGACCGTGAAGCTGCAGGTGAAGTTCGGTCAGCTCAGCAATACCGTCTCGACGCTGTCAGGTGGCAACCAGCAAAAGGTCGTACTCGCCAAGTGGCTGGCGCGCCGGCCCAAGCTGCTCATCATCGACGAGCCCACGCGCGGCATCGACGTCGGCACCAAGGCCGAGGTTCACCGCTTGATCGACCAACTGGTGGCCGACGGTGTCGCGGTGCTGATGATCTCGTCGGAGCTACCCGAGGTTCTCGGCATGGCCGACCGGATCCTGGTGCTGCGGGAAGGTCGCCTCACCGCGGAGCTGACCAGAGACGAGGCTGAAGAGACCGCGATCATGCAGGCCGCCACCGGGCAGACCGTGGCTGCGACCCCGGGAGGGGCTCCGTGACCAGCATCGTCGACATGCCGCTGCACGGGGCGCCGGCGGCTAAGAGCCACCGGGTGGCCGAGACGCTCTCGCGCGTCAGGGAACTCACCATCGTCGCTGCCGTTTTGATCGTCTTCGCGGTGACGACGGCCAAGAACCACTCCTTCGCCCACTCCCACAGCATTCAGGAGATCCTGACAGGGACGGCGATCATCGCCCTCCTCGGCGTGGGCGAGACCCTCGTCATCGTCACCCGCAACGTGGACCTGTCGGTGGGTTCGACGCTTGGACTGTCTGCGTTCGAGATCGGCGACCTGTTCACTCACCACCCTCACTTCCCCGTACCCCTCGCCTTCCTCGTCGGCATCGCCATCGGGACGGCCACCGGCGCCGTGATCGGCCTGGTCACCGTCGTGGCGAGAGTCCCCAGCCTGGTGGTCACCCTCGCCGCCCTCTACATCATCAGGGGCTACGTGAATGTCATCGGCACGGGCGTGCAGATCGAGCCGTCGTCCATCCCAAGCTCGTTCCAGAAGGTGGGCTACGAATCGGTCCTCGGAATCCCGTGGTTGTTCGTCATCGTGGTGGTCGTCGTGGCCGTGGTGGCCTGGGTCATGCGCAGCTTCCGCCCGAGCCGTGACCTGTACGCGATCGGGTCCAACCCCGAGGCGGCCGCCCTGGCCGGAGTACCGATATCGAAACGGGTGTTCACCGCCTTCGTGGTGAGCGGCGCTCTCGCCGGCCTGGCCGGCGCCCTGTTCCTCGCCGAGTATGCGACGGTCGATGCCACCGGTGGCAGCGGATACGAGCTCACCGTGGTGGCCGCGGTGGTGGTGGGTGGCGTCGCCATTTTCGGTGGCAGCGGAACCGTCGTGGGGGCCGCGCTCGGTGCCCTTCTGCTACAGACCATAAATCAGGCCCTCCAGGCCGTCAACGTTGCCCAGTTCTGGGACGAGGGTGTGGCCGGGGCGTTGCTCCTCGCCGCCATCGCCTTTGACCGGCTGGTGGCGGTGCGGGCCGCCAGCGCCCTGCGGGCGAAGGAGGGGGCCACCTATGTTGCATGAACCGGCCACCGTCGGGCCGGCTGCTCGGGGTCCGGACGCGTCACCAGGCTCGGCCGGCACGGCGCGGCCGTGGCGGTCACTGCTGCGCTGGGAGGGCGCACTGCTCGTGCTCTTCGTCGGCGCCCTTCTGTACGGAGGCGCCGAGACCAAGGAGTTTTTCACCCAGAACACGGTCTTCTACTTCGGCAACAACATTGGCGAGGTAGCCATCATGGCCCTCCCGATGGCCTTGATCATCATCACCGGCGAGATCGACCTCTCTGTGGCGTCGATGCTGGGCCTGGCCGCGTCGGTGTTCGGTGACCTGTTCAGCCACGGGGTGGAGGTCTGGTTGGCCATGGCCATCGTGCTGCTCGTCGGCGCCGCTGGCGGCGCCCTCAACGGCTTCTTGGTGACCCGGATCGGACTGCCCTCCATCGCCGTGACCATCGGGACGCTCACCATGTTCCGTGGGCTGGCAGAGATCGTCCTCGGCAACCGCGAGCCCACCAACTTCCCGGCATACCTGACCAAGATCGGCCTTGTCCCATTTCCGGGGACGAAGCTGTCGTGGATCTTCGTGTTCTTCCTCGTCCTGGCCGTCGTCTACGCCGTCGTCCTCCACGCCACCCCGGTGGGGCGTTCGATCTTTGCAATCGGCCTGCAGGAACAGGCGGCGTTCTTTTCGGGAATCCGGGTCAAGCGCATCAAGTTCCGCCTCTTCGTGCTGTCCGGGGTGGTGTGCGCCTTTGTCGGCCTCCTCGACGCTTTCAAGAACGCCAGCGTGCGCTACGACGCGGGCACGGGCCTCGAGCTCAACGTGGTCGCCGTCGTCCTCTTCGGAGGGATCTCCATATTCGGTGGTCGGGGGACGATCGGCGGCGTGGTGCTGTCGGTGCTCGTGGTCGGCACCATCAACGAGGCGCTCAACCTCATCAATGTGACCCAGGAGAAGCAGAACATCGTCTTTGGCGTGCTCTTGCTCGTCAGCGTCCTGCTCCCCAACGGTGCCGACGGGTTCCATCGCCTGCGCCGAAGGCTGAAGCGCAGCGGACGTTCCACCAGATCAATCGGCAACCAGCAATACCTACCACAGGAGGCGACACAGTGAACAAGACGCTCGGCAAGCACAGGCTGCGGTTGGGGGCGGTGGCTGCCGTCTCTGTAGTCGGTCTGGTCGCCACGGCCTGCTCGTCATCGACCAGTCCTTCGGCCTCGACGACGACCGCCCAGGGTTCAGCCACTACCGGCGGGGGGGGCGGGGCCCTCAAGAAGGGCCAGGTCGTCTACTTCATCCCGAAGGACACGACCAACCCCTACGAGGTAATCGCCGACAACGGCGGCAAGACCGCTCTGTCCGCCCTCGGTGACACACAAGTGGTGGCCAGCGGGACGGCCGACACCGCCGCGGCCCAGGAGCCGGCGATCCAGCAGGCGATCCAGGCCCACGCCAACGCCATCGTGATCGCCGCTGACGATCCCTCGGCTCTGTGCTCGCAGCTCAGCCAGGCGCAGGCCCAGGGGATCAAGGTGGTGTCGTTCGACTCAGACATCACCTGCGCCAACCACCTGTTCATCAACCAGGCCAACACCGAGCAGATCGGGACCTCGGAGGTCGACCTGTTGGCCAAGGAGATCGGGAGCCAGGGCCAGATCGCCATCCTGTCGGCGGCGGCCACGGCCACCAACCAGAACTCCTGGATCGCCTACATGAAGCAGGAGCTCAAGAAGTACCCGAACATGCAGCTGGTGTCGACCGTCTACGGCAACGACGACCCGGCCACCTCGCTCACCGTGCTGCAGGGCCTGCTGTCGGCCCACCCGAACCTGCGGGGCATCATCTCGCCGACCACCGTCGGCATCTCGACCGCGGCGCAGTACCTCGACACCCACAAGTCACTGCTCAGCCACCTCACCCTGACCGGCCTGGGCCTGCCCTCGCAGATGAGGCGCTACGTGCTCGACGGCACGGTCAAGGAGTTCGAGCTGTGGAATCCGTCGAACCTCGGTTACCTGGCCGGATACGCGGCGGCGGCCCTGGCTTCGGGGACGATCACCCTGTCGCCGGGTTCGAGCTTCACCGCCGGCAAGCTCGGGAGCTACAAGGTCCTGCCGGCGGCGGGTACCACGGGCCCCTCGGTCGTCCTCGGGCCGCCGACGGTGTTCGACAAGACCAACATCAACAACTTCAACTTCTGATCCCTTGGCGCAGCGAATCTGCTTCCGTCTCCAGATCCGACCTGACAAGACGCAGGCGTACACGGCCCGCCATGCCGAGGTCTGGCCGGAGATGGGCGACGCCTTGCGGGCCGCCGGCTGGCGCAACTACTCGCTGTTCCTCGGGTCCGACGGCGCACTCACCGGATACCTCGAGTGCGACGACTTCGTCAATGCCCAGGCCGCCATGGCGGCCACCGAGGTCAACTCCCGCTGGCAGGAGGAGATGGCGGAGTTCTTCGTCGGGCTCGGTGACGCCGGCCCCGACGAGGGCATCGTCGCTATACCCGAGATCTTCCACCTGGACTGACATCGGTCACCAAACCGGTTCCCACCGGTCTTCCCAACGAAAGCGAAGGCAACATGAGCACCCCCAGCGAAGTGAAGGCGGTCCTCCGCCAGCAGTGGATCGAGACCCCGTCGTGGGCCTACGGCAACTCCGGGACACGGTTCAAGGTCTTCGCCCAGCAGGGCGTCCCCCGCAACGCGTACGAGAAGATCGACGACGCCGCCCAGGTGCACCGCCTCACGGGTGTCGCCCCTTCCGTCGCCCTCCACATCCCATGGGACAGCGTCGACGACTTCGCCGACCTGGCCAAGCACGCCGCCGGGGCGGGGGTGCAGATCGGCACCATCAATGCCAACCTGTTCCAGGACGACGACTACAAGTTCGGCAGCGTGGCCCACCCCGACCCCGCGGTGCGGCGCAAGGCGCTCGCCCACCTGACCGAGTGCGTCGACATAATGGACGCGACGGGCTCTCGGGACCTCAAATGTTGGTTCGCCGACGGGACCAACTACCCCGGCCAGGACGACCTGGTGGCCCGCCAGGAGCGCCTCGCCGGGAGCCTCTCCGCCATCTACGGCCGCTTGGGCGACCATCAGCGCCTGCTTCTCGAGTACAAGCTGTTCGAGCCGGCCTTTTACCACACCGACGTCCCTGACTGGGGCACCGCCAACTCGCACTGCGTGCGCCTGGGGGGGCGGGCCAAGGTGGTCGTCGACACCGGCCACCACGCGCCGGGGACCAACATCGAGTTCATCGTGGCGTTCCTCCTAGCCACTGGGAAGCTGGGGGCGTTCGACTTCAACTCGCGCTTCTACGCCGACGACGACCTGATGGTCGGTGCCGCCGACCCCTTCCAGCTGTTCCGTATCATGCACGAGGTGGTCGGGGGGGGAGGCCTCGACGCCGCCGCCGGCATCGCGTTCATGCTCGACCAGTGCCACAACGTCGAGGCCAAGATCCCGGGCGAGATCCGCTCGGTGATGAACGTCCAGGAAGCGACGGCCAAGGCGCTACTGGTCGACCGGGACGCGCTCGCCGCCGCCCAACGGGCCGGCGATGTGCTCGCCGCCAACGGTGTGATGATGGACGCCTACGCCACCGACGTGCGCCCCCTGCTCGCCGAGCTGCGCGAGGAGATGGGCCTCGACCCCGATCCGATTGCTGCCTATGCGCGCTCCGGGTACGGGGAGCGGATCCGGAGCGAACGCGTGGGTGGGCAGGCCGCCGGCTGGGGGGCCTGACCGTGTCACAACCGACCAACGAGGTGAAGATGATCACCACATCTCCAGAGGTGACGAAGCTGCTCGAGCGCTCCCACCGGCTGGGCGCCGACCGGCGTAACACCAACTACGCCGGCGGCAACGCATCGGCCAAGGGATGGGCCGCCGACCCAGTGAGCGGCGAGCCCGTCGAGCTGATGTGGGTCAAGGGCTCCGGAGGCGACCTGGGCACCCTGCAGGCCTCCGGTCTGGCGGTGCTGCGCGTCGACCGGCTCCGCTCGCTGGTCGGGATGTACCCCGGTGTGGAACGCGAGGACGACATGGTGGCGGCGTTCGACTTTTGCCGTCACGGCGGCGGCGGCGCCCCCCCCTCGATCGACACAGCCATGCACGGGCTGGTCACATGCCCCCACGTCGACCACCTGCACCCCGACGCCGGCATCGCCCTGGCCACCGCGGCCGACGGCGAGGCTCTGACGAAGGCCTGCTTCGGGGAGCGGGTGGTGTGGGTGCCGTGGCGCCGCCCCGGGTTCCAGCTCGGCCTCGACATCGCGGAGATCCAGCGCAGCCACCCCGACGCCATTGGCGTCGTCCTCGGCGGCCACGGCATCACCGCGTGGGGGGCCGACAGCGACGAATGTGAGCGGCGTTCGCTGGAGATCATCGCCACCGCCGGCGAGTACCTCGTCGCCCACGGGCGCCCGGAGCCACTGGGCCCGGTCCAGGACGGCTGGGAGCCCCTCCCCGCCGAGGCCCGGCACCGCCGGGCCGCCGAGATGTTCGCGCTGGTGCGCGGCCTGGTCAGCACCGACCGGGCCCAGGTGGGCCACTACACCGACAGCCCCACTGTGCTCGACTTCGTGTCCCGCCGGCGCCTGCCCGAGCTGGCCGCCCGGGGGACGTCGTGCCCCGACCATTTCCTGCGAACCAAGGTCCGTCCCCTCGTGGTGGACCTGGCCGCAAACGCCCCATTGGGCGCGGTGCGCGACCGCCTGGCCGAGCTCCACCGCGCCTACAGGGAGGAATACCGGGCCTACTACGAGCGCCACGCCAACCCCGATTCACCCCCCATGCGCGGCGCCGACCCGGCGATCGTGCTGGTGCCGGGAGTGGGAATGTTCAGCTTCGGCAGGGACAAGCAGACGGCGAGGGTGGCGGGCGAGTTCTACGTCAACGCCATCAACGTGATCCGCGGTGCCGAGGCGGTGTCCAGCTACGCACCCATCGACGAGTCCGAGAAATTTCGTATTGAATACTGGGAGCTGGAGGAGCAGAAGCTGCGCCGCATGCCCCCGGAGAAGCCCCTCGCCGCCCGCATCGCCCTCGTGACCGGGGCTGGCTCGGGGATCGGCCGGGCCGTCGCTCGCCGCCTTGTCGCGGAGGGGGCGTGCGTGGTGGTCGCTGACGTCGACGCCGCCAAGGCAGACACCACCGCCGGCGAGCTCGGTTCCACCGACGTGGCCGTGGCCGCCGTCGTGGATGTGAGCGACGAGGACGCGGTGGCCGCCGCCGTGCGCGACGCGGTGCTGGCATTCGGCGGTGTGGACCTGGTGGTCAACAACGCCGGCATGTCCCGGTCCCGCTCGCTGCTCGATACGACTACCGAGGACTGGGACCTGCAACACGCGGTCATGGCCCGTGGCTCGTTTCTGGTGTCACGGGAGGCGGCGCGAGTGATGATCGACCAGCGTCTCGGTGGCGACATCGTCTACGTGGTGTCGAAGAATGCCGTGTTCGCCGGGCCCAACAACGTCGCCTACGGGGCAACCAAGGCTGACCAGGCCCACCAGGTCCGGCTGCTGGCGGCCGAGCTCGGTGCTCACGGGATCCGGGTCAACGGCGTCAACCCGGACGGGGTGGTGCGCGACTCGGGGATCTTCGCCGGCGGGTGGGGCGCGCAACGCGCCGCGGTATACGGCGTGGCCGAGGACGAGCTGGGCGCCTACTACGCCAGTCGTACCCTGCTCGGGCGGGAGGTTCTGCCCGAGCACGTGGCCGCTGCCGTTTTCGTGCTAACCGCCGGTGAGCTGGGCCAGACCACCGGAGTCCACATCCCCGTCGACGCCGGCGTGGCCGCGGCGTTCCTCCGGTGACGAGTTCGATGAGGAGCCCGATGGTGAGTCCGATGACGGGCCCGGTTTCCGCCGAGCGCGCCGGCGTCCCAGGCCTCGCGGTGCGCCGGGGGCGGCCCTTCACGGTGGGTCTGGTGTCGGGCGGGCTCGGCGCCTACTGGCCGCAGTTCCCCGACCTGCTGCCCCGGCTGCGCGACTCGGCTGCCGAGGTTGGCCGGCGCCTCGAGCGCAACGGCACCCGTCTCGTCGACGCCGGGTTCGTCTCCGACGCCCCCGAGGCGGCGGCGGCGGCCGAGACCCTGCGGGCGTCGGGTTGCGATCTCATAGTCGTTTTCCTCGCTACCTATATGACCGCCACCATGGTGGTGCCGATCGCCCAGCGCGCCGACGCGCCGGTCCTGCTCGTCAACCTGCAACCCACCGACGCCATGGACCACGCCGCCTTCGGGACCGGCGAGTGGCTGGCGTACTGCGGCGCCTGCCCCCTTCCCGAGATGGCCAACACCTTCGAACGGTGCGCCATCCCGTTCCGCTCGGTGTCGGGTCACCTGGGTGACCCCCGGGCGTGGGCACGCGTGGAGAGATGGGTGGCAGCGGCGGGCGCGCGTGCCGCTCTGCGTCACGGACGCCACGGCCTGCTCGGCCATCTGTACCCGGGCATGTACGACGTGGCGACCGACCTGACCCTCGTGCCCGCCCACCTCGGCGGCCACGTCGAGGTGCTCGAGTTCGACGACCTGGCGGCACGGGTGGAGACCATTGACGACGATGCCGTCGACTCAGTGCTGGCCGCCGCCCGTGACATCTTCGACGTCGACCCGTCCGTCGACAGTGACGACCTGCGCTGGGCGGCGCGCGTGGCCGCAGGGCTCGACCTTCTCGTCGCCGACTTCGACCTCGACACCCTCGCCTACTACCACCGCGGCTTGGGTGGCGACCTTTACGAACGCCTCGGCGCCGGCATGATCCTTGGTGCGTCGCTGCTCACCGGTCGCGGTCTTCCCACTTGCGGGGAGTACGAGCTGCGCACGTCGCTGGCGATGATGGTCATGGACAGGCTCGGAGCGGGAGGCTCCTTCACCGAGATCCAGGCCCTCAACTTCGCCGACGGTGTGGTCGAGATGGGCCACGACGGCCCCGCCCACCTCGCCATCAGCGACGGGCGGCCGCTGCTGCGCGGCCTCGGCGTCTACCACGGCAAGCGGGGGTGGGGCGTCTCGGTCGAGTTCGACGTGCACCACGGTCCCGTGACTGCGTTCGGGATCACCCAGCTCCGGGACGGGACCCTGCGCTTCGTGGTGTCGGAGGGTGAGGTGGTCGCTGGGCCCCTGCTGGCGATTGGCAACACCACGTCGCGGGTCGACTTCGGCCGGGACCCGGGGGAGTGGTGCGACGCGTGGTCGGCTACCGCGGTGGCGCACCATTGGGCGCTCGGGACCGGGCACCGGGCGGCGCAACTGGCCGACGTGGCCAACCTGGTCGGCGTCGATATCGTCCGCGTCTGATGGGCCCGCCGGTCGCAAAGGGGGCCGGGCAGGACGGCGGCTGATGGCGGGGCCGGGGCTGGTGGCGGTGGATCTCGGGGCGTCGAGTGGACGGGTGGTGGCCGCCCAGGTCGAAGACGGGGCGCTGCAAGTCGAGGAGGTGGCGCGCTTCGCCAACCGCCCCGTGGCCGTCGGTGACCACCTGTACTGGGACATCCTCGGGTTGTGGCAGGCGCTGCTCGACGGCCTGCGGATGGCCGGACGCCGGCAGCCGATCGCGTCGATCGGCGTCGACAGCTGGGCGGTGGACTACGGCCTGCTCGACTCGGACGGGGATCTGCTGGCCAATCCATTCCATTACCGCGACCGGCGTACCGACGGGGTCCTCGACCGGCTGCGGCCCCTCGCCAGCGAAGCCGAGTTGTACGGCCGCACCGGTATCGCCATGCTGCCGTTCAACACCGCGTTCCAGCTGTTGTCCTCTAACGCCGGCGCCGCGCCCTCCGCGGCCGCCACCCTTCTGTTGATACCGGACCTGATCGGCTACTGGCTCACGGGCGAGACCGGCGCCGAGGTCACGAATGCTTCGACGACGGGACTGCTGTCGGCCCACCGTGTGAGTTGGGACAGTGAGTTGATGGACAAACTCGGCATCCGGTCCGGAATATTCGCCGGGCTGCGCTTCCCGGGGGAGCGCCTCGGCGTCCTCACCCCGACGGCACTCGCCGGCGCGGGGCTGGCCGGCGACGTCGCCGTGACGACTGTGGCATCGCATGACACCGCGTCGGCGGTGGTGGCGGTGCCGGCGACGACCGATCGCTTCGCCTACATCTCATGCGGTACATGGTCGCTGGTGGGGCTGGAACTGTCCCGTCCTGTGCTCGACGACGCAGCGCGCTTGGGACGCTTCACCAACGAGCGCGGGGTGGATGGCACTGTGAGGTTCCTCCGCAACGTGACAGGCATGTGGCTGTTGCAAGAGGCGGTCCGGGCGTGGGAGGCCGATGGGGCCCGGGTGGATCTGGGGGCCCTGGTCGAAAGCGCCGGCCGCCTACCGGCCCTGCGCAGCGTGATCGACGCCGACGACGCCGGGCTCCTGTTCCCGGGTGACGTGGCCGCCCGGGTCCGCCGGCGCTGCCGGGCGACCGGCCAGCCGATCCCCGAGGATCGCGCCGCCGTGGTCCGCTGTGTCCTCGACAGCCTGGCCGTGGCCCACCGGCGCGCCGTGCGCGACGCCTGCGAGCTCACCCACCGGGCGGTCGATGTCGTGCACATGGTCGGGGGCGGCAGCCGCAACGGACTTCTCTGCCAGCTCACCGCTGACGCATGCGGGTTGCCGGTCGTGGCCGGCCCGGCGGAGGCGAGCGCCATCGGCAACCTGCTTGTGCAGGCGCGCGCTGCGGGCCTGGTGGGCGGCGACCTCGGCTCCCTGCGTTCCCTCGTGGCCGGGCGCGCGGACCTGCGCACCTACATCCCGTCGGGCGGAGGCGACTGGGACGAGGCAGAGGCCCGCGCCGTGAGTACCATTGGCACGGTTCAACCGTGACCGGAGAGCAATGTCGGGGAAAGGAAAAATTCAGCTGGTGGAGGGTCCCGTGGGCATCCGTGACGTCGCCGCGCGCGCCCGGGTTTCGGTCGGGACGGTGTCGAACGTTCTCAATCACGCCCACCTCGTCGCCCCCGACACCCGCCTGCGGGTGACCGATGCCATCGCCTCCCTCGGTTTCGTACGCAACGAGTCCGCCCGGCACCTTCGGGCGGGGCGCAGCCGCACCATCGGCCTGGTAGTTCTCGACGTGGCCAACCCCTTCTTCACCGACGTGGCGCTCGGCGTGGAGGACGCCGTCAACCGTGCCGGTCTGTCGGTCATGCTCTGCAATAGCGCCGAGGACAGCGACAAGCAGGACCGGTACCTCACCATCCTCGCCGAGCAACGGGTGCAGGGGATCTTGATAGTCCCAGTCGGACGGGCCGACCGCCGGCTGGCCGAGCTGCGCCGCCGCGGCATCCCCGTGGTCCTGGTCGATCACAAGGCGACACGCTCGCAGTGTTCGGTGTCGGTGGACGACGTGGCCGGCGGCCGGGCGGCCGTGGCCCACCTCCTCGACGCCGGCCACAGGAGGGTGGCGTTCGTCGGGGGCTCGGGGCGGCCCCGCCAGGTCGCCGACCGGGCCGAAGGGGCGCTACGGGCCTTGCGCGAATTCGGCAGCGCGGACGATCTGGTAACGGTAAGCGTGCCGGCGCTCAACGTCGCCGGCGGCCGGTCCGCTGGTAACCAGATCCTGGCCATGCCCGACGAGCTCCGACCGACGGCGGCATTCTGCGCGAACGACCTGATCGCTCTGGGCCTGCTCCAAAAGCTCATTCAGGCCGGCGCCCGGGTCCCCGACGACGTGGCGATCGTTGGCTACGACGACATCGACTTCGCCGGTGCCGCGGCCGTCCCCCTCTCCTCGGTGCGCCAGCCCCGCCACGCCCTCGGCCAGCGCGCCGCGCAGTTGCTGCTCGAAGAGGCGAGCCCCGACGGGCACCACCACCGACAGGTCGTGTTCACGCCGGAGCTGGTGGTGAGGGAGTCGAGCGGGCCACCGCGCCGGCGCCGCACCAGCCGAGGCGTCGGTGTGGCAGCGTCCAGCAAACAACGGCGGTCGGAATGAGGATCTCGTTGATGGTGACGTGTCTCGGAGACGTCATGTTTCCCGAGGTCGGAAAGGCGACGGTTCGCCTGTTGCGCCGGCTCGGCCATGACGTCGCCTTTCCCCCAACCCAGACCTGCTGCGGGCAGATGCACATCAACACCGGCTATCAACGCGACGCCTTGGGTTTGATCAGGAACCACGTCGACGCGTTCGCGGGAGCTGACGTGGTGGTGGTGCCGTCGGGATCGTGTGTCGCGTCGGTGCGCCACCAACACGCCGACGTCGCCCGCAGCCTGGGTGACGACGCCCTGGCCGCCCGCGCCGACGTGGTGGCAGGGCGGACCTACGAGTTGAGCGAACTGCTCGTCGACGTGCTCGGCATCGACGACGTCGGCGCCTACTGGCCGCACCGTGTCACTTACCATCCCACCTGCCATTCGTTGCGCTCGCTCGGCGTTGGTGACCGGCCTCTGCGCCTGCTGCGCAACGTCGCCGGTATCGATCTGGTCGAACTGCCGGATGCGTCGACGTGCTGCGGCTTCGGGGGCACCTTCGCCTTGAAGAACGCGGACGTCTCGACCGCAATGCTCGCCGACAAGATGCGTGCCGTGCTCACCACCCGCGCCGAGATGTGCACCGCCGGCGACTCTTCGTGCCTGATGCACATCGGAGGTGGACTATCTCGACTCCGTTCGGGGGTGACCACGGTTCACCTTGCCGAGATCCTGGCCAGCCCCCCGTGAGAGACATTGGCATGATGCAGCAATGAGCCCGGCCGACCACATCCCCGCCGCCGCGCCTCGCGGGGTCGGCGCCCTGCGCGGAAGCGAAGGGTTCCCAACCGCGGCGCGCCGGGCGCTGGCTGACGCGCAGCTGCGCGCCAACCTGGGCCACGCTACCGCCACCATCCGGGCCAAGCGGGACGCGGTCGTCGCCGAGGTCGACGACTGGGAGGCGCTCCGAGAAC
The DNA here is from genome assembly GCA_035552775.1 of Acidimicrobiales bacterium. Classification (GTDB taxonomy): domain Bacteria; phylum Actinomycetota; class Acidimicrobiia; order Acidimicrobiales; family Palsa-688; genus DASZKW01. Next base: position 47,343 of record DASZKW010000070.1, on the reverse strand, counting down.
AAGGCCGGTCCATCAAGGCGGCGACGATGGCCGAGCTCGACCGCCACCTACTCAAACTGGAGGCCGCCGTCACCTCCCGGGGCGGCCACGTCCACTGGGCGCGCGACGCCATCGAAGCCAACCGCATAGTCGTCGAGCTGGCCCGCGGCGCCGGCGCCACCGAGGTCGTCAAGGTCAAGTCGATGGCTACCCAGGAGATCGGGCTGAACGAGGCGCTCGCCGAAGCCGGCATCGGCGCCGTCGAGACCGACCTGGCCGAGTTGATCGTCCAACTCGGCCACGACCGCCCGTCCCACATTCTCGTCCCGGCCATCCACCGCAACCGCTCCGAGATCCGTGACATCTTCCGGGCCGAGATGGCCGGCGTGGACCCGGCGCTGAGTGACCGTCCCACCGAGCTCACCGCGGCGGCGCGTACCTATTTGCGCCGCAAGTTCCTCGCCGCCACCGTCGCCGTGAGCGGCGCCAACTTCGCCGTCGCCGACACCGGAACGATCGTCGTGGTCGAGTCGGAGGGCAACGGCCGCATGTGCGTGACCCTCCCGCGCACGCTCATAACGGTGATGGGGATCGAGAAGGTGCTACCCGCCTGGGAGGACCTGGCGGTGTTCCTTCAACTGCTTCCGCGTTCTTCCACCGGTGAACGCATGAACCCGTACACGTCCATGTGGAGCGGTGTTACCCCTGGTGACGGGCCCCAGGAGTTCCATCTGGTGATGATGGACAACGGGCGCACCGCCACTCTCGCCGACGAGGTGGGGCGCCAGGTGCTGCACTGCATCCGCTGCTCGGCCTGCCTCAACGTGTGCCCCGTCTACGAGCGCACCGGCGGCCACGCCTACGGGTCGATATACCCCGGACCCATCGGCGCCGTGCTCTCCCCCCAGTTGACGGGGATCGAGGACAACGCCACGTTGCCCTACGCCTCGTCGCTGTGCGGCGCCTGCTACGAGGTGTGCCCGGTCAAGATCGACATCCCGGCGGTGCTGGTCCACCTCCGGGGTCGCCACGTCGATTACCGCCGCGAGCGTGGGCGCCTGCCCGGCGCCGAGGCGCTGGCGATGGCCGCGGCGGCGTGGACGATGGCGGACGCCGGCCGCTGGCGCACCGCCGGGCGCGCCGGTCGCCTGGGGCGCCTGGTCGCCCGCGACGGTCGCATCCGGCGCCTCCCCCCACCGCTGGCCGGTTGGACGGCAGCACGCGACCTGCCCCAGCCGCCGGCGGAGACGTTCCGCGACTGGTGGACGCGCACCGGCGGCGGTACCCGATGAGTGCGGCGCGCGACGAGATCCTGGGGCGCATCCGCACCGCCCTTCGCTCCACGCCTGCCGCTCCCCCTGCCGTCCCCCCGGGTGGCGGTCTACCTCCGGCCGTTCGCCCGGCAGGCGCCGACCCGCCGATCGGTGCGGTGTCTCATTCGGAGGATGGGTGGCGCGGCGCCGCCGACCCCGTGGCGCGATTCACCGAACGCGTAAGCGACTACGGCGCCCGGGTGGTGCATACCGGCGAAGCCAGCGTGGCTGCTTGCATCGGCGCACTCCTCGGCGACGCTGCCGCCGGCGACGTGGTGGTGGCCGCCGGGCTGCCCGAGGGGTGGGCGCCGGCCGGCGCCGGCGCCGACGACGCCAGCGTGACCTGGGACCGGCTCGACAACGCCGCCGCAGTGGTGACCACCTGTGCGGCGGCCATCGCCGAGACAGGCACCATCGTCCTCGACGGCGGCGCCGGCCAGGGGCGCCGGGCGCTCACGCTGATCCCCGACCACCACGTGTGCGTCGTGCGCGCCGCCCAGATCACCGGCAATGTGGCCGAGATCCTTGGCCGCCTCGACCCGACCCGTCCGCTCACGTGGGTCAGCGGGCCCTCGGCCACCTCCGACATCGAGCTCGCCCGGGTACAGGGCGTCCACGGCCCCCGACGCTTGGACGTGGTGGTGGTAACGGACGCCTGAGCTCAGCTCGGGAGGATTCGGCTCAACAAGCCGGACGTGACCTCGGACGGGCGCTGCTGCTCGCCCATGCGGGCATTGATCACGAGGACCGCAGCGGTGAGAGCGGGAATGGCCCACTGCAAGGGGCGGAGCGATTTCTGGGCTTTGGCGACCGCGGGCGGGGTCTGGGAGGAAGGCTCGGTTGCCCCCGCCGCGTAAGTGTTGTTGCCGGCCTGGTCCATCTGCCGGCCGTAGTAACCGGAACCTGCCGTCGCCGCCAGGGCCGCAACCGTGAGGGCGGTCTTCGCGACAGTCAATGTGCCGACTCCGGCTTGGCCCGCGATCCTCGCCTTGTTGGCCTTGACGATCAACGCCCCGCCCACGACGTGGGAGGTGATCGCTGTCGCGTTGACCGGTGCCCAACGCTTCCACCCCTGCGTGGCGATCCTCGCTCGCTCCGACGGGTCCGAAACCTGGGCGGCAGCCCCGTTCAGACCTATGGCTCCCATCAGCGAGCCGCCGAACCACGCGGCCAAGCCCAAATCGTGCAGTGATCGAGCGAAGGTATTCGTTTCAGACATGACACTCCGAACGGTTCTGGCCGGTCGCCATGGCGACCGGAATGGGCGTGAGGGTTTCTTCCGTCTGGGCCGCCTCGGCAAACCCCCGTACGCGTTCAGGGTCTGCTCAGTTTGTTCCGCTTGACTGGTATCCCGTGAGCGAAGACAACCTCGGGGACGACGACGGCAGCGACGGCGGCGCGAGCGCGTCGGGTTCGCGGTCGCCCTATCGGGGACCGGCGTTCGCGGTCCTCCGGGCGGTCGTGGTGCTCGTGGTGGCCGCCGTCGGCTACCAAGCCGTCGTGCCGTCGACCCATGTGGTCCGCTCGCGCCTGGCGCGCCTCGTCGTCACCCGGCCCACCGTCAAGGCCTTTGACGTGAAGCCGTCGTCCGAGTCGGCCCAGCAGGCGGCGCAGTCCGGCGTGACAGCCCTGACCACCGCGGCCAAACGGTCGCCCAACCAGACCGGTATCTACGCAGTCGAATGGCTGCCGTCGCCGTCGCAGGGTGCCGTGATCTTTGCGTTCCTGCTTCCGAGCGACGCCCAGGCCACCACCGCGCTGGCCCAGCTGCGCGGCGACGAGATGGGTCCCCAGTCCTATGCCAACGACTCGTTGGCCCTACGCTCGACCTTCACGGTGGCCGGGGTGCCCGGCTCGTCGGGATCCGTTTACACGCCGACTTCCAAGACGGCCACTCCGTCGTGGCTGTCTGTCGCCGGCGTGCGTGACGGTCGGGTGGTGGCGCTGGCCGAGGTGGTGGAGGCGACGCCGAGCCAGGCCGATTCCATCAAGATGGCGTCGACCGAATACGCCCATCTCCGCGGTGTCGAGCCTGGTTTCAGCCTCGATGTGGTCACCCGATCCCTCCCGATGACCATCGTCTGGGTGGTCGGTGCCGTCTTGGTGGCGGCACTGGCCGCCCTGGGCCCGGTGGGGTGGCGCCGCCGGGCTGAGCGCCGGGCGCGCGAGCGCGAAGAAGAACGAGCCCGCGTGGCCGCCGCCCCCGCCCATCACATCGTCAAGCGCCGGCGCAGCTGATCAGTCCTCGCCGTGCTTGATAGGGGTGCGAGGGTCATCCCTCGAAGACGATGGTGCGGTTGCCGTGGACGAGGACCCGGTGCTCCAGGTGGGCCCGAACGGCCCGGGCGAGGACTGCCATCTCGAGCTCTCGGCCTTTCCGTCGCAGGTCGTCGATGTCGTCTCGGTGGCTTACCCGGACCACGTCCTGGTCGATGATGGGCCCGTCGTCGAGCCCGGCGCTCACGTAGTGGGCGGTGACGCCGACTAGTTTCACCCCGCGGTCGTGGGCCTGGTGGTAGGGGCGAGCGCCCTGGAAAGCCGGGAGGAAGGAGTGGTGGATGTTGATGATCCGCTCGCACCAGCGTCCGACCAGCTCGGGACTGAGTATCTGCATGTAGCGGGCCAGCACGACCAGTTCGACGCCCTCGGCCTCGAGGATGGCCTCGAGGCGTTCTTCTTGTGATCGCCTGGTCTCGGCGTTTGTCGGCAAATGGTGGTAGGCCACGCCGAACCACGACGCCATCTCCGCGTGGTCTGGATGGTTGCTGATCACGGTTCGAAGGTCGAACGATAACTCGCCCGCCCGCCACCGGCTCAACAGGTCGTTGCAGCAGTGGGGCTCCTTGGATACGAGGACCGCGGTCGGGGGCGACCAGTCGGTGAAGCGCACCTCGCAGCGCATGGAAAACCGCTCCACCAGGGATGAGGCGGCGGTACGGATCCCGTCCCCGCTGAGGTCGAATCCATCGAGCTCGAACTCCACCCGTTGGAAGAAGAGGGCCGAACCCGCGTCGGTGTGTTGTTGCAGGTCGACGATGTTGCCGCCATGGTCATGGACAAAGCCAGCGATGGCCGCGACGATTCCCGGCCCGTCCGGGCACGACACCAACAGGACACCATGGGGCGACACCACGCTTCGGTGCCAGGTTAGTCCCGGGTGGGTGGTGCAGGCGCTCCTGGCCCTATCGGGCCGCGGTGTCCGCCAGAGGTGGCAGCGGGACCGAACCGAGGGCGGCGCGCACGTCTCGTGCGTTCACCGGCTTGACCAGGTACGCGTCGGCACCGGCCTCGGTGGCTTCGCGTTCCGTCGTCCGGTCATGGTGGAATGTGCAAACCAGGATGGCGACAGCTGGGTGCGCGCTCCGCAGGGCGGCGATGACCGCCAGGCCCTCTGCGACCGGCAGCTGGATCTCCACGATCACGGCGTCGGCGTGGTGGCGCTCGACTGCGGCCAACGCCTCGGAGCCGCTCGCGACCTCGGCGCGCACCGTCCCCGGGCCGATGGCCATCTCGACCACACCGCGCATGAGAGCGCGGCGCTCGGGGCGAACATCGACGAGCACCACCCGGGACCTCATGACGAGATCGTCTGCGACCTTCTCGTAGCCGCCACTTCCGGTCAAATCACCGTCGCCCGCAGTGGGGCTCGTCCGGGCTCCCATGGAGGAAAACCCCAATCTTCCCCCGTCAACGGGGGCGCAGTCGCTCACGATGAGCTGTTTCCAGCGTACACCGTCGGGACAAAGTGCTTGACCTTCCAGTCACGGGAATGTCTAGGTTGGATCGTATGGCGTCAAACCAACGCGGTGCCCATCGTGGATGACCTGGTCATAGCAGTCGCGGGCATGAATTGCCGGAACTGCGGCGAGCGCATCGAGCGTGCCGTCGGCAAGGTCGCCGGAGTGCGACGGGTGTTGGCTGATCACGACGCCGACGAGGTCAAAGTCGTCCTCGACCAGTCAGGGTCCGAGGCGGCGGTGAGAGCAGTCATCGCCGCCGCCGGCTTCGAGGTGGCGTGATGCCAAGCATCGCTGCGGAGGACAAGGTCGGATCCCCACCCGGCGGGGCCGGCTACTGGGCGGAGGAGCTCCCCGGGGGCCAGGCCCGTTTCCGGGCGAAAATCGGGGGACTGCACTGCTCGCTGTGCACCGGCACCATCGAGCGGGCCCTCGGTAAGCGCTACGGGGTGGACAAGGTGGCGGTCAGCCTCACCCACGAGCAGGCCCTGGTCGACTACAACCCCGCTCAGGTCAGCGCCGAGGAGCTCGTCGGGACCCTCGAGGACATCGGCTACACCATCTGGGACCCCCGCAAGGTCCGCCCCTACGAGGAGGAGGAGGCCGCCCTCGTCAAAGAGGGACGTCGCCTGTATGTGGCCATCGGGGCCAGCGTGGCCGCCATTGCCTTGATCCTGAACCTGGCCAATCCAGCCTTTTACGCCATTCCGATCGTGGTCGGTGCCTTCTTGCTCGGCGCCTCCTACCTGGTCCTGCGGGGCCAGGGCAACGGTTTGGCGGTGGCCGGCAGCGCGGCCGTGGCGGCGCTCGGAGCCGCCAGCGTCGCCGTCAACGCCACCGGGGCAGCGGGAGGGGCGACCGGTTACGTGGTGGGAGCGGTCGCGGTGGTGGTGGTGTTCGGTTTGGCCACCCACATCTTGTCCATGGCCGCCCAGTCGCTGCGCCGGGGCATTCTCAATCAGCACGTGATGCTCGAGGCCGCGGCGTTCGCCGGGCTGGCGGGCGGCGTGTTGGGCCTGGCCGCGCGCTACCACGGTTACCCGACCGCCTCCTTTTTCGCGGTGTCGGTACTGGTTGTCAACTACCACATCTTTTCCGAGTGGCTGTCGCTGCTGGTCAAAACCCGCAGCTCCCAGGCCGTCAAGCGGTTGCTGGACCTCCAGCCCGACACCGCTCGGGTCCTTCGAAACGGAACCGAGGCCCAACTGTCGCTGGACGAGGTGATCCTGGCCGACCTGGTACGCGTCCGCCCCGGAGAGCGTGTCCCAGTCGACGGGGTGGTGGTCGAGGGCCACTCCGCGGTCGACCAATCGCTGGTCACGGGGGAGCCCGTCCCCATGGAGGCGGCCGTCGGTGACGTCGTCATCGGCGGTTCGATCAACACCACAGGCACGCTGTTGGTCCAGGTCACCGCCGTGGGTGACGAGGCGTTCTTGGCCCAGGTCGTCCGCTCGGTGGAAGACGCCCGGGCTCTCAAGCCCGGCATCTTGCACCTGGTGGACCGGATCCTGCGGGTCTACACGCCCACGGTCCTGTCCGTTTCGGCGCTGGCCCTCATGGGGTGGCTGGTCGGCAGCTGGGCCGTCAACGGCGCCGTAGACGGGAAAACCGCCGTCTTCGCTGCCCTGTCGGTACTCGTCATGGGCTACCCGTGCGCCGTCGGCATCGCCGCGCCGCTATCCATCGTTCGGGCGGCGGGCGAGGCCGCCGACGTGGGCATCCTCATGCGCACCGGCGAGGCGTTCCAGGCATTCCGCTCCGTGAACACCATCGTCCTCGACAAGACCGGAACTCTCACGGAGGGTCGCCCGGCTCTGCGGGAGGTGCTGGTCACAGAAGGGGTCCACGAGGACGACGTACTCAGCTTGGCGGCTGGCGCCGAGGCCTCCTCCGAGCATCCCCTGGCCAGAGCTGTGGTCGACGCCGCCTTGGACAGGGGCCTATCCGTACCGGGTACCGAGGAGTTCGAGTCCGTGACCGGCCAAGGCGTGGTCGCGCGTGTCGCCGGACGCCAGGTCGTGGTGGGCCGGACGTCCCTGCTCGAAGCACACGGGATCGATACTGCACCCCTGGCCGAGGCGATCGACGCGCTGGAGGAATCGGGCCGCACGGTCGTGGCCGTGGGCACCGAGGGCGCCTTGGTCGGCGCCCTGGCTCTAGGCGACGATCTCCGCTCCGGCGCCACCGGGGCGGTGGCCGCCATGCGGGAAGCCGGCCTTCGCCTGGTGCTGGTAACCGGCGACAATCCAGGGGCGGCGGCGAGGGTGGCAGCCCAGGTGGGCATCGACGAGATCCACGCCGGGGTGCTACCCGCGGCCAAGGCGGCGATCGTCGCCGACTTGCAGCGCAACGCCTGCGTGGCCATGGTCGGCGACGGCATAAACGACGCTCCCGCCCTCATGCAGGCCAACGTGGGTGTCGCCATGGGCGGCGGTACCGACATCGCCATGGAGTCCGCCGACATCATCATCTTGAGCAACCGCCTGGCGTCGATAATGGCGGCCCGGGAGATCTCCTCCCACTCTTACCGCAAGACCCGTCAGAACGTGGCGTTGGCCTTCACCTTCAACGGTCTTGGCATTCCCGCCGCCTGCACCGGGTACATCTACCCGGTGTGGGCGATGGCGGCCATGGCCGTCAGCGTCACCTTCATTTTCGCCAACTCTTTGTGGGGGCGCCCCGCCCTGCTGTTCGAAGCCGTGCGCAGCGTAGGACGACTCGACGAAGCCCCGATTTGACCGTTGCCACCGATCGCGCGGCCCGCGGGACCGGTCGTCAGTGGAAGTGGAGGTCGAGTTCGTTGGCGTAGGTGGTGCCGAGGTTGCCGCCTCGCGTGCCGAGCCACTCTGACAGGGCGACGGTACCGGTGGCCGGGGCGTCAGAATCAGCCAGACCCTCGGCCATGGACCGGTACTCGTCGGCGGTAAGCACCACGTCGTGCAATGCTGCTCCGAGCGCCTTCGACGCGCCGAGCAGCACCGGGCCGGGCACCGAGATGATGCGGGCCCGGCTGGCCACGCTGGTACGGATCTGCTTCACCAGGTCCACGAACGTGGGCCGCTCGGGGCCCACGGCGTCGACCACGCGGTCGTCGGGCCAGGTCGACGCTTCCAGGGCCAGGGTGGCCAGGTCGTCGACATGGATGGGTCGGACCCGGTAACTGCCGTCGCCGCCGACAGCGAAGACCGGCAGCCGGCGCAGGAGCCAGGCGATGTTGTTGAGCAACACGGCGCGCTCGTCGAAGAGCACCGAAGGGCGCAGGGCGGCGTAGGGGAGGCCGCCCTCGGCCAGCGCCCGCTCGACCAGCGCCTTGCCCCTGAAGTACGGGTAGGGGGAAGCGGAGGAGGGATGGAGGATGGAGACGTGGACGATCTTGCCCACCCCGGCCCGGCGGGCCGCCTTGAACAGCGTGCGGGAGTTCTCCACGGCCAGGGTGTGGTCGATCCTGCCGTGGGCAAACCGGACCCAGTAGGTGTTGTACAGCGTGGTCACGCCGGCCAGCGACGCTGCCAGTCCCGCGGGGTCGTCGAAGTCGAGCGGGCGCACCTCGATGTCCGTTTGGTCGCCAGCGCGCTCGGGATGGCCCGTGAGGGTACGCACCCGCCGGCCGGCCCCGCGCAGGTGTCGAGCGATCACCCTTCCCGAGTAACTGAAGGCACCCGTGACGGCATCGAGTCCGCCGTCGTTATCCCGGTGCGGTGCCGTCACACCGCACCCCCGTACAAGTCGAGTGTGGCAGCCATCCCACCGTCGACGCAGATGGTCTCGCCCGTGACGAAGCGTGCGGCGTCGGATGCGAGGAACACGATCACGTCGGCGATGTCTGCCGGCGTCGCCCAGCGGCGAAGCGGCGTCTGGCGCTCGATCGCTTCCACGACCCCCGGGATCGCCTTGTTCTTGGTCCAAAGGGCGGTGTCGACCACGCCTGGCGCGACCGAGTTGACCCTTATTCCGCTTGGTCCGAGCTCGATGGCGAGCGATCTCGTCGCCGCGTCGAGGGCCCCCTTCGACGCCGCATAGGCGGCACGCCGTGGGGTGCCCCTCAGAGCTGAGACCGAGGAGAGATTGACAATCGAGCCGGTGCCCCGGGCGATCATCGACGACATGAGTGAGGCGATCAACAGGAGCGGGGCTCGCACGTTGACCGCCAACAACCGGTCGATGACGCTTGCATCCGTCTCCACCGTGTCGAGGCGCGCCGCGGCGGCGGCGTTGTTCACCAAGATGTCGACGGAGCCGAGTTTGGCGAGCGCCTGACGGGCGACGTCGCCTGGCGCCGCGGGCTGCCCGAGGTCGGCCACCACGATGACGGGGTCGTGGTCCAGTTCCGCGGCGACGGCCAGGAGCCCGTCGCTGCTCCGGGACACCAGAGCCACCCGTGCGCCGGCGCGATCGAGTGCCTGCGCCGTCGCCGCACCGATCCCGCGAGAGGCTCCTGTGACCAGAGCGGCCTTCCCCTCCAACGGGCAACTGTGCATCAAAAGGATCCTACGGACTACACAAGGCGTGGGATCTCGGATCCTCCGCCTCGGGCCAACCGCCCGGTGGACTCAGCAGCACGCCCCGGCGGCGCTAGCGACGGTCGCTTCCGCCTCGAACGGCGTGCAAGCCTCGGTGGAGCAGCCGAGGTCGGTCTCCGCGGGAGCGTCGGAGAGCACGGTGTACACCTCCCACGGTGCCCCGTCCGGATCACTCACCCATGCCTTGTCCTGGACGGCGTAGCAGCAGGTGGTCGATTCCTGGACATCGGGTTCGAGGCCCGCGACGGCCAGGCGCCGGGTGGCCGCCTGGACCTCTCCGGGGGTGTCGACCTCAACGCCGAGGTGGTTGAGGGCACCGATCACGCCGTCGGTGCGCCCCCCCGGCCCCTCGATGAGCACGAGCTTGAGAGGCGGCTCGGCGATGGCGAAGTTGGCGTAACCAGGGCGCCGCTTCGCCGGCTCGGTCCCGAACAGCTTGGAGTAGAAGTCCACGGCGCTGTCGATGTCGTTCACGTTCAGGGCAAGCTGTACTCGAGACACGGCCTCTACCTCCTCATGGATCAACGAATGTCGATACGTCGATCATGGTCGATACATTCACAACTGTCAATAGGAGATTGCGGGCCGGCCGTGATGTCCTCAGGTGGCGGATACCACCTCGCGGTAGCGGGCCTCCAGGCCTGAGTAGACGGCGAACACGCTGAAACCGAGGGCGACCAGCGCGAGCACGGCAACGCCCCACGTGTGGCCCGACAGGATGAGCAGCTCGGCATCGAGTCCCCGGGCATGATTCGGGTCGAGCTGGATCGCCGCCACTATGAAGAACACTCCAATCGGGACGAAGACGATGGCCCGGGCGGATATGCCAACGGCGCCGGCGACGCGGACCAGCTTGCGTACCACCACGGGTGCGTGCTCGGTTCGCATCCCCTCGGTGAAGTCCTCGGAGAGGGCGGTGTGGATCTGGACGGCGCACACGACGATCATCACCGCTCCGAGAGCGATCACCAGTTCCCGGCCGGCGGGCAGCCCTAGCAGCCGGGCGGCCGTGCGGTGCTGCTGCTGCTCGGAGCCGGTCTGGGTACGGCCGGCCAGGAACGACGCGGGGACGTAGGCGAGCGCCAGGTAGAAAAAGCCCTGCAAAGCCGTCGCCACCCGCCGCCACGGACCGACGGAGGAGTCCCGAGCAGCCCCGACCAGGCGGGCGATGCCCAAAAGGAAGAAACCGACGGCGACGACGCCGATGGCGATCTTCCCTATCAGCGGCCGGCTCAGCACGGTGAGGGCCCCGGAGGCGTTGTCCTGTTGGGCGGCAGCTCCCCCGACAGCGGCGATGCGGACGGTGAGCGCGCTGAGCACCAGATAGAAGACGGTGCGCCCGACCAGCCCGACGCGGGCCGCGGCGCTGAGCGCGTTCATGGGTTCGGGCAACGGACCTCGCTGGTGCCGGAGGCGGTCGGCGCGAACGTACCGAGCGCGCCGACGCTTCCTTCGCGCCCGTGCCCGCCCATCCGCCTAAGTATGCAGCATTTCCAGAAGTTGCCGACCTCTTGCGTACTTGGGTCCGCTGGGCCGTACCGAAGTTGACATCAAATGCCACTTTGGAGGATTTGATGTCGAGTTATGCAGACGACCGGCCGGCGCCGGCTGCGATTACGTGTTCGCAGCTCCGAACGACCCGTTTGGATGCCGGCGCCGGCGCCGGCCGGTCACGCCACACGGTCAAGAGCCTGGGCGAGGTCGGCGAGCAGGTCGGAGTCGGTCTCGATGCCCACCGACAGGCGCAGGAGCCCCGGGTCGACGGCGAGGGGAGAGTCGGCGACCGAGGCGTGGGTCATGCGGTGGGGGTGCTCGATGAGCGATTCCACCGCTCCGAGGGACTCGGCCAGCACGAACAGCTCAGTCGAGCGTGCCACCTCCAGGGCGGCCTTCTCGCCGCCGGCGAGTACGAACGACACCATGCCCCCGAACGCACGCATCTGGCGGCGTGCAACCTCGTGGCCCGGGTGGACCGCCAAGCCCGGGTAGAGCACGTGGTCCACCGCCCTGTGTGACGACAGCATGTCGGCGACCGCCGCCGCGTTCTGGCAGTGGCGGTCCATGCGCACCGCAAGGGTCTTTGCACCCCGCAGGACCATGTAGCAATCGAAGGGGGAGGGTACCCCGCCCACCGCGTTCTGGAAGAAGGCGATGTCGTCGGCTAGGGCCGACTGCCGGGTGGCGACGAAGCCGCCCACCACGTCGCTGTGGCCTCCCAGGTACTTGGTCGTCGAGTGCACGACGATGTCGGCGCCCAGGGCGAGGGGCTGCTGGAGGTAGGGGGTGGCGAAGGTGTTGTCCACCACCAGCAGGGCCCGGTGGTCGTGGGCGACGGCGGCCACTGCGGCGATGTCCACGACGTTGAGCAGAGGGTTCGACGGTGTCTCCGCCCACACCAGGCGGGTGGCGGGGCGCATGGCGGCGCTTAGAGCGTCGGGGTCGCCGAGGTCCACGGCCGTGTGCTCGACGCCGAGCGCGCCCCACACCCGTGCCACAAGCCGGAAGGTCCCGCCGTAGGCGTCGTCGGGGACGATCACGTGGTCGCCCGGGCGCAGGAGGTGCAGGACCGCGTCCTCGGCGGCCAGTCCGCTGGCGAACGCCAGCCCTCTCGGCGCCCCCTCGAGGGAGGCCAACGCCACCTCGAGTGCGGCGCGGGTCGGGTTGGCGCTGCGGCTGTACTCGTAGCCGCGGTGGCTGCCGACGGCGTCCTGGGCGTAGGTGGTGGCCAGCGATACCGGTGGCACCACAGCACCCGTCGCCTGGTCGGGCGCCTGCCCGGCGTGGATGGCCCGTGTCTCGAAGCCGTACCCGGCCGGCTCGGGGCCGTACCCAGCGGGAGGACCGGGCTCGCTCATCGCCGCCGCCCGGCGAGGAATTCCAACAGGTCGGAGCGGGTCACGATCCCGGTGGGATGTCCACCGTCGAGCACCAGCACGGCGGAGCTGTCGCCGAGGCGGGCGGCGGCGGTGTCCACCGGTTCGCCGGCGCCCATGGTGGGCAGCGGCGGGTCCATCACCGCGTCGACGGGAGCGTCGATGACGGCCGGATCGGCGAGGACCAACTCGAGGAGCCGGCGATCGCTCACCGTGCCGACCACCTCGGCCAGGGAGAGAGGAGGTTCGGCTTTCACCACCGGCATCTGGGAGATCCCGTACTCCTTCAAGATGGCGATGGCGGCACGGACCGTTTCGTCGGGGTGCACGTGTACCAGCGGGGGGACGGCTGCCCCCTTGCGGGCCAGGACCGCTTCGATGGTGTCGCCCCCCGATCGCAGGAAACCGTGGTCGGCCATCCACCCGTCGTCGTAGACCTTCGACAGGTACCCTCGTCCCGAGTCGGGCATCACGACGACCACCACGTCGTCGGGGCCGAGGGTGCGTCCGAGCTCCAGCGCCGCCCATACCGCCGTTCCGCACGACCCGCCGACGAGGATGCCCTCCTCTCGCGTCACCCGACGGGCGGTGAGGAAGCTGTCCCGGTCGCTCACCTCGATGACCCTGTCGACGGGGCCAGGATCGTAGGTTTCGGGCCAGAAGTCCTCGCCGATCCCCTCGACCAGGTAGGGCCGGCCGGTGCCCCCGGAGTACACCGATCCCTCCGGGTCGGCGCCGATGACCTGCACCGACGGGTCCTTGGACTTGAGGTAGCGGCCGGCGCCGGAGATGGTGCCCCCGGTGCCCACGCTGGCCACCAGGTGGGTGATGCGTCCCGCCGTCTGCAGCCACAGCTCCGGCCCGGTGCCGCGCTCGTGGGATTCGGGGTTGTGGGGGTTGGCGTACTGGTTCGGCTGGTAGGCGCCCGGCGTGGTCTCGGCCAGGTGACGGGCGACCGAGTAGTAGGACTCGGGGTGCTCGGGGCCGACCGAGCTCGGGCACACCACCACCTCGGCGCCGTACGCCCGCAGCAGGGCCACCTTCTCCTTGGCCACCTTGTCCGGCATGGTGAACACGCAGCGGTAGCCGCGCCGGGCGGCGACGATCGCCAGGCCGACGCCGGTGTTGCCGGACGTTGGCTCGACGATGGTGCCCCCGGCGCCGAGCAGCCCGTCGCGTTCGGCTGCGACCACCATGGCGAGGGCGGGACGGTCCTTGACGCTGCCGCCGGGGTTGAGGTACTCGAGCTTGGCGAGGAGCTGGCAGGCCAGGTCGCGCCCCATGCGGTCGAGGCGCACCAGGGGGGTGTTGCCGATCAGGTCGAGCAGCGAGTTGGCCACGTCCATCGGAGGTCCAGGGTCGCTCACCCGGGCGTGGCCGATGCCGGGGTCGAGTTCGACGGGCACGTCGGAGTAGACGGTCACGGGTAGCCCGGCGGCGTGGAGCTGGCCGGCGACGCCGGCCACGCCGGCCAGGCCGGCGGTGTCACCGACCACGCCCACGGAGCGGGGTATGTGGGCGCGCAGCTCGGCGATGGTGGCCGACGGCACGGGGCCCGGGGAGACCCGGACCCGACGGCGCGCCCGGGACCAGAGGCGTTCGGGGACCTCGACGGCACCGACGACCACCAGCACGTCCATGGTCAGAGGCGCGACCAGGCCTCAGCCAGAACCGTCCTGAGCACGTCGCCGATGAAGTCGAAGTGCTCCTGGTCGCACACGAGCGGGGGGGCGAGCTGGATGACCGGGTCGCCGCGGTCGTCCGCCCGGCAGATCAGGCCGGCGCCGAAGAGGGCACCCGACAGGTAGCCGCGCAACAGGCGCTCGGACTCGTCGTCGTCGAAGCCCTCCTTGGTGTCGCGGTCTTTGACCAGCTCGATGCCGTAGAAGAAGCCGTCGCCGCGGACGTCACCGACGATGGGCAGGTCGCGCAGACCGTCGAGCACGGCCCGGAAAGCCCCCTGGCGCTGTTGCACCCCGCCGACGACGTCGTCCTTCTCGAACACGTCGAGGTTGGCGAGGCCGACCGCGGCCGACACGGGGTGGCCCCCGAAGGTGAAGCCGTGGGCGAACGAGGCCGCGCCCGACAGGAACGGCTCCATGATGCGGTCGTCGACGAGCAGCGCCCCGAGGGGGGAGTAACCGCTCGTCATGCCCTTGGCGCAGGTGATCATGTCCGGGCGGTAGCCGTAGCGCTCGGCGCCGAAGTAGGACCCGAGGCGGCCGAAGGCGCAGATCACCTCGTCGGAGACCAGCAGCACGCCGTGGCGGTCGCAGATCTCGCGCACCCGGGCGAAGTAACCGGGGGGCGGGGGGAAGCAACCGCCGGCATTCTGCACCGGCTCCAAGAACACGGCGGCGACGGTGCCGGCACCTTCCATCTCGATGCGCCGTTCGATGTCGTCGGCTGCCCAGCGGCCGAAGGCCTCCTCGTCGCCGGCGTGCTCGGGGGCCCGGTAGAAGTTGGTGTTTACCACCCGGACCGAGCCGGGGACCAGTGGCTCGAACGGCGCCTTGAGCCCGGGCAACCCGGTGATCGACAGTGCTCCCATGGTGGTGCCGTGGTAGGCGATGTCGCGTGAGAGGACCTTGTAGCGGCCGGGCTGGCCGACGGCGCGGAAGTACTGGCGGGCCAGCTTCCACGCCGACTCCACCGCCTCGCCGCCGCCGGTGGTGAAGAACACCCGGTTGAGGTCCCCGGGGGCCAGCGCAACCAGGCGTTCCGCCAGCTCGATGGCGGCGGGGTGGGCGTAGCTCCAGATCGGGAAGTAGGCCAGCTCGCCGGCCTGGCGCCCCGCCGCCTCGGCCAGCTCCCGCCGGCCGTGGCCGACCTGAACGGTGAACAGCCCCGAAAGGCCGTCGAGGTACTTGCGGCCCTTGGAGTCCCACACCCACGGGCCCTCGCCGCGCACCATTATGGGCACGTCGGAGTCGTCGTAGGTGCTCATCCGGGTGAAGTGCATCCACAGGTGGCGCTTGGCCGCCTCCTGCATGCGGGCGTCGTCGTGGGCACCAGGAGCCGTCGTCTCGTGGTGCCCGGCCCCGGCGGGGTCGCCGCTCACCGGGCCGATCGGGTCTTGCGGTTGGGCCACAGGTGATCTCCTTTGCCGGCTTGGTGCACGCGGGCGTCCCGGTCCTGTGACGCCGTCGAACAGAGCGCACGCCTTGGTCGATCGTACAGGTGAGATGATCTCGTAGCCGGAGACGACATGTGGGAGATGCGATGACACCGTTGGAATCAGCTTCGTCCACGACGCTGCGCAACTTTGTCGGCGGTGCCTGGACGGAACCCGCCGGGGGGCGGACCACGTCGGTGGTCGACCCGAGCACGGGCAAGGGTTACGCCGAAGCCCCCCTGTCGGATGCGGCCGACGTCGACGCCGCCTGCCGGGCGGCCGCCGACGCCTTCGAGACCTGGCGCGACTCCACGCCGGCCGAGCGCAGCATGGCCCTGCTCCGCCTGGCGGACGGCCTCGAGTCACGGGCCGAGGAGTTCGTCGTCGCCGAGGGCCGCAACACGGGCAAGCCGCTGGCGCTGACCAGGACCGAGGAGCTGCCACCCTCGATCGACCAGGTGCGATTCTTCGCGGGCGCGGCCCGGGTGCTCGAGGGTCGCTCAGCGGGCGAGTACATGCGGGGTCACACCAGCTGGATACGGCGCGAACCCATCGGCGTGTGCGCCCAGGTGACGCCGTGGAACTACCCGCTCATGATGGCCATCTGGAAGATCGCCCCCGCCATCGCCGCCGGCAACACGGTGGTGCTCAAGCCTTCCGACACCACCCCGGTCACCGCCCTGATGCTGGCCGAGATGGCCGCCGAGGTGCTGCCCCCCGGTGTGCTCAACGTCGTATGCGGCGACCGCGACACGGGCAGGGCCCTGGTCAGCCATCCCGGTCCCAGGATGGTTTCGATCACCGGCAGCGTGCGCGCCGGGCGCGAGGTCGCCCAGGCCGCGGCCGCCGACCTGAAGAAGGTGCACCTTGAGCTGGGGGGCAAGGCGCCGGTGATCGTGTTCGACGACGTCGACGCCGCCACCGTGGCGGAGGGCATCGCCGGCGCCGGATTCTTCAACACCGGCCAGGACTGCACGGCGGCGACGAGGGTGCTCGCCGGAACTTCGGTGCACGACGACCTCGTGGCCGCGCTGGCCTCGGCCGCCCGGGAGACGATATTCGGGGGGACCGACGTCGCCGATGCCGCATTCGGGCCCCTCAACAACGCTTCCCAGCTGGAGCGGGTATCCGGCTTCCTCGACCGGGTACCCAGCCACGCCGTGGTCGTTACCGGTGGCCAAGCGGCACCGGGACCGGGTTTTCTTTTCCCCCCCACGATTGTGGCCGGCGTCGAGCAGGGCGACGAGCTCGCCACCACCGAGATCTTCGGCCCGGTGATAACCGTGCAACGTGTCAACGACGAGGACCAAGCCGTCGCCTGGGCCAACGCCGTGGAATACGGCCTGGCATCGAGCGTGTGGACCCGCGACCACGCTCGCGCCCTGCGCGTGTCCCGCCGGCTCGATTTCGGCGCGGTGTGGATAAATACCCATATCCCGATCGTGGCCGAAATGCCGCACGGAGGGTTCAAACACTCGGGTTACGGCAAGGACCTTTCGCTGTACGGGCTCGAGGATTACACCCGCATAAAGCACGTCATGTCCGCATTGGAGTAGGAGAAAGAAAACCTATGAACGTCGGCGTTCCCACCGAGGTGAAGGACAACGAGTACCGGGTGGCGCTGACACCTGCCGGCGCCCACGAGCTGTCAAGGGCCGGCCACCGGGTCCTGGTGCAGCGCGGAGCCGGGGCCGGCTCGGCGCTACCCGACGCCGACTTCGTCGCTGCCGGCGCCACCATCGTCGACGACGTCGAGGAGGTATGGGGCGACGCAGAGATGATCCTCAAGGTCAAAGAACCCGTCGAGGTCGAGTACCACCGCCTCCGCAAGGACCTGGTGCTCTTCACCTACCTCCACCTGGCGGCCTCCCGGTCGTGCACCGAGGCTCTGCTGGCGTCGGGCATCACGGCCATCGCCTATGAAACCGTGCAGTTGGCGGACGGTTCGCTGCCCCTGCTGGCGCCGATGTCGGAGGTGGCGGGGCGCATGGCCCCCCAAGTGGGCGCCCATCATCTCCAAGCCGACGGCGGTGGCAGGGGAGTGCTCATGGGCGGGGTGTCGGGGGTGTACGCGGCCAAGGTGGTGGTGCTCGGCGCCGGCGTGTCGGGCATGAACGCGGCGGCCATCGCCCTCGGCATGCAGGCCGAGGTGCTCGTCCTCGACCGCGACGTCAACAAGTTGCGCAGTGCCGACCGGATCTACCAGGGCCACCTCCAGACCATCACCTCGAACACCTACGAGATCGAGCGGGCCGTGCTCGACGCCGACCTCGTCATCGGCGCCGTGCTCGTCCCCGGGGCCCGCGCCCCCAAGCTGATCACCAGCGATTTGGTCGGGCGCATGAAGCCCGGGTCGGTCCTGGTCGACATCGCCATCGACCAGGGCGGCTGCTTCGAGGGTTCGCACCCCACCACCCACGCCGAACCGACGTTCGCCGTGGCCGCTTCGCTCTACTACTGCGTGGCCAACATGCCCGGCGCCGTGCCCCACACGTCCACCTTTGCCCTGACCAACGTCACCCTTCCTTATGCCCTGGCCATCGCCGCCCACGGCTGGCGCGCCGCCCTGGGCTCGGACCCCGCCCTCGGCCTCGGGCTCAACACCCACGACGGGATGCTCACCCAGCCGGCGGTGGCCGGTGCCCACGGGCTCGCGGCGACAGACCCGGCCGTGCTCCTCGCCTGAGCAGCCGGGCGCCGGTAACCCAACTCTGGCAACGACGGGACGAATCCAGCGGCAAGCTGGTGTTGCCGGACACATCGTGGCCTGCCACAAGTAAATTCGAGAGATGCCGGTGACTTCGCTATGACATCCATGACCACGTGGCCCGATCCGGACGTGGCCGCCGGCCTTGCCGCCGTCGGCCAAGCACAACCGCTGGTGCATTGCCTGACCAACATCGTCGTGGCCGGCTTCACCGCCAACGTCCTGCTCGCCATCGGGGCGTCACCGGCCATGGTGGAAAACGCCGAGGAATCGGCGGCATTCGCCAGCATCGCCGGCGCCGTACTGGTCAACCTGGGCACACTGTCGGAGGAGCGGGACCGGGCCATGCTCGCTGCCGCGGCCGGTGCCCACGACGGCGGGCGCCCATGGGTGCTCGACCCCGTCGCCGTGGGCGCCCTCGAGCACCGCACCGCCCTGGCCCGCCGGCTCCTCGAGCACTCGCCGGCGATCGTTCGCGGCAACGCCTCGGAGATCATGAGCCTGGCCGGCGTGACGGGCTCGGCTGGACGGGGAGTCGACTCCGTGGCCGGGTCGGTCGACGCCGTTGACGCAGCCAGCGCCCTGGCCCGGGAACGGGGCACCGTCGTGGCGGTGAGCGGTGCCGTCGACTATGTCACCGACGGCCAAGAGGTGGTCGAGGTGCCCGGCGGCCACCTAATGATGACGAGGGTCACCGGTGTGGGCTGCGCCCTCGGGGGGATGATGGCGGCCTTTGCCGGCGCCGGCGCAGATCCCATGCGGGCAGCGGCGGGGGCATCGGCCGTGCTCGCGGCCGCCGGTCAGCGCGCCGCGTCACCTGCCGGCGCAAGCTCCGGCGCGGTCCCCGGTCCGGGGTCATTCGCCGTACGCCTCCTCGACGAGTTGTGGGACCTGGCAGCAGCCGCTTCCGATTCCGCTGCCGCCGTGTCCTCCTCCGGCGCCGGCGCCTCGCCGGCCGCCACCGCCCCCGGCTATCCCGCGCCGGACCAGCAGCGGTGAGGGCGCCGCTGGACCTGGGCCTCTACCTGGTGGCCGACGTGCGCGTCTGCGCAGAGCGCGGGGTCCAAGCCACCGTCGCCGCCGCGGTGACCGGTGGGGTCACCGCTGTGCAGCTTCGCGACCGCGCCGCCTCCACCCGTTCCATGTACGAGTCGGCCCGGGGCCTGCTCGAGGTGCTGGCTGGTACAGGAATTCCCTTGATTGTCAACGACCGCCTCGACGTCGCCCTCGCCGCTGGTGCCGCCGGTGTGCACCTGGGCCAGTCCGACCTGCCGCCCGCGGAGGCCCGACGCATCGCCGGCGCCGACCTGGTGATCGGATGGTCGGTGACCGACGAGGCGCAGGCCCAACAGGCGGCGGCGATGCCAGCCGGCACCGTCGACTACCTCGGCGCCGGGCCGGTGTTCGCCACCGCCACCAAACCCGACGCGGCTCAGCCCATCGGAATCGACCGCCTGCGTGGGATCGTCACCCGGTCCACGCTGCCCATCGTCGCCATCGGCGGGATCGATCCCGGCAACGCCGGGGCGGTGGGCACCACCGGCGTGGCGGGTATCGCCGTGGTCTCGGCCATATGCGCCGCGCCGGACCCGGCGGCCGCGGCCGGCGAACTGGTCGCCGCCGCCTGGCCGGCCGGCGAGGATGCGAGCCAGGCGCCGGCCGGGCGCGGGCTGCGGCCGGCGCCGGCCGGGCTCCGGGCGCCGACCGCCGACATGCGCGGCCGAGCACGGTCGTGATCCCAAACGTCCTGTCCATCGCCGGCACCGACCCGAGCGGCGGCGCCGGGATCCAGGCCGACCTGAAGACCTTCTCCGCCCTCGGCGCCTACGGGATGGCGGTCGTGACGGCCGTGGTGGCCCAGACCACGACCGGGGTCACGGGGGTGCACGAGGTGCCGGCGGACTTCGTGACCGCCCAGATCGACACTCTTCTCGCCGACGTGAGGGTCGACGCGGTCAAGATCGGGATGCTGGCGAACGAGGGGATCGTCCGAGCGGTCGGCGCCGCCCTCGACCGCTGGCATCCGCCGTTCGTCGTGCTCGATCCGGTGATGGTGGCCAAGAGCGGGGACCGCCTGCTCGCCGCCGGCGCCGTCGATGCCCTGCGCGACGTGCTGGTGCCGCGCGCCGATCTGATCACCCCAAACGTGCCCGAAGCCGCCGACCTGCTGGGCGAGATCGAGGCGGCCGGCGTGGACGAAATGCGCGCCCAGGCCGCCCGCCTGCTCGGCCTCGGTGCCCGCCGCGTCCTGCTCAAGGGCGGCCACCTGGCGACCGGCTCCCGCCTGGAAGGGACGAGCACCGACGTGCTGGCAAGTGCCGAGGATACCGAGGAGTTGTGCGCCGTGCGGGTCGTGACCGACAAAGATCACGGTACGGGGTGCACGCTGTCCGCCGCCATAGCCGCCCTCCGGCCCCGCCACCCTGACTGGTCCACGGCGGTGGGCGCGGCCAAGGCGTACCTCACGGGCGCGCTCGGCGCCGCTGGTCGCCTCGACGTCGGCCACGGCCACGGGCCCGTGCACCACTTTTACGCCGTGTGGGACCGGGACCGCACCCCCCAGGAGCCGAACACGGGGCCGGTCAGCCGAGGGGTGCCACCACGAGCGGCTGGTCACCCTGACGCACGCCCTCCAGGTATGCCCAAGCGGTAGCGTTGTTCATGTACCAAGGCGAGCGTTGCTACGTCGACTCCCCGAGGAACGAAGGTCCAGGTTAACCGTCTGAGCCGGCGAGAGCATTGTCGACGTAGCAACGCTCGCCTTTGTAAGTGGCATGATTGACTAAGTGCACAAGGATCCTGCCACAAGGTCCAGGACCGTTGCCGTGGTGATCGGGGACGGCTTTTATCCCTTCGAGTTCGCAACCGCCTGCGAGATTTTCGGTTCCGACCGGCCCGAGTTAGCGGTTAATTGGTACCGGCTCCTGGTGTGCTCGGTCCACGCGTCGCCGGTGCGCTCCCAGTTCGGGTTCTAGCCCTGGTGCCCATTCGCGAGATGAATCAGAAGATCGCGGTGAGCGTGGTGTACGTGGCCGCCATGTTCATGGCGATCATGGACTCCACCATCGTCAACGTCGCCATCCCCACACTCGGCCGCCAGTTCCACACCAGCGCCGAAGCGGTGGACACCGTAGCCATCGCCTTCCTCGTGAGCCTGGCCGTGTTTATTCCGACCTCGGGCTGGCTCGGTGATCGTCTGGGGGGGCGGCGGGTCCTGCTCGGTGCCATCGTCATCTTCACCGGGGCGTCGGCGCTGTGCGGGCTGGCGACCAGCCTGGGTGAACTGGTCGTGTTCCGTGTGCTGCAGGGTGTCGGTGGCGGCCTCATGACCCCGGTGGGCCTGGCCATGCTGTTCCGGGTCTTCCCCCCGGCCGAGCGGGTACGGGCGTCGAGCATCCTGATCGTGCCCACCGCCTTGGCGCCCGCCCTCGGGCCGGTGCTCGGCGGGCTCTTCGTCACCGACCTGTCATGGCGGTGGGTCTTCTACGTGAACGTGCCCATCGGCGTGGCCGCGTTCGCATTCGGTGCTTTGTTTCTCACCGGCGAGCGCCAGAGCCATCCGGGCGCATTCGACCTACCTGGGTTCGCCCTGGCCGGCGTCGGACTCGGCTTGTTGATGTACGGCCTATCGGAGGGCCCTGTCCGCGGCTGGGGGACGCCGGCGGTGGTGGGCACGGTCGCTTCGGGTGCCGTGCTGCTCGGCGCCCTGGTGCGGGTGGAACTGGCCAGGAGCGAGCCCCTCATCGATCTCCGCCTTTTCGGCGACCGCCTGTTCCGCGTCACCACTGTCGTGCTCATGTTGGCGTCGGTGGCCTTCATAGGGGTGCTGTACCTCGTGGCGCTGTTCTACCAGGACGGCCTCGGGCTCTCCGCCCTTCAATCCGGGCTCAGCACCTTCCCCGAGGCAGTCGGGGTGATGTGCGGGGCCCAGGTCGTGAGCAGGCGTCTCTACCCGCTGATCGGACCCCGCCGGGTCATGGCCGGGGGGCTGGTGATCGTCGCCCTCGCGATCGGCACGTTGGCGCTCGTCGGGTTGCACACCAACCTATGGCTCGCTCGCCTCCTGCTTGCGGTCATGGGCCTGGGGATGTCGGGGGTGTTCATCCCTGCGCAGGCGGCGTCGTTCGCGACCATCTCACCGGCGGCCACGGGGAGGGCGTCCACCTTGTTCAACACCCAGCGCCAGCTCGGCGGGGCACTCGGAGTGGCGGCGCTCACCACCGTCGTGGCGGCGGTGGGACCGACCCGGTTGGTCCGCGGCCACGTGGTAGTCCATCTGCCGGCCTACCACGCCGCGTTCGTGGCGGCAGCGGGGATCGCCCTGGTCGGCGCCGTGACCGCTCTCACCGTCCATGACACCGACGCGGCGGGCACCATGATCCGTCGCCGGCGCGCGGTCGGCGCCGAGCCGGCGCCGGCGGCCCACGCCGTCGAGGCGGGCTAGTCGTCTCGGCCGATGGTGCCCGCGGACGCTCAGCGGAGCCCGAAACCCGTCAGGATCGAGGGCGCGCTGGCAGCCATCCCCAGATGGGTGGGCAGCCCGGTCAGGTCCTCGGTGGCGCGCAGCACCGACGGCTCGCCGATGGGCTCAGCCACACGGGTGCCGGGGCGGGTCGACGCCGATAGGACAAGTAAGGGCACGTGCGAGAGGTCGTTCCCCGAGCCGCTCCCCTCGTCCCACACGACCAGGATCGCCAGCCGTCCGTCGCGGTAGTCGCTTCCCGAGGTCACGACCGGCAGCCACCGGGCCAGCCACCGGTCCCCGCCGGCCACGCTCCCGTCGTGCATGTCGTCGACGACGTCGGGTGTGACCATCGAATAGGCCGGCAGCGTTCCGGCGGCCACGTCGGCGGCCAGCGCCCCCGACGTCGGCGCGCCGAGAGGCTGGTCCCAGGGCGCGCAGTCGGTCCCGATGCTCGTGTAGTAGACGGGCGGGTTGTGGCGCGCTGCGTACACATCGCTCGTCGTGTGGTCACAGTTGAGGGGCATGGCCTCCTCGTAGGCCCGCCACTGCTTCCCTGCGCTCGTCTCCTGGCTGAAAATGGAGGGGCCGGTGACGACGCACGAACCGCCGGGCGAGCAGTCGCCGTCGAACGGTGACCTGGCGTACGACAGGCCCGAGGTCGCCTCCAGGTAGTTGGGCAACGACGGGTGGGTCGCGGCGTTGTAGTCGGTGGCCAGGGCGCAGCCGGCGGCGATGGAGTTGATGTAGGGAGCGTCGGGAGAGCCGACGACGGAGGAGTAGCCATGGTTTTCCTCCCAGATGACCATCACCTTGTCGACCGCCGGGGCGCCGGTACGGGACCCGCAGAGCGCCGGTTTCGTCCCTGTTCCCGACGCCGGCGCGACCGCGGTCGACGGCGTGGACACCGGCGCCGGCACTGACTTCATTGACGGCGTGTTCGGTGACGGCAACGAAGTCATCGACGGCACGGACTTCGTTGGGGGCACCGAGTCCGCTGGCGCTCCCGCCGGTTGTTTCCCCGACCTCCCGCACCCCGCGGCGACTGTGGCAACCACGCCGGCCGCAACCACGCCGGCCGCCAGCCGGCGCCGCAACCGTGGCAGACCGGTCTCGATCGGTCGCCCGGACCGGCGGATCCTCTCCTGGGCTGCGCCCCGGCTCACGGTTGAGCCCACCGGAGGGACCGCTCCACCGCTTGGCTCCAGCGTGAGCAGCGGGCCTCGCGCTCGTCGGCGCCCATTCGCGGTTCGTAGCGCCGTGCCGTGCGCCGGATGGCCGCGAGCTCGTCGCGGTCGGACCAGACGCCGACTGCCATGCCGGCGAGGAAAGCTGACCCGAGCGAGGTGCTCTCGGTCTGCTCGGGGACGTCCACCGGGATGCCGAGCACGTCGGACTGAAACTGCATGAGGAAGTTGTTGCCCACCGCTCCGCCGTCGACGCGTAGCTCGTCTATGGCCGTTCCCGACTCGCGCGCCATGGTGTCGATCACATCCCGACTCAGGAATGCGATGCTCTCGAGGACGGCCCTGGCGATGTGGGCCCGGTTGGTGCCCCGGGTGATACCGATCAGGGCGCCGCGGGCGTAGGGATCCCACTGCGGGGCGCCGAGGCCGGCGAGGGCGGGGACGAACCACACGTCGCCCGTGTCGGCGACGCTGTAGGCCAGCGCTTCGGTCTCGGCCGCGTCGGAGATGATGCCGAGCTCGTCGCGAAGCCACTGCACCGCCGAGCCGGTCACGAAGATCGACCCTTCGAGGGCGTACTGGGTGGCTTCGCCCTCCACGCCGACGGCGATGGTCGAGATCATGGTGGTTTCGTCGACGACCGGCTCGGTGCCGGTGTTGACGAGCACGAAGCTGCCGGTGCCGTAGGTGTTCTTGGTCTGGCCCCGATCGAAGCAACCCTGGGCAAAGAGGGCGGCCTGCTGGTCGCCCAGTATGGCGGCGACGGCCACGCCCGTCCCGCCGAAGACGTCGGGGTCGGTGTCGCCGAATGCGTGCATGCTCGGGTGCACCTCGGGCAGCACCGAGCGGGGGACGTCGAGCTCGGCCAGGAGCTCGTCGTCCCAGTCCAGCCGGCGGATGTCGAAGAGCATGGTGCGGCTGGCGTTGGTCACGTCGGTGGCGTGGACCCGTCCCCCGGTGAGGCGGTGGAGCAGCCACGAGTCCACGGTGCCGAAGGCGAGCTCGCCCCGGTCGGCTCGTGCCCTCAGCCCGTCGCCGTGGTCGAGGATCCACGCCAGCTTGGTCGCCGAGAAGTAGGCGTCGACGACCAGACCGGTGCGCTCGCGCACCAGCCGTTCCAACCCCCGGTCCCGCAGATCGGCGCAGGCGGCGGCGGTGCGCCTGTCCTGCCAGACGATGGCGTTGGCGACGGGGTCGCCGGTACGCCGGTCCCAGACCACGGTGGTCTCACGCTGGTTGGTGATGCCGACCGACGCCAGATCCGCCGGCACCACGCCGGCCGATCGCAAGGCCCGGTGGGCAACTTCGATCGAGACCCGCCAGATTTCCATCGGGTCGTGCTCCACCCACCCCGGGCGCGGGTAGTGCTGGGCGAACTCGGCGTAGCCCCGGCCCACCACCGTGGCGTCGGGGTCGAGGACCAGCGCGGTCGTCCCCGTGGTCCCCTGGTCGATGGCGAGCACGTGGGTCCCGGGCATTGCGCCCTGCCTACCACGCCGTCCCCGTTGAGGTTGAGGCCTGACGCCGCGCCGGGTCCGGGCCGCGCCGCTACGGTGAGTCGACGACGCATCCGAGGAGGGGAAGTGGATCCGCAAGCTCCCGACGCCACGCCGGCGGTTGCCGATGACGAGACCGTCCTGGTCGAGCAGCGGGGCAACGTCCTCGTGATCCGACTGAACCGACCGGCGGCCCGCAACGCGGTCAACGGCCCTGTCGCCGCCGGCATCGAGGCTGGCATCGACCGGCTCGAGTCCGAGGAGTCGCTGTGGGTCGGGGTGCTGACGGGCACCCGGGAGTTCTTTTCCGCCGGCGCCGACTTGAAGCTCATCAGCGCCGGCAAGGGGGCGGAGATGTCCACCTCGCGCGGAGGCTTCGCCGGCATCGTCGTGCGCGACCGGGTCAAGCCGCTCATCGCCGCGGTGGAGGGCCCGGCCCTCGCCGGCGGGCTCGAGATCGCACTCTCGTGCGACATGGTCGTGGCGTCGCGCCAGTCCCGCTTCGGGATCCCGGAGGTCAGGCGTTCGCTGCTGGCGGCGGCCGGCGGCGTGTTCCGCTTGGGCCAGGTGCTGCCCCGCAACGTCGCCTTCGAGATGGGACTCACCGGCGATCCGATCGACGCCGAGCGGGCCTACGGCCTCGGCTTGGTCAACGCGCTCAGCGAGCCCGGCCAGGCATTGGAGGGTGCCCTGGAGCTGGCCGGGCGGATCTGCGCCAACGCGCCGATAGCGGTCCAGCGCACCCGGGAGCTCATGGTCGAGCTGCGCGGCGCCGACGACGGCGCGGGCATGCGCCGCTCCGGTGAGGCGCTCGTCGGCCTGTTCACAACCGAGGACTTCTCCGAGGGCCTCAACGCCTTCATCGAGAAGCGACCCCCGCAGTGGAAGGGACGCTAGCGTCCGGGCCACCGGCCTGCCCCCCGCTCAGGGGCCGCCCCCGGCTCGGGCCATGACGGCGCCCGACAGCGGTTCAACGGTCGTGCCTCGGCGTGTTTCCACTGGGCCGCGTCAATACTGCGGGTATGAGCTCACGTGCCGCCCCTGCCAGCTGGATGTGCGACATGGACGGCGTCCTCGTCCCAGCGCCGGCGGACGCCGGCGGACGACGGCGTATCCCCGTCTCGTAGCCTGAAGCGGTGAAGGGGAGGAACTCGTGAGCCGGCGGGGATGGGTCCTGTTTGCCGCCATGTCGGCGATCTGGGGGATCCCGTACCTGTTGATCCGGGTGGCTGTGCGCGACCTCGATCCGGGCATGCTCGTCTTCGCCCGCACCGCCATCGGTGCTCTGGTACTCGTGCCCGTCGCGGTCGCTCGCGATGAGCTGCGCCCGGTCCTCCCGCGCTGGCGCATCATCGTCGTCTACACAGTCGTGGAGCTGGCAGTCCCGTGGCTACTGCTGTCGGACGCCGAGCGCAGGTTGACGAGCTCGTTGTCGGGCCTGATCGTGGCGGCCGTGCCCTTGGTGGTCGCCGCCATGGTCGTGGTCCATCGCCGGACCGCCGGCACCCGCCGGACCGCCGGCGCCCGCCGGACCGCCGGCACCCGCCGGACCGCCGGCGCCCGCCGGCGAAACACAACCGTGGCCGCCGCCCCTGCCACCCTTACCGTTTCAGGGCCGGCGACTGACCGAATGGGGGCCGCGGCCCTGGCGGGCCTGGTCATCGGGCTGGCCGGGGTGGGCGCCGTGTTGGGCCTCGACCAGCACGGTGGTGACGCCCGGTCGTTGGCCGAGTTGGGGGTGGTGGTGGTCGGCTACGCCCTAGGCCCGATGATCGCGGCGCGGCGCCTGGCGGATCTCCCCAGTCTCGGGGTGGTCGCCACGTCCCTCGCTCTGTGCGCGCTGGGCTACCTGCCCGTCGCCGCCACGGAGATACCCCGTCGAGCCCCCAGCGCAACGGCACTGGCTTCGGTCGTGGTACTGGGCGTGGTGTGCACGGCAGTGGCGTTCGTGCTGTTCTTCGCCCTAATCGCCGAGACGGGTCCTACGCGGGCCACGTTGATCACCTACGTCAACCCCGCGGTCGCCGTCGTCCTAGGGGTGGCGTTCCTCGGGGAAGGTTTCGGGGCGGGAGCAGGGATCGGCTTCGTCCTGATCCTGGCCGGCTGCTGGCTCGCCACCCGCCACGCACGGGCGCCCGCGTTGAGCTGGCCGGCGGCCATGAGGCTGCGGCGCCGCCCGACGACCCGCTAGGCATCTTCGCCGGCCGACGCCCGACCCGTCGTAGAAGCACCAGCCCTGTGATGGACCGCGTATCTGTTGTGCAGTTCCCTGGGATATAGCCCAGGTTTCTGCACAGTCCGTCGCCGAGGCCCTCCAACCCGGGTCCGTCGGCCACCCACTGTCACCGTTGCGCCCCAGGGCGCCACTCACTGTCACAGATCCAGGGCCGGCGCCGGCCACGAGCCGACCACCGACCGCTGGCGCCGGCGCCGGCCACGAGCCGACGACCGAGCGCGCGGCGCCGGCGCCGGCCATGAACCGACCACCGGGCGCCCGGCGCCAAAGACCTTCAGCCGATTGGCGCGGCCACCGGCGCCTCCGCGGCGGGGGCGGGGCCGTCGGGCCCGACGGTGCGGCGCAGGGTGATCTCGGGCAGCAGGAAGGTGAGCAACCACGCCGCCCCCGCGATGGGAACGGCGATGAGGAAGACCAGGTCCAGCGACGAGGCGTAGGAGGACACGAACCCTGAGTGGACCGCGGGCGGCAGCTTGTCCAGTGCCGATGGGCTCAGGCTCGATGCGCTGAGGCCAACGGGGAGGCGCACCCCGTGCAGGGCGGTGGCCAGCCTGCCCGCCAGGATGTTGGAGAAGATGGCCCCGAAGATGGCGGCGCCGAACGAACCGCCGATGGAGCGGAAGAACGTCGCCCCCGCGGTGGCAACCCCCAGCTCCGAGTGGGGCACGGCGCCCTGCACTGCTATCACCAGCACCTGCATCACCCCGCCCAGGCCGACGCCGAAGACGAACATGTACACGTCGATGAGCCCGCCCGAGGTGTGCGGCCCCATCTGCGACATCAAGAACAACCCCACTGCCATGATCGCGGTACCGGCCACCGGGAACACCTTGTAGCGGCCCCAGCGGCTGATGAGGATGCCCGACCCGATGGACGTCATCAGCAGGCCGGCCATCATGGGCAGCAACTGCAGGCCCGAGGTGGTGGGGCTGACGCCCCGGACCACCTGGAGGAACAGGGGCAGGAAGCTGAGGGCCCCGAACATGGCGAAGCCGACGACGAAGCCGATGGCGCTGGTGGCGCTGAACACCTTGTTGGCGAACAGGTGGAGGGGCAGCACGGGCTCGACGGCTCGGCGTTCCACGAACACGAAGATGACTATGAGCACCACGCCGGCGACGCCTAGGATGACTATCGGCGCGGACAGCCACGGGAACGTGGTGCCCCCGAGGCTGGTCAACAACACCAGGGAGGTGGCGGCCAAGGCGAGCACGGCGGTCCCCAGGTAGTCGATGACCCTCTTCACCTTGGTCAGGGCGCCAGGAAGGGTTATGGCGGTCACGACCAGGGCGACGGCGCCGACAGGGATGTTGACGTAGAAGACCCATCGCCACGACAGGTCCTGCACGAAGATGCCGCCGAGCAGCGGTCCGATGACGCTGGTGACCCCGAACACGGCGCCGAAGATGCCCTGGTACCTGCCCCGCTCCCGGGGGCTGACCACGTCGCCGATGATCGCCTGGGCGCCCACGATGAGCCCGCCCCCGCCGAGGCCCTGCATGGCCCGGAAGGCGATGAGCTGGATCATCGACTGGCTGAGACCAGCCAGGATGGAGCCGACGAGGAAGATGACGATGGCGGCCTGGAAGAACCGCTTGCGTCCGTAGAGATCGCCGAGCTTGCCCCACAGGGGCGTGGACGCCGTCGACGCCAGCAGGTAGGCGGTGATGACCCACGCCAGGTGGGACGCCCCCCCGAGGTCGCCCACGATGGTCGGCAGGGCGGTGGACACGATGGTCTGGTCCAAGGCGGCGAGCAGCATGCCGAGCAGGAGGGCGCCGATGATGACCAGCACCCGTCGCTGGGTGAGCTTGCCTGTCACCGGCGAGGGGATGATTTCTGGCCCCGTCTCCCGCTCAGGCCCTGTGTCACCCGCAGACGCTTCGGCGGAGGCGGTACTCATGGGTGCGAGCATATCCGGCAAAGTTGCAAAGCACGCAGACTTTTGCCGGGTTGCTGGGCGTCCGGGCGCGGGTACGTTGCCCGAGGTGCAAGACGACGGCGGCGGTCGGGACGTGGCGGCCCGTTTCCGCCGGGCGGTCGCCGACGGCGCCTTGGACCTCCCCCTGCCGGGAGGGGGGCGCACGCCGGAACGATTCGAGGCGCTGGTTGCGCTGGCCCGCAACGATCTGTCGCTGGCCCGGTTGGGGGAGGGCCACGCCGACGCCCTCGCCATCCTCGCCGAGGCAGGGCGCCGGCCGGGAGCGGGGGCGTACGGGGTGTGGGCGGCCTCGTCGCGCCACGCCCGCCTCGATGCAGAACCGGCGGGGAAAGGATGGTGTTTGTCGGGCCGCAAGCCGTTCTGCTCCGGTGCCACCTCGGTGCGCCGGGCGTTGGTAACCGCCTTTGCCGAAGGATCCCAACTCCTCCTCGACGTGGAGGTGGCCAACGCGGTGAGGCCGGTCGAGGGCAGCTGGCCGGCGGTGGGCATGGCCGACTCCGACAGCCGGACTGTCGCCTTCGACCTCGTCGTCGACGCCGACGCCCAGGTCGGGCCGCCCGGTTTCTACGTCGAACGCCCCGGCTTCTGGCACGGGGCGGTGGGGGTGGCGGCGTGCTGGTACGGGGGAGCGTCGCGCCTGGTGGACGACACCATCGGTTACATGAAGGAGTCCGGCTCCGAGGCCCACGCCCTGGCGCACCTGGGGACGGCGGTGGCGACGGCGACGGCCATGCGCGCCACGTTGGCGTGGGCCGCCGCCGAGTTCGACGCCGACCCTGCCGACAAGGACGGCAACGCCCGGCGGGTGGCGGCCACCGTCCGCGAGGTCGTCCACTCCGGCTGCGTGGAGGTCATGACCCGTACGGCGGCGGCGGCCGGGGCCCGGCTCCTCTGCCACGACGGGGGCCATGGCCGGGCTGCAGCTGACCTGTGGGTCTACCTGTCGCAGTACCACGGCGGGCGGGACGCCGCCGACATCGGGCGCGCCGCCCTCCAACCGCCGCCGCCCGGCGCCGGCGGGCATCGACGCGGATGGTGAGCGTCGCCTTCGGTCCCGATCGCCCCGGCACCGGCGAGGCCGAAGGGCATCGACGCGGATGGTGAGCTTCGCCGTCGGTGCCGACGACCCCGGCACGGGCGAAGACGAGTGGAGCTCATGGGGTGGCCTCGACGGGCTCGCCCCCCTCGAGGGGCGCCCCGCCCACGTGGTGGTGGTGGCGCCCCATCCCGACGACGAGGTGCTCGGCGCCGGCGGCCTGATGCAGGCCGCCGGCCGGTGGGGTGCGACGGTCGAGGTCGTCGCCGTGACCGACGGCGAGGCCGCCCCCGTGGCCGGCGTGAGCGGCGCGGCGGGCCGGCGTGCCCTCGGCGCCCGGCGGGTGGAGGAACGGGCCGCAGCGCTCGAGCGCCTCACCGGTACCAGCGAGGGCCGGCCCTCGGCGGTGCACCGCCTCGGACTCCCGGACGGGGCGGTGGCGGGCGGGGAGGAGGCGCTGCGGGTCGATCTCGCAGGCCGCCTCGGGCCCGAGGCGTGCTGCGTGGCCCCGTGGTCGGGCGATGGTCACCCCGACCACGAGGCGGCCGGCAGGGCTGCGGAGGATGCGGCGGCGGCGACCGGCGCAACGCTGTGGGCCTACCCGGTGTGGACCTGGCACTGGGCCCGCCCTGCCGACCCGTCGGTCCCCTGGGACCGCGCTCGCCGCCTCGAGGTCGGCGCCCATGATCTGGCCCGCAAGCGGTCGGCGCTCGAAGCGTTCGTGTCCCAGATCGACACGGCGCCGGCCGGAGGCGCCCCCGTGCTGCCGGTGGCGTTCCTGGCCCATTTCCTCCGCCCGTTCGAGGTGTTCGTGGTTTGACCCGCACTCCCGCCGGCTACTTCGATCGCATGTACGCGGGCGACGACGACCCCTGGGGTTTCGCCACCCGCTGGTACGAGCGGCGCAAATACGACATCACCCTGGCGTCGCTGCCGCGCCCCCGTTACCGCGCCGGGTACGAGCCGGGGTGCTCCATAGGCGTGCTGAGCGACGGCCTGGCCGCACGCTGCGACACGCTGGTGGTCAGCGATCCCCAACCGGTCGCCGTCGCCGGCGCGCGGGACCGCCTGCACGCCCATCCCCACGTGCGCGTCGAACGCCACTCCATCCCCGAGGACTGGCCGGCGGGACCGTGGGATCTGGTGGTGCTGAGCGAAGTGGCGTACTACTTCGACGGCGCCGGCCTCGACGACGTGGTTGAGCGGGTGATGTCCACTCTCGAAGAGGGCGGCCACCTGGTCGCCGTCCACTACCGCCCTCGCACCGACTATCCCCTCAGCGGCGACGCCGCGCACCGCCGCATCGCGGCAACGCCGGGCCTGGCCGGACTGGTCGACCATGTGGAGGACGAGTTCCGCCTCGCGGTGTGGGAGCGGGTGGCGCGGTGACCGACGCCGTCGGTGTGGTGGTGCCTGTCTACGACGAGGAGGAGCATCTCGACGCCTGCCTGGCGGCGCTGGTTCGGGCCGCCAACCACCCGGCGATGGCGGCAATCCCTGTTGCGATCGAGATCGTCCTCGACAGTTGCGGCGACCGCAGCGCCGACATCGCCACCCGCTGGCAGGCTGCGTTCGCCGGCGACCTCGGCCACATCGCGTTCGACGGGCGGCTCGGACCGGCGCCGCACCGCCTGCACGTCGTCGAACTTGCCGCCGGCAGCGTCGGCGCGGCGCGCGCCGCCGGCTGTGCCGCCGTTCTCGGCGACGTCGCCGGGATCGACCCGGCCCGGGTGTGGCTGGCCACGACGGACGCCGACTCCACCGTCCCCCCGCACTGGCTGGCCCACCAGGTGGCCCTGCACCGGGCCGGGGCCCAGGCCTGGGCGGGGACGGTCCGCGTCGAGGACTGGACTGGTCAGCCCGAGGCGGCCGTCCGCTGGTTTGCCCGCCACTACCGCCCCGAGCCCGGCCATGACCACGTGCACGGGGCCAACTTCGGCGTCAACGCCGCCGCCTACATCGCAGGTGGTGGTTTCCCCGACCTGTCGTCCTCCGAGGACGTGGCAATGCGCGACGCGCTCCTCGCCGCCGGCGTTCCCGTCCTCGCCGGCCACGGCGCACCCGTCGTCACCAGCGCACGCAGAGAGGCCCGCGCCCCCGCCGGCTTCGCCGCCGCCATCCGCGCCCGGCCGGCGCCCGAGGCCACCAGTTCAGCCCGGCCGGCGCCCGAGGCCACCGGCTCAGCCCTTTGCGCCTGAGCGGTCAGGCCGCTACCTCGCCCTCGCCGACCGGGTCGAGGAGGTCCAGCACCGCCTCCTCGATCGCCCCCTGGGTCGAGAGTTGCCCGAAGGTCGTCCCCTCGCCCAGTTGCCCGAGGGCTGAGGCGATGGTCTGGCCGCGCGCGAAGCGGTCGACCACACGGGGATCGACGTAGGAACGGCGCACCACCGCCGGTGTGTTGCCCAGGTAGTGGGCCACCTCGTTCATGGCCCTGGCCGTGCGGCGCTGGCGTGTCGCCGGAGAGCCGGAGGGGCTGCACACGGACAGGGCGACGGCTGCCAGCACCGTGGCGTTCCAGGTGCGGAAGTCCTTCGCCGAGCAGTCGATGCCGGCCTGTTCGCGTATGTAGGCGTTGATGTCGTCCGAACTGACGTCGACCCAGCGGGCGCGACCTGCCCGGCCCGCGCCCGGGGCAGCTCCCGTCCGGATGCGCCGCCAGGCCAGCAGCTCGTCGCCACCGCTTCGCCGGCGGGCCAGGGCGGCGACGACGGAGGCCACTTCAGGGTCGACGATGGTCTGGATCCGGCGCTTGCCTCCCTTCGCCTCGAAATCGAAGCTGACCGTGTCGCGCCGTACCTGCACGTGGCGCTTGAGCATGGTGGCCAGCCCGTAGGTCTGGTTCTCCTCGGCGTAGCAGTCGCTGCCGATGCGGAAGAACCCGAGGTCGAGCAGGCGGGTGGCGCACGCCAGGACCCGCTCCCGGCCGAGGTCCTCACCGCCCAGGTGCGATTCGACCCGGGCCCGCAGCGTCGGCAGGGCACGAGCGAACACCACCATGTGGTCGAACTTCTCCCGGTCCTGGTGCACCCGCCACCGGTCGTGGTAGCGGTACTGCGTCCGCCCCCTGGCGTCGACGCCGGTGGCCTGGATGTGGCCGTTGGGCCAAGGGCAGATCCAGACCTGTTTCCACGCCGGGGGGATGACCAGGCCGTCGATGCGCGCCAGGGTGTCGGGGTCTCGTACCCGGGCGCCTGTCGCATCGAAGTAGGAGAACCCGCGCCCGTAGCGGCGCCGGCTCAGGCCGGGACCGGTCGTGTCCGAGCGACGCAGGCGGCCCATCGGGCGTCGGGTACCCGCCGGGCGCGACGGGCAAACCGGTGGGCCGGGGCGCCCGTGCGGTGTCGGCCGGCCCCCCGAGTGGCGCCACGGCACCGTCCCAGGGCGGCCGCCGGGTAGCCTGACGGGTCATGTCGTCAGCGTTGATCGAGGGGTCCGCTTTGCGGGACCGGGCCCTCGATGTGATCAATCAGGCCGGCGCCGGAGCCCTGCACCGCCTCGAGCGTTGGATGTTGCGGTCGTCGCTCGTGCCCACCACCGCCTTCCTGGCCCCTGACACCTTCGCCTGGATAGCGGAGCTGGAGGCTCAGTGGACGACCATCCGCTCCGAGCTGGACGATGTGCTGACCTACCGCGACGACCTGCCCAACTTCCAGGACATCTCGGTCGACCAGGCTTCGATCACCACCGACGACGGCTGGAAGACCTTTTTCTTCTTCGGCTACGGGTTCCGGGCCGACGCCAACTGCGAGCGCTGCCCGAAGACCGCGGAGCTGCTCGGGGGGGTCCCGGGGCTGACGACCGCGTTCTTCTCCATCCTGTCGCCGGGCAAGCACATCGGAGCCCACCGGGGCCCGTGGCGGGGGGTGCTGCGTTACCACCTGGCCCTGAAGGTGCCGGATCCGCCGGACGCGGCGGGCATCCGTGTCGGCGACGAGCTGGCCCACTGGCGCGAGGGAGCGAGCCTGCTCTTCGACGACGGCTTCGAGCACGAGGCATGGAACGACACCGACGGGGTGCGGGTGGTGCTCTTCGTCGATGTGGTGCGCCCCCTGCGCCCGCCGGCCGCCCAGGCCAACGCGGCTCTCATACGGGTCATCTCGGCGTCGCCGTACATCCGTGACGCCAGGAGCCGCCACCAGGCGTGGGACCGGCGTTTCGCGGCGCTGCGGCCCCAGTCCGCCCGATGAGCGCCGCCGACCCCGCCGTTACGATGGTCGCCGGTCTGGTCGACCCCGTGATCGCCGAGCCGCCAAAGTACGCAGCCGACATCTTCGCCAAGCTCGACTCGCCGCGCATGGAGGCCTACCACATGGCCAGCGGGCTCGACGTGTTCCCGTTCTACCGCGAGCTCGAAGGCGAGATCGGCCCGACGGTCCGCTTCGCCGGCAAGCCCATGGTGATGCTCGGGTCCAACAACTACCTCGGCCTCACGACGGACCCCCGGGTGCGCGCCGCCGCCATCGCCGCCGTCGAGCAGTACGGGACGGGCGTGACGGGCAGCCGCCTGCTCAACGGGAGCCTCCCCCTGCACCGGGAGCTGGAGGACAGCCTGGCCGAATGGGTGGGGGCGGCCGCCGCTTTGGTGTTCACCACCGGCTACGCCGCCAACCTCGGGCTCATCGCCGCCCTCGTCGACGGGCCCGACGCCGTGTTCGTCGACTCGGCGGCCCACGCCAGCCTGGTCGACGGTGCCCGCCTGGCCGAGGGCCAGCTGCGGGCGTTCCGCCACAACCGGCCCAACAGCCTGCGCCGCGGCCTGCGCTCGTGGCGCGAGCAGCCCGACTCCGGCGGCGTCCTGGTCGCCGTGGACGGCATCTACTCCATGGAGGGGGACTGGGCGCCCCTCGCCGACATAGCCGCGCTCTGCGTCGACTTCGGGGCCCGCCTGCTCGTCGACGAGGCCCACGCCCTCGGCGTCGTCGGGCCGCGCGGGGCGGGGACGGCGGCGGCGACGGGGGTGGTGCCGGACCTGTGGATGGGGACGTTCTCCAAGTCCCTGGCCAGCTGTGGGGGGTTCATCGCCGGGTCCGCCGCCGCGATCGACTTCTTGAAGGTGCACTGCCGGCCGTTGCAGTTCACCGCCTCGGGGGTGCCCGCAGCTCTCGGCGCCGCCCTGGCCGCGGTGGGCATCGCCAAGGCGGAGGACTGGCGGCGGGAGGCCGTTGCGGCCCGCGCCGAGCAGCTTCGCTCGGGCCTGGCCCAGCTCGGCTACGCGGTGGGGACGAGCGGCAACAGCGCCATCGTGCCCGTCCACGTGGGCGACGACTGGGAAGCGGGTCGCCTGTGGCAAGCGCTGCTCGGCCAGGGTGTCTACACCAACTGCGCCATCCCACCCGCCGTGCCCCGGGCGGTCCTGCGGACCTCGGTGATGGCCACCCACACCGCCGCGGACATCGACCGGGCCCTGCGCGCGTTCGAGGTGGTGCGATCGACGTCGGCCTGACCGGGGCGACCGGTCACCTCGGGTCACTGCTCCTCGAGTCCCTGCTCGCCGACCCGGAGGTCGCCGCGGTACACAGCGTCGCCCGCCGCCCGCTGGCGCCCCGCCGCCGCCTGGTGCACACCCGGGCCGACATGCGCGACCCGGAGGCGGCCCGTGCCCTGGCCGGCGTCGACGTGTTGTACCACCTCGGTTTCCAGTTGTGGTCGGGGAAAGGAGGCCCCGCCGCCATGGCTGCGGCCAACCTGGAGGGCACGGCCAACGTGTTGTCGGCCCGGCCGGGCCGGGTGGTGCTGGCGTCCTCAGCGGCGGTGTACGGGGCGTGGCCGGACAACCCGGTGCCGATGGGCGAGGAACACGTCGCCCGCCCGAACCCCGAGTGCCCCTACGCCGAGCACAAGCTGGCGGTGGAGCGGATGTGCGCCGGCGAGGTGCCCACGGTGGCCTTGCGCATCGGCGCCGTCCTCGGCGACCACGCCGAGCGCCGCGTGGCGCGCGCCGCTCTCGCATACCGCCTGGTGGTGCCGGCCGTGCGCGGGGTCACCCAGGCCTTGCAGTTCGTCGACGAGGCCGACGTCGTGGACGCCCTGCGCGGCTCGGGGGCCGCCACCGCCACCGGGGTGGTCAACGTCGCCACCTCCGACTGGCTCGACGCCCCCGCCGTGGCTTCGGTGGCCGGCGGGCGGGTGGTGGCGGTGCCTCGCCGGGTGCTGATCGGCGCCTCGGAGGTGGGCAGGCGGGCCCGTCTCCTTCCCTTCGGCGCCGACCGGGCGGTGCTGTTGTCGGGGCCGCT
The DNA here is from genome assembly GCA_035552775.1 of Acidimicrobiales bacterium. GTDB lineage: Bacteria > Actinomycetota > Acidimicrobiia > Acidimicrobiales > Palsa-688 > DASZKW01. The sequence goes on along the minus strand of DASZKW010000070.1, from coordinate 10,507 downwards.
GGCCCTGTCGGTCGACCGGGCTGCCGACGTCCTCGGATGGCGCCCTAGCCGCACCAGCCGGGAGGTACTGGCCGGCGCCACCCATAGGCCCTGGCGGACCTACTGACCGTCGCCAATCCCCTGCGAGGTCGGCCATATCGCCAAGGTGGAGCTGCGAGAGTGGGAGGCTTCGGTACTTACCCCGATGGCCGTAAAGGCCGTCGACGTTGATGGCTCACTTGGCGTTGGGCAGGGACGTAAGCCAAGTTGGAAGTGGGCCGCCATTTTCACGTATTGCGAGCGGCACGCCGGTCGCCTCATCAAAGACGGTGATTTTCCAAGAGAAGGTCGGGAGTGCTTCCACTGAACAATCACAGTTGACGTTTCCGACAACGGCCGCTACTATTACAGGAGCGTTCACCGTCAAGTTCGGCTCAGACGGTAATACATCATTGGGCTCGGCCAAGGCTAGGTACCTGCCCCAGGTGCTGACCTTTGTGTAGCTTTGAGTGATGTCGTTTACTGAGGTGTCATTTAGAACCTCGTGCAAAGCAGTGGCGCCATCAATAGGCGTTCCGAATCCTGGAATAGGAGAAACCGTGACTGGCGGAGCCGTCTCGGCCTCCTTCTGCGTCAGCGGTGCCCGCGCATGGTTGGTGTTGGTACTGCCTCCTGTGGACGTTAGGTTGCCTGCCCCCGTCAGAATGGTCCGCCGGGGACCCCCTGTGGTACCTATCACAAGTATCGCAACTGCGGTTAGGGCCGCAGCGAGCACAATAGATACCCCCCAAAATCTCCCGGCCCGAGCCCATAAGGCTTTATGCGTCATCACTGGCGACCTCCTACCGTCACGGCTTATCGGTCGTGAGCTGGTTGTTGTTGGGAAAGGAAAGGTCGAGGCAGTTCGGTGGACTGTACCCGTAGATGTTGCAAGGGTGGTCCTGCCAGTGCTGGCTAATGTTCCATCCGACATGCCAGTTGCGGCTTGTATCCTGCCATTCCAGCGGATAATTTTGGAATGAGTCGGAGTGTTGGTAGGCCAGATAGTTCCCAAAGTAGTCACTGCCCGAAAGTTCTTCGCCTGCCTGACCTATGCAGGTCCCCCCTCCGAGACCACCGGCCGAACCAATATATCCTCCATCTAGATAACCCGCGTAGGTACCGTTGCCCTGGTAGGTCAGTTGATAGGAATGGTTATTGCCGCTATTATCAGACGCCCCAATAATGTGGCCGGAATACCCGCTTGCATATGTATAGGAGGCCCAATAATAGTAGTACCCCGGCTCGTACGCTCCTCCGCCTGGTCCGCTGCCTTGCGTGTCGCCAATTTCCATCCATTCACCGCATGGCGCGCCGCTGTATGCCCACAGGGTGTGGTTGATATGCCAGCCGTAGTTAACTTCGAGCGAAAGACCAAAGCTGCCAATAAAATACATCGTGTTGTTATGAAACTGGGTGTAGTCACCAAATTGCACTGCCCCATAAAGACAGACGGTGGACGAAAAATTTCCTCCTCCGGCAGATTCATGTGGACAGTTAACATCGCCTACGCCGAGCACCTGTGCCGACGCTGGAGAGGCAATCCCCACGATGGCCGAGCCACCGAGGAGGACAGCCGCCAGCACCGTTCGTCGTACTCGTCCGACGCCGTGAAGACGCCTCATCGCCGCTCTCCTTCATGCCGGGGCAGGACAACATGCGGTTGGTGTTCGCCCGGCAGGATGATAGGTTAGCTGGTTTGCCATATCAGACCATGGCACATCCGGTTCCGCGGCTTGATGCCCGACAAAAGGCGGACCTGCGGCCCAGCCTGGGGACGGAACGGCCCAACCGGCGGCGAGGGGCGAAGCGTGTGGTGGGCGACGGCAGGCGAAACTGCGGGCGTGGGTCGAAGTCGACGATGCCGCCCATGGCCCCGGCCCTCCCGGGCAAGGCCCGGGCTCAGTCGGACCATTCTGGAAGCCACTCCGGGCAATCTGCGCCGCCAGCCCGCCCGGTCTAGCGCTGGTAGAGGCGCCAGCGCCGGCTGGGCTTGCCGCCGAGCGCCTCGATCTGGGTGTTGATGCGGTGATTGGTGGCCAGGGTCCAGGAGGCCTCGGCCGTCACCCGGGGGTCGCGCCCGAGACGGTCCACTATCTCGCCGTAGAGCATGGCCCCCACCGCCAGGTTCTGGTACCTCGGCTTCACCCCGAGCGCCCACACCCGGGCGTGGAGGAGCTTTGCCCGCCCGCTGAGCAGGCGGTACCAGCCGAAGGGCATCAGCCGCCCCGAGCGCACCTTGGCCATGAGCCGGTTGACGTCGGGGAGGGCCAAGCACACGCCGACCACCTCGCCGGCGGGGGTCTCCACCCCGAATGCCCACTCGGGGCGGATGATCGACCTGAGCTGGCCGGCGAGGTGGCGGATCTCCGGTTCGGGCATGGGCGCGAAGCCCCAGTTGCGGCTCCACGCCGCGTTGTACACCTCGAAGAACCGGTTGATCTCGCCGTCCCAGTCCCCCATGTCCACGCTGCGGACCCGCAGGCCGCTGCGCTCCCGGATGCGCTCCAAGGTGCGGCGTTGGCGCTCGGACAGGGCGGCCGAGTTGTCGAAGCGCCAGCCCAGCAGATCCATGGCCGGCGCCCAGCCGTGTTCCACCCAGAGCCGTTCGTAGTAGGGCGGGTTCTGCAAGGTCATGAGGGCGGGAGGCTCGTCGAAGCCCGACACCATGAGCCCCACCTCGTCGTTGGTGGTGAACGAGGCCGGGCCCACGCAGCGGTCCATCCCTTTCCCCTTCGCCCACCCGCACGCGGTGTCGAACAGGGCGGCGGCCACCTCGGAGTCGTCGAAGGCGTCGAAGAATCCGACCCAGCCCCACCGCACTCCCTGGTAGGAGTTGAAGAACGAGTCCACGCACGCCCCCACCCGCCCCACCGGCCGCCCGTGGCGGTATGCCACCCACAGCGCGGTGGACTGGTGGGCGGTTGCCGGGTGGCGCGGGGAGATGCGGTCGTAGACGCTAAGGCGCAGCGGAGGTACCCATCCCGGGTCGCCGCCGTGGATGCGGAAGGGCACGTCAACGAACACCCTGCGCCCGACCAGGCTGCCCACTCGCCGGATCTCGGGAGCCACGCCGGCGACGGTAGCGGCTCGGGGGTGGGAGGGGAACTTGGCGGTCGGGGCGCCGGCGGGGTCAGGGCGCCGGCGGGGTGGGATCGGAGTCGGCGCCGAGGGTGGCCGGCCCCACGGTCATCGCCTGGTGGAGGGGGAGGCTGGCGGGGTCGGAGCCGTCGCCGACCCACACCTGGTAGGAGCCGGAGCTGATGCGCCAGGTGCCCGCCCCGCTGTCCCACCAGGCCAGGTCCCCGGCGCTGATCGCCATGTGGACCACCGCCGAAGCGCCGGGGGCGAGTGGCACGCGCTGGAAGGCGCGCAGCTGGCGGGGCGCCTCGCCCGTCGACGCGGGGTAACCCACGTAGCACTGGACGGTGTCGGCGCCGGCCACGCGGCCGGTGTTGGTGACCGTGGCTGCCACGGTGGCGCCCCCGCCGGCCGCGGGCGTCACGTGCAGGCCCGAGAAGCGAAATGTGGTGTACGACAGCCCGTAGCCGAAGCTGAACGCCGGTGTCACGTGGTGGACCTGGTACCAGCGGTAACCGACGTCTATGCCGTCGGCGTAGGTCGTCCGCCCGGCGACACCACCAAAGGTCGCGGCCGTGGCGTCGGGCATGGCCGCCGCGGAGGCGGGAAAGGTGACCGGCAGCTTCCCGCTCGGGTTCACCTGTCCGGAGATGATCTCGGCCAGTGACGTGCCCGCCGGGTCCCCGGGGTACCACGTCTCGAGCACCGCGGGGGTGATGGCCAGCCACGGCATGAGCACGCCCGAGCCCGTCTCCAGCACCACGACGGTGCGGCGGTTGGCGTGCTCGACAGCGGCGATGAGGGCGTCCTGGGCTCCGGGCAGCGCCAGGGTGGTCCTGTCCCGGCCCTCGTGCTCGACGTCGGAGACGACGACCACGGCCACCGCCGAGGTCCGGGCCAGGGCGACCGCCGCCGCGATGTTGGACCCGTCGGTGTAGCGCAGGCGGGCACCCAGACGGGCCTGGAAGGCGGCGAGCACCGACACGGTACGGCTGCCCCGGACGTGCATGGCGCCGAAGCCGGCGGGCATGGGGGTCGCTCCCCGAGCCCCGATCAGGGCCAGGGAGGGAAGGGTGGCAAGGTCGAGGGGGAGCAATCCGCCCGTGTTCTTGAGGAGTACCGTGCCCTCGTTGTCTGCGCGCAGGGCCACGGCGCCGTCAGCGGCGGCGGGGACCGCGGCGTCGGGGGTGGCCGGGTGGGGAGACGCGATCAGGTTGTACTGGAACAGCACCGTGAGCAGAGGACGGGCCAGCCCGTCGAGCGTGGAGCGCGCCAGGGTCCTCGCCTTGACCGCAGCGGCGATCGCCGCAGGGGAGTAGAGGGTGGTGCATTTGACCTGGGAGACCCCGGCGGCCATGGCGGGGGCCTGCGCGTACACCGAACCGCAATCGCTGCGGACGAAGCCGGCGAAACGCCAGTCGTGGTGCAGGATCCCCCCCAGCAGGGCGAGGCTCTCGCACGCCGGGGTGCCGTCGATCAGGTTGTACGCGCACATCATCCCGCCGGGGTGGGCCTGGGCGACGACGGCGGAGAACGCGGGCAGGTAGATCTCGTGCATGGCTCGGGCCGACACGACGGAGTCATCCGCCAGCGTCCCGCGGTGCAGTTCCTGGTTGTACACGGCGAAGTGCTTGAGCACCGACACGACCCGCTGGGCCTGGATGCCCTGTACCAACGGGACACCGAGCGAAGCCGTCAGGTACGGGTCCTCGCCGAGGCTCTCGTACGCCCGGCCCCACAGCGGGGAGCGGTCGATGTTGACGGTCGGGGCGAGAGCCATGTCGATACCCTTGGCCGCGGCCTCGGTGCCGATGACCGCGCCGTATCGCAGCGCCAGGCTCGGATCGAACGCGCCGGCGTCGGCTATGGGTGCGGGGAGCTGGGTGGCCCCGGCGAAACCGCGGGACACGTCGGGCAGCGCCGAATACCCGTTGGCCACCCCGGCGGCACCGTCCTGCTCGGTGATCTGTGGGATGCACAGGGCGGGTATCGCCGGCGACCATCCCTCGTACGGGTTCACGGCGTTGTAGGGGAACAGATGAAGCAGGGTGGCTTCCTCGCTCGGCGTCATGGCGGCGAGCAGTTCGTTCACCCGCGTGCTCACCGGGGTGGTGGGCGCCAGCCACGGGCAGGTGGGGTGGGCAGCGGCTACCCGGACCGATCCCGGGCCTGCACGACGCGCCGGGACCGGCCCTGGCGGCGCCTTGTGAGTCGTGGTCCCGCCGGACGACCGCAGCGCCGTCGGGCGGGGCGGGGCGGGCAGGACGACGCCCGAGCTGTTGGTCGCGCCGGCGACGACCCGTGACGCATCGGCGTCCACCGCCCCCGACGCCGCCGCCCAACCCACCAAGGCCAGGGCGGTGACGGTCGTGGCGGCGAGGACGGCCCGCACGGCGGTGCGGGCGCCAAAGGCGCTGCGGCCGCCAGGCGCGCTGCGGCCGCCAGGCGTGCTGCTGCCGCCAGGCGCGGTGGTGGCGCCCCGTCGCCTCCACTTGATCAGGCCCTTGCCCGTCATCTCGCCATCGCCTCCTGCCCCTCGGCCCTGGTGCCCTCCGCCCGCCGGCTCAGCCGGATTCGCTTCTGGGCAGTCGGGAACGGATCCTCACGACCCGGCGCCGGCGGCCCCGGCTGTCGTCGTTGCTCGGATCGGCATCGGCTTCCCCCTCCTTGAGGGGGGCGTCGTCGTCGGCGTCGATGCCGGCCTCGTCGCTGTCGCCGGGAGATCCTGCCTCGGCGCCCGCAGGGCGCCCGCCGAGCGCCGACGCCGGCCATTCTCCAGGCGCCGTGGCGGATGCAGCCCCGGGCGTGGCATCCGCCGGCGTATCGCTGCGCACGGTGACCTTGGCGGGGGATTCGCCGGGTTGTGCAGGCGCCGTCACCTTGAGCGCCTGCTTGCCGTTCACTGTTGTCACCGTCTCGGTCACCGGAGGGGTGTCGGCGTCAGGACCGAGCGACGCCAACGCGGCGGTGGCGGCTCGGCCGTCCAGTTCGAGGATGCCGTCGTCGAGGAGGGCCTTGATGATCCGGCACACGTCGAAGTCTGCGAGATTGAGGGTCCGTCCGATGGCGCGCAGGTTGCGCCGCCCGTCGATGGCCGTGAGCATCCGCCAGCGCTCCCGGTCGAGGGTCACCTCGGTCCGCTCGAGATCGACCACCAAGCGGGGCTGCAGGTCCAGGCTGGGGATGGCCACCTGGAGCTGGCGCCACTCCTCGAGCCGTCTGCGGGCCCGGGTCAGCACCCCGTCCACCTTGAGGTGGGACGGAGCGGGGATCGTCCCCGGCCGGCCGGCTTGGAACTCGAAGCTCCCCCGCTCGGCGTCGAGAAGCTCGAAGCAGATCTCTTCGAGCCGCCCCCTCACGTCGCCGGTGGCCGCCGCCGCCTGGTGCTCCGACTGGTCCGCTCCCACTAGTAGGCCGTCCTCGAGAAAAAGGTTGGCGCCGTAGGAGCGGCTCCTGACGTGGAGCCGCCCGGTCAGCTGCTGGCGACCCAGCAACCGAAGCACCTCGGCGAAGTCGAGGACGTCGAAAGTCCCGGAAAGTGGCATGGCGGCATCATTCTGACAGCCCAGGGGAGACCGACGGCACCATCATGGGTCTTGCGCGGCATCTTGTTCAGCTCTCCGCCACCACCGAGCTCACGTACCAGCCTGCGGGAGTCCGCGTGACGTCCATCTCGATGAGCGAGCTGGCGTCGCGGTAGGTGCACGTCGCCGGGCTGATGGTCTCGCTGCACCCCCGACCCTGGAGGGCGTTACCGGGGTAGGGCAACGCGAACAGGGCGGCCACCGCCTGCGACGATGCGACCGCCGCCGCCTTGACCCGGCTGGCCTGGCCCCACGCTTCAATGAGCAGGGTTGCCGCCCCGTCGGGCGAGGACTGGGGAGTCCCCGGCACGTACAGCGTGGCGGGTGGCGCTGTCGTCGCTGTCACCGTGGTGGGGACAGCGCCCGCTGCCATGGTGGAGCTGGCGCCGGGCTGGTGGGATGCCGCAGCGTTGGGTGACGGTGACGCGGTCCCGCACCCGGCGGCAACGGCTCCAATGACGGTCGCCACGGTGGCTCGCCAAAGCCGGGTGGACATCCCGTGATTGTGACCGAAAGGCTGCCCCGTCGCTAGACGGGGAGCCTTGTGCCGACGGGCCGTCCCCGTCACCATGGGGCCGGCTGGCTGCTACTTGCGGGCTGCAGCCCTGTTCTGGGAAGCCTCGTCCGCCTTGGCCTTGGTCTGGTGGGCCTTGGCCTCCGCCCTGGCCTCGGTCGCCTCGCGCTCTGTGCCGCCCTTGGCCGCCTCCTCGTCACCTTCACGCTGGAGGTCGGGGTTGCCGATCACCGAGCCCGTGGTCGACTTGACCTTGCCCTTCGCCTCGCCGAACACGCCCGAGCGGCCCCGCTGGCCGGTCTTGGCGCCCAAGGCGTCGGCTTTGGACTCCTTGGCCTGGGCGTCCGCTTCCTTGCGCAGCGCCTTCAGGGTCTCGGTGGCCTTGGCCTGCTGGGACTCACCCTCGCTCTGCCAGCGGTCGTTGCCCACCACGACGCCTACGGTTTCTTTGGCCAAGCCGAGGATCTTGTCCCCGACCCCACGCAACTTGTCGAGATCGATGGTTCCAATTCGCATGGCTGATCAGTACCCAGCGGCGGCCCGCCGCAAACGGAAGTTAGCAAGACACGGGACTGAAGTAAGCGGCGCACCGGGCGGATGGCGGCGTTGGGGCAGGATTGCGAGGAGTGGCCATTCACCTCATCGCCACCGCCGCAGGCCCCCGCCACGCTGCGTTCGTCGCCCTCGTGTCGCTCCACGTGATCGCCGCGGTGGTCGGGTTCGGGGGAGTGGCCCTGAGCGGCGCCTACGGCGCTCTCGCCCGTGACCGGGAACGGGTGGGGATGGCGGACGACGCCCGTCGCTGGTTCGCGTCGCCCAACCGGGCCGCCTTGGCGGTCCTGGCGGTCCCGGTATTCGCGGCCGCCGCCCTGGTGACGGGGGGGCGGACGGCGGACCTGGGCCAGCTTTGGGTGACCGCCGCCCTCGCGGTGTGGCTGGTGGCCGCAGCCGCCGTCACCATGGTGGTGCGCCCCGCGGAGGCGGTGTTGCGAGCGGCGCTCACCACCGGCGAGAACCGGGCGGACGGGACCGGAGGGCCAAGCGGTGTCGGGTCGGGAGCGGTCGTTGCGTCCTCGGCCCCCGGGGCCGTGGCCGGGGCCGCCCGGCGCCTGTCGAGGGCAGCGGCGGTCTGCGACGTGGCCTTCACCGTCGCCCTCGCCCTCATGATCTGGCAGCCCTCTTGGTAGACGGAGACCTGGCGCCCGCCGCGAGGGCACGGCGCCGCCGCGAGGGCACGGCGCCCGGCTCCGACGTCAGCCAGTGCTCACGTCAAGGCGACCAGCCACGGAGCGACAATGGGCGGCCGATCTCCCGGGCAGGCAGGCGGACCTTGAGCATCTGCCTAGCCGCGTGATCGGCAATGCGAGTCCGGTCGAACCAGCGGCCCCCGAGCACATCAACCGTCGGCTCGGTCATGAACCGACTGGCTGGCTATCACCGAGACCCGACGCGGGATACTCAGCCTGGCCAGCCGGGCCTGCACCATCCGGAGCTACATCCTCTCGCGCTGGCTGATAACGCCACAGGCCGGGGTCTTCCGAGCGCCAGCGAAGCGGGTCGCCGATCCACCAGGCCACCCACCCAACCGGGGGGCGGTACGCAGCTACAATTCCACCGCCCCGGTGTGGCGAACCGACCGGTCGGCAGGCAGTGTTGTTCCACCGGCTTGGTGGCTGTCGGAACAATTGTTGCCGGGTCTTGTGGACCGGGACAAACAGGTGCATACTTCACGGCGGAGGTGCGAGGTCCTTCTCCACGATGGCGAGGTGGGCGGACACCGTCAGGGTGAAAGGACGGGGGATGATGCGTTTCATCGGGCGGTCGGCGTTGCTGTCGCGGTCTGGGACCACTGAGCCTCGGTCGGGGGGGGGGGGATAAGCCCGCCTGTTTCGTAGTCCTGTGCCCTGTGGTCGTTGCCTTCATGCTGTCCGCATCGCTTACCGGCGTGCTGATCACGGCCGGCTCGGCCTCGGCGGCATCGTCCCCGGGTGGGCTTGTGCTCGGGTGGGGCGGCAACTACTTCGGCCAGGTGGGCAACGGTACCGTGTCGAGCTCGGGTTGTGGCTGCGTCCCCACCCCCGCACCGGTGAGCCTGCCGGCCGGCACGACGGTGACGGCGGTGTCGGCGAGCGGCGTAAACGACCTGGCGCTCACGTCCACGGGCGCGGTCCTGGCCTGGGGCGACAATCGCTACGGCGAGGCGGGCAATGGCACGGTGTCGATCTCGGGTTGCGGATGCGTCTCCACCCCCACCGCCGTCAGCCTCCCCTCGGGCACCACGGTGACGGCGGTGTCCGCCGGTTTTTGGACCGCCTTGGCGCTCACGTCCACCGGCGCGGTGCTGGCCTGGGGTTACAACTACAGCGGCCAGGTGGGCAACGGCACCGTGTCGAAGTCCGGCTGCGACTGCGTCCCCACCCCCACACCGGTGAGCCTGCCCGCGGGCACCACTGTGACGTCGTTGTCCGCCGGCGGGCCGAGCGATCTGGCGCTCACCTCCACCGGCGCGGTGCTGGCCTGGGGGGCCAACGACTTCGGCCAGATGGGCAACGGCACAGTGTCAGGATCGGGTTGTCAATGCGTCCCCACCCCCACCCCGGTGAGCCTGCCCGCGGGTACCACGGCGATGGCGGTGTCCACCGGCGGGTATGGCGGCCTGGCGCTCGCCTCCACCGGCGCAGTGTTGGCCTGGGGGGCGAACTACTTCGGCCAGATGGGCAATGGCACCGTCTCCAACTACGGCTGTGAATGCGATACCGTCCCTACCCTGGTGAGCCTGCCCGCGGGGGCCAAAGCGACGGCGGTATCCGCTGGCCCCTATGGCGACCTGGTGCTCACCTACACCGGGAGGGTGTTGGCCTGGGGCTACAACCCCAACGGCGAGGTCGGCGATGGCACTACGTCGACGTCAGGTTGTGAATGCGTGCCCACCCCCACCTACGCGAGCCTGCCGGTCGGCGTCACGGTGGGCGCGGTGGCCGTTACTGAGACGACGACTCTGGCCATTTCCTCTACCGGCGGGGTGCTGGCGTGGGGCGACAACTACGTCGGCGAACTCGGCAACGGCACCGTGTCGAGCTCCGGTTGTGACTGCGTCCCCACCCCCACCGCGGTGAACCTGCCGGCGGGCACCACGGTGGCCGACGTGTCCGGTAATGGGCTTGCCCTCGTCGGCCCGACTCCCCCGGCGGGGGGACCGCCCAGCGCCTCCGAGCAGGGCCGCTCCAGAAACCCGAGCGAGAATCCCACGACGTGCCCGAGGGGTGAACCGGTGGACTGCGGGACTGGCGAGCTGTCCGAGACCTACGAC
>DASZKW010000069.1:0-15319 GCA_035552775.1 Acidimicrobiales bacterium | reverse complement strand
ACCATCTCGTCCGCGTCCACGATGGCCCTGGTCATCTTGCGGATGCTGTGGTCGGGCCACTTGAACACCATCTGTCGCTTGCGGTCGTCGGGGACCGCAATGAACTCTCGCCCGAGCAAAGCCATGGCCATGCCTCCTCACCCCTTGGTACCTAGACAGTAACCTCGTGCGCCGCCGCCGGGCGGACGGACTATCCGAGCTGCTCGACGAAGCGCTCCAGCTGCTTGAGGTTGCGGCACTCGTAGGCGCCGTCGCAGTAGAGCGCGTACTGGCCGACGATGGAGTCGCCGGTGTCCCAGTACGAGCGGGGCTCGGGGTTCAACCAGTAGAGGTGGCGAGCCTTGTTCGCCAGCTCGGACAGTACCCACGCTTGTGAGGCGTGATAGTTGTTGCGGGCGTCACCGAGGACCAGGATCGTCGTCTTCGGGTTCACTTCCTTGCCCCACCGGTCCCAGAAGACCTCGAGGGCGTGGCCGTAGTCGGAGTGACCGTCGACCCAGATCACGTCGGCCTCGGTGTTGATCCGGTGGATGGCCTCCCCGATGTCGTCGGTGCCCTGGAAGTAGCCGGTGACCTCGTCTATGCCGTCGATGAACACGAACGAGCGCACCCGGGAGAACTGGGAGCTGATGGCGTGGACCATCTGGAGGGTGAAGCGGGCGAAGGCGGCCACCGACCCCGAGATGTCGGCAACCACCATGATCTCGGGCTTGGATGGCCGCGGGTGGCGGAACTGGGGATCGGCGGGAACGCCGCCATACGACAGTGAGTGGCGCACCGTGGAGCGGAAGTCGAGCGGTCCCTTGCGCCCGGCCCGGCGCTTGCGGGCCAGGCGTACGGCGAGCTTCCTCGTCAGCGGGGCGATGGCCCGGCGCAGCGCCACCAACTCGTCGCGGTTGGCGTGCATGAAGTCGATGTCCTCGGGCAGCGGCTTGCGCAGCGACTTGGCCACCGCCACCGCCCCCCGGTCGGCGACCAGGCGGCGCCTGATCTCCGCCTCCACCTCCGCCCGCAGCTTGGCCAGGCGGCCCTGGTACTCCTCGCGTTCGAGGCGCTCCTCCAGTTCGGTCCGCTCCCCTTCGGCCCCGGCGCCGGCCATGAGCTGATCCATCGCCGCGTCGAGGTCCAGCTGGCGCAGCGTCCGGTACAGGTAGTAGCTACCGCCGACGGGCCGTCCCGGCTCCATCCCCGCGTAACGGGTCACCGCGGCGCGAGCGATGGCCCGGAGCAGGGCGTCGTCGCCGTCCGCCAGCGCCCGCAGGAGCATCTCGGCCAGCTCCTCCGCCGTCATCGCCTCCGAGGCGCCGCCCTCGCCTTCCCGCGAACCGAGCAGATCGTCGATCACGTCGCCGGCGCCCGAGCCGTCGTCGTCGTCCTTCAGGCGGTAGCGGCTCCCACGCTGGGAGAAGAACACCTCGAAGACGGTCTCGAAAGCCTTCCAGTGGGCGTAGTTCTTCACCAGGGTGGCCGCGAGCGAGTACTTGAACGCCTCACGGTCCTCGAGGGGGATGTGGCGCAACGCCTCGACCGCGTCGAGGTTCTCGGTAAGGCTCACGGGGATGCCGGCGCTGCGCAGCTCGGTCACGAAGCTCGACAACACCTCGAGCAGGCCACCGCCTGCCGCCTCCGAGGTCGGCGCCGCCGAAGGTACCGTCTCAGCGGGCACCGTCTCAGCGGGCACCGTCTCGGGAGTCACGGCCTCGGGAGCCACGGTCTCCTGAGTCACCGCGCCTTGGCGCCGGGGGCCGCGTCGGTGGCCGACAGCTCCTTGGCCGCCTTGTCGATGTCGGACTGGTACTTGAGCAGGATGTGCAGCGTGGAGGTGGCGGCGTCGGCGTCCACGTTGGAGATACCGAGCAGCAGCAGGGTGCGGGCCCAGTCGAGGGTCTCCGACACCGAAGGCGCCTTCTTGAGCTCCAGGGCGCGGATCGACCGCACGATCCTCACCACCTGATCGGCGAGCGCGGCGGAGATCCCCGGGACGCGGGTGAGGACTATCTGGCGCTCCCGCTCGACGTCGGGGTAGTCGATGTGGAGAAAAAGGCAGCGCCGCTTGAGGGCCTCCGACAGCTCCCTGGTGTTATTGGAGGTCAAGAACACGAGGGGGATCTGGGTGGCCTTGACCGTGCCCAGCTCCGGGATCGACACCTGGTAGTCGGAGAGGACCTCGAGCAGGAGTGCCTCGGTCTCCACCTCCACCCGGTCGACCTCGTCGATGAGCAGCACGACGGGCTCGGTGGCGCGGATCGCCTCGAGGAGAGGCCGGGTGAGCAGGAACTCCTCGGAGAAGATGTCCTCCTCGACGTCGCCCCACCCCTCGCCGACCTGGTGCTCCGATGAGGCCACGCGCTGGGACTGGATCCGCAGCAGCTGCTTTTTGTAGTTCCACTCGTAGAGCGCCTTGGACTCGTCGATGCCCTCGTAGCACTGGAGGCGGATCAGGCGCGCCCCGAGCGCCTCGGCCACCGACTTGGCCAGCTGGGTCTTGCCCGTGCCCGCCGGCCCCTCGACGAGCACGGGCTTGCCGAGGCGGTCGCCCAGGTAGACCACGCCGGCGATCCCGTCGTCGGCCAGGTAGCCCACGCCCCGCAGGCCTTCGCGTACCTGGGCGGGCGACGCGAATCGGGGTTCAGCGTCGGCTGCGGCGACGTTCACGACTTCTCCTCCCGGGGGGGCCAGAAGGGGACATTCTACCGGGGGGGCTACCGATCCCCTCAGCGCCGTGTCTGGCCGGTCCCGGTCACCAGGTACTTGGTGGTGGTCAACTGGCGCAAGCCCATCGGGCCGCGAGCGTGGAGCTTCTGGGTGCTGATGCCTATCTCGGCGCCGAAGCCGAACTGCTCCCCGTCGGTGAACCGGGTGGACGCGTTGACCACGACGGCGGCGGCGTCCACCTCGCGCTGAAAACGCTGGGCGGCCGCCAGGTCCGACGTGACGATGGCCTCGGTGTGCCCCGATCCGTGGCGGGCGATGTGATCGATGGCGGCGCCGAGGTCGTCGACCACCCGCACGCTCAGTTTGGGGCCCAGGAACTCGGTCGAGTAGTCGTCCTCGGTGGCGACGCCGGCCCGCTCGGCGCCGAGGATCTCCCGGGTCCGTGCGTCGCCGACCAGTTCCACCCCCTCGAGGGACGCAGCAACCAGGGGGAGAAAGACATCGGCCGCGTCGCGGTGCACGACCAGTGATTCGGTGGCGTTGCACACGCTCGGGCGCTGGGTCTTCCCGTTGACCACGATGTCAACGGCCATTTCGAGATCGGCGGAGACGTCGACGTAGACGTGGCAGTTGCCGTCGCCGTCGATAATGAACGGAACGGTGGCGTTCTCGAGGACGGCCGCGATCAGCGACGGTCCCCCTCGGGGGATCAGGCAGTCGATGGCCCCCCTGAGGCGCATGAACTCGACGGCCGATTCCCTGGTGGTGTCGGTCACCAGCACCACGGAGTCGACGGGCACGCCGGCCTTGGAGAAGCCGGCCCGCAGCAAAGCGGCGATGGCCCGGTTGGACTCGATGGCCGCCGAGCTGCCCCGCAGCATGGCGGCGTTGCCCGACTTCACGCACAGTCCGGCGGCGTCACTGGTGACGTTGGGCCGGTTCTCGTAGATGATCCCGATGACGCCGAGCGGAACGCGCACCTGGCGGATCTCGAGGCCGTTGGGCCGGACCCATCCGGCGACCGTCTCGCCGACAGGGTCGGGGAGGGCGGCGACGGCTCGGAGGCCGTCGGCCATGGCGTCGACCCGTGCGGGCGTGAGCCGCAGCCTGTCAACGACCGCCGCCGACGTGGCCCCCTCCTCGGCTCGGGCGACGTCGGCGGCGTTGGCGGCGAGGATGTCGTCACGACCGTCCGCCAGCAGGTCGGCTGCGGCCTCGAGGGCGGCGTCCTTGTCCGCTGACGGCGTCCGGGCGAGGACCCGAGCGGCCTGTCGGGCCCTTTCGCCCAGTCGGGCGAGCCCCGATTCGTCCATGGCACGAGGCTACCCCTGTCCACCTGAGCGATCCGTTTTAGTTTGTGTCGCTAAGTGGTCCGCCGCGAAGTTCGTCGAGCCGTTGTGGTCGTCGATAGGAGAGTCGCTACATAGGGCGCCCACGCAGGCTCGGCTGGCGCAGCGTTTGCCACCGGCGCGGCGTGACGTGAACGGTTTTACGCGCCGCGGCCGGCGAAATGGATGGTTACAAAGGCGAGCGTTGCTATGGCGCAACCGGTGTGCACAACGCCAGAGCCCGCGCGCGTTTTTGTGCACAACACCAGAACCCGCCCAGCTTGGTTTACCGCAGACGCAGGCGGGTGGGGGCTGCGCCGGCAACGTAGCGTGGCTTCGTGCTCGAACGACGAGGCGAAGGCGGCTACGGCGAGGTCCGGCGTCGCTCGTTCTCGTTCGCCCGCGCCGCGGCCGCTCGGAGTGGCTTGGTCCTCGCCGCCGGCGGGATCCTGGCCGGCGAGCTGGCTCAACTCCCCGTCGAGGCGTCCGTCGGCATCGGGCTCGGCGCCTGGCTGGTGCGCCTGACTGTAGCCGTCCTGCGGCGGGGGCACCGGGGTGTGCCAACCGTGACCATCGACCCGTGGGCGGTGCCCGAACCGTGGCGCTCGCTCGTCCAAGAGGCGGTGGCATCAAGCGAGCGATTCAACCGCATCGTCGCCGACTGGCCCCCCGGGCCGCGGAAGGAGCGGCTCTCGCCCGCTTGCTACGCGGTGTCAGGCGCCGCCGAGGAAGTGTGGCGCATCGCCCGCCTGGGCGCGTCGCTCGGCCCGTCGGGTCCTGGCGCCACCGGTGATGCGCTCAGCGCGCGCCTGAGAGCACTCCAGGAGTCCAGGGGTTCGGGTCGGGGCTCTCCTGGCGCCGCTAGACCGGTCCCGGACCCGGCGGCTGGCGCGGTGGGTGATAGCGAGGAGGAAGCTCTGGCCGTCCAGCTCCAGGCCGTGCGCCGGCGCGATGCTGCAGCCCAACGGGTTCTTGATCGCACGCGGGTCGTGATCGCCCAGATAAACGCGGCCGTCGCCGACGTGGCCGGCCTGGCCCTTGGCAGCCAGGATCTCAGCGCTCCCCTGGATGCCATCGCCCGCTTGCCATCGGAGCTGGAGGCGCTGCGCCGGGCCGCCGACGAGGTCGGCTGAACACACCAAGGCGCCCTGGAGGGGAACTAGCATCGGCTCATGTTCAAGCTGATGCGGCGTCAGTGGCGCTACCTGACGGCCAAGCTCGGGGGACGGCTCGAGGAGACGGCAGACCCGAAGGTGCAGCTCGAGCAGGCCATCGGTGAGGCCCAGGAGCAGCACCGCCGCCTGGTGGAACAGGCGGCCAACGTCATCGCCAACCAGAAGCAGACGGAGCTGCAGCTCAACCGGGCCATGGCGGAGCTGGAGAAGGTCAACACCTCGACCCGCCAGGCCCTGCTCATGGTCGAGGACGCCAGGCAGCGGGGCGACAACGCCAAGGCTGCCGACTACAACCAGACGGCCGAGGCGTTCGCCAACCGCCTGATCGCCACCGAGCGCCAGGTGCAAGACCTGAAGAACATGCACCTGCAGACAACCCAGGCCGCCCAGCAGGCCAAGGCTGCGGTGCAGCAGAACTCCGCCCAGCTCCAACAGCGCCTGGCGGAGCGCCAGAAGCTCATGTCCCAACTCGACCAGGCGAAGATGCAAGAGCAGCTCAACCGGGCCATGACCACCTTGTCCCAGACGGTCGGCCAGGACGTCCCGTCATTCGAGGACGTGCGCACGAAGATCGAGGCCCGCTACGCGAAGGCGCTGGGCACGTCCGAGCTTCAGGGCCAGACGGTCGAGGCCCGAATGCTCGAGGTCGAGCAGGCTTCGCTCAACACCGAGGCGCAGTCCCGCCTGACCCAGATGAGAGGCGAGCTCGGACTGGCCGGCGTCGGACCCCAGGGCGAGGTCACCTCCGCCCCCGCCACCGGCCAGCTCGGCGCCGGGGTGGCGGATCCGGGAACCGGCGCCGTCGGCGCGGGCCACGCTGAGCCGGCACCGGCCCGGCGTGAGCCGCCGGCGTCCTAGTGCCCTTGTGGCCGTCGGAGGTCAGTGCTGCTCGGCGTGGCCGCCGAACTCCTTGCGCATGGCCGACAGGACCTTGTCGGCGAAGTCGGCCTCGCCCCGGGAGCTGAACCGCTCGTAGAGGGCAGCGGTGAGCACGTGGGCGGGCACGGCCTCGTCTATCGCCGCCTTGATGGTCCAGCGCCCCTCCCCCGAGTCCGAAACCCGGCCGGCGAAGCTGGCCAGCTTGGGGTCAGCGCCCAGCGCATGCGCTGTCAGGTCCAGCAGCCACGAGCTTATGACGCTCCCCCGCCGCCACAGCTCGGCCACCGAGGCGGTGTCGATGTCGTACTGGTAGTGCTCGGGATCGTCGAGGGGTGTGTTCTCGGCGTCGATGGCCCCGCCGCCGCGGGTCCCGAGGTCGGCCTTCTCCAAGATGGCGAGGCCCTCCGCGTAGGCGGCCATGATGCCGTACTCGATCCCGTTGTGGACCATCTTCACGAAATGGCCGGCGCCGTTGGCACCGCAGTGGAAATAACCCTTCTCCGCCGTGGCCAGCGGACCGTCGCGCCCCTCGGTGCGGGGGGCGGCGTCGACGCCGGGAGCGATGGCCGCGAACACGGGGTCTAGGTGAGCGACGATGTCGGCCTCGCCTCCGATCATCAAGCAGTAGCCGCGCTCCAGGCCGAACACTCCCCCGCTGGTGCCCACGTCGACGAAGTGCACGCCCCGCTCCTTCAGGGTCGCCGCGTGGCGGATGTCGTCGTGGTAATGCGAGTTGCCACCGTCGATGATGATGTCGCCCGAGGTCATGGCCTTGGCCACCTCCTCGATGGTGTCGCCCGTGTAGCCGGCGGGGACCATCAGCCACGCGGCGCGCGGCACGTCCAGTTTGGCGACGAAATCCTCGACGCTCGCCGCCGCGGTGGCGCCTTCGGCCTCCATCGCCGCCACCGCGTCGGCATTGACGTCGTACACGACGCAGGTGTGGCCGGCCGCCATGAGGCGCCGGACCATGTTGGAGCCCATCCGACCGAGCCCGACCATTCCCAGTTGCACCGCTGTGCCTCCTCGAAGACTTCGGGTGGCCGCCGGTTGCGGCCTTTCGCCGCGCCCACGGCATGGCCCTTAAAGGCGGCCGACCGAGGATGCGACGACGCCGATGACGGTAGCGCAGGGCGCCGGTGGTCCCGGCAGGGGGGCCGCCGAGCCGACCCGGGCGTCTCCTCGAATACCGGGAACGAGGTCTGGATGTGGATATCGCTCGGAGTTCGGGTGCCCATGGAGTCGACGATCACCGTCGCCTTCTCCGCTAGGCCGCCGGCAAACGTGGGCCTCGGTGTTCTCGTAGATGCTCTTCGTCCTGCCTTGCTCCTCGGCGAAACGCTCTGCTTTGTCCCATCGGCCGACGTGCTGGCGTGGGTGACCGACGGCGGCATTGACCCGAGACGCTCGCCCCTCACTCCTGTTCAGGGTGGACTTGGCGCTGCTCTGGGTGTACCCCGTGGCGTAAGGGACACGTTGCGCAACGGGATCCGAGAGCATCGCGGTGACCGCCCTGTTGCCCACGCTCCGTTGGAGATCGAGGTGCGGTTGGGCATTGAACGCGGGGGGACGGAACCCCTTTGACCGTGGCGCTGGCCTTCCTGAGCCCGCTCGACTCGCCGAGGAATCATTGCGGCATCACCTTCCACTACCGGATGATCGATAGTCCTACGACGGCCTCGCCGCTTCAGGGGAGCAGGACCAGGTCGTCACGATGGATCACCTCGTGGACTACCCCTTCGGGCAGGCTCGCGGTGCGCCGGCCCGCCAACTCCTTGACCACGGCGGCGGGGTGGCGGACGAGACCCTTGGCGAAGATCCCCCCCGCCGGGCCGGCCACTTCCACCGCGTCGTCGGCGTCGAAGTCTCCTTCGACACCGGTCACCCCGGCGGGGAGCAGCGAAACGCCCCGCTCGAGGAGCGCCCGACGGGCGCCCTCGTCCACCCTCACCCGTCCCCGCGCGCCGACCGCGAACGCTATCCACAGCTTGCGCGCCCCGAGGCGCGGTTGGCGCCCCACCACCACCGTGCCCACGCCGGCCACACCGGCGGCGGCGTCGACCAGCACGCCCTCCCGGTCCGCGGACGCGATCACCGCCCGCACCCCCGACCAGGCGGCGATCTTGGCCGACGACAGCTTCGACGCCATCCCCCCGCTGCCGCGCACGCTGCCCGCCCCCCCCGCCAGCGCATCCAGTTCGTGGTCGAACTCCACGATCTCCTCGATGAGGGTGGCCGGCTCCCCGCTGCGCGGGTCGGCGCTGAGCAGCCCGGGGGTGTCGGTGAGCAGGACCAGCAGGTCCGCCCTCACCAGGTGGGCGACGAGTGCCGCCAAGCGGTCGTTGTCGCCGAAGCGGATCTCGTCATCGGCCACCGCGTCGTTCTCGTTCACGATGGGCACCACGCCCAGGTCCAGCAGCACCGACAGGGTCTGGCGGGCGTGCAGGTACTGGCGCCGGTCGAAGAAGTCGTTCGGCGACAACAGGATCTGGCCTCCTACCAGACCGTGGGTGGCCAGCGCCCTGTCGTAGTCACCCAGGAGACGGCTCTGGCCCACAGCCGAAGCAGCTTGGAGGACCGCTGCATCGGTCGGGCGCACGTCGCCCAAGCCGAGCACCGGCAACCCGGCGGCGATGGCGCCGCTGGTGACCAGCACCACCCGGTCGCCCTTTCCCCTCACCTGGGCGATCTCGGCGCACAGCTTGGCGATGGACGCTGCGTTTATGGCGCCCCTCTCGTCGGTGAGCGACGACGTTCCTATCTTGACGACGACGACGCGCCGACCGGCGATCACCCGAGCAGGTCGGGCTGCTCGTGGGTGATCTGGCTCCAGTAGGGCTGGAAGTTGAGCCAGCCGAGGTAGGCGTCGCCGCCGAGGCCGGCGGCCACGTCTTGGTCGATCAGCTTCGGCGTCCCCACCGCCTCCGCCATGAGCTGGGCGTGGGCGCTGTGCTCGGCGTTGATGAAATGGTAAGCCGCTTCGTCCACCGACGACCCGACGGTGACGAAGCCGTGATTGGCCAGGATCACCGCCTTGTTGGTCGACCCCAGCGCGCCGGCGATGCGCTTGGCCTCCTCGGATCCGAACACGATGCCCCCGTAGGTGTCGTACAGCGAGTGGGCCCGGTAGAACGAGCAGGCGTCCTGGGTGATCGGGTCGAGGAGGCGGTGCAGCGTGGACCACGCCTTGCCGTGCACGGCGTGGGCGTGGGCCGCCGAGACCACGTCGGGCCGCGCCGCGTGGATGGCCGAGTGGATGGCAAAGGCGGCCGGGTTGACAGGCTGGTCGCCCTCCACCACCGTGCCGTTGGAATCCACCAACTCCAGGTCGGACACCCGGATCATGGAGAACGGCACCGCCAGCGGGTTCACCCAGAAGTGGTCGGTCAGCTCCGGGTCGCGGGCGGTGATGTGGCCGGCGACGCCCTCTTCGTAGCCGAACTTGGCGAAGAGGCGGAACGCGGCGGCCAGGCGCTTCTTGCGGTGGTGGCGCTCCCCGTCGAGGCTGGAAAAGCTGGGGGGCTGGGGGAACTGGACGGCCGCATTGGCCATCGACGCCGTTGTCGTCATGGTTGTCCTCCTCGGCTGAGGTGCACCCAGGCTACCCGGGCCCCCCGGGCCCCCCGGCTACACGGGCTCCCGGCTACACGGGCTCCCCGGCTACACGGGCTCCCGGCTACACGGGCTCCCGGCTACACGGGCTCCCCGGCTACACGGGCTCCCCGGCTACACGGCCCCCCGGGCCCCCCGGGCTCCCCGGCTACACGGGCTCCCCGGCTACACGGGCTCCCCGGCTACACGGGCTCCCCGGCTACACGGGCTCCCCGGGCCACGACCTGCCGCCCGGTCGGTACCCACTGTGCAGTTCTCGGGCTTATATCCCATAGAACTGCACAGCCGGTTGGCGCACGTGGGGTGGTCAGCCCAGTTTGGGGTGGTCAGCCCACGTTGGGGTGGTCAGCCCACGTTGGGGTGGTCAGTCGGCCTGGTAATCGAACTCGAACGAGCCGATCCGGACCCGGTCGCCCACGCGCACCCCCGCCCTGGTGAGGGCCCGGTCGACCCCGAGGCTGCGCAGGCGGCTCTGGGCGTAGGCCAGGGCCTCGGGGTTGGTCATGTCCGACAGGGCCACGGCCCGTGCGGCCTGCCGTCCCAGCACGGCCCACCCCCCGTCGCCGCTGCGCTCCACGGCGATGCCAGCCGGCTCCGGGCGGTGGACGACGAAGCGGGTCGGCCTCGTGGCTGCGCCGCGAGCTTGCTCCACCAGCGTCGCCAGCTGCCCGAGCAAGGGCCGGAGACCCTCCCCCGTAACCGCAGAAATCCTGAGCAGCCCGGGCCCGCCGCCTTGCCCAGGACCGCTGTCGCCCTGGGCGGGATCGGCGTCCGCCTTGGACGCGACTACCACCCTCGGTCGCTCCAGCAGGTCGGGCTGGTAGCGGCCGAGCTCGCTCAGCAGGATCCGCTGCTGGTCCGCCAAGTCCGGCCCGTCCACGGGCGCCAGGTCGAGCAGGAGGACCATGACCCTGGCCCGCTCGATGTGGCGGAGGAACCGGTGACCGAGCCCCTTGCCGTCACTGGCCCCCTCGATGAGCCCGGGGATGTCGGCCACCACGAACTCGTGCTCGTCTAAGCGGACCACCCCGAGGTGGGGCTCGAGGGTGGTGAAGGGGTAATCGGCGATCTTGGGCTTGGCCGCGGAGATGCGCGAGATCAGGGTGCTCTTGCCGGCGTTGGGCAGACCGACCAGGGCGACGTCGGCCATCAGCTTCAACTCGAGGTTGAGCCAGCGCTCCTCGCCCACCTCGCCCTGCTCTGCAAACGAGGGCGCTCGGCGCCGGTTGGAGAGGAACCGGGCGTTGCCACGACCGCCCTGCCCGCCGCGCCCCGCCAGCCAGCGGTCACCCTCGGCCACCAGGTCGGCGATCACCTCACCCGTGGCGTCGCGCACGACCGTCCCCTCGGGGACCGCCACCTCGAGGTCGGCGCCGGCCTTGCCGTGACGCCCCTTGCCCTGGCCGTGGGTACCGTTGCCCCCCCGCCGATGGGGATGATCCCTGAAGCCGAGGAGCGACGCCACGTTGCGGTCCGCTACCAGCCAGACGTCGCCCCCGCCCCCCCCGTCGCCCCCGTCGGGGCCGCCCTTGGCCACGTGGGCCTCGCGCCGGAACGACACCGACCCGGCGCCACCGTCACCCGCTTTGACGTGGAGCTGCGCCTCGTCGACGAAACCTTTCACCCGAGCGGGCGCGTTGCGCCCACCCCGACCGCCAGCGGCACTACGTAGCGGCTGGTGCGGTGCCGGCCGGGGTGGCGCCGGCCGGGGTGGTGTCCGGCGTGAGGACGTCGACGAGGCGGCGGCCCTTGCGGCTGCCGAACTTCACCTTGCCGGGCGCGAGGGCGAACAAGGTGTCGTCGCCCCCGCGGCCGACGTTGTCGCCGGGATGGAAATGGGTGCCGCGCTGGCGGACGATGATCGAGCCCGCGGCCACCGCGGTGCCGTCGTAGACCTTCACGCCGAGTCGTTGTGCGTTCGAGTCGCGGCCGTTGCGGGTGGAACCGCCGCCTTTGGTCTTGGACATGTCTATCCCTCCCGGCTGATGCCGGTGATCTCGATGGTCGTGTAGGTCTGGCGGTGTCCCCACGCCTTGCGGCCGCGGGACTTGGCCTTGTACGTGAAGCCGTGGATCTTGGGGCCCTTGGCTTCGCCCACGACCCGTGCCGACACCGTCGTCGCCGCCAGTTCGTCGGGTCGGGCGAGCACGTCCGTGCCGTCGACGACCAGGACGGGCCGGAAGCTCACCTCGTCGCCGGCGGCGGCCGTCAAGCGTTCCACGGAGAGGGTCTGACCCTGTTCGACGCGCTCCTGTTTGCCACCGGTCTTGATCACTGCGTACACGAGGGCAAGATCCTACCAGTCCGGTCGATGTCGGCCTTACCAAGGCGAGCGTTGCTACGTCGACTCCCCGAGGAACGAAGGTCCAGGTTAACCGTCCGAGTCGGCGACAGCATTGTCGACGTAGCAACGCTCGCCTTTGTACAGCCCGACGTGGGCGTCACAACAGGGCCTGGTCGAAGATGATGCCCCGGCCCCCGCAGGTGGGGCATGTCTCGGAGAACGACTCCACCAGGCCCTCCGAGATCCGCTTGCGGGTCATCTCCACCAGGCCCAGCCCGGAGATGTCGAACACCTGGGTGCGGGTCTTGTCCCTCGCCAGGGCCTCCCGGAAGGTGGTGATCACCCGGTGGCGGTTCTGGGCGACCTCCATGTCGATGAAGTCGATCACGATGATCCCACCGATGTCACGAAGGCGTAGCTGGCGGGCTATTTCGTCCGCCGCCTCCATGTTGTTGCGGTAGACGGTCTCCTCCAGGTTCGAGCTGCCGACGTTCTTGCCCGTATTGACGTCGATCACCGTGAGCGCCTCGGTGCGCTCGATGATGAGCGAACCGCCCGAAGCCAGCCACACCTTGCGATCGATAGCCTTGTGGATCTGCTCGTGCACGTGATGCTGCTCGAACACGGGCAGGGCGTCGTCGCTGGTGTCGGCGAGCTCTACGCGGTCGGCCAGCTCCGGGCTGATGCTGGCCACGTAGTCTCTGACCTCCTCGAAGAGGTCCCGGTCGTCGATGACCACACCCCGGTAGTTCCGGTTGAACTCCTCGCGGATCACCCGCACGGCCATGTCCGGTTCCCGGTACAGCAGCGCCGGGACCCGCGCCTGGCGGCTCAGGGCCTCGATGCGCTGCCACTGCTGGGACAGCCGGGCCACGTCGCGGCGCAACTCGTCGGCGGTGGCGCCCTCGGCCGCGGTGCGCACTATCAGACCGTGGCCTTCGGGGCGCACGTCGTCGAGTATGCGGCGGAGGCGCTTGCGCTCGTCGTCGGGAAGGCGCTTGGAGATCCCGTAGGTGTCGCTGCCGGGTATCAGCACGACGAACCGGCCGGGGAGTGACACCTCCTGGGTGAGGCGGGCGCCCTTGGTCCCGATCGGGTTCTTGGTCACCTGGCACAACACCGTCTGGCCGTTCTTGAGCAGTTGCTCGATCCGGGCGTCTCGCGCCGCGCCGGCCAGGCGCCCCCGGGTGGGCCTGCTGGCACCATCCGCGCCGGCTTCGATGTCTTCCTTGTCGTAGCGCACGTCGCCCCGGTAGAGGACGGCGTTCTTCGGGGTGCCGATGTCGATGAAAGCCGCCTCCATGCCAGGTAGGACGTTCTGCACCCGGCCGATGTAGATGTTGCCGTCGATCTGGGTGGCGTCGTCGGCGGGCCGGGAGACGTAATGCTCGATCAGGGACTTGCCCTCGAGCACGGCGATCTGGGTCACCTGGGGCGCGACGTGCACGACCATGAGGTACCGGCCCACCGGGCGCCCCTTGCGCTCACGCCCACGCCGGCGCTCCGAGGTCTCGGCGTCAACCTCCGCCGGCCTGTCCGCCACCACGGCTTCGACCGGACGGCGTTCCGCGTTGGCCCGGCCACGTCCGCCACGCCGGCGCCGTCGGCTGGCGCCGCCGTCCCGCGCCTGGGTGGTAGCGGCTGGGGCAGCGGACCTGGCAGGCGGTCGCGGCGTGGGCGCCGGACGGCTGTCACCGATCTTCGGCCGCGGCGGCAACGCCATGACCGGATCTCTGGTCACCTCGTCCCCGGTCACCCGATCTCCACTCACCCGCTCCCCAGTCATCCGATCGGCGGGGGGACGGCCCGAGTCCGAGTCCGCTCCGTTCGCCGGCGCCACCCTGGCGGCCGGCCGCTGTGACCCCGCCTCGGGGTCGCCGGGACTACGCCCGCCACCGCGTACCTCCGGCGCCCCGGTGCCGCCGGGCGAGGCCCCGGCGACGCTGGTGCCGTCCGAGCCGGAGCCGCTGCGGCTACGTCCTCGCCCTCCGCGGGACCCTCTCCGCCGGCGTCCCGCCCCCCCAGAACCGGGGTTGCCGGTCGCGCCCTGGGTGTCTCCGGCTCTGCGAGGCTGTACCTCCCGGTCGCCGTCGGTGAGTGGGGGCGGATCGACCGGCGGCCGTGCTGTAGGGGGCTGGGGTGCCGGCGGGCGGGTTGCCGGCGCCGGCCCAGGGCCCGAGCGGCCCTGTGAGCGGGGAGCGCCGCCTTCTTCCGGGCGGGGAGAGATCTGGTCGGACATGGGAGAAATCCCTTCTCATGACGCACGCTCCATGGCGCGCGGAGCGCCCGTCGCGTCGGATGCGGGCCCGATGGGCTCCCACCGCGCGCCGTTGCGCGAAATCCATTGATGCAGCCTTCGTACGTCCTGTTCCGCCAGGCCGGGCCCGAGGGCGGCCAACACGTCGGACGGGCGGATGCTGCGGGGTTGAGTAGCCAGGTCGGCCTCCAACCACACCGGTACGGCCGGCCCCGAACTGCCGGTCGACCCCGAACCGCCAGCCGGACCGCCACCGCCGGCCGGCCCGCTCGCCCCCGTCAGCACCCGGAGAGCCTCGATGGCCGGCCGGATGTCCTCGACCACCTCGCTGCCCTTGCGCAGGCGGGACACGGTGACCGAGGAGGCGGCCAACACCTCGCCGACGCGCCCGGCCAGGTCGCGTGCTAGCGGCTCGCCGCGCCCCTCGGCTGCCACCACCGCCCACCGCCACGTGCAGAGGGTCACGTCCTCTTGCAGAGAGGGGGTACCCGCCTCGATCGCCACTGCGGCCAGGGCGTCGACACCGACGGGCAGGGCCGCCGACAGGCGCACCGGCAGGGCGGCGAGGTCGAAGCTGGACCCGCTGGGATCGGTCTCGACGTCGAGGTACTCGGCCACCGACTCGTGGCCGGTGGGGAGGGCCAAGCCGAAGCTCACCTTGGGGCGGGGAGAGAAACCTCCGCTGTAGGCGACAGGGAAGCCCACCCGGCGGAAGGCCCGCTCCCACATGCGGGCCACGTCGCGGTGGCTCGTCCAGCGGACCTTGCCGAGCTTGGCGAAGCGGATTCGAACCCGCTGCGGGTCGCTCATCGGCTCCCGACCGGCGTCGGGCGGCCGAGGACCACAGGGACCGAAGCGGCGGCGCTGAGATCCTGGCCGGTGCCCTGGCTGCCCCCCGCAGGGGGGACAGCGGAGGCCACCACGTGCTCCAAGCCGTACCCGGTGCAGGCGCCACAGTCGTAGCACGGCGTCCACCGACAGTCCGCGGTGCCGTGCTGGTGGCCTCCGGAGCCGGCCGGGCTCGGCTGGTGGCCTCCGGAGCCGGCCGGGCTCGGCTGGTGGCCTCCGGAGCCGGCCGGGCTCGGCTGGTGGCCTCCGGAGCCGGCCGGGCTCGGCTGGTGGCCTCCGG
>DASZKW010000068.1:0-87858 GCA_035552775.1 Acidimicrobiales bacterium | reverse complement strand
CCCGCCGTCAGGCCGATCCCGGTGAAGATGCTTGACCTCACCCAGCCTTTCTGCCAACCTCAAACCTAGGAAGAGCCACCACGCACAGTCATCGCGAACTTCGTTGCCTATTAATCGCGAAGTTCCCGTGACCGCTCACAGTGAGTGCCTCGCTGGCCGCACAGGATGCCGGCAGCCTTCGCGTTCGGTTGGTCAAGGCTTGGGACGGTGACGTTGGCCAGATTCAACGTCCTCGCAAGGCGGACTTGGCGAGGACCGGACCGCCACGCCTGAGCCAGGGGTCCGGCCGGGATGTCGATGGGCAGGCCGGCCGTGTGCGCTTCATCGAGCAGAGCCTGCATCCATCGATCGGCCCGCTCGATGGCAATCAGGGCTCCAGCATCGAGAGTCACGCCTGGCATCAGTCGAGGCCCAGAGCCCGGCGCGCCCAGCGGCGGTCTTCATTGGAAGGGCCACCCGACTCCGCAGCCATCTCGGCGAGAAGTTCTGCCAGGTCCTCATAGTCCTGGCGTTCGGCCAACGTGGAAGCGATGTAACCGGATAGCGAGTTCGCACGGCCGTCAGCGACGGCCTGACGTGCAGCCGCGAGTACGTCGTCTGGGAGGCTAATGCCTACCTTTGTGGTCATACCGCAATCATACCAACGGCGGCGGCTCGGGTCGCGCTCGCCAAATAGAAGGTAAGACCGTCCCATACCGCTCAGTCGAAGCATTCCAGCACCGCGAGCACAACCCGTCCCTGAGCGCCGCAACGTGGACCAGGAGGGGTAGCCGATCAGTCGACTCCCGAGGGCCTCCTGCGTTGCGGGGCCGCTCCGATATTCGATGGTGGCCGGGCTGTGCTTGAAACAGAGCTCGGCAGTGGTTGGCGCGTTAGCTCCAAGCGAGCATCGCGCTGGCTGCGTCGATGAGACTTCAGCGGGGCTGCCAAGCAGCACAACCATCCATTTTCTCCGACCGCTGGGGTTGCGCATCCGTTCCGGATGCGTATGATACTGAGTATGCAAACCGGTTGGATCGTGCGATGAGCGTCCGGCATGCACTGTTGGCGCTACTCAGCGAGGGCCCGAAGTACGGCCTGCAGCTACGCCAGGAGTTTGTCGCCCGCACCGGCGAAGTTTGGCCGCTCAACGTCGGGCAGGTGTACACCACGCTGCAGCGGCTGGAGCGTGACGGGCTGGTGAAGTCCGACGGCGCCGAGGAGGGCCCGCAGAAAGGGTTCCGTATCACTGCCGAGGGGGAGGCGGAGCTGGAGGCGTGGCTGCGCAATCCGCCGGACTTGTCCTCCCCGCCGCGGGACGACCTGGTGATCAAGATTCTTATCGCGCTGGGACTTCGCGGCGTGGATGTACACGAGGTGTTGCAGGCGCATCGGCGGTACATGGTGCAGCTGATGCAGGAATGGACCCGGTTGAAGGAGTACGCGGCCGAGCGCGACTTGGGGTTCGGTCTGGCGGTGGACGCGGAGCTGTTCCGCTTGGACGCCGTGGTCCGGTGGCTCGATGCGGCGGAGGGTCGGATCAAGCGGGCGTCCAGGGAGCCGGAGGGCTGCCCGCCGGTCCCGCTGCCCAAGACGCCTCGGAAGGCGGTGGTCCGGCGATGAGTGTGCTCGAGCTGTGTGACGTGTCCCGGGTGTACGGCGACGGGCCGGCCGAGGTCCACGCCTTGCGCGGTGTGTCGCTGAGCGTGACCGAGGGCGAGCTGGTGGCGGTGATGGGACCGAGCGGGGTCGGGCAAGAGCACCCTGCTGACTATCGCGGGGACCCTCGAGGAGCCCACTAGCGGCGACGTGCTGGTGGCCGGCACCGCGCTGGGCGGGATGTCGCGCAACGACCGGGCCCGCCTGCGGCGCCGCTCGATCGGCTACGTGTTCCAGGACTTCAACCTGCTGGCCGGGCTGACCGCGGCGGAGAACGTGTCGCTGCCCCTGGAGCTCGACGGGGTGTCAGGGAAGGCGGCCCGGAAGCTGGGGCTTCGGGCGTTGGAGGAGCTCGGGCTGCGGGAACGGGCGGGGAGCTTTCCCGACGAGCTGTCCGGCGGTGAGCGCCAGCGGGTGGCCATCGCCCGGGCGGTGGCCGGCGACCGCAAGCTGCTGCTGGCCGACGAGCCGTCCGGCGCGCTCGATTCGGCCAACGGGGAGGCGGTGATGCGTCTCATCCGGGCGGCGTGCCAGCGGGGTGTGGCTGGGGTGGTCGTTACCCACGACGCCCAGCTGGCGTCGTGGGCGGACCGGGTGGTGTTCCTCCGGGACGGGCGGGTCGTCGATCAGACTTCTCCCGCTGCCGGCCCCGAGTCTCTTCTTGCCCCCAACTCATGAGCGCCGTCGCGGCCGACCGGCCCGGCCGTGTATCGGTCTACCGGGACAACGGGGGCGCCCCGGCCCGGCGCGCGGTGATCCGGTGGGGCTGGCGGCTGGCTCGCCGGGAGTGGCGCCGCCGTGGGCTCATCCTGGCCATGTTGAGCGCGGCCGTGGCCGCGACCGTCGTCGGGCTCGGCACGGCCTCCAACACCGCCAAGCTCAACGCCGACCCGGTGTTCGGCACCGCCAGCACCATCATCAGCCTCGCCGGCAAGGATCCGCAGTTGAGCGCTGACATTGCCACCATCCGGACCAGGGTGGGGCCGGCCGATGTGGTGGCCCACCAACAGGTGGCCGTCCCCGGCTCGGTGTCCAGCATCGACCTGCGCGACCAGGCCCCCGGCGGCACCTTCGATCGGGGAACCCTGCACTTGGATTCAGGGCGCTACCCGACTCGACCCGGTCAGGTGGCCGTCACCAGCGGTACGGCAAAAACGTTCGGGCTGCGGATCGGCAGCTCGTGGACCGCCGATGGTCGGACGAGGCGGGTGGTGGGGATCGTCGAGAACCCCCTCGACCTGGTGGACCAGTTCGCCCTGGTCGCGCCCGGCCAGGCCACCCCTGCCAGCACCGTGACGATCCTCACTGACTTCCAGCCCAGCCCCGGGAACCATTTTCGTCTGCCGAGCGGGAACGGTATGGGATTTTCGTCCCGCGGCAAGCCCAACACGGCCTCGGTCGACGCCCTGGTCCTGGCGCTCGGCACCATCGGTCTGCTCTTCGTGGGTCTGATGGGCGTGGCCGGGTTCACCGTCATGGCCCAGCGGCGGCAGCGGTCTCTCGGCGTGCTGGCTTCGCTCGGCGCGACCGACAGGCACGTCCGGCTGGTGATGCTGGCCGACGGCGCCGCCGTCGGGCTCGCCGGCGCCGTCACGGGCGGGGCGGTCGGCCTGGCCGCGTGGTTCGCGCTGGTGCCCGGCCTGCAGTCCCTCTCCGGCCATCGGATCGACCGTTTCTCGCTGCCCTGGTGGGCGATCGGGATCAGCCTGGTCCTGGCCGTGTTGACCGCGGTTGCTGCGGCGTGGTGGCCGGCGCGCTCCGTTGCCCGGATGTCGATCGTCGCGGCGCTGTCCGGGCGGCCGTCCCGTCCCCGGCCGGCACACCGCTTCGCCGCCGTCGGCGCTCCTGCTCGGCGCCGGCCTGGCCCTCCTGTACTTCTCCGACCACAGCTCCAATCAGCACAAGGCGTCGTTCATCATCGCTGGCACCCTCGTCACTCCGGTGGGGCTGCTATTCCTCGCCCCCCTGGAGATCCGGGTCCTCGCCGCCGTCGCCCCCCGGTCCGGCGTAGGCGTCAGGGTCGCGCTGCGCGATCTGGCCCGCTACCAGGCCCGTTCGGGCGCCGCCCTGGGATCGGTGACGCTGGCCATCGGGATCGCCGCCACCATCGCCATCAGCGCGGCGGCCAGCGACGCGCCACAAGCGGTGGGCAACCTCCCCACCGACCAGCTGATGATCTACCTATCCCCCGACAGCGGGTCCGGCCAGGTGCCTCCGCTCCGCACATCCCAGCTGCACACCGTCGCCGCCCGGTTGGACGCGCTGGCCGCAGCGATCCACGCCCGTTCGGTTGTGCCCCTCGAGCAGGTCTACAGCCCACGCGCCGGACTTCAGCCGCCGCAGCCCGGTAACGCGAGCCGGGCGGTCCCGGCCGGCTACGGCGTCGCCACCCTCAGCCAGGTGACCATCAGCCCGCACAACACCGAGATATCCGGGATGGGCCCGCTGTACGTGGCGACGCCAGCCCTGCTCGCCCACTACGGCATCGCCCCTTTGGCTATCGATCCCCACGCCGACGTGCTTTCCGCCCGCAAGGACTTGGGCGGCTTGCAGATCTTCGCTCCGGAGTTCCAGGCCGGACCGGGCCCTGAGCCCGGCTCACCGGGACAAGCCGGGGGGCCGGACATCTTGCACGTCACGCCGAAGATCCAGGGCTTCCGGCAACTGCCGCTGTACACGTCGGCGCCCGGGACCTTGTTGACTCCCGGAGCCGTTCAGCGGTTTGGCCTGAAGGAGGTGCCCGCCGCCTGGTGGATCCAGGCGTCCGGACCGCTCACCAGCCAGCAGATACAGACGGCCCGGGCGACCGCCGCCAGCATCGGCCTCTATGTGGAAACGAGGACCAAGCAGGCCTCGCTGGCCCCGCTGCGCAACTGGTCGACGGCCCTCGGCATCCTCGTCTCCCTCGGCGTGCTCGGCATGACCGTCGGCCTGATACGCAGCGAGACCGCCGGCGACCTGCGAACCCTCGCCGCCACCGGCGCCAGCAGCACCACCCGCCGAACGATCACGGGCGCCACTAGCGGGGCCCTGGCCCTCCTCGGGGCGGTGCTGGGTACCGCCGGTGCGTACGCCGCCCTCCTGGTCTGGTATCGCAGCAACCTCAACCCGCTGGGGCGAGTGCCGGTCGCCAACCTGGTCATCATCGTGGTCGGCCTGCCGGCGCTGGCCGGCGCCGGCGGGTGGCTCCTCGCCGGCCGCGAACCGCCGGCAATGGCCCGCCAGCCGCTCGAATAGCCCGAAAGATGGAAGCCTTGGCCGTCCGGGCACTCCCATTGTCGCGTGGGGTGAAGGATGCAGGCGTGCGCCAGTCGTTGCGGTGGCCGCGAGCCGCAACCCCGCCGCGTTGACGACTACTGCCCCTCTTGGCACCGCCGGTGCCGGGGAGAGAACCGCGGTGGTGATCGCTGTATTGCCTGAGACTGGGAATCGAATCCAGAGCCGACGATGGATAGTCCCGACCCGTCTCGCTCGCACCGGCTGACGATCGGCCCTGCCTGCCGGCGTTCTGCGGCGCGGCAGCGTCGGCGGCCCTGGCCTAGTGGTTGCCACCAATACCATTTAGCTGCTCTGGGGCGGTGGCAGCCTGGCGCAGCGCGGACTGGGCCGGATCGACGAGAGACGAGAGCCACCCGGCTCCGGCCCGGGTCACCACCAGGCCCTGGGCGACGGCGGCCTGGCACCCGTCCGGTCGGCGCTGGGCGCCGACCAGGCGCCCCTGGCACAGCGCTTGCCCGGGTGCTCACCGTCCCTGCGTCGCATGGAGCCGCAAGGTGGTGTGGTGTGGTGTGGTTGTGGTGTGGTGGAGGTGATGGGACTTGAACCCACGACTTCTACGTTGCGAACGTAGCGCTCTTCCGAACTGAGCTACACCCCCGAGCGGGAGCCAGTTTACCCCACCCCCTCAGTCGCCCAGCTCAGGGGGTATCCGCCCTTGGACGGCGGCTTGGAGCCGGAACTGCAGGAGAGTGGTAGTCAGATCGCTTCGGGTCCGCTCGAGCACGGCGCGCAAGGAATCGGCTGCCCGGCGCAGGCCAGCGGTGATTGCGTCGGGATAGTCGATGGTAACGATCAGTTCGTAGGCGTCCTCCATCGCACCGAGGAGCCGCTCAGCGGTGGCGACGTCGCCGGCACGCAGCCGGTCGAGGATGTGGCGGCGAAGCTCGGACGCCGCTTCGCACAAGCCGTGCAGCCACGCCGGTGTGCCGACATCCAGTTGGCGCCAGTCCGCCAGCGGGTCGGCGTCGATCAGGGCGGCGGTGAGCGTAGCCTCGACGAACTCCTTCTCCGCGTCGTGGACGAAGGCGGCGTGGGCGAGCGAGGGGAAGGGCGCCACCGCCCCCTGCGCCTCCCGGAGGGCTGCTTCGCACTCCGCCATCAGGGCCGCGGCCCGCTCCGGCTGGCGGCGGTGCACGGCGCGGATGGCACTACCGGCGGCGCGGATGGTGCGCCGGCAACCGGCCAGCCCCACCTCGCGCGCCGCGTGCACGGCGTCGAACTCGGCCCGGACGAGGTCGCTCACCTCGGCCAGGCCGCGACGGGTGCCGTCGGTCAGTTGACAGCCCGGCGCAGCGCGAACTCACCGGTGTCGAGGCTCGACGCCAGGGCCGCGTAGCGCCCGGTACCCCGGCGCACCATCCCGACGGGAGCGGAGCGCACGGGAGGCAGGAACGCCAGCTTGGTGTCACGCTCTGCCGCCAGGTTGCGCACGCGCAGCAGCAGGCCGACGTAGCCGGCGAGCACCACGTCGAAGGCCACCTGGGCGTACATGAGCCGGTGCAACCCGGGGAGGGCGCCGAGGACCAGGGTGGTGAAGACGCCGGCGACCAGGAGCGTGAGTACGTCGCGGCGACGCTTCTGACTGGCCCGTCGGCGCATGGCTGCGGCATCGGACGCCCTACGGCGCGTGCTGGACGAACCCGGTGACCCGCCCGCCGCCCTGCGGCCGGCGGGAGCGGTCCCCCCCGGAGCGCGTGGTGCCCCCGGACTGCGCGGTCCTCCCGGCCCAGTGCGAGTCGCCGGCCGGGAGCCCGGGGAGGCGGACCGGTGGGGGGGGATGGCGATCGTCGCCGGAGCGCGCAGCCGGTTGGCGGGCCTCATCGTGCTCGGCGCGGTGCGCTCGAGCACCGTGAGGTGGCGGCGGAACGTGCCGACGGAGTCACCAAAAGATCCCCTGGCCCGGGAACGGACCCAGGAGCCCAGGACTGCAGCCCAGACAACCGCAAGGACGAGCAAAACCAAAGTCGTCAACGCTCCTCGGCCTAACCTTTCGTGTCAGGGACCGTAGCGGTTGCCGGCTCCACGACGGTGGATACCGCCGAGGGCGCCACCGGGGCCCACCCCAAAAGTCGGTTCAAACCGACAGGTTCGTGATGAATAGGCTAGCGGTTCGCATCCACCGGCGCCAGTGGCAACCGCGGCAGTTGTGGCTCGGACCCGCCAAGGCGTCGGGTGATCGTCTCCTCAGGCGAGGGGATCGTCGCCGAGCGGGCTGACATCGTCAACGAGGCTCACCTCACCAGGCAGGGAGTCTACGAACGAGGCCGTCACCTCGGGCGATGGTGCCTCCGCCGGCCGGCGCCAGTGGCCGCTGCGTCCCCCGGTCTTCTCCCACAGGGCCAGTTCGCCGATGACCATGGACCGGTCGGCCGACTTGCACATGTCGTAGATGGTTAGGGCGGCCACCGCACACGCGGTCATGGCCTCCATCTCCACCCCGGTGCGGTCGACGGTCTCCACCCCTGTCTCGACCTCTACGTGATCGTCGCCGATCGTGAAGTTGATGGTCACCGCCCCGACGAGCAGCGGGTGGCACAGGGGGATCATCTCCGCGGTGCGCTTGGCCGCCTGGATCCCGGCGATGCGGGCGGCACCGAGGACGTCACCTTTGGTGATGGCGTTGCTGGCCACCAGCGAGGTGGTGTCGGGGGTCATGAACACCTTGCAGCGCGCCACCGCCCGGCGGTGGGTGGCCTCCTTGGGCGTCACATCGACCATGCGGGCCCGGCCCAATGGGTCGAGATGGGTCAGACCACGATCGGGCATGCAGAGAGTCTAGTGACGTCCCCGGCGGCCACCACTTCCCGATCGACCCGACGGCACCAGACGGCCCAAACCGCTGTCATCCGCCTATCTGGCTCATGCTGCGCGCCGGGCGGATGAAGTTGACCTGACCGATGGAATGGCCCGCCCACTTACGACCGACGTCGGCCTCGATGGCGGCGGCGATGTCGTCGTCGCTACCCCCGCCGCGCAGGATGGCCCGCAGGTCGGTCTCGGCGACGGCGAAGAGGCAGTTGCGGAACTGGCCCTCGGCGGTGAGGCGCACTCGGTCGCAGGAGGAGCAGAACGACTGTGTCACGCTGGCCACCACGCCCACCGCCCCCCTGCCGTCGCAGTACAGGTACCGCTGCGCGGGCGCCGACCCGCGCCGTTGGCGCTCGAGGGGGTACACGGCGTCGATGGCGGCGACCACCTCCGCCGACGGCACCACCCGCTCGGCGGCCCACTCGCCGTCGGCGTCGAGGGGCATCCACTCGATGAACCGCACCTCCACGCCGCGGTGGCGCCCGTACGAGGCGAAGTCGACGATCTCGTCGTCGTTGACCCCCCTGACCAGCACGCAGTTGACCTTGACGGGACCTAGGCCGACCGACACCGCCTCCTCGATGCCCTCGAGCACCCGATGGAGCGAATCGCGCCCGGTGATCGACGCGAAGCGGTCGGGGCGCAGGCTGTCGAGCGACACGTTGACCCGCCCGAGACCGGCCCGCTTCAAGTCGCCGGCGACCAGGGCGAGGGTGGCACCGTTGGTGGTCATCGACAGCTCCGCTCCGAGCGCCGCCAGACGGCTGACCAGGACGGGGAGGTGGGCGCGCACCGTCGGTTCGCCACCGGTGATGCGGATGCTGTCGAAGCCGTAACGCTGCACGCACACCCGCGCCACCCGGGTGAGCTCCTCGAAGCTGAGCAGGTCCTCCCGCCTCAGCCACGCCATGCCCTCCTCGGGCATGCAGTAACGGCACCGGAAGTTGCACCGGTCGGTTATGGAGATGCGCAGGTCGCGCACCGTGCGGTCGAAGGGGTCGACGAGCGGCCTGGCCACGTTCCCCACGCTAGCCCTTCCGCCGCTCTACGCCCTCCGCCGCTCTACGCCGCCGTCCCCCGCGGCCGCTGAGCGCCGGCAGCCATCGCGCCCACAGCGCATGGCGGTGAGGCGCCGATCCCCTGACGGCGCGCTGCTCGGGGGCGTGGCCTTTCCCCGCCGCCTCATTGGAGGAGCATGACGTCGACGTCGTCGCCGGGCGCCATGCCGGGACCGCTCGGGACCACAGCCAGGGCGTTGGCGACCGCCATGGCCAGCAGCTGGTGCGATCCCTGGCCGCCCGCGGAGGCCACGTGGCAGCGACCGTCGGGCGCGAAGCTGGCCACCACCCGCAGGTAGTTGACCCGGCCGTCGGGGCGCCGGCGCATGTCCGAGTCGGTGACACCCAGGATCGTCGGCCTGTCCAGGTCGGCGTCGAGGTGACCTGACATCCGGCGCAGGGCGGGGCGGGCGAACAGCTCGTAGCTCACCATCGACGACACCGGATTGCCGGGCAGCCCGAAGACCGGCGCATCGGCGACCAGGCCGAAGGCGAGGGGCTTGGCCGGGCGGATGGCCACCTGCATCCAGGCCATGTCGCCGATCTCGTCGAGCACCTTCTTCACGTAGTCGAAGTCCCCCATGCTCACCCCGCCGCTCGTGATCACCGCGTCGCAACCGGCGGCGGCCTGGGTGAGAGCCTCCCGGATGACGGCCTCGTCGTCCCGGGCGATCCCGAGGTCCACGGCGTCGAAGCCGTCCCTGCGCAGCAAGCCGAGCAGGGCGCGCCGGTTGGAGTCGCGGATCTGGCCGGGTCGCAGTGGCCCCGAGGTGACCAGTTCGTCGCCCGTCGACAGCACCCCGACGCGGACCCGGGGGTGCGCGCTGACCTCGGCCAATGCGGCGCTGGCCAGCACCCCGAGGTGGCCGGGGCCGAGCACGGTGCCCGGTGCGAACACCTCCGAGCCGGCCCCGATGTCCTCGCCGGCGGCGCGGATGTGGTCACCAGGCCGCGACGGCGCCCGGATCAGTACGTCGTCGCCGTCGACCTCGGTTACCTCGACGATGGCGATGGCGTCGGCACCGTCGGGGAAAGGGGCACCCGTCATGATCCGCAACGCTTCGCCGTGCCCTACGGCCGTGTTGGCTGCCGCCCCGGCGGCCAGGGTGCCGATCGCCCTCAACCGGCAGGGAGTGCCCGGCGAGGCACCGGCGATGTCGGCGGCGTGCACCGCGTAGCCGTCCATGGCCGTGTTGGCGAAAGGGGGCACGTCCTCGGCTGCGACCACCCGTTCGGCCAGCACCCGCCCCAAGGCGCCATCGAGGCTCACCGGCACCGGGTCGAGCGGGCGGCAAACCCCGACGACGCGTGCCCTGGCCTCCTCGTAGCTGATCAATCGCCCGGCAGTCCCAGCCTGTCCACCAACCAGGCCCGCAGGGGCGGTCCGAGGTCGTCGCGCTCGAGGGCCAGCTCGACAGTCGCCCGCAGGTAGTCGAGCTTGTTGCCCACGTCGTAGCGGCCCTCGCGGAAGGTCCAACCAAGGACGTCGGTGGTGTTGAGAACGTCCTTTATGGCGTCGGTGAGCTGGATCTCACCGCCGGCGCCGGGTTGCACCTTCTCGAGGGACTCGAAGATGTCGGGGGTGAGGACGTAGCGCCCGATCACCGCCAGGTTGGAAGGGGCCTCGTCGGCAGGCGGCTTCTCCACGATGTCGGTTATGCGGACCAGGTTCTCGGCGTCGCCGCCTGTGGGAACCGGCGCGATGGCCGACACCGGGGCGATCGGGGACAGGGGTTCGACCGCGGCGCACCCGTAGGAGGAGATGTCGGCCGGCGGCACCTGCTTCAGCGCCACCACCGAGGTGCTGTAGGCGGCGTGGGCGGCCAGCATGGCCTCGAGCACCCCGGAGCGCTCGTGCATGATGTCGTCGCCGAGGAGGACGGCGAAGGGCGCATCGCCGATGTGATCGCGAGCGACCGACACTGCGTGGCCGAGCCCGAGAGGCTCTCCCTGGCGCACGTAGTGGATTTCGGCCATGTCGGCGATCTCGATCATCTCTCGCAGCACGTCGGTCTTCCCGCTGCTCTCGAGGTGGCGCTCCAACTCGAAGGACCTGTCGAAGTGGTCCTCCAGGCTGCGCTTGCCCCGGCCGGTGATGATGAGGATGTCGCGGATCCCGCAACGGACCGCCTCCTCGACCACGTACTGGATGGCCGGTTTGTCCACCAGGGGCAGCATCTCCTTGGGCGACGCCTTGGTAGCGGGGAGGAAGCGGGTGCCCAGCCCCGCGGCGGGGATCACGGCCTTGCGGACCGCCGGGCGAGCAGTTGGGGCCATGGCGTCGTTCTACCACCCGATTCCAAACAGGCGGTATCCTTGGCACTCGGGCAACGAGAGTGCCAACGGACCCGGACGTTGCCCGCAAGTCGTGTGGTCCGCACACACTGTCCTTGTTCCATCGGTTCTTTGTTCCATCGGTTCTTATTCCCGCGGAGGCCCTGTTCAGCAATGCCTACCTATGAGTACGCCTGCAAGTCCTGTGGCGAGCACCTCGAGGTCGTCCAGTCCTTCAAGGACGATGCCCTCACCACGTGCCCGGCTTGCGGCGGTCCGCTGCGCAAGGTCTTCGGGGTCATCGGCATCGCCTTCAAAGGCAGCGGGTTCTACAAGAACGACAGCCGGGAGACCAAGAAGGATGCCGCCGGGTCTGCCGGCGCGGCAGCGGCCGGCTCGGGATCGACGAGCCCGGCGGCCGAGGGTGCCGGCGCCAAAGCCGGTGGGTCCGACGCGGCCAAGCCCGCGGTCGGGGGGTCGGGGTCGGGCGGGTCCGGGTCCGGGTCGGGGTCGGGGTCCAAGACCGGGTCCGGCGGGTCGGGGTCCGGGGGTTCGGGATCGGGCGGTTCCGGGTCGGGCCGGTCGGGGGGTTCCAAGACCGGGTCCAGCGGGTCGCCGGCCGCAGCCGCCAGCTAGAACTGGCGCAGGGACGGCCAGCTCCGGGATCGATCCGCCTCGCCCCGGGTCACCGTCTGGTCTACCGTCGGGCGTCCGCCTGCATACCTGGAGGGACGTCTTCGACATGAACGCGCCGTCGCAACGCAGTCGCCACTCCGCCGCGCCCTCTCCTAGGCACACCATGTGGCGGGCCATGCTGATCGGGATCGCCGGCATCGTCGTGCTGGAGGTGGTGGCGCTGGTCCTCGGGCTGGTTCTGGTCGGCCGCCACGGGGGCGGCCCCATCCAGGACTGGGACAACACGGTGGGCCGCTGGTGGCTCCACCACCGGATCCACCTGGTCACCGTCTCCAAGGTGATCGCCTTCCTCGGCGACGCCCCGGCGCTTGCGGCGATCAGCGTTGTGCTGACCGCCATCCTCGTCGCCCTCCGTCAACGAGTCCGGGCCCTGACCCCCCTGGTGGCCTACCTGGGGGGCGAGTTCATGGTCTACGTCACGAGGGCGGTGATCCACCGGCCCCGGCCCCGCACGGCGAACTTCCCCGCCCCCAACGCCATCAGGGGGGTCCACGAGACGAGCTACTCCTACCCGTCGGGCCACGCCACCGCGGCCGTCGCGGTCATCATCTCCCTGGCCGCCCTGGCCGCCATCACGTGGCGGACCTGGTGGCCGTGGGTGGTCGGCGCCGTGCTGGCCCTCGCGGTGGCCGGCTCGCGCCTGGTGCTCGGCGTTCACTGGTTCAGCGATGTCACCTTCGGCATGCTCGTCGGAGCGGCGTGGGGAATCCTTGTCGCCTACGCCTTGCGGAACGTGGAGTGGCCACTGGCGCGCAGGGCTGATCCGACGGCACGAAGCGATCACCGCCCGGAGACCTCTCAACCGAAGGTGTAGCACTCACGCCTTGCTCGGCTCACCGCTGAGCTACCGCCCGGCCGACACTCACGGCGCAGACCTTGAATTCCGGCATGCGGCTGGTGGGGTCCAGGGCGGCGATGGTGAGGACGTTGGCGGCTCGGTGGCCTCCCCAATGGAAGGGCGCGAACACGGTGTTCGCCCGGATGTCGGCGGTGACGTGGGCCGCGAAGTGGACTGATCCTCGCCGGCTGGTGACTACGACGGTATCGCCGCTGACAACCCCGATCGCCGCTCCCAGGTCGGGGTGGAGCTGTAGGCGCGGCTCGGGCTGGGTCCGGCTCAGCCGCTCGATTGCGCGAGTCTGGGCGCCCGAGTTGTAGTGCTCTTTGTACCGGCCGGTCGTGAAGTACAGCGGGTAGTCGGCGTCGGGCTCTTCTGCGGAGGGCCGGTAGGTGACCGGCGCGAACCGGGCCATGCCGTCGGGGTGAGCGAAGCGCTCGCCGAACAGCCGCAGCGTGCCGGGATGCCCGGGGGTCGGGCATGGCCAGAAGATCCCGTCGGCGGCGTCGATGCGCTGGTACGTGATCCCCGCATAGTCGGCCCGTCCCCCGGCGCTGGCCGCCGCGAGCTCGGTGAAGACGGCTTCGGGCCCGTCGAAGTCGAACCGGTCCTGCTGTCCCATGAGCGCCGCCAGGGCGCAGAGGATTTGGATGTCGCTGCGGACGCCCTCGGGCGGCGGGGTCGCTCGGCGCCGCCGTATGACCCGGCCTTCGAGGTTGGTCATCGTGCCGTACTCTTCGGCCCATTGGGTCACGGGCAGGACGATGTCGGCGACGTCGGTGGTGTGGTTGGGGAACGCGTCGAGCACAGCGAGACAGTCGAGCTTGCCCAGGCGTTCGCTGACCCGTCCGGCGTCGGGTGAAGCCACTGCCACATTGGATCCGACCACGACCAAAGCCCTCACACCACCTTGTGTCCCGATGCTGTCCAGCAGTTCTACGGCGCTGAGTCCTTCGGTGGGCAGCTCGGCCGTATCGATGTCCCATGCGGCGGCTACTGCCGCCCGGTCGGCGGGGTCGGTGATCGACCGGTACCCGGGGAGCTGGTCGGCCTTCTGGCCGTGCTCGCGCCCTCCTTGACCGTTGCCTTGCCCGGTGATGCACCCGTAACCCGAGCCTGGCCGGCCGACCTTGCCGAGGGCGAGCATCAAGTTGGTGAGGGCCAGGACGCTGTCGGTGCCTTTGGACTGCTGCTCGGGTCCCCGGCCCGTCAGCAGCATCGACGCCGGCGCGCCGGAGATCATCTCGATGGTCTGGCGGATGGCCCCCTGCGGTATCCCGGTGGTCGCTTCGACACGCGCGGGCGTCCACTCCGAGACGGTGCCCCGGGTTCGCTCCCAGCCCCGGGTGCGACTCTCGATATAGTCCGGGTCGATCAGGTCGCCCGCGATCGCCAGGTGCAGCAGGCCGAGGGCGAGTGCCAGGTCGGTGCCAGGGTTGGGTTGCAGGTGGAGCTGTGCGAGTCGGGCGGTGGCGCTGCGGCGGGGGTCGACGACGATGAGCGCTCCGCCGGCGGCCCGTTGGTCATCCAGCCACTGGACCAGGGGAGGCATGGTGTCCGCCGGGTTGGCGCCCCACAGGGTCAACACGTCAGCATCGGCGATGTCGGACACGGGGAAGGGCATCCCCCGATCGATCCCGAACGCCACGTTCTGCCCCGCGGCCGCCGACGACATGCAGTAACGGCCGTTGTAGTCGATGTTGGAGGTGCCGAGCGCGACTCGGGCGAACTTGCCGAGGAGGTAAGCCTTCTCGTTGGTCAGGGCACCGCTGCCGAACACCCCGACCGCGTCGGGCCCGAAGCGAACGCGCACCTCGCCCAGACGGCGGGCGAGCTCGTCGAGCGCAGCATCCCAACTGGCCTTGCGCATCCGGCCCGTCCTGTCACGGACCGTCGGGTGCAACAGCCGGTCCGGTCGGACAAGCAAGTCGACCGCAGTCAGGCCCTTCACGCACAGCCGTCCCCGGTTCACCGGGAACGTCGGGTCGGTCACCACCTCGACGGGCATATCCGGGGCGGAGCCGGCGTCATCGGTGGCGCGATCTCCGGTAGGGCGGAGCCTCATTCCGCATTGCAGCGCGCAGTAAGGGCAGTGCGTGGCGGTCGTGGTTGGACCGGCGGCGGACCCGCCGGTCACGGCGAGGACCTCGACGGTGCTGCCCCACAGCCGGATCGGCCAAACCCGCACGCCCGGCGAGGTGGCGTCCAGGCACGCCCCGCTGGTCAGGTCAAAGCGATGCTTGTGGAGCGGAGACGCGACGTAGTCGACGTCGCCGTCGGATCCGACGATCCCCCGGGACAGGACGTTGACCCCTGAGACGGGGTCGAGGTTGTCGATGGCGCGCAGCTGGGCGGCCTGGCCGTTGCCGGCCGGGGTGAGGAGGAAGATGGCGACCTGCTGGTCGCCGACGAGGGCGGCGACGCCCCGACCTGCCACGAGCTCGCCAAGCGAGCAGACCCGCACCCACCGTCGGGCGGTCACTTGCGGGAGGCGAGGAGATTGACCCGTTCCCATCCTCGGGCCGGCCTGGGCTGCGAGCGCTCCTGGACCATGACGACATCGGTATCGGGCGCGTCGGAGTTGACAAAGGAACGGAACTTTCGCAACCTGACGGGGTCTTGGAGGGTTTCGGCCCATTCGCATCGGTAGTCCTCGACGTGGCGGGCCATGTCGGCTTCGAGCTCGGCGGCCAAGCCGAGCGCATCGTCGACCACCACCGTCTTCAGGTAGTCCATGCCCCCCTCGAGGCTCTCGATCCACGATGCGGTGCGCTCGAGGCGGTCGGCGCTGCGGATGTAGAGCATGATGAAACGGTCGATGGTGCGGGTCAGCGTCTCGGTGTCGATCTCCGAGACGAGGAGCTCGGCGTGGCGTGGGCGAGTGCCGCCGTTCCCGCCGACATAGAGGTTCCAGCCCCGTTCGGTCGCGATCACCCCGACGTCCTTGCTCTGGGCTTCGGCGCACTCCCGGGCGCAACCGGACACGGCCATCTTGATCTTGTGGGGGGACCGCAGCCCCCGGTAGCGGGTTTCCAGGTCGATGGCCAGGGTGGTCGAGTCCTGCACCCCGAAACGGCACCAGTTGGTCCCTACACAGGACTTGACGGTGCGGAGAGCCTTGCCGTACGCGTGGCCCGACTCGAAGCCGGCATCGACAAGTCGGGCCCAGATGGCGGGAAGCGCCTCCACGCGTGCCCCCAACAAGTCGATGCGCTGGGCACCCGTGATCTTGACGTATAGACCGAACTCTTGGGCTACTTGGCCCAACACGATCAGCTTCCCGGGCGTGATCTCCCCGCCCGGAACCCGGGGAACCACCGAGTAGGTGCCGTCGCGTTGCAGATTGGCAAGGAAATGGTCGTTGGTGTCTTGGAGGGCCGCTCCCTCGCCGTCGAGGATGTGGCCCCCCCGCTGCGAGGCCAGGATCGACGCCACCGCCGGTTTGCAAGCCTCACAGCCCCTGCCTTGCCCATGGCGGGCCAGCAGATCG
Organism: Acidimicrobiales bacterium; assembly: GCA_035552775.1. Classification (GTDB taxonomy): domain Bacteria; phylum Actinomycetota; class Acidimicrobiia; order Acidimicrobiales; family Palsa-688; genus DASZKW01. The sequence goes on along the minus strand of DASZKW010000068.1, from coordinate 71,777 downwards.
GCGAAGGTGGCGATCGCCTCGGCCCGGACAATGTCGAACAGCTCCCGACGAGAGTGCGGAAAATGGGCACAAAGATGATCGGTGGTTTCCACGCCGAGGTCGACGAGCTGACGGCGGACCAGTTCGGCCAACTGGGGGACGCAACCGCCGCACCCTGTGCCCGCCGCCGTGGCCGACTTGACCGCGGCCACGTCGGCTGTCGCCTCGGTGGCGACGCAAGCAGCGATCGCTTCGCAGATCGATCCTTTGGAAACGTTCTCGCACGAACAGATCGTTGCCGTCGCCGGCAGCGCCAATACCCCCGCGCTGGTACCCGGGAGCGATCCCGACGTCCCGGCGGCCATGAGCAGTTGGGCGGGGTGCTCAGGTGTGGGACTCTCGCCGGCGGCCACCCTGACCAGGGAGTCGAAACTCGATGCGTCTCCAACCAGGACACCTCCGCTCACCCGTCCCGCTTCGTCAACGACGAGGCGTTTGTGGACCAGCGCCACATCGTCGGAGAAGGTGATCGTCGCCGCCCCCTTCGCCCGGGCGTGGGCGTCACCGAAGCTGGCCACCTCCACCCCGAGAAGTTTCAGCTTGGTCGGCGTGTCGCCACCGGAGAAGCTGGCGTCGCCGCCGCAGACGGTGTCGGCGACCACCCGGGCCATCTGATACCCCGGGGCCACCAGGCCGTAGATGCGCCCGTCGGCCAGCGCGCACTCGCCAATGGCAAAGATGTTCGGGTCGCTGGTGCGACAGGCGCTGTCGACGACAACGCCACCCCGATCCCCAACCTCGAGCCCAGCGCTTCGGGCCACGTCGTCGCGAGGGCGGATACCGGCGGCAAAGACCACCATCTCTGTCGTCAACCGTTCACCGTCGCCTTGGTCGCCGACGCGCTCGAGGGTGACCGCTTCCACCGCACCGTCGACGCCGGCGAGCACGGCGCTGAGCGCCGTCGAAGTGTGCACGACGAGCCCCATCGCCTCGATGCGCCGGCGGAGCACCTCACCGCCACCTTCGTCTACCTGTGCCGGCATCAAGCGAGGCGCGAACTCCACAACCTCGGTGGCCACGCCGCACGACCGCAAAGCCCCGGCAGCCTCGAGCCCGAGGAGGCCGCCTCCGACCACGACTCCATGCTGGCGCCCCGACGCCCACGAACGGATGGCATCGACATCATCGACCGTTCGATACACAAAACTACCGGGCAGGTCCCGCCCTGCCACGGGCGGCACGAACGGCACGGAGCCCGTCGCCAGGACCGCAATGTCGTACGGGTAGTCGCGGCCGGTGGCGGTGCGGACCGTCCGGGCGCCCCGATCGATGGCGGCGACCCGCTCGGTAGCCTTGACCGTCACCGCAGGGTCAGAGCCGACGTCGACACCTTGAAGCGCGAGGTCGGCAATACCGAGCCCATCGAACAGCGACGAAAGGCGGACACGGTCGTAGCCACCCCGGGGTTCCTCGCCGAGGACGACGATGTCCCATACCCGGGTGGCGCCTCGACGGATCATGGCATCGATCAGCTTGTGGCCGACCATGCCGTGGCCGACGATCACCATCCGGCGCCGGGCGGTCACCGGCCCACCAACTTTGTCAGATCGAGGCATGAGCGAGACTCGGGATTCGGCTGTTCGCCGTTGTCTTGCGCAGGTAGAACAACCATGTGACCGCGGCCAGCACGAGGTAGCCGACCAGGAACGCTCGTAGCGCGGGGATCGCCCACTCCAGATGGGTACTGGCCACCGTTAGCTTTTCCGCTGGGGTCTTGGCCGCTTTGATGAGGACGGCCAAATGCAGGCTGGCTTGGCGGAACACGACCTGTATAACAAAACCACCGAAGGCACCCATGGCTCCGGCGAGCCCGATGGCCGCCCCGGCTTGGCGCTTGAACGACATCTCCGTGTCCTGCGTATCGACCCCCGGCTCCGTGGCCTGCCGGCAACCGAGTGCCCGGAATATGGACGGGATCATCCGATAGGTCGAGCCGTTGCCGACGCCCGACAGGAGGAAGATGACCATGAAGGACGAGAAGAACAGGCTGAAGCTGCGGTTGTTGACCCCGGCGACGGCGCTTGCAGTGAACACGGCCATGCCCAAGAACGACGCCATTGTCACCCGGGCACCGCCCAGGTGGTCCGACAACCAACCGCCTAGCGGCCGGGCAAGTGAGCCGACGAGTGCGCCCACGAACCCGAGACCGGCGAGGTAGTTGGCGATGAACGCGTGATGGCTCAGGAAGTCCGGGAACGTGTTCTTGATTACCAGCGGCAGGGCGAACGAGTAGCCGATGAACGACCCGAACGTGCCGATGTAGAGCACCGACATTATCCAGGTCTGGGGGCTCTTGACCGCCGCCGCGTACGCCCGCCTATCGGTCTTCGCCTGGGTCAGGCTGTCCATCTTCAGCCAGGCCAGGACGCCAGCCACGACGATAAGCGGCAGGTAAAGGACCCCGGCATACGCCAGGTGCACATGGTGCGTCGACAGCTTTACAGCGGCTGCAGGGATACCGATGATGATCACCAGCGGCACGAACAGCTGCGCGGCGGCCACTCCCAGGTTTCCACCGGCGGCGTTTAGGCCGAGTGCTAGACCTTTCCGCTTGTCGGGATAGAAGAACGAGATGTTCGTCATCGACGACGAGAAGTTGGCACCGCCGATGCCGGCCGTCGCCGCGCATCCGAGGAGCATCCACAGCTGGGTGCTGTGACCCTGGCGGGCGAGCCAGCCACTGGGCACCACGAGGGCGAGCAGGAGAGCCGGCGCCAACAGGACGGCGCCGCTGACCGCCGTCCACATCCTGCCCCCGAACCTGGGCAGCGCGAACGTGTAGGGCAGGCGCAGCGCGGATCCGATGAGGTTGGGTACTGCGGTCAGCCAGAACAACTCGGGGACAGACAGCTTGATGCCGACGTTGGCGAGGTTGACCGCAATGATGGTCCAGATGATCCAGATGTTGAAGGCGACGTGATCGCTGAAGATCGACAGGACCAGGTTGCGGCGGGCGATCTTGGCACCCCCGCTCTGCCAGAACTCGTCGCTGTCGGGATCCCAGTTGTCGATCCAGTGACCCCGCCGAGACCTATGCGGGGGCGTCTCGGATGGCGCCGAGCCCGGTGAGGTCGTGTGCGGTTGGACGGCTGTGCTCATCTCGTCTCCTGGCTGGCAGTGCCCCAAGGGGGAGCCGCTCTCCCAATGCAACCAGTCCTCTGTGTTCGAGCCGTTACCACCCGATGAACCGTCGTGGTCCGATCCCGCACCCGGCCGCTCCGCCGCCAGGTGAGGATCCTCACCTACCGATCCCGGCCCGGTGTGAGGTCTCCGAAGAGTTCTCCGGATCGCAATACGGCAGAAACATGCCCGTCGCCGGCGTGTTGAATAGTGGGCGTCGCCCATGTCGCTGCGCCCATACGATGGCTTCGTCGTCGGCGTCACCGCCGACCGGCGCTGGGAGGAACAGGCCGAGCTGCTGTCTCGTCGGGGCGCGTCAGTCGTTCACGGCCCGACGATCACGACCCTCTACCTGGCGTCGGACGACAACCTTCGCCGGGCAACGATGGCGCTCATCGAGCAACCTCCCGATTACCTGGTGGCGACGACAGGCATCGGTATGCGGGCGTGGCTGGAAACGGCGGCCACGTGGGGTGTGGCTGATGACCTCACGGAGACGCTCGGGCAGGCGCTGGTCGTCGCCCGCGGGCCCAAGGCCGTCGCTGCGGTACAGATCGGTGGCCTCCGCGTGTGGCGACAGTCCCCGACCGAGCAGATGGAAGCGCTCGTCGACATCCTCCTGGACGAACAGCTCGAGGGCCGACGGGTCGCCGTTCAGGAGTACGGCATGGCGACCCCGGATCTCGACGACGCACTGGGCAGAGCCGGCGCACACGTCGTGTCCGTCCCGGTGTACCGGTGGCGCCTCCCCACCGACCGCGGGCCGGCACGCCGACTGGTAAAAGCGGCTTGCTCCGGGGAGGTCGACGCCATCACGTTTACCAGCGCCCCTGCGGTCCACAACCTGTTCGCCCTGGCCGGCACTCCGGAGGAATCTGATCGGCTCCGTGCCGCCCTCAACGGGCCCGTCGCCGCCGCATGCGTGGGACCGGTCTGCGCCGAGGGCGCCCGGCAAGAAGGGATCGAAGATCCGCTCACGCCGTCCCGCGGCCGGCTGGGCCTACTCGTCCGCACCCTGGGCGACCACCTCGTCGAGCGCCGGCGAACCTACAAGCTGGCCGGCCAAGACCTCGTCGTGCAGGGCGGAGCGATCGAGATCGACGGAATCGTCGATTCTCTCACGGCACAGGAACGAGCCATCCTCGACCTCCTCACCCGCAAACCAGGTGCCGTCATCCGTCGAGAAGCACTCCTCGCCCGGATCTGGGGTTCCCCGGACGCCGATGCCCATCTCCTCGAGGTTGCAATCAGCCGTCTCCGGCGCCGCCTCGGACCGGCAGGAACGGCGCTCCACGCGATCTCCGGGCGAGGGTACCGGCTCGACCCCGACGAGCAATGACCCTTACGGGTCAGGGCCTGCGAAGACGGGGCAGCTCCTGCTGGCCGGGCATCACGCTGTGTCGCCGTCGTCTTCGACCGGCTCGGCGCTGGCGGTAACCGGCTCGGCGGAAGGGGAGACCGGGGGCGGGGCGCGCAGCACCATGGCGAGGCTGGCGGCGCTGGCGGCGACGGCTCCGGCCACGACCAGGCGGGTGACGGATCGGGGCAGGCGGGCCCCGGTGAGCCCGTCGATGGAGATCCGGCCGGGACCAGCGGCGCTGAGCGCCAGAGCCGCGGCCAGGTTGGTCAGCGGCAACTCGAAGCCGCCCTTGGCCGCGAAGGCTCCCTTGGAGCGGTGGGTGGCCGAGGCGACGGCCATGGTGCCCGCGAGCACGACCGGGCCTAGCGGATCGGCCGCGCCCGCAACGGTCAGGATGCCACCGCCGAGTTCGGAGACCGCAGCGATCCGGGCGAAGACCGGCCCCGGGCGCAGGCCGAGCCTGTGGAAGCCGGCGGAGGCCGCCTCGATGCCAGGCCCGTCCAGGGAGCCGAACAGCTTCTGGGCGCCGTGGGCGCCCAGGTAACCGCCGAGCACGCCGCGCCCAGCGACGAGGGCAAGGTTACGGGTGAAGGTCATGGATCAGAACCCCCGGAAGACGTTGATGAGGTCGGCGGGGCTGACGCCATCGGCGCGCACCGGCCCCTGCGGTGGATGGTTGTCGTCGAGGCGCCCATAGACGAGCCGCAGGAACGCCTCGGCGGGCAGCTCGATCGAGCCCCCGGCGTCGGCGTGTCGGTCGGTCGCCTCGAGATGCACCTCGTCGCTGGTGCGCAGGCTGAAACGGCGGTCCGGCGCCGTGGTGATCACGGTGACATCGATGGGCTCGTCGGGGGCCTTGCCAGATCGGGCGGCTGACTCCCCGAGGCCATCGACGAGCAGCTCGACGGCCTCGGCCCTGACCACGGCGGAAGGATCGAAGGCGATGGCGACATCCCAGGTGTGCACCGCATGCTCGGACAGGCGCATCCGCAGCAGTCCGGCCGCGTCAATGGTCCGACCGAACATCTCGAGGCGAAACCCGCCGAGCGCGCCGGCGTCCAGACCTTCCAAACGGGACACGAACGCCTCGTTGGCGGCGACGCTCCGGGTGGCCTGATCCGCGGGTAAGCGGGCGTTCCATGCGTCCCAAATGGGAGCGAACGCCTCCCTTGGCGGCGGCCCACCGCCGGACAGGCCAGCGTCGACGAACAACGAGAAGATCTCCGCCTGGCTCCCCAGGTGGGAGAGCACCTGGGCGACGCTCCACTCCGAGCACGCCGACGGTTGACCCAGATCTTCAGGCGCCATGCCGGCGACCAGGCCGGCGAGGCCATCGTGGGATTGGCGAACAGCCGCCATCCAGGGCGCGGGATCGGTCATCGCTGGCCCGGGCGGGTACTCAGTGCCACCATCGTCATCGCATGACCTCCTCGAGTATCGGGTTACGCAGGAAGACAGGATTACTACCCCGAACTGATCGACGCCGCCCGGGCCTGCTACGGCGACCGGCTCCCCAGCGCTAGCCGAGGCCACCGCCCGGTAACCAAGGGTGTTGAATGAGGGTCCTGAACCAACCAAGGACGCCTCGGTCCATTGAGGCGGCGAGCCGGCCGCCCCGTGCCGGTTTTTGACGTCCCCTCCCGGATCGAGAACGTACCGTGTCGCTGAGCCCAGAACCCTCCATGAACGAAGAACCCGACGGCCGCCAAGACGTACACAACAGCGGCGTTGACACCGAGATGGCGGCCGCCCACCTTTGCGGCCAAACGGACCTGAGGACCGGGCGGATGTGCGCCAAACCCGCCCGTCATGACGGCACGTGCGAGTTCGTTTCGAAGGACGACGCCCGGGCCGCCGCGGACGACTCCTAGCCCCGTTCCTCGCCGCCGAAGGTATCAGTAACCGTATTGACTACCGGGCCAGTTCGGCGATTGCGATTTCGATGGGGAAGGGCCAATCAGTGCGGAACACGCCGCTGGTCTCGGCCTCGACTTCGTAGCGGCCGTCAGCCAAGCGCAGGGACATCAGCACGGGCTCGCACGGCTCGACGAGCCAGTAGGCGGGCACCCCGAGCCGCTGATAAAGGTCTCGCTTGAGGATACGGTCCTGCGCCGAGTTCGAACGAGACAGCACCTCGACAACGAGAAGAGGTACGGCGGACGCTGGTAGGGGACCGGAGGGATCGAAGTCCGGGCGCCGGATGACCATCACATCGGGCTGCACACTGCCCCCGTCGAACAGCTTCCAGTCGTAAGGAGCCACCATGGCCATGGTCTCGACCGTCTCCGCTGCTTGGAGCGAGGCATACAGCTTCCCGGCCACCCGCTGGTGGCCGCCCGCCCGGGCCGGCGTCACGATGAGGCTCCCACCGATGATCTCCCGCCGGTACCCATCGTCGGGCATGCCCTCCAGATCCTCGTAGGTGAACGGTCGGGTCGGATGAGCCATCTCAGTAGCCATCATCAACACCGGCCTAGAGGCTTAGCCGGCCGCCGCCTCCCCACCGGAAACCGGAAACCCGGTCGGGAACGATCCCGACCGGCCACCTAGTTGCACGCCGGTCCCTCCCAAGCCGCAATAGCCGTTGACGTTGCGCGCCAGATACTGCTGGTGGTAGCCCTCGGCGTAGTAGAACGGGCCGGCCGGCGCCACCTCGGTCGTGATGCCGCCGAACCCGGCGGCGGCGAGCACGCCGGCGTAGGCCTGCTTCGAAGCCTCGGCCTCGGCCTGCTGCTCGGCGCTGGTCGTGTAGATGGCCGATCGGTACTGGGTCCCCACGTCGTTGCCCTGACGCATCCCTTGGGTGGGGTCGTGGCCCTCCCAGAACGAGCGGAGCAGGGCCCCGTAACTGGTGAGCCCGGGGTCGAAGACGACGAGTACGGCCTCGGTGTGCCCGGTGCGCCCGCTGCACACCTCCTCGTAGGTGGGGTTGGGGGTGTGGCCCCCGGCGTAGCCGGCGGCGGTGACCCACACCCCGGCCTCCTGCCAGAATCGGCGCTCGGCGCCCCAGAAACAGCCCATGGCGAAGATCGCCTGCTCCAGGCCCTCGGGGAACGGCGCCGAGATCGGGCGACCGTTGACGAGGTGAACATCGGTGGCGGCAAGCGGTGTGGGGCGCCCGGGGAGGGCCTGTCCGGGCGCCGGCAGTTGGTCCGTGTGACGAGAAAAGAGGGGCACTTCGCCATGGTACGTCCACTCATGGGGCTGGCGACTGCGGTGCAAATCGGCGTGCCAGACTCGTCGGAATGAACCGCGTCGAGGTCGCCGTGCGTCACCTTGACCAGTTCCAGCAACGCCACCCGGTGCTGGCCTTCCCCTTCGCAGTGATCCAGAAGTATGGCAACGACCAGGCCGGCGGCAAGGCCGTCGTGGTCGCCTACTACGGGCTGTTCTCGCTGTTCCCCTTGATGCTGCTGCTCACCACCATCCTCGGTTTCGTCCTTGCCGACTATCCCAGCTTCGAGCACCAGGTCCTCCATTCCGCCCTCGCCAAATTCCCCGTCATCGGCACCCAGCTGCAAAGCTCGGCCCATCCCCTTACCGGCAACGCCCTGGCGCTGAGCGTCGGGATCGTCGGAACCGTCTACGGGGTTCAGGGCGTGGGCCAGGCCGCCCTCAACGCCATGCACACGGTGTGGAACATCCCCTACAAGGAATGGCCCAACTTCTGGCTGCGGCGCATTCGGGGATTCGTCGTGCTGGCCGTGCTCGGGTTCGGCACGGTGATCTCGACCCTCCTCACCAGCCTGACGCCGGCGGTCATCCACGGCGCGTGGGTACCGGTCTGGTCATTGGTGGCGTCGATCCTGGTGAACTTCGGGGTTTTCACGGCGGCATTCATCGTCCTGACCAGCGAGCCCCTCGGCTGGCGCGACGTGGCGGTCGGCGCCGGGCTGGCGACGGCGTTTTGGGAAGCGCTCCAGGCGGCGGGAGGTTGGTACGTCCGGAGGGAGCTGACCCACGCCACGGCGGTGTACGGCACCTTCGCCCTGGTGATCGGGCTTCTGTCGTTCCTGTACCTCGCCACCCAGCTGACCCTGCTGGCGGCGGAGATCAACGTGGTCAGGCGCTACCGGCTGTGGCCGAGGACCATCACCCAGCCACCGCTTAGCGACGGCGACCGCCGGACCTACATCCGCCTGGCGATGATGGAAGAGCGCCGGCCCGAAGTCGACGTGACCGCAGGTTTCAACGCCGAGGCCGATCGCCAGCCCCTCGACGAGTGAGAGACCTCGGGAGGGCTACTCGCCGCCGACCTCACGGTCCATCACCAACCGTTCACACGCCGCTCAATGAGACGTCGGAGATGGCCAGCGTCACGCCGGCCGCCGACGACGGCAGCCGCTCGAGGTCGGAGCCGATCGCCACCACCCCTGCCAGCATGCGCTGGATCGTCGACGCGATGGTGAACTCTCGCACCGGCTCTGCAAGCTCGCCGTCGCGGATCATGACGCCCTCGGCGCCGACGGAGAAGTCTCCGCTGACCGGGTTGACACCCGAGTGGATACCGGAAACGGACTGCACGAGCAGTCCGTCGCCGACCTGGGCGACGATCTCGGCCGGACCGGCCTTGCCGGGCACCAGCGCCAGCGCCCGGGCCCCGGTACCAGGCGAGCTCTTGTAACCGGCGCGCACCGCGGACGCCGTCGACGCCGTGCCCGCCCGGCGGGCGGCATAGGTGTTGTACATGAAACGGCTGAGCACCCCCTCCGAGACGAGGACGTTGCGCCGGCAGGCGAGGCCCTCCGCGTCGTAGCGGGCCGCCCCGTAGGCCTCCGGGTCGGTCGGGTCGTCCACCAGGGTCAAGCTCGGCACCGAGACGGCCTCACCCAGGCGGTCGGCGAAAAGCGACCGGCCCTTCAGCACCGACTCCCCGTCGAGGGTGCCGGCAAGGATGGAAAGGACGGTGGCGGTGATGCGCGGTTCGAGCACGACGGTGAGGCGCCCCGAGCGTGGCTTCGTCGCCCCGAGGAGCCGGGTGGAACGCTCCACGGCGTCGCCGGCCGCCTTGGCCATGTCGAGCTCAGTGGGGCTGCGGCCAACCGAGTACCCGACGCCCGTCTGGGTCTCACCGCTCTCGCCGGCGATGGCGAAAGCCGACACGTAACAAGTCGTCCGTCGTGTCACCGAGGCGATCCCCGTGCTGGTGGCGACGGCGGAGGTGACGGCTGCGTCGCCCCACTCGGCAGACTCCACCTGGCGGATGCGGGGGTCGCCGCCGCGCACCGCTCGCTCGAGCTCGAGGGCGCGGGCCACCTTTTCCTCGGTGGCGTAGCCGGCGAGATCGTCGCGCCACAGATCCAACCCGGGCGCGGCGACGCCGTCGGGCACGGCCAGGCCAACCCACTCGTCCGGGCTGGCAAAACCGGCGTTGTCCCTGGCCTCGGCGAGGGTGGAATCCACGGCGTCGTCGTCGAGTGAGCCCGAGTACGCGAATCCCTGGCGGTCACCGGCGATCACCCGGATGCCGATGCCCGCCGACTCCGCCGACGAAAGGGACTCGATGTCGCCCTCGTAGACCTGGACCTGGGTGTCGCGGCCGCTGGCGACGTAAGCCTCGACCTGCTCGCCCGCCCGGGCCCACCCGGCCACGCGGGTAGCCAGCTCCAGCAGGTCGCCGCCGGCGCTGCTCATCGGGCGGTGCCGCCGACGGTCAGCGCCGCCACCCTCAGGGTGGGCTGACCGTCGCCAACAGGGACCCCCTGGCCCTGCTTGCCGCAGGTCCCCGGCCAGCCCATGGCGAAGTCGTTGCCCACCACGTCGATGCCTCGCAGCACCGCGGGGCCGTTGCCGATGAGGTTTGCGTCGCGCAGGGGCTCGGTGATGCGGCCGTCTTCGATCAGGTAGGCCTCGATCATCCCGAAGACGAAGTCACCGGTGGCCGTGTCCACCTGGCCGCCACCGAGCTGGGCCACGTAGACGCCGTGGGGCGTCTGGCGGACGATCTCGTCGGGGTCCTCGGTGCCGTTGGTGACGAAGGTGTTGGTCATCCTCACCATGGGCAGGTGGCGGTAGCTCTCGCGCCTGCCGTTTCCCGAGCTCGCACGGCCCTCCTTGCGTGCCCTAAGCCAGTCCCACATGTAGTCGGTGAGGACGCCGTGGTCGATGAGGACGTTGTGACCCGCGCGATGGCCCTCGTCGTCGATGGCGATCGCGCCCCATTCGGGCCCCATCGTGCCGTCGTCCACCAGGGTGACGAGTGGGCTGGCCACCTGCTCCCCGACGCGACCCCTGAACACAGATACGTCCTTGGCTATGTGGTCGGCCTCCAACCCGTGGCCGCACGCCTCGTGGAACAACACCCCGCCGCTACCGGCCTTGATGACCACCGGAAGCGTCCCTGACGGCGCCGGACGGGCGGCCAGCTTGGTGAGCGCCGTGTTGGCCGCATTCGTGGCCATCGCCTCCACCTGGTGGCGATCGAACAGCTCGAAGCCGACGGTGGCACCGATCGACTCGCGACCGGTCTGCATTCCCCCGTCGCCGGTGGCGACGCACGACACCGAGAAACGGGTCTTGACCTGGTCGTCGCCGGCCAGGGTGCCCTCGCTGTTGGCCACCAGGATGCGGCGCCGGCTGTCGCCGTAGACGGCGCTCACCTGGCGGATCGCCCCCCCCGCACTGCGCGCCGCCTCGTTGGCACGGAACAACAGCTCCACCTTTGCAGCCTTCGACACCGTCTCGGGCGCGATCTCGACCGGGTTGGGGGCGGGCGAATCCACCCGCTGCAGAGCGACCTGGCGCACCCCTCCGCCGCCACGCCGCGCCGCCGCCGACGCCGCTTCGGCCGCGGAGCGAAGCCCACCCTCGGACAGGTCGGACGTGTGGGCAAATCCGGTCGTGTCGCCCACAACCACCCGAATCCCCGCTCCCCGCTCCCTCCCAGACGTCAGGTCCTCGACCCTGCCGTCGTCCAGGCGCGCCCCGGTGCCCCGGCGGTCCTCCGCGAAGATCTCCGCGAAGTCGCCCCCGGTGCGCAGGGCCACGCCCAGCACGCGCTCGATGACCGGCTCTTCGATCATGGTGCTCCTTCCGGCCGCCGCACCGCGGTGACCCAACGGCATTGGATGAAGCGAGGGTAACGGCCTGGCGGACCGTTGCGGCTCAGGCGACGGTGACGGGCGTGCCGAGGGGCAGCAGCCCGGCCAGGCGGGTGATCATCGCGTTGTCGAGGCGGATGCAGCCATGGCTGACCGGCCGGCCGATGGACGACGCGTCGTCGTTGCCATGCAGGCCGATCTGCGCGTCACCGCCATTGAATCTGGCGTAAGTATCAGAGAACTCCGCCAAGCCGAAAATGTAGGGCCCGTACGCCCCGGCCGGGTTGTCCGGGCGGATCAGCTCCCACAGGTAGGTGTGACCGTTGGGGGTGGGACTGGCCGGGGCGCCGACGGCCGCGGGCACCGTCATCACCACCTGGCCGCCGTCGAGGACGGTCACGGTGTGCGCCTCGGTGCTGACCACGACCGAGTACGGCGTCCAGGTCAGCTTCGCACCTGTGGTCGGTATCCAGCCGATCGAACCGTTGGGCCTTACCGGCAGTTGGACTTGCGCCCACCCCCCGGCCGGCACGCCGATCACGGCCAGGTCCTGGGGAGCGCCGAAGGGGCTGGTGGCAGCCAGGGTGCCGGCGACGGCGCCGCCGGGAGCGATGTAATAATGCGTAGGCGCCGCGAGGGTGGCGATCCACCCCGTCGTCGGTGTCTGCGAAACGACCTGGACCTGCGCCGGGTGCGGCGATGAGGGGATGGCCGTCACCCCGTAACCCCGGCCGCCCTCGCCCGGCGGGCCGCCCGTGGAGACCAGGATGGCGGCGACCACCCCGGCCACGACCACCCCGGCGCCGGCCGCGGCGACCAGGCGACCGCGCCGCCGCCCGAGCCGGCCCGACGCCCGCCCGGCCGGCGCCGGGGTGGGAGCCAGGAGTGGATCCTGACCGTGCATCTCGCCGTCGTGGGTGGAACCCTGCATGGAATCCATGGTGCCAGACCGGCAGGCGTTGGCGGGCGCAGCGCGCCGGGTGCAGGTAACGTCGCCGCGATTGCAACGAGCTGGTGTGACGAACTGCTCCCCGTCCCGCGCCAGCGCACGCGGTCAGCCGGTCGCGAGGCGCTCGTCATAGTCGTCTTCTACGGCCTTTACACGGTCGTGCGGGACGCGCACGCAACCGTCGGCGGCTTCGTCCAGTCGACCCACAACGCCCTCGAGCTGGTAGCGATCGAACGCCACTTCGGGATGTTCGGGGAGCAGGGACTGCAGCATGTGGTCGTGGGCTGGCGGGGTTTCATGGAGTTCTGGGACAGCTACTACGGGACCATCCACTTCATCGCGGTCATCTTCGTGCTGGTCGTGCTGTACTTCAGGTACCCGGACCGCTACCCGCTATGGCGCAACGTCCTGGCTGTCACCACCGGGCTGGCCCTGATCGGCTTCGCGTTCTTCCCGGTGCTACCGCCGCGGTTGCTGCCTGCGAGCTACCACTTCGTCGACACCTTGAAGACGGTCGGCGGTGTGTGGAACTTCTCCCACGGGGTGGTCGCCCAAGTCTCCAACCAGTACGCGGCGATGCCCAGCCTGCACACGGCATGGTCGACGTGGTGCACGCTGGCCACGGTCCCGGTGATCCGGCCGCGGTGGGGCAAGGTGTTGGCCGCCCTATACCCGGTGGCTACGGTGTTCTGCATTGTGGTCACCGCCAACCACTACTTCGTCGACGCCGGCGCCGGTGTTCTCACCGTGGGCATCGCCTTTCCCCTGGCCAGGCTGGCGACGGGCAGGGTCGCCGCCCGGCGCCGACAGCGGCAACGCCAGTTGGCCGGAGCGCCTCGAGGCCAAGCCCCGACTCCCGGCGCCGGCTTCGCCGTCGGCGGCGACCACTAGGCCGGCCGCCGTGCGCGTCACGGTGATCGGCGCCGGCTTCGGCGGCCTGTCCGCGGCCTGCCACCTGGTGGGACGGGGCCACGAGGTGACGGTGGTCGAGCGTGACAACGGCCCCGGGGGGCGTGCCGGGCGCTGGGAATCCGAGGGCTACGGCATCGACACGGGACCGAGCGTGCTGACCATGGCGGGTCTGCTCGGCGACACCTTCGCCGCCGCGGGCTCCGACATGGCCGACCACCTGCGCTTGGTGCCCGTCGAACCGATGTACAGGGCCGACTTCGCGGGGGAGGCGCCCATCTTGGTTCGCCACGGTCGGGAGGCCATGGCAGACGAGATCCACCAGGTCTGCGGCCCGAAGGAGGCGACGGCCTTCCACCGGTTCTGTGACTGGCTGGGGCGCCTCTACGAGGTGGAGCAGGGCGGGTTCATCGACCGCAACTACGACTCGGCGCTCGACCTCGGCCGCCCGCTGCGCCCGGGCTTCGAGTTGGTGCGCCTCGGGGCGTTCCGCCGGGTGAGCAGCGTCGTCGCCTCATACTTCGACGACCCCCGGCTGCGAAAGCTGTTCAGCTTCCAGTCGCTGTACGCCGGCCTGTCCCCGTTCGACGCCCTCGCCGTGTACTGCGTGATCACCTACATGGACATCGTCGAGGGCGTGTGGTTCCCCGAGGGGGGCATCCATGCGGTAGCCCGCGGGTTGGCGGCGGCGGCGGAGAAAGGGGGGGCCTGCTTCCGGTGGAACGCCCCGGTTTCCCGGATCGTGCGCCGCTTGGGGACGTCGGGGCCCGTCACTGGTGTGCGGCTGGTAAGCGGCGAGTTGATCGGTGCCGACGCGGTGGTGGCGAGCCCCGACCTGCCCACCGCGTACAGGGAGCTGCTCCCCGACGTGTCCATGCCCCGGGTGGCGCGGCGCGGCGAGTACTCGCCGTCGTGCGTGCTTTGGCTGGCAGGGGTGAGAGGCGATCTGCCCGCCGGGGTCGCCCATCACAACATCCACTTCGGGCGCGACTGGAGGGGTTCCTTCGACGCCCTGCTGCACGCCGGGACCCGCCAGCCCGACCCGTCGATCCTCGTGAGCGCGCCGACGGTCACCGACACCGGCCTGGCACCGAACGGCGGCCACGTGGTCTATGCGCTCGAACCGGTCCCCAACCTCGACGGCCGGGTGGACTGGACCACCGAACGGTCCCGGGCGCGCGACGACCTGGTAGGGCGTCTGGACGGTCTCGGCTACCCGGTGGCCGACGTGGTGACCGAACGTTTCGTGGACCCACTGGACTGGGAGGCACAGGGCATGCACCGCGGCACGCCGTTCGCCCTGTCCCACCGCTTCTTCCAGACGGGCCCGTTCCGGCCCGCCAACGTGGACAGGCGCGTCCCCGGCCTCGTCCTGGTCGGCTCGGGCACGGTCCCCGGCGTGAGCGTCCCCATGGTGCTCGTGTCGGGCCGACTGGCCGCCGAGCGAGTCGATAGCCTCGACTCTTGACGCCTCGTATCACCTTGGCGGACAGCTACCGGCGCTGCCGGGAGCTCAACCGGCGATCGGGTACCACCTACTACGCGGCCACTTGGCTACTGCCCGCGGTGAAACGCCACCACGTCCACGCCCTCTACGGCTTCTGCCGTTACGCCGACGACATCGTCGACGGCGCCGCAGGCGCCCCGGTCACGGTGGCCGAACGCCGTCGCGCCCTGGCCGACTTCGGCGAGCGCTTCTTCGTCGACCTGGCCGCCGGCACATCCGACGACCTGGTGCTCAAGGCGGTGGTCCACACCGTGCACGCCTTCGCCATCGACCCGGGGTGCTTCCGCCGGTTCCTGCGCTCGATGACGATGGATCTCACGGTTGACAGCTTTGACACCTTCGCCGACCTGCTCGACTACACCGACGGCTCCGCCGCGGTGATCGGCGAAATGATGCTGCCCATCCTGGAGCCGTCCTCCCCCGCGGCGATGGGGCCGGCCCAGGATCTGGGGATCGCTTTCCAGCTCACCAACTTCTGGCGAGACGTGGCCGAGGACCTGGACAGGGGCCGGGTGTACCTGCCCGCCGAGGACGTCGAGCGCTTCGGAGCCGCCGACGCCCTGGCGGCCCGCCGGGTCACCCCCGAATGGGCGGCGCTGATGCGCTTCGAGATCGCCCGCACCCGCGACTACTACCGCTCGGCTGAGCAGGGCCTGTCCATGCTGCCCCCGGTGGAGGCCCGCTGCATCGCCGGCGCCCGGGCGCTGTACGGCGGCATCCTGGACCGGATCGAGGAGGCCGGCTACGACGTGTTCACCACGCGGGTCCGGGTTCCCCGCTGGCGAAAAGCGGCCGTCGCCGCCCGGGTTCTGCGCCCGGGCTGACCGATAGTTCAGAAGGTCAAACTTGCCCTTGGCACGAACACCCAATGTGACTACTCTTCGCGCGTGAAGGAGGCGGGGTCATGGGGCCGTCACGAAGGGGATTTCGTCAGTCGCTGGTAGTGGGGCTCGCGGCAATGCTCGCGGTGTGGCTGGCTCCCGGCATCGCCGCCGGCACACCTGCCCAAGCCCACTTGCGCCGCGCTTCGGCACCCGCGGCGGTGCTGGCCGAGGGCTACCGGGCGGTGGCAACCGACGGCGGGGTGTTCGACTTCGGCACCAACCGCTACCTGGGCAGCCGCTACAGCCTGGGGATCACTCACCTCAACGCGCCGATGGTGGGTATGGCCCCCACCCCCGACGGTCGCGGCTACTGGCTGGTAGGAGGCGACGGTGGGGTCTTCACCTTCGGTGACGCCGGCTTCCACGGCTCCGAAGGCAGCGCCCACCTCAACAAGCCCGTGGTCGGCATCGCCGCCACCTCCGACGGAGGGGGCTACTGGCTCGTCGCCGCCGACGGCGGCGTGTTCAGCTTCGGCGACGCCGGCTTCTACGGCTCCGAGGGTGGCGCCCAACTCAACAGTCCCGTCGTAGGCATGGCTTCGATGTTCAGTGGCGTCGGCGCCGCACACGTTGGGGGCGGCTATTGGCTGGTGGGCGCCGACGGCGGCATCTTCACCTTCGGCGCGGCCCGGTTCCACGGCGCGCTTCCCGGCCTGGGCCAGCACGTCACGTCCGTCGTCGGCGTGACCCCGACCATCGACGACGGCGGCTACTGGGAGGCGACCAGCGACGGCACCATCTACGCCTTCGGCGACGCCCGCTTCCTCGGCGACTTCCACACCCAACAAGCCGCCCTGGGCACCCCGGGAACGGTCCTCAACGGCCCGTGGGACGGCCTGACGACGGTGGCCCCGCCGGGCACTTCGGGCGGGGTGCCCCCGGGGCCAGTGCCGACGGTGGGGATAGCCTTGGCGCCCGGTACAAGCGCCGACGAACTGGTCGGCGCCACCGCCCAGATCGACGTCACCGTCGACCTCAATGGGGCTCCGGTACCCGACGACGCGGTGACGGTCACCGTCTTCGGGCCAAACGCCCGGGTGCTCCAGGGCACCACCGCGGCCAACGGCGTGGCCCTTGTCTCCTACGCGGGGACCTCGGCTGGTGTGGACGCGCTGATCGCCACCAGCGGCGCCGGCAGGTCCACGGCCATCACCATCACCTGGAGCGCACCGGTCACCGCTGCCGCCACCGAGCAGGTGACCGGCAACTTCTTCGCCGAGCCGGCGGGTACCTCGACGTTCGTCGCCAAGCCCGGCGACGCGCCGGCATTTTCCCAGACCTTCCCCGACATCGCCTTCGACCCACCCCAGGGTCTGCTGCCGATCCCGCCCGGCGCTCCCAACCCGGCGACGGTCCCCTTCACCGACGTGGTGACCGATGCCGGCGGCGCCTACGCCGGCACCCTGCCGGCGGCGGCCAACGGCTACCAAGCCGGCGCCAATACGGGGGCTGGAGACCTCACCGCCTTCGACGCGGCGCTCTCCGGCAAGCTGACTGTCGCCCAGCCCGGCTATCTAACCCTCGGCGTGATCTCCGCCGACGGGTTCCTCTTCGGTGTCGGCGGGGGCGCCAGCGCATTCTCGGGGGCCCTCCAAGGGGCGCCGGCGTCAGGCAGGACATCCTTCGCCGGATACCCCCTCGTCGCCGCCAGCAACTCCTGCATACCGGCCACTGTGGATGGCAGCGCGGCCGCCCCTGGGGACTTCCCGGTCACCATCCACCTGCCTGCGGCCGGGACCTACCCCTACGAGATCGACTATTTCAGCTGCGACACCCAAAGCGGTGGGCAGCCCCTGCGCTCGCTCGTGCTGCGCGCCGAGTCTCTGTCGCCCACCGCGCCCACGACGCCGACGGTCTACATCGGCTACGGCGACACCACGCGCCTTCCCAACAATCAGTTCCACTACTTCCCCTACCCGTGGGGCGGCAGCCCCGGCGTGGCGTTCGAAGGGTGCTCGCCGGCCGAGAACTGCCAGTTCGACGGCGGAGCGGTACGCGTCGACAACACCACCAACCACCCGATGACGGTGGACGACCTCCACGTGGTCTTCGCCACCACCGCTGGCCCCTACGCGCCCTATAACTGCACGTTCGACATCTGGCCGAATCAGACCAATGGAAATCCCGTCGTGTTGGCTCCAGGGTCCACCGCCATCTACGCCCAGGAGGGCTCCGGAGCCAGTTCCGGCTGCGGGCAGGGTAGCGAGTTCGACACGTCGGACGTGCCCAACACGGGGTGCACGCAGTCGCAGATCACCCCGGTGGTCCAAGTAGACATCGGCGGCACGACCACGTCCTATGACGACACCGGCAAGATCCTTAACACGGCAGGGGTCGACAAGGCCAGCTGCTCACCCGGCAACGCCAACAACGAGTCCACACCCTGGACCCGAGTCGGTGGTCCCGGCGTAGGCGCCGACGTACCGCTTCCGCCGTCCGCCTCGCTGACCCTCGCCCCGATCGCAGCCGTCAACGGTGGACCACTAACCGACGAGGTAGGCACCAGCCAGCCCTTCACGGTCAGCGCCGTCGGATCCGACGGCCACCCGATCTCGGGGATCACTGTCAACTTGGTGGGGACCGGGGCCAACCCGGTCCGGCTCCAGGCCCTTACCGACGGCTCGGGCATCGCCCACTTCTCCTACACCGGCACCGCCGCGGGCACCGACACCCTCGCTGCGTCGGCCAACTACCAGGGGCTGGAGCTGGCGTCGGGGCAGACGACCGTCACCTGGCAGATACCCGTGCCGGGGCCCGGGGGAGCGTCGTCGGGGGGCACGCCGGGCGAGGCTCCCCCCGCCATCGCCGTGACCTCGCTACCGCCAGGCACTGTGCTGACCGAGCCCACGCCGGTTACGGCCGCCATTACCCCGCCGGCGGGGCAAACGACCACGGCGTGGTCGGTGCAGCTATCACCCGCCGGCTCCGGCCAGGGGACCACTGCGACAACCCTCGCCTCGGGCACCGGTGCGCCGCCGGCGCCGCCCGCGGCGATCGCCACCATCGACCCCACCCGCCTCGTCGACGGGACCTACAACCTGACGATCACCGCCACCGCGTCGGGGGGGGGATCGCTCACCAACACCCAGGAAGTGATGATCGGGGGCACCTTCAAACCCGGCCGGTACCAGGCTCTGTACCAGGACCTGACATTCCCTGCGCCCGGCTTCACCATCGGCGTGCAGCGCGCCTACGACTCCATCGCCAAGGCTGTCGGTGACTTCGGGGCGGGATGGCGCCTCCAGCTCTCCGATTACTCAGTCGGGCTGTCCGGACCCCTCGGCGGTGGCGGCTGGACGGCGTCGCCGACGTCGTGCAACCTGTTCGGCTGCCAGTACACGTACCACTCCTCCACCGCCCACACCGTCACCATCACCACGCCGTCGGGCAGCCAGGAGGTGTTCGACTTCACCCCGAGCGGCGGGAGCGGACCCCTGTACTTCCTGGCGGGAAACCCGGGGACCTTCACCGCCCAGGCGGGCACGCCCACCACGGGCACCCTCACCGTCTACCAGGATCCAGGCGTCTACTACGGCTTCGACGGGAACCTGTACAACGCGCTCCTGTCCGGCACCGGCATCTACGACCCCACCGAGTTCATCTACACCGAACCCAACGGCACCCGGCTGCTGCTGTCCACCACCGGGGGTCTGCTCGACGAGCTCCAGCCCGACGGCAACTGCCTCGACCTCAGCTCCGCCGGTGTCCGTTCCTTCACCGGGGTGCCGCCCGCCAACCTGGCCGGCTGCGGGGGCGGTGCTCAAGGGCCGTCGCTGACGTTCAACCGTGACAGCCTCGGCCGGGTTACCAGCATCACCACACCCACCAACCAGACCTTCAGCTACACCTATGACAGCGCTGGCGACCTCATCACGGTCACGCCCCCGGCGCCGACTTCGCCCGACATCTACACCTACGACGCCAACCACGACCTGCTCACCGAGGCCGGTCCGGGCACGCCGCTCACGACGCTCACCTACGACTCGAGTGGCCGCCTGACCGCAGTAACCGACGCCGCCGGCCACACCACCACGGTCACCAACAACGTCGGCCAGCGCCAGCAGGTAGTCGCCGACCCCAACGGCCAGCTCTCCACCGTGTACACCTACGACCCCAGCGGTGACCTGCTGCGCCAGGACCGCACCGCGGGCAGCCAGACCCTGACCGACACCTACAGCTACGACAGCCTGGGCGACGTCACGTCCCACACCGACCCGCTCGGCCACACCACCACCGCCACCTACGACGGCTCGGGCAACCTCAGCGCCTTCACCGATGCAGACGGCCACACCACCCAGTTCGCGTACAACGGCCAGGGGCAGGTGACATCCGAGGTGGCCAACGGCGCGACCGTGTACCAGGCCGCCTACACCCCCTCCGGCGAGACGACGTCGAGCACCGACGGCAACGGGGCCACAACCACCTACGCCTACAACAGCGACGGACTCATCGCGTCCGTCACCGATCCCGCGAGTCACACCCAGAGCTATGGATACGACGGCTCGGGCAACCTCACCAGCGTCAGCGACGCGGCCGGTCACACCACGACCATGGCCTACGACGCCATGGGACATCTCACCTCGGTGATCAACGCCGCCGGGGCCACCACCGCCTTCACCTACGACAGCGATGGCCGCCTGCTCACGACCACCGATGCGAATGGCCACGTCACCACCACCAACACCTACAACAGCGACGGCCAGCTCGTAAGCGAGGCCAACGCGGACGGGGGTACCACCACCTACAGCTACAGCACCGCGGGACAACTCGCCGCGCTGACCAGGCCGGGCCAGACCAACCCGATCACCTACACCTACGACACCGACAGCAACGTCACCGCCGTCACCGCACCCGACGGCAGCGGGGCGACCTATGCCCATGACGCCTTCGGACGCCTTACCGGAGCCACCAACGCCAACGGCAGCGTCGCCTTGGGCTTCGACCGCACCGGCAACCTGACCTCGCAGACCACCTCCGGGGGGGCACAGCCGACCGTCACGCTCACCTACGGCTACGACCCGGCCGGCAACCGTACGTCGCTCGCCGGCCCGGGGGGCACCACCCACTACGCCTACGACTCCCTCTCCCGGCTCGCGTCGATCACCGACCCAGCTGCCGGGGTGTTCGGGTTCAGCTACGACGCAGGCAGCCTGCTCACGGGCCTGACCCGTCCTAACGGCGTCAACGACAAACTGACCTATGACGCGGCGGGAGGCCTCACGAGCAGGGTCGCCACTCTCGGTGCCGCCACGGTTGCCTCGTCGAGCTACACCTACACCCCCGCGGAGCTCGAGGCGAGCATGACCAACCTGGCCGGCCCGAGCTCCTACACCTACGACGGGGCCAACCAGCTCACCGCAGCCACCCACCCGGTGACGGGTCCGGCGGCAGAGAGCTACACGTATGACCCCGCCGGAAACCGCACCTCGTCGGCCGCGGTTCCGTCGTTCACGTACGACCCGGCCAACCAGCTCACCTCCGACACCAACAACACTTACACCTACGACCCCGCGGGCGACATGGCCTCGGCGACGGCAAAGGCGGGCGGGGCCGTGACCGACTACACGTGGAACGACCTCGGGCAACTGGTCCGTGTGCAGACACCGTCCGGCGTCACCTCCTACCTGTATGACGCCCTGGGGCGACGCATCGAGGTCGACACCGGTACCTCGGTCACCCGCACCGTCTACGACGGGAGCAACGTGGCTCTCCAGTACAACGGAAACAACCAGCTACAGGCCTCGTACACGACAGGGCTCGGGACCCACGCTCCCCTGGAGATGTCGAGCGGGGGCCAGCACTACTACTACGTCACCGACGGGGCGGGCTCGGTCACGGCCCTCACCGCGGCCGGCGGCACGCCCGTCGACTCCTACACCTACGACGCCTTCGGCAACGCCACCAAGACAGGAACGCTAGCCAACCCGTTGACCTACACCGGCCAAGTCTACGATCCCTCGGATGGGCTGTACTACTACGGGGCCCGCTACTACGACTCCGGCACCGGACGCTTCATCTCCCCCGACCCGGTGCCGAGCGCCAACGCCTACCCCTACGTCGGCAACGATCCCACCAACTTCGTCGACCCGACCGGAGCCGAGGCCCTGGTCGAGGACGCGACAATCACGCTCTACAACCAGCAGCTCGGTCTGGCCCAGGACTTCCAGAAGCTCAACGCCTGTCTGGCCGGCCAACTCCTCTACGCGGTGCTGGCGATGCGCGGCTACGCGGTGTCCCCGCCCGACATCCGGTCGGTCCTCGGCGGCCTGCTGCCCAACCTGGCCACCGACGCAGCCGAAAACCAGCTCCAGACCGGCCTCGATCTGGGTTCGCAGGCATACGAGGACACGGCGCTGGGCTCCAACCTCGGGCACGCCAACACGGCCATCTCCTACATCCGCGACCCATCTGATGCGTTCCGCAGCCAGATACTCGGCTTCCTGTTCAAGGGCGTCGGCCTACCCGAGGGCCTAGGCGATTTCGCTGACGGCCTGTACAAGGCCGGGGACGAGGCGGCCAAGGTGTCCGAGGCGGCCCAGGAAGCGGCCAACGGTGACCCGTGCAAGGCCATCGGAGACATTACCGGGCTCTGCAACGGCGGCGGCTAGCTAGCCGGGCCAGCGCCTATCCTCGGCCGGTGCGCCGGCTCGCTGATACCGTCATGTCCGCGGCGGCCGGCGGGCTGGTCCGGGTGTTCTTCTCCGATCTCGAGGTCACCGGGGGCGCCCGCGTGCCGGCGGGGGGACCGACGATCCTGGTGGCCAACCATTACAACGGCCTGGTCGACGGGCTGGTGCTCATCGCCGTCCTGGGCCGCTACCCCCGGTTCCTCGGCAAGTCCACGCTGTGGAAGATCGCCCCTATCCGCCCGTTGCTCGCCCTGGCCGGGGTGATCCCCATCTACCGGGCGGCCGACGTTCGCCGGGGTCCCGGAGGTGCGTCGGGCACCGAGCGCGCGAAGCGCAACGAGGAGTCCTTCGCCCGGTGCCGGCAGCTTCTGGCGTCGGGCGCCATGGTGGCGGTGTTCCCCGAGGGGATCAGTCACGACGAGCCCCGGGTCCAGGAGCTTCGCACCGGGGCCGCCCGCATCGCCCTCGGCGCGGCGGGCGACGACGGGACCCCAGGCGTGGTGATCGTCCCCGCCGGCCTCGTCTACGACGACAAGAGCCGGTTCCGATCGCGGGCCCTGGTCCGCATCGGGACGCCCCGCCCCGTCGACCCCGCCGTGCCCGGCTATCGCAGCGACGGACCGGCGAGCGTGCACGCCCTCACCGCCCAGGTCGCCGCCGACCTGGGCGCCGTCGCCGACGACGCCGGCCTCGCCGTGTTTGACAGTGCCCCCTCCGGCGGCGACGCCGGCAAACGAGGGCGTCTCCAAGTCGCGCGCTCGGTGCTCGAGATGGCGGGCGCAATACCCCTGGCGGGTGCCGGGGTGGCGATCCACCTGGTGCCGTACACGATCGTCAAGGCGGTGGCCAAGCTCCCCGCCAACGTGGGTGTCAGGGCGTCGGTGAAGCTCCTCGGTTGCCTCGGCCTGTTCACGTTGACCTACGCCGCCCTCGCGGTGCGGGTCGGGTTGCGCCGGGGAATCCCCGCCGGGGTGACCACCTTCTTCGCCGCCCCCGTGTGTGGCTACGTGGCCCTGCTCTCCTCTGAGCGCCTCGACGCGATGGGAGGCGTGGCCGCCCGTTCGCGCAGAGCTTTTGGTACCAGCGGGCAGAGCATCCCGTACGGCTCGCCCCCGAAGCGGTGATGGATCGAGTGCGCCACCTTGAGGCGCTCCAGGGGGCGCCATGCCGGTAACCGGCCGAGGCGGCGATGGATGTACACGTCGTGGACGAAGGCGTAGGCCGCCCCGTAGACGGTCACCCCGACGCCCACGGCCAGGAGCAGGCGCAGCGACCGCACCTCGGTGGCCAGCGCCATGACCGCGATCGTCAGCGCCGCGAAGATCACCGGGAAGGCGTCGTTGGCCTCGAGGCGGCCGGCTTGCGCCCCGTGATGGGAGCGGTGGAGGATCCAACCGGCGCCGTGCATCACCCACCGGTGGGCGGCGTAGGTGACGGGCTCCATGGCAATGAACGCCACCGCGAATGCCACGGCGTCGCTCGTCACGTTCCCAACGTAGTGTTCGTACGCCCGCTACGGACCCACAGGACCAGGGCCAGGGTGACCAGGGCGAATCCGTAGGCGAAGTCCTCGATCGGAATGTCCCAGGGGAAGCGAACGCCGCTGAACTCGGCCGGGTTGTAGCGGACGATGGGCGCCGACAGTTTGGTCAACCACCCGTCCACGGGCACCTGGAAGGCCCACGTGATGGCCAGTGTCACCCAGTAGGCGGCGGTTCGGAAAAGACCCGTCTTGAGCCATAGCAATTCGATCGCGATCACGCCGGCCGCGGCTACCAGGGCCCATACCGTGTACACGTCAGCCGCCCTTGCGTGACCGGCCGAGGACCCTGTTGACCACGTTGAAGGTGAGCAGGGCGCACACCGGGACGACAACGAAGAACACGACCTCCTCCACCGGTAGGTGCCCGGGTAGCTCCCAGCCGGTGACGTAGCGGGAGTTGAAGGACCAGTGACGCTGCGCTATGGCCGCCAGGTCCCACAGCGCGAAGACCACCACCCCGGGCATCACGGCGGCCGCCAAGCGGAGGGGCTGTCGCCACACCCGGGCACCCAGGGCTAACTCCAATGGGAGCGTGCCGACCACGCAGGCTGCCATGACCAGCAGGTACTGGAAGCGGTCCACGACGGGCACCATATTGGGCGCCCCGTCCTTTCCCCAACCGCCAGGTAGCGTAGGCAAATGTTGTTGGAGTCGATCAACTCCCCCGACGACCTCCGCCGGCTGGACCCAGCCGACCTGGAGCCCCTGGCGCGGGAGATCCGGCAGTTCATCGTCCAAGCGGTCTCGGTCACCGGAGGCCACCTCGGATCCAACCTGGGGGCAGTCGAGCTCACCATCGCCCTGCACCGGGTGTTCCGCTCCCCCCGCGACATCATCCTGTGGGACACCGGCCACCAGGCGTATGTCCACAAGATCCTCACCGGGCGCCGGGAGATGTTCGGGACCCTGAGGCAGGCGGACGGGCTATCCGGCTACCCGTCCCGGGCCGAGTCGGTCCACGACTGGGTGGAAAACAGTCACGCCTCCACCTCGCTCTCCTACGCCCACGGCCTGGCCGCGGCAGTGAAGCGCAGCGTCACGCCCGACCGCCGGGTGGTCGCCATAGTCGGCGACGGCGCCCTCACCGGGGGCCTGGCGTTCGAGGGGCTCAACAACCTGGGCCACAGCGCCAGCCGCGTTCTCGTGGTGCTCAACGACAACGGCCGCTCCTACGCCCCCACCGTGTCGCGCCTGTCGGAGAGCCTCACCAAGCTGCGCCTCCACCCCGGGCTGCGCTCGGTTCGATCCCGCATCGAGGACGCCCTGCGGGAGGTGCCCAAGGTGGGACCCCTCGCCTACTCGTCACTGCAGGGCCTCTACTCCGCCATGCGCGAGGTCATAGAGCCGCCGGCGTTCTTCGAGAGCCTCGGCGTGCGCTACGTGGGCCCAATCGACGGCCACGACATCGCCGGCATGGAGCAGGCCTTTACCCAGGCCGGGGAGTTCGACGGGCCCATCGTGGTCCACGTCATCACCCAGAAAGGCCGGGGTTACGGGCCGGCGGAGACCGACGACGAGAAGTGCCTGCACGACGCCCCCGTGTTCGACCCCGCCGTCGGGCCCACCCAGGCGGCGCGCGCCCCGAAGGGGTACACGCAGGCGTTCAACGAGGCCATGCTCGACGTAGGCGCCAACCACCCCGATGTGGTGGCCATAACCGCGGCCATGCCCGGGCCGACCGGGCTCCTCCCGTTCGCGGCCCGCTGGCCGGACCGGTTCTTCGACGTCGGCATCGCCGAGCAGCACGCGGTGACCTCGGCCGCAGGCATGGCCATGGGCGGACTGCGGCCCGTGGTGGCCGTGTACTCGACGTTTTTCTCCCGGGCGTTCGACCAGGCCAACCTGGACGTGGGCCTGCACGGTCGCCACGTCGTGTTCGCCCTCGACCGCGCCGGGATCACCGGCGACGACGGCCCCAGCCACCACGGGGTGCTCGATATGGCCCTGTGCTTGAAGATTCCCGGCATGGTCATCCTCGCCCCCTCCTCCGCCCAGGAGCTGCGGGGCATGCTCGACACCGCCCTGTCCCTTTCGGGCCCGGTGGCCATCCGCTGGCCGAAGACCGCGGCGCGCCAGGTGCCGGTGGGGCAGGTCGGCTCCGACCTGTCCGCCCGCCTGATCCGGCGCGGCGACCTCGACGTCTGCGTGCTCGCGGTCGGCAAGATGGTGCAGGCGGCCGAGGAGGCGGTGGCCTCCCTCTCCGCTGAAGGCGTGGACGCAAGCCTGTGGGACGTGCGGGTCGTGCGCCCCCTCGACCCCGCCATGATCGCCGACGCCGGCCGCCACCGCCTGGTGGTCACCGTCGAGGACGGGATCCGCACCGGGGGCGCGGGAGCGTTCATGGCCGACGCCATCGCCGACCTGGACCAGGGCCGGGTGGGGCCACCGGTGCTGACCCTCGGCATCCCGACCGCCTACATCCCCCACGGGCCGCCCCACCGTATCCTGGCCACCCTCGGCCTCGACGGGGCGGGGATCGCCGCGGCCATCGTGAAGGCGTTGAGCCGGCCGGCGGACGTGGGCGCCGACGTCTAGTGCCCTTGCAGAGGACCTCGGCGTGCTCGTCTTCGGCAGAAGCCGAACAAAGATGGGAAACCGGGTACGACAAGCACGCCAAGGTTCTCGGAGGGGGCACTAGTCGGGAGATGGGACGATGGCGAGGCAGAGTCCAGGCGTCGAGGTGACCGAGGCCGCGGTGTGCTGTCCGTCGGTGCTGGGGGCGCCGCTGGACCGTGCCGAGGCAGCCGACCTGGCCCGAGCCTTCAGCGCGCTGGCCGACCCAGTGCGGCTCCGGGTGCTGTCGATCCTCGCCGCCGCTCCCGCGGGCGAGGTGTGCGTCTGCGATTTCGTCGAACCCCTCGGCAAGAGCCAGCCCACCATCTCCCATCACCTCAAGATCCTCGGCGAGGCCGGCCTCGTGCACGGCGACCGGCGGGGCAAGTGGGTCTGGTACTCCCTCGACGCCGGACGGCTCGCCGACCTGCGCGCCGCGATCGACGCCTGAGCGGACTCAGCGGTCGTGCCCGGAGTTGGGTTGGTTCTGGGGAGGGACGAAGCAGGGGCGCCGGCGCGCGGGCGCCCATGTGTGCGCTGCCGGGGGGCACCGGCGCCGCCGGATGCACGGTGGGGCAAGGGGGGGCGCCGGCGCCGCCGGATGCACGGTGGGGCAAGGGGGGGGCACCCAAATGAAGCGTTGCGCGCGGGCGCCGTTTCGGGATGCGCGACAACGCACGGAAACCGTGCGATTCGCTGCATTTCGTCGCCGGGGTCGCGCGCAACCGTACATTTCGGGTGCCGTCACTCCCTGCCCGGCACTATGCGTGCGGCCAGACCGATCCGGACCCCGATCCAGATCCCGACGCCGGGTCGGCAGGCTCGCGCTCGGCAGGTCGGCGCTTGGCAGGCCCGCTACAGCGCCGGCGCACGTGGCGGCGGAACGACTTCGAGAAGCTCGGGACCCTCGTTGTCCACCTTGTTGACGCGGCTGGTCACAGGAAAGGCGTCGAACCACTCCGCCGGCGCCGGCACCAAGAGGCGCTGCACCAGCCCCATATCCTCCTCCGCGGGGTCGAGCCAGGTGTCCCACGCCGATTGGTCCAGGATGACGGGCATGCGGTCGTGGATAGGGGCCAGCGCCTCATTGGCCTCGGTTGTGATGATCGTGCAGGTCCGTAGCGGCTCGCCCACGGGATCGTCGGGCGGGCGCCAAAGCTCCCACAGGCCGGCGAAGGCCATTGGCTCGCCGTCGCGCCGGCGGACGGCCCACGCGGGCTTGGACCTCTTCGCCTTGCCACCCGCGCTCGAAGGAAACGGCAGGACCTGCCACTCGTAGAACGCGTCGGCGGGGATGATGCACCGCCGCCGCGCCAAGGCGCGTCGGAACGCGGCCTTGGACTCGATCCCCTCGGCCCTGGCATTGATCATCCGGTTCGCGACGGCGGGCTCCTTCGCCCACGACGGCACGAGCCCCCAGCGGAAGGCACCCAGCTGGCGGACGGGGTCTGGTCGTCCCTCCTTCGGGCGGAGTGTGGCGACTGCGTAAACCAGCTGAGACGGCGCCACGTTGTAGCGCAGGGGAAGGGGCTCGGTCTTGACCTCGTCCACCGCGTAAGCCTCGGCCAACCGTTCGACGTTCGATGTCGAGGTGAACCTGCCGCACATCCCGGCTACCGGCGCGCTCTCGCCGGGCGTGCGACCTCCGGCGCCGGCATCGGCGGCGCCGGGGTCGCATCGTCCGGCGCCGGGGTCGCATCGTCCGGCGCCGGCCTGGCGCGGGTCGGCGCGCTCAGGTCGTCCATGGCGCAAGGATCGTCGTCGGTATCGAAGCACGCCTCGCACTCGAGCTCCAGGGTGGCATGGGCGATGTCGTAACGACCACCGATGGCGGCCTTCACCGTTTCACCCACCACCTGGGCCTCCTCGAGGGTGGGATGACCGGACAGCACCACGTGGGCGGACAGGGCTCGCACCTCCGAGGACAGGCTCCACACGTGCAGGTCGTGGACGGCGTCCACGCCATGGACCCCTTGCATAGTCGTGAGTAACGCCGGAGTGTCCAGATCGCCGGGTGTCGCTTCCAGGAGGACGTCGGTCACCTCCCGTGCCAGACGCAGTGCCTCGTAGGCGATCAGCACGGCGATTCCGAGGGATACCGCCGGATCCAGCCAGCGCAGTCCCCCGCTGAGCAGGATGGCCAGGCCGGCGGCGGCGACTCCCGCCGACGCCAGCGCGTCGCCGCCCATGTGCAGGCACGTCGAGCGCATGTTGAGGTCGTGGTTGGCCCGTTCGATCAGCATGACCGCGGCCAATGCGTTGGCGGCGGTGGCGCCGAGGGCGACGCCGAGCACCACCGACCCCTTCACCGCGCTCGGATGAAGGAACCGGTCGACCGCACCGACGCCGATGAGCACGGTGACCACCAGGATGGCCGCCGCGTTCACCTGGGCGGCCAGGACGCTGGAGCGGTGGTAACCGAAGGATTTCGAGCTGGTGGGAGCCCGCCGGGTGAGACGCACAGCGGCGAGGGACAAACCGGCTGCGGCCACGTCGGTCAAATTGTGGCCGGCGTCGGCGAGCAGGCCGAGGGAGTGGCCGGCGAGGCCACCGACGACCTGTCCGGCTACAACCACCACGTTGACGACAATCACCGCGAGCAGACGGCGGCTGCGCCGCCCGGCCAGCGCCTCGAGGTCGCCATGCGGGCGCGCGCCTCCTCCGCCTCTCGACGCGCTGGCGGGGACAGGCGCGCCGGCGGGTCGGTCCGCCGCCGATTCGCCTGCCACCGTGCGATCGCCCAGTGAGCCACCTCCTGTGTCTGGTATCCGGACTCTTTTCACCGTACCGCCGCCCGCCCGGCTCCCTCTCCAGCCGGCTCAGCCGTCGAGGCGCACGATCTCGAGATCGCCGGCGGCCTCCCGGGCCCGGATGACCTTTTTGTCGAACTTTCCCACGCTGGTCTTGGGTACATCGTCGACAAACGTCCACCGCTCCGGCAGCCACCACCGCACGACCCGGTCTGACAGCCAGGTGTGCAGGTCGCCGGCGCTCACCTCTGCACCGGGCCGGCGTACCACCACGGCGAGGGGCCGCTCGCCCCACTTGTCGTCGGGCACCCCGACCACCGACGCCTCGGTCACGTCGGCGTGTGCCATCAGGGTGTTCTCGAGCTCCACGGACGAGATCCACTCGCCGCCCGACTTGATGACGTCCTTGACCCTGTCGGTGATGGTTAGGAAGCCGTGGTCGTCGAGGTGGCCCACGTCACCGGTGCGCAACCAGCCGTCACGGAACTTCTCCGGGGCCGGATCCTCGAAGTAGGAGCCGGTGATCCACGGACCCCTGACCTCGATCTCGCCGACGGTCTCGCCGTCCCACGCAGCCTCGGCGCCATCCGAATCGATGATGCGCATCTCCACCCCGGGCATGATGCGACCAGTGCGGGCGCGCCACGCGACGTCGTCGGGATCGAACTCGGCCGGCGGTTCGGAGACGGCGCAGACGGGACTGGTCTCGGTCATGCCCCAGCCCTGGAGCATCCTGATGCCCAGGCGCCCGTAGGCCTCGATCATGCTGGCGGGCACCGCCGATCCGCCGCCGGTCACCATCTTCAGCGAGGAGATGTCGGCGCCGGGGTCGGTCTCCAGGTGACGCAGCAGCTCGTTCCAGATCGTGGGTACCCCGGCCGACTGGGTGGGACGGGCGACGGCGATGAGCCTGGCCAGGGGCGCGCCCTGGAGGAAACGGGATGGCATCACCAGATCGGCGCCGACCATCCACGCCGCGTACGGGTACCCCCAGGCGTTGACATGGAACATGGGCACGATGACCATCACCTTGTCCCGCTCGTTGGCGGGCAGGACACCGCCGTTGGTCACCCCCAGCGTGTGGAGGAACGTCGAACGGTGGCTGTACACGACCCCCTTGGGATCGCCGGTCGTGCCTGAGGTAAAGCACATCGACGCGGCCTGGCGCTCGTCGAGCTCGGGCCACGCCGCGCCAGCGGGCTCGGCGCCCAACAGCTGCTCGTAGTCGAGCGGTTCGCCGAACACCGACCAGTCGTCGCCGGCCGCACCCGAGCCGGCCGCACCCGAGCCGGCGTCGTCCACGATGACGTAGCGCTCCACCGTGGTCAGCCGGTCCGCCACCCGGGCCAGGATGGGAACGGCGCTGCAATGTACGAGGATCACCTTGTCGGAGGCGCTGTTGACGATGTGGACGAGCTGGGACGGGGGGAGGCGCAGGTTGAGGGTGTGGAGCACGGCGCCCATGCACGGCACGGCGAAGTAGGCCTCGAGGTGCTCCTGGGTGTTCCACATGAAGGTGCCCACCCGGTCGCCGGGGCCGACACCGAGACGGCGCAGGGCGGCGGCCAGGCGTTCGACGCGCCCGGCGACCTCGGCGAACGTGGCGGCACGCACATCCTCACCGTCGAAGGTCAGCACCTGGCTGCGCCGGTGCACCGTCGCGCCGTGGCGGAGCAGGTGGGTGACCGTCAAGGGGAAGTCCTGCATGGTGCTTTTCACCGACGGACTGCCTATTGGTCGTAAACCATGACGCCGCGGATGTTGTCACCCGAACGCATGTCCTCGTAACCCGTATTGACCTGGTCGAGGGTGTAGGTCTGGGTGACAAGGCTGTCTATGTCGAGCTGACCCGCCTTCCACAGGCCGATCAACTTGGGGATGTCGGCGCGCGGGTTGGCCGAGCCGAACAACGAGCCGACCACCTGCTTCTCCATCAGCGTCAGGTCGAGCAGGCTCACCGCGGCGGTCATCTCCATGAACGGATGGATGTTGGTGATCACCACCCGGCCACGCTTGGCGGTGATGGCCAGGGCGCCGGCGAGGAGTTGGCCGTCGCCCACACCCATGGACATGATCACCTTGTTGGCCATGCGCCCAAGGGTTAGGTCCCCGATGAGGGGAAGGGCCTCTTCCAGTGACGGGGCGGTGTGGGTGGCCCCTAAGCCCTCGGCCCTGGTGCGCTTGCTCTCGATCGGGTCGATGGCGATGATGCGCTGCGCGCCGGCCAAGCGGGCCCCTTGAACGGCGTTGGCGCCGATGCCGCCCACGCCTACGACGGCTACGGTGTCCCCGGGGGTCACCTCGGCCGCGTATACGGCCGACCCCCAGCCGGTGACCACGCCGCAGCCGAGCAGGCACGCCCGGTCAAGAGGCACGTCGTCTTCGAGCTTGATGCAGCTCGCCTCGTTGACCACCGTGTGGTGGGCGAAGGTGCCGAGCAGGCACATCAGATTCAGGTCCTTGCCCCCGGAGTGGTGGCGTGACGTGCCGTCGCCGGCCTGCTTACCCCCGGCGAGGAGCATGCCCAGATCGCACAGGTTCTGGTGGCCGGTCGAGCAGGACGGGCAGCGCCCGCACGCGGGGATGAAGCCGAAGACCACGCGGTCGCCCTCCGCAAGCCCCGTCACTC
Source organism: Acidimicrobiales bacterium (assembly GCA_035552775.1). GTDB lineage: Bacteria > Actinomycetota > Acidimicrobiia > Acidimicrobiales > Palsa-688 > DASZKW01. The sequence goes on along the minus strand of DASZKW010000068.1, from coordinate 39,865 downwards.
CCGGGCCCGCCTCCTCGACGACGCCTGCGCCCTCGTGACCTCCGATGATGGGCAACTCGAATGGTAGGTCACCGGTGACGAGGTGCTCATCGGAGTGACACAGGCCCGAGGCGGCCAAGCGGACGAGGACTTCGCCCTGCTTGGGAGCGTCGAGGTCGATCTCCTCGACGCTCCATTCCTTGCCTAACTCCCAAAGGATCGCGGCCTTCGTGCGCATGGCACTCCCTTCCTCATCGTCCCCACGGTCTGCAGCCTAGGGCGCCGCCACCTCCCCCGAGGTCGCGAGCTCCACCCCGCCAGCGCCAAGCTCGTCGAGGGTGGCAGGAGTTTGGGCGGGATCGACGTCCGCGCACAGGTCGGTGAATAGCCGGGTCCGCAGGCCGGCTCGTACGGCGTCGGCCGCCGTCGCCCGGACGCAGTAGCTGGTGGCGAGCCCGGCCACGTCGACGCTGTCGACGCCGGCGGCGGATATTACGGCGGCGAGCGGGCGGCCGGCGGCGTCGAGTCCCTCGAACCCGCTGAATGCGGCGGCGTGGGCGCCCTTGGACACCACGACGGTGCCGGCTGGAAGTCGCAGGGCAGGGTGGAATTCGGCGCCGACGCTGCCGGCCCGGCAATGCACCGGCCACGTGGCGCGGTAGTCGGGGGCGGAGCCGTCGGGGGCAAAGTGGTCGCCGGGGTCGTCGTGCCAGTCCCGGGTGGCGACCACCAGGTCCCAGCCGCCAGGCCGGCGGGCGACGAGGTCGCTTATGGCGCCGGCGACCCGGGCGCCCCCGGCGACAGCGAGGCTGCCTCCTTCGCAGAAATCCCGTTGCACGTCGACGATCAAAAGGGCGCTGGCCATGCCCCATTGTCCCCTAAACCCTCTCTGTACGACGTACGCCGGGGCCGTTTCGGCATTCGAGGAATTGACTTTCGGGTTGTACCGCTGGCGCCTGGCCGTGGCCAAGGACGGCTCCATGTACATGTCCAACCTGGGCATCATCCAGGGCAGCGGCGACCCCAACGTACCGTCGGGGTTGAGCGGCCAGGTCATCCGCGTCTCCGACACGGTCAGCGCTGGTTAGATCGGCCCCAACCTCGGCGGCTACCGAGAAGTGGCTTCCGACGGCGGTATCTTCACCTACGGCAACGCACCGTTCTACGGCTCCGAGCGCGGCCACCACCTCAACAAGCCGGTGGTCGCCATCGGCTGAGGATCGCTGCGACAACCGGCTGATCGGTACAGACCCGGACTGGACTTGGCTTCGAAGACCGCGTCAACTCCGCCCAGTCCGGCGTCTTCCGCGCCGTGGATGCGCCTTGCCCCCGGGTTGAGGGCCGGTAGGGTGTACGACGACGGGGGCGCCGAGCACGCCAAGAGATGAGCGACCCAACCACCACGTCCCAGTCGCCGGCGGGCGACAAGACGGAGGCGCTGCACAGGGCGGAGCAACCGAGGATCGGCCTCAGCCCGGCCCAGGTGGCGGCGTCCGCGCTCGCCTCTGTGTCGGCTGCGGTGGTGGCCTCCTACTTCGGGGTGGCCGGCACCATCATCGGCACGGCGCTGGTCAGCATCGTGGCGACCACGGCGAGCGCCCTGTACGCCACGGGGATCCGCCGCACCCGAGCCCAGCTGGCGCAGATGCGGGCTTCGGTCGCCCACGCTGTCACCCAGGAATCAGCCGCCGCCCGCATGGAGGCTGTCGCTCCCACTGACGCTCTCCGCCACCCCGTAGGGGTGAGGCCACCGGAACCGGAGCCCGAGCCGGCGCAGGAGCCGGCCACGGCGCAGGAGCCGGCCACCACGCAGGAGCCGGCCACGGCGCAGGAGCCGGCGCCGACCACCCTGCGGGCAACCGGCGATCAGCGCGAGCACACGGTGATCGCCGGCCACACGATCACCGGATGGCGCAGGGTGGGTCGGTGGCAAGTGCTCGCCGGCCTGGCCACCGTCTTTCTGCTCGCCATCGGCACCATCACCGTCATCGAGCTGTTGGTGGGCTCGCCTCTCGCCCATGTGGTCGGCAATAGCAACGACTCCGGGGGGATCAGCCTGAACCCGTCGTCACCCAGCAGTTCGCCCAACCCCCCGCCGTCCCCGACAGGGCCCACCACCTCGACGCTGCCATCGACCACCACCTCCACCACGAACGCGACGTCGCTCGCACCGAAGTCATCGACCACGGCAGTCCCTAGTGCCTCCACGGCCACGACGGCGCCGGAAACTACGACGACCACGACGCTGTCCACGACAGCCACCACGACAACCACCTCGACGCCCGGGGTGGGATGAGCGGGATCGACCGAGTCCGATTTGGTGTTGTACCAAATGCAATGGCCTCACGTCCTAATGGCCGGCGAGGGCCTCCACCGCCGCTGCCACCCGTGCCGCCAGCTGGTCGGGCGGGGCGTCTGGTCGCAGCACCAGGTCCGGATGCTCGGGCACCTCGTAAGGGTCGTCGATCCCGGTGAAACCGCTCAACTCGCCGGCACGGGCCCGGCGATAGAGCCCCTTGGGGTCGCGGGTCTCGCACACCGCGAGGGGCGTGTCGACGTAGACCTCCACGAACGCCAGGCCGGCGGCAGCGTGGAGCTGGCGCACGGCGAGGCGGCCGGCCCGGTAGGGGCTGATGACCGGCACCAGCACGGCGATGCCGGCGTCGGCCATGAGGGCGGCGACCTCGCCCGTGCGGCGGACGTTCTCGGTCCGGCTGGTGGAGTCGAAGCCGAGGTCGCCGTTGAGGCCGTGACGCAGGTTGTCCCCATCGAGCAGGTAGCACGCCCGACCCGAGGCGACCAGGAGGCGCCCCAGCCGGTCGGCGATCGTCGACTTGCCCGACCCCGACAATCCGGTGAACCAAACCGTCACCCCGCCCAGACGTGACGCCGCCCACCGCTCGGACCGCGCCACCGACGAAGGGTGCCACACCACCCCCGGCGAAACGCCAACCCCGGACGGCGCCCCCACCCCGCTCGGCGCCCCCGCCTCCGGCGAAACGCCCAGCCCCTGCGAAACGCCCACCCCGGACGGCGCCCCCACCCCCGGCGAAACGCCGGCACTCACTCGGCTTCGCCCATGATCATCCCCGCCCCCACCGTGGCGTTGGTGGCCTCGTCGACCAGGATGAAACTGCCCGTGCGCCGGTTGCGACGATAGGGGTCGAACATCAGGGGCTGCGCGCTGCGAAGGGTGATCCGCCCGACGTCGTTGAGCTCCAGGCGCCCGGCGTCGTCGTCTCGGTGCAAGGTGTTGACGTCGAGGCGGTAGTGCAGCTTGGTCACAAAGGCGCGGGACGTGCGGGTGGTGTGGCGGATCTCGAAGCGGGCCCGTTCCACGAGCGGCTTCTCGTCGAACCAGCACACCATGGCCTCCACGTCCTGGGCCACGCTGGGGGCGTTGGACACCCGGCAGATCATGTCGCCCCGGCCAACGTCGATCTCCTCGGTCAGGCGAAGGGTGGCGCTCATCGGCGGTACCGCTTCGGGCACCGCCTCGCCGGCGACCTCCACCGCCGAGACGGTGGTGGTGAACCCCGACGGCAGGACCAGCACCTCGTCGCCGGCGCGGAAGGCGCCGCCCGCCACCTCGCCGGCGTAGCCCCGGTAGTCATGGTGTTCGTAGGACATGGGACGGATGACATACTGAACCGGGAACCGGGGGTCGATGAGGTTGCGGTCCGAGCCGATGTAAACGTTCTCCAGGTGCCACAGCAGCGTCGGGCCGCCGTACCACGGGGTGTTCGGTGAGTGGCTGGTGACGTTGTCGCCGTGGAGGGCGGAGATGGGCACGAACGTGACGTCGGTGACCTCGAGCTTGGCGGCGAAGGCGGTGAATGCGTCGCGGACCCGCTCGAAGGCGTCCTCGGCGAAGTCGACCAGGTCCATCTTGTTGACGCAGACGACGACATGTCTCACCTGGAGCAGCGAGGCGATCACCGCGTGGCGGTGGGACTGCTCGGTCATCCCCTTGCGGGCGTCGATGAGCACCAGCGCCAGGTGGGCGTTTGACGCCCCCGTCACCATGTTCCGGGTGTACTGAACGTGGCCGGGTGTGTCGGCGATGATGAACTTGCGCCGCGGTGTGGCGAAGTAGCGGTAGGCCACGTCGATGGTGATGCCCTGCTCCCGCTCGGCGCGCAGGCCGTCGGTGAGCAGCGCCAGGTTGGTGTAGTCGAAGCCCCTGGCTGCGCTGGTCCGCTCGACGGCCTCCAACTGGTCCTCAAAGATCTGCTTGGAGTCGAGCAGGAGGCGCCCTATGAGCGTCGACTTGCCGTCGTCGACGGAGCCGGCGGTGGCGAAACGGAGCATCGCCATGCCTAGAAGTAGCCCTCCTTCTTGCGGTCCTCCATGGCTGCCTCGTTGAACCGGTCGTCGGCGCGCGTGGCGCCGCGCTCGGTCACCCGGCTGGCCGCCACCTCGGCTATGACCTGGTCGATGGTGGCCGCCGCCGACTCCACCGCACCGGTGCACGAGGCGTCGCCGACGGTGCGGAAGCGCACCAACCGCTCCTCGGGCTCCTCGCCGTCGAGAACTGTCATGTGCGGGGTGACCGCCAGCCACATGTTGTCGCGCAGGAAGACCTGGCGGTGATGGGCGAAGTAGATCGAGGGCAGCTCCAATGACTCCCTCTTGACGTAGTTCCAGATGTCGAGCTCGGTCCAGTTGCTGATCGGGAAGACCCGGATGTGCTCACCGCTGCGGTGGCGCCCGTTGTAGAGGTTCCACAGCTCGGGGCGCTGGTTTTTCGGGTCCCACTGGCCGAAGTCGTCCCGGAAGCTGAAGATGCGCTCCTTGGCCCGCGCCTTGTCCTCGTCGCGCCGTCCCCCCCCGAAGACCGCCTCGTAGCCGTGGGCGGCGATGGTGTCGAGCAGGGTCACGCTCTGGAGGCGGTTGCGGCTGGCCTTGGGGCCCGTCTCCTCGCTCACCCGGCCCTGGTCGATCGACTCCTGCACCGACCCCACCACCAGGCTCACCCCGAGCTCGGCCACCCGGCGGTCCCGGAACTCGATGACCTCGGTGAAGTTGTGCCCCGTGTCGATGTGCACGATCGGGAACGGGATGCGCGCCGGGCGGAACGCCTTCTCGGCGAGGCGCAGCATGGTGATCGAGTCCTTCCCGCCTGAGAACAACAAAGCGGGGCGCTCGAGGCTGGCCACCACCTCCCGGAAGATGAAGATCGACTCATACTCGAGCTCGTCGAGCTCGGTATCGGTGTGGGAAAGAAAACCGACCGTCACGGTCACCATTGTGGCCGCACCCGCCGCCCTTGCGCATCTCGGGGCACGGGGAGCGTGCCTTCCGCAGCCCTCAACCCACTGAGACGGATTGCTGCTCGCCGGCGGGGGCGTCCGCTTCGCCGACGGCACGGCCGCCGGCAGAGCTCTGTTCGCCGCCCAGGGGGTGGACGTAACGCTTGCCCCGCATCCACGACGCCACGGCGGCGATCACCGATGCGGCGACGGCGAAGTCGAAGGCGTAGTGCAGCCCGGTGGCGAACGGCGCCGAGATGAGCCGGGGGAAGAATGACTGTCCCGTCAGCACCGCGGCCTGACCGGCGGGGAGGTGGGCGAGCACCGAGGCCGGCAGCAGTTGATGGATGGGGTTGAAGCCGAGAAAGGCCGAGAACAAGGCGCCGATCGGCGGCTCGTTGGCGACGGTTCGGGCGGCGCCGGCGGGGACGCCGTGGGCCACCAAACCGCTGTAGAGATGGCCGGGGAGGGTGGCGGCCAGGCCGATGGTGATGACGGTGAAGAACACCCCGATCGACAGCACCTGCGCCGCGTTCTGGAACGTGGTCATCATCCCGGCGCCCGCACCGCGCTGGTCGGGCGGCAGGCTGTTCATCACCCCTGCCCGGTTTGGTGAGGAGAACAGCCCCATCGACAGGCCCATGAGCAGCAGCAGCAGGGCGAACCAGACAAAGCCGAAGTTCATGGGCAACAACTCGAGCAGGGCGAACGCGGCGGCGGAGCCGATCATCCCGCCGGTGGCGAAGGGCCGGGCGCCGTAGCGGTCGGTGAGCCACCCCGACACGGGGCCGGCGATCAAGAAGCCGACCGTGAGCGGGATCATGTAGATGGCGGCCCACAGCGGCGTCGACGAGAACGAGTAGCCGTGCTGGGGCAACCAGATGCCCTGCAACCAGATGATGAGCATGAACTGCAGGCCTCCCCGCCCGAGGGCGGCGAGCAGCCCGGCCAGGTTGCCGGCGGCGAACGCCCGTATCTTGAACAGGGGCAGGTGGAACATGGGGTCGGCGACGCGGCGCTCCACCCAGGCGAAAACGGCGAGGGTCATGATCCCCCCGACGATGGCGGCGATCACCCCGGGATTGGTCCAGCCCATGGTGTGACCGCCGTAGGGCGAGATGCCGTAGACGATGCCGGTCAGCAACGAGACCAAGCCGATGGCGAAGGTGACGTTGCCCCACCAGTCGATCTTGGCCGGGATGCGCACGCCGTTGTCGCGCAGCTTGAGGTAGGCCCACACGGTGCCGAACACACCGAACGGCACGGACACCAAGAACACGAGCCGCCACTCGATCGGGGCCAGCAGTCCCCCGACTATCAGGCCGATGAACGACCCGCCGATGGCAGCCACCCCGTTGATCCCCAGGGCCAGGCCGCGCTCGTTCTCGGGGAAGGCGTCGGTGATGATGGCGCTCGAGTTGGCGAAGAGGAAGGCGCCCCCGACGCCTTGGAACAGCCGGAGGATGATGAGCCACAGGGCGCCCGCCGCGCCGGTCATCCATGTCACCGAGAGCAGGATGGAGAACACCGTGAAGATGGCGAAGCCGAAGTTGTACATCCTCACCCGCCCGTACATGTCACCGACCCGGCCGAGGCTGACCACCAGCACGGAAGTGACGAGCAGGAAGCCCATGAGGAGCCACAGGAAGTAGCTCGTGTTGCCGGGCGTCAGCGGGTTGAGGTCGATGCCCCTGAAGATGTCGGGCAGCGAGATGAGGGTGATCGACCCGCTGATGGTGACCATCAGGATGCCGATGGTCGTGTTTGACAGTGCTATCCACTTGTACCTGTCGCTCATGGTCATATCGAACGCCGGCCTGCCCGAGATCCTTCCACTTGCTAACTATCTTGGGCTGTGCCCCTCGTCGCACCTGCGGCCGCAGCGGATAGGCCCCTTTCCCCTTCGCCTCCCCCAAGTAGCGTCGGCGTGGTGAGACGACGGATAGCGGCTGCCGCCCTCGCCGCGTCAGCCCTGGCGGCGGGTTGCGGATCCGCGCCGGCCACGGTCTCCCCGCCGGCGCTTCTGGCCGATGCCCGCCAGGTGGTCAACCGCACCTCGGCGGTCCACTTCGACCTGACCAGCGAGAACATCCCGCCGGCGGGCACGACGCTGCAGGGTGGCCAGGGTGATCTGGCCCGTCCCGACCAGCTGAGGGGCACCTTCCAGGTCGCCGTGGACGGGCTCCCCGCCAGCGTCAAGCTGATCGAGGTGGGGGGGAAATTTTACGCCGAGCTGCCGTTCGCCGGCCGCTACCAGGTCACCGACCCGGCCAAGTTCGGTCTCGGCGACCCCGCCCAGCTCCTCAACCCCGACACCGGCGTCAGCCGCCTCCTGACAGGGCTCAGAGATCCCAAGTCGAGCGGAGAGCACCGGGTGGCCGGCGAGGTGCTCGAAGAGGTGTCCGGCACGGTGCCGGGGACCGACGTGAGCGGGCTTCTCCCCGACGTGGATACGACCAAGGCGGTGGTCCTCGTTCTCGGTATCGACCCGACGAGCCACCAGGTCCGCCAGGTCGAGGTGACCGGGCCCTTCGCGTCCGACACGACCGAGTCCACCTACATCGTCACCCTGACAAATTACGGGGAGCGGGTCGACGTCACCGCACCCTCGACCGGAGCCCCGCCTGCCTCCTCCTGAGGCGGAGTCGTGGTGACCAGCGTCGATCCGTCCCGCGCCACGTCGCCGGACCGGCGTCGCCTGCTTCCTGCGGGAGCCGCCGTGCTCCTCGCCGCCGCGGACACCTACGTGGTGGTCATCGCCCTGCCCGCCATCATGGGCGGCACCCGGCTGGGCCTCGACCAACTGCAGAAGGCCACGCCGATCGTCACCGGCTTCCTGCTCGGCTACGTCGCGCTGCTACCCCTGCTCGGAAGGCTGTCCGACCAGCACGGGCGCCGGCCCGTCTTCGTCGGCTGCCTGATCACCTTCGCCTGCGGGTCGGCGGTGACGGCCAGCGCCCACTCGGTGTCGGTGGTGATCGCCGGCCGGGCCATCCAGGGCGCTGGGGGTGGCGGCCTCGTTCCTGTCACGCTGGCCCTCGTCGCCGAGCTGTGGCCGCCCGACGAGCGAGGCCTGCCGCTGGGCGTCGTCGGCGCCGTGCAGGAACTGGGTAGCGTGCTCGGCCCGCTGTACGGGGCGGTGGTCGTCGCCATATCGGGTTGGCGGACCATCTTTTGGATCAACCTGCCCGTGGCGGGGATCCTCGCCGTGGCCTTCGCCGTCGGAGGAGGCAAGCGGGCCGGCGCCGGGCGCGGGGCGGGGGCGGCGGCCGGCGGGGGTGGGGCGGACCTGGCGGTCGGGCGGGGGCGGCCCGACGTGGTCGGCGCAGGACTGGCAGCCATCGGTGGGGCGGCGGTCGTGCTGGCGCTGTGGGCCCCGCCGGCCCTGGCGGGCAGCGTCAGTCTCGGCGCTCTTTACACGCCGGCGGTCGGGGGGACGACGTGGGCCGCTTTCACGTCGCCGATGGCCTTCGCCGCTGTCGGTGTGCTGGGCGCGTTGGTGGTTTGGGAGGCGTGGGCGCCGTTCGGGGTGCGGCCCCTCGTCGCCGTTCGCCGCCTGCCCGCGGTCCTGGGCGACGTCGACCTCCCCGGGGCCCTGCTGCTCGCCGCCATCCTGGCGTGCGTGGTGGTCGTCTTCTCCACGACCGACCCGGCGAAGCAGGTGCTGGCGAGCAGTGCCCCCGTGGTGCTGCCCCTCGCCGCGATCGCGACCGCGGTACTGGTGGCCCACGAGCGCCATTCGTCGCGGCCGCTCATCGATGCCGGCGTACTGCGCCCACGCCCGGCCTGGGGGGCGATGATCGTCAACCTCGCTGTCGGGGCGGCGCTGATGGCCGCCCTGGTCGACGTGCCGTTCTTCGCCCGAAGCACCGTCGACCCGACCTCGCAGCTCGGTGCCGCCGCCGTGCTGATCCGCTTCCTCCTCGCCGTGCCCGCCGGGGCCGTCATCGGAGGCTTCATCTGCCGGCGGCGCAGCGACGCCGGCACGGCCGGAGCGGGGATGGCACTGGCCGCCCTGGCCTTCGTCCCCATGGCCTCTTGGGGTGCCCACACCCTGGCCACTCCCTTGCGCCTGGGGGCGACATCGCTCGGGGTCGGGGCGAGCGACGTTGAGCTGGTGGCGTGCGGGCTGGGCTTCGGCATCGCCATCGCCCCTATCAACGCCGCCGTGCTGCGCGCCGTGCGACCCGAGTCGCACGGCGTGGCCAGCGCGCTGACGGTCGTATCGCGCATGGTGGGGATGCTCGTCGGCCTGTCAGCGCTCACCGCCGTCGGCTTGCGGACCTTCTACCGGGACCAGGCCAAGATCGGCTCCGCCCTCACCTTGTGCCCCGCCCACCCCACGGTGTGCCCCGCCTACGACCTCGGCGCCGAAAAGGCTGTCCTCGCCGAGTTGCACACCATATTCGCCGGCGCCGCCATCGCCGCGTTGGTGGCCGCCGGGTTGGCGCTTCTCACCCTGCGCCGGGTCAGACCCGCTTCGTCACATTGACGGCGGTCCCGTAGGCACAGATCTCTGTCCAGTTGGCCCCCATCTCGGATGTGTCGAAGCGCATGGCCAGTATCGCGTTGGCCCCCTTGGCCTCCGCCTCCGCCACCATGCGGGCGATGACCTCTTCGCGACTGGCGATCAGGTTCTTGGTCATCCCCTTCAGCTCCCCTCCGGCCAGCGACTTGAAGGACGCCCCGAGCTGCGAGCCGATGTTGCGGCTCCGCACGGTAAGCCCAAACACCTCACCGAACACCGCGGTGACGTCATAGCCGGGAACGTCATTCATCGTAGAGATCAGCACCGTTGGCCTCCTTGGAGCTCCCTACAAACACAGGATATTCGTGCCGGGCCATACTTGTGCCGCGGCCATGAAGCTCAAGCTTGACCTTCACGACATCTACAACCGCGGCGACGACATCGACCGCGCCCTGCGCGCCATCCTCGACGAGGCGATCGACAAGAAGGCCAGCGTGATAGAGATCATCCCCGGCAAGGGCTCAGGGCAGCTAAAGAAGCGGGTCCTGCGCTTTTTCGATCAGAAAAACATCAAACCCCTGTACCAACGGATCGAGAAGGATTCTCACAACTTCGGGCGGGTGTTCGTGCACTTCCGTTGGAAGAAATAGCACCCGGGGGCTGGGTCGGCGGGGGGTTGTCCCGTGGGCCGTCTCAGCCCCGTGGGCCGTCTCACGCCAGCCGGGTGATCTCCACGCTCACGGTCAGGGTTTCGGCCGGGGCGCCGTGGTACACGCCCCTCAGGGGTGACACGTCGACGTAGTCGCGAGCCCGGCCCACGGCGACGTGACGCTCACCGACCGGGCAGCGGTGGGTGGGGTCGAACCCCCACCAGTCGCCGGTCCACGCCTCCACCCAGGCGTGGCTCTCCCCGGTAGAAACGGTACCCACCTCCGCCGCCTCCGATGGATGGAGGTAGCCGGACACGTATCTGGCGGGGATGCCCATGCCCCGCAGCACGGCCAACGTCAGGTGGGCGAAGTCCTGGCACACGCCGGCGCCGATGCGCAGGGCGTCGGCCGCGGTGGTCCCCACGTCGGTGGCGCCCTTGCCGTAGCGGAGGCGACCGTGCACCCACGCGGCCGCGGCCTCCACCGCTTCCACCGGCGGGAGGGACCGGTCCGGCTCGGGCCCAACGCCCGCCATGGCAGGCACCGAGGAACTGGGGGCCAGCAGTTCGGCGAACCGGTTGATCACCTTACCCGAGGCCAGGTCGTCCCAACCCGCGGTCGTGCACGGCTCGAGGGGCGGTGACGTCTCCACCACCGAGGTGCCCACCACCGACAGCTCGGTGTGGGACTGGTGAAGGTCGAAGGCGTCGACCAGGGTGCCCCAGTAGTCCCAGTACCGGAAGGTGCGGGTGGCCGGCGCCACCTCGACTGCGGTCTCCACCGCCACCTGGCGGTCAGTGGAGAGGGGGGTGACCCGTGCCTCGTTGTACGACGACGTAACCTCACCGCGGTAGCGGTACCCGGTGGCGTGGCGGATGCGCAGCTTCCAGGTCAAAGCCGGCTCATCCGCTCCTGCTTCCACTCCACCGACGCCGTCTGCTGGAAGAAGCGCCGGGCCACCGCGTCGCCCGCCTCGGCGCACGCCGACTGCAGGGCGCGCAGCTGGGACGGCACATTGGCCAGCAGCTCTCGCACACCGGCGAACTCCAGTTCGTTTCGCGCCCGCCCGAGGATGCGGCGGCCCTCGTCCTCCTGTCCCGCCCGGCCGACGGATGGGCCCAGCTCGGCCAGGCATCGCTCGGCCACCCCCAGGGCGTGGAAGGCGGACCGGGGAAACAGGCGGTCGAGCAGGAGGAACTCGGCCACGAGCGATGAGTCGACTCCCCGCTTGTAGGTGCGCAGGAACGCCTCGTGGGCTGAGCACGACCGCAGGGTGGTGACCCAGTCAGGCGAGCCCGACGGGTCGCAGAACGCGGCCAGCAGGAGGCGGGCCGTCATGTCCACCCGCTCCAGGCTGCGGCCGAGGACGAGAAAGCGCCAGCCGTCGTCGCTGGCCATGGTGGAATCGGCGAGGCCGGCCATCATGGCCGCCCGCTCCTTCACGTATTGGAAGAAGGCGTGGGGGCCCATCTCCTCGGCGTGGCGGTGCTGCGCGGCCATGGCCAGCCACGTGGCGTTGAGGCACTCCCACATCTCAGTGGACAGCACCTCGCGCGCGCCGCGGGCGTTCTCCCGGGCGGCGCCGATGGCCCCGACGATGGAGCAGGCGTCCGACGCGTCGAAGGCGAGGATGTCCACGACCCGGTTCGTGTCCAGAGGTCCCGGTGGCGGCTTCGCCCCCATGACCCCGAGAAGGACGCGGCAGGCCGTCTCCTCCGACACGGTGGGATCCCCGAGGATGTGGTGGACGTGGACGTCGAGGATGCGAGCCGTGTCCTCGGCGCGCTCCACGTACCGGCCCACCCAGTAGAGCGACTCGGCGATGCGGCTCAGCACGGCGACCCCACCGCCGCCGCCATCGCCTGCTGCTGTTGGGCGGCTTGGGCCACCGCAGGGCCGGTGTCTGGTCGGGGGCCGACCTGAGGCTCGACTCCCGTGGCGGTGGCCGTCCCCGGCTCGGTGGCCACGGCGGCCGCCGGCGGGGGCCGCTCGCCGTCGCCGGCCAGGACCCAGGTGTCCTTACTTCCGCCCCCCCGGCTGGAGTTGACCACCAGGCTCCCCTCGGGCAGGGCCACCCGTGTAAGGCCGCCGGGCACCACCCACACCCGCTCGCCGTCGTTCACCGCGAACGGCCGCAGGTCGAGGTGCCGGGGGCGCAGACGGTCGCCTATCCACGTGGGCGCGGTGGAGAGCTGCACGATCTCCTGGGCGATCCAGCCGCGGGGGTGTGCCACGATGGCGTCCTCGACCTGGGTCAGCTCCTCGTCGCTCGCCGCGGCGCCGATGAGCAGGCCCTTGCCGCCCGAGGCGTCCACGGGCTTTAGCACGAGGCGGTCGAGGCGGCCGAGTACGAAAGCCAGTTGGTCGGGGTCCTCCAGCCGGTAGGTGGTGACATTGGGCAGGACGGGCTCCTCCCCGAAGTAGTACCGGATCATGTCGGGCACGTAGGTGTAGACGAGCTTGTCGTCGGCCACGCCGTTGCCCACTGCGTTGGCGATGGCGACGTTGCCGGCGCGCGCCGCGTTGAGGATACCGGGACAGCCGAGGACCGAGTCGGTGCGGAACTGGAGGGGGTCGAGGTAGTCGTCGTCGACCCGGCGGTACACCACGTCGACACGCTGCTCGCCGGTGGTGCTGCGCATGTAGACGGTGTTGTGACGGCACACCAGGTCCCGCCCCTCGACCAGCTCCACCCCCATCTGGTGGGCGAGGAAGGTGTGCTCGAAGTAAGCCGCGTTGTAGACCCCGGGCGTGAGCACGACGACCGTCGGATCGGGCGAACCGGTGGGCGCCGCGGCCCGCAGCGCCTCGAGGAGGCGAGCCGGGTAGCTATCGACGGGCCGGACCCGATGGCTGGCGAACAGCTCGGGGAACACCCGCGACATGGTGCGGCGGCTCTCCACCATGTAGGAGATCCCCGACGGTGTCCGCAGGTTGTCCTCGAGGACGCAGAAGGTGCCGTCATCCCCCCTCACCACGTCGATCCCTGCTACGTGGACCCGCACGCCGTTGGGCGGCGCCACGCCGCAGGCAGGACGGTGGAAATGGGTGGAACTGGTGACCATGGGGGTGGGCACCACCCCGTCGGCGAGGATCTGGCCGACTCCGTAGACGTCGTCGAGGAACGCCTCCAGCGCCCGGACCCGCTGAGCCACGCCCGACTCCAGCACCGCCCATTCGTCGGCCGAGATGATGCGGGGGACAAGGTCGAGGGCGAACGGCTGCTCCTCGCCTGAGAAGGAGAAGGTGATGCCCTGGTCGCGAAAGACCCGGTCACGGGCCGTGCAGCGACGCTTGAAGTCGTCCTCGGAAAGAGCCTGGAGTGACTCGCAAAGCGACACCCACGCCCGGCGGGGCACTCCGGGAGCCTCGAACATCTCGTCCCAGGTGGTGCTCTGGTAGTCGTCGAGCAGATCACCCACGGCCTCCACAATTAGCAGCCCGGTGTCTCGCGCCGGTTACCCAAAAAACGGACGCACCACGATTTCACACAGCGGACACGCGCTGACGGTGACAATTTCATGATTTTCCGCCAGACTTGCCCGATGCTGATCCGCATCGGCTGCGACTTCGAGTACGAGACGACGGAGCAGACACCTTCACTGTGGCAGGTGCGCCCCCGTTCCGACGGTGAGCACCGAGTTGTCTCCGAAGCGTGGGTGCCTCCCGCTCCGGCCCGGATGTACCTCGACGCCTACGGCAACGTGTGCGATCGCCTCACCCTGCCTGCGGGGCGATCGGTCCTTCGCTACAACGCGACGGTCAGCGTGCCGTCGAGTCTCGACAAGGCCGACAAGGGAGCCGTCCAGGCCCCCATCGACGACCTCCCCGACGAGGCCTTCGTGTACCTGCTCCCCAGCCGGTTCTGCTGGCCCGACGTCCTCCACGACCCGGCCTGGGAGCTGTTCGGCTCGACCGAACCCGGGTGGCCGAGGGTCCAGGCGGTGTGCGACTGGATCCACGAGAACATCCTCTACGAGGTGGGAGCGAGCACGGCGGTCACCACCGCCTACGACGTGTGGGAGTCGCGAACCGGGGTATGCCGGGACCTCACCCAGCTCGGCATCACCTTGTGCCGCGCCCTCAACGTTCCCGCCCGCTATGTGGCCGGGTACCTGCCCGACATCGCCGTCGCCCCGCCCGACCTCCCCATGGACTTCTGCTCATGGTTCGAGGCGTGGCTCGACGGCCGCTGGTGGACCTTCGACCCCCGCAACAACGAACCTCGGATAGGGCGTGTGGTCATTGCTCGCGGCCGTGACGCCCTCGACGCAGCCATGGTTACCACCTGGGGGGCCGCCGAGCTCAAGGTGATGACGGTATACGCCGACGAGGCCAGCGATGCTGGCTGAGTCGCAAGCCGGGGACGAGGGCACCTACCTGCTCGAGCAGACGTTCCGCTACACGTACGCCTCGCCGGTGCGCCGGCTGCGCAACCGGCTGATGGTGGTACCGCGAGCCGTGCACGGCCCCCAGCGTCTGTTCGACCACGGGCTCACCGTGTCAGGTAACCCCGTGCTCGTGTCGACGTCGTCGGACACCTTCGGCAACCAGGTGGTGGAGTTGCGGGCAGCGGCGGTTGCCGAGTGGATCGAGTTCGACACGTGGGCTCTGGTGGGCTGGCGCGCACCGTGCGCGACGACCACGGTGCCGGCCCCAGCCTTCGACGACCGCCTGCTGGCGCCTAGCGCTCTGACCCGACCCGACGCTGCGATCAGCGACGCGGCCGCGCAGCTGCGGTCGGCGGGCTCAGGCGAGCTCGACCTGGCCGAGCGTGCATGCACGTGGACCCATCGCGCCCTCACCTACGAGCACGGCGTCACCGGCGTGCGTACCCCCGCGGCGGCGGCCCTCGCCGGCGGCCGCGGCGTGTGCCAGGACTACGCTCACGTCATGGTGGCCCTGTGCCGCGCCGCAGGCGTTCGTGCCCGCTACGTGTCGGGCCACCTGGTGGGTGAGGGGGGCTCGCACGCGTGGGCGGAGGTGGTCGTGGCCGACCCGACGGCCGGCGACGCCGGGCGGGCGGTGGCTGTGGCCTTCGACCCCACCCACGACCGCCAGGCCGGTCGTGGTTACCTGACGGTGGCCGTGGGCCGTGACTACGCCGACGTCGCCCCGACCTCGGGGACCTTCGAGGGGGCCGGCCCCGGCGTGCTGTCGGCCCGAAAGCGACTGAGCGTCGTGGCCACCGAGGCGGCGACCGTGGCCGCCGGCTCCCTCTGACAAAAAATCAGCCCGCGAGCGTGACCACAACGCCGCGATCGGCGTAGGGGATCCGCTTGCCCTTCAGCATGGGGCCGAGCGTGCCGAACAGCTTGGCGACTTTGGTCATGGCACCGTATTTGGCATTGACCTTGTTGCGGATTGTGTCGAACTCCGACCCGGTAACGACACGGGCCAGCGCCTCTGCCGGCGCTGCATCTGCCTTGACCCGCCCGCGACCATCGCACGGCTGAACCAGAACCCGCTCGGTGTGGGCCAGTCGCTTGGCCTTGCCCGAAGCAGAACTGGTCCAGAATCCGAGCTTCCCATCGTCGAGCGGCACCACCCATACAGGCGTCGCCACCGGGGTGCTGTCGCGTCGGAATGTAGTTAGCAAGATGTACTTTTCTTCGCCGATCGCCACGGCCGGAGCCTACTCCGCCCAATTTTCAAGAGTCATTCTTTGGGCCGCGAGTTAGCGTGACCGTGGTGCGACCCACCGACCATATCGACGCCGTCGGCCGCGAGGCCCGGGCGTTCGCCGCGGCCGTACGTGCGGACCGGCACCGCCCCGTCGCTGCCTGCCCGGACTGGGACGTGGCCGCCCTGGCGGTGCACACCGGTTTCATCTTCCGATGGGCGGCCGAGATTGTCCGTACCCGCGCCACGGAACCGGTGAAGGCGACGTGGACGCTCGGCGTCGATGATCCGGCCCTGGCCGACTGGCTGGTGGAGGGGGCCGACGAGGTGGTGGGCGTGCTCGGCGCGGCCCACCCTGACACTCCTGTGTGGACCATGGGGCCACCGCCCACCGCCCGCTTCTGGTCCCGGCGCCAGGCGCTCGAGACGCTGGTACACCGATGGGATGCCGAACACGCCGCCCTCGGGCAGGCCCAGCCCCTCGACGCCGAACTGGCGGCCGACGGGATCGGCGAGATCATCGACGTCTGGGTTCCTCGGCTGCACCGGCGCTCGGCGATAACGGGTGCCGGCGAGTCCTACCACTTCCACCGCACGGACGGTCCCGGCGAATGGCTGGTGCGCTTCGGCCCCGAGGGACCAGAGGCTTGGCTCGGCCACGAAAAAGCCGACGTCGCCCTGCGGGGGAGCGCCGAGGACCTGCTCCTGGTGCTCTGGCGGCGCCGTCCCCCCGACACAGTCGACGTTTTCGGTGAACCGGCGGCGCTGGCCCGGTGGTTCGACCTGGTACCAGCGATCTAGCTGGTCGATCCGGTTAGCGATCCGGTTACCGGGGTCGGGAGACGGGTGCCGGCGCCCAGGAGATCCGGCGGCCGGCGCCCGGCTCCCCGGTCACGCAGCCAGGGCGTGACCGAGCACGTCGCCGATGTCGCTCGCCAGGTGGAACGTCATCTGGCTCCGGACCGCTTCGGGCACGTCGTCCAGGTCGTCCCCGTTGCGGGCGGGCAGGATCACCTCGGTGAGCCCCGCCCGGTGGGCAGCGAGCACCTTCTGTTTGACCCCCCCTATAGGCAGGACCTTGCCCTGGAGGGTGACCTCGCCGGTCATGCCCACCTCGGAGCGCACCGGGCGCCCTGTCAGCAGGCTGACCAGCGCGGTGGTCATGGTCACCCCGGCGGACGGTCCGTCCTTGGGGACGGCGCCGGCGGGGACGTGGAGGTGGACGCGGCGCCCCTCGAAGGCACCCTCGGCCACGCCGACGGCGGCCGCGTGGGCCTTGACGTAGGACAGGGCGATCTGGGCCGACTCCTGCATCACCTCTCCGAGCTGGCCGGTGATGGTGAGGCCGGGCTCGCCGCCGCTGGCGCTGGCCTCGACGAAGAGGACGTCGCCGCCCGCCCCGGTCACGGCCAGGCCGGTAGCCACCCCGGGCACCGACGTGCGCTCCGCCACCTCGGAGTGGAACTTCGCCCGTCCCAGCCACGCCCGCACCTCGTCGGGGCCTATGGATATAGGGGCGACCGAGTCGTCGGCGGCCACGGCAGCCGCCGCCTTGCGGGCAAGCTTGGCCAGCTGGCGCTCGAAGGAGCGAACGCCGGCCTCCCGGGTGTAGTCGGCGAGGATGGTACGCAGCGCTTCGTCGCTGACTGTCACCTCGTCGTGGCCGAGCCCGGCCTGGTCCAGCTGGCGACCCCACAGGTGGTCGCGTCCGATCGCCACCTTCTCCTCGTCGGTGTAGCCGTCGAGGCGGACGACCTCCATGCGGTCCAGGAGAGGACCGGGGATCTGCTCGGCCATGTTGGCTGTCGCCAGGAAGAGCACTCCCGATAGGTCCAGATCGAGGTCCAGGTAGTGGTCGCGGAAAGTGTGGTTCTGCGCGGGGTCGAGCACCTCCAGCAGGGCCGACGAGGGATCACCTCGCCAGTCACTGCCGAGCTTGTCCACCTCGTCGAGCAGGATCACCGGGTTCATGGTTCCGGCCTCCTTGATGGCCCGCACCACCCGCCCCGGCAGGGCGCCCACGTACGTGCGGCGGTGACCGCGGATCTCCGCCTCGTCGCGCACGCCCCCGAGGGCGACGCGGACGAAAGAGCGGCCCATGGCACGGGCCACCGACTCGCCGAGCGAGGTCTTGCCCACGCCGGGGGGCCCGACCAGGGCGAGGATCATCCCCGCCCCGCTACGCCGGGTCAGTCCGACGGGGCCGCCGTTCCCCACCGGCGGCGCGTCCCCGGTCGGCTCGCGGTTCGAGGCGGGCTCGCGGTTCGAGGCGGGTTCGCGGTTCGAGGCGGGTTCGCCGTTCGAGGCGGGTTCGCCGTTCGCGGCGGGCTCGCGGTTCGAGGCGGGCTCGCGGTTCGAGGCGGGCTCGGGGGTCTCGGCCGGCGCGGGGTTTCGGGCGGGTGCCTCGTGCGTGCTCTGACGGGCGCCCACGGCGTCCAGCCCGCGCTCGGCGCGCAGCTTGCGCACCGCCAGATGCTCGATTATCCGCTCCTTGACGTCGTCGAGACCGTTGTGATCGGCGTCGAGAACGGCGCGCGCCTCTCCGACGTCCACCCGGTCGTCGGAACGCACGCTCCAGGGCAGCTCCAACACTGTGTCGAGCCAGGTGCGGATCCAGCCCTGCTCGGGGCTCTGCTCCGAGGTGCGCTCCAGGCGGTCGATCTCCTTGGCCACCGTGGCGCGGGCGCCCTCGGGCAGCGACGTCGCCTCCAGGCGGCTTCGGTAGTCCTCCGGCTGACCGTCATCTCCGTCGTCACCCAGCTCCTTGCGGATGGCTGCGAGCTGCTGGCGGAGCAGGTACTCGCGCTGGGTGCGCTCCATGCCCTCCGACACGTCGCTGCGGATGCGCTCCTTGAGCTCCATCTCGCCCAGCGTGGCCCGGGCCCAGTCCAACACGAGCTCCACGCGACGCTCCACATCGGTGGTCTCGAGCAGCTCAACCTTGCGCTCAACCGACAGCTCGGGCCAGTAGCCGGCGGTGTCGGCCAGCGCGCCGGGACCCTCGACGCCGCGCAACATGTCCTTCCAAGGCCCGGCGCCACGGTGGTCGAGGATGCCTTCGAGGACCGCTTCCAACTCGGTGGCCAACCGGAAGGCCCGCTCGCTCGGGACCGGCTCGTCCGCCACCTCCACCGCTACCCACAGGGCGGCGCCGGCCGCCGCGGTGGCGGCGCCGACGAGGGCCCGACGCTCGGCGTGAACGACCACCGCCGGCGTGCCACCGGGCAGCGCGCCGCGCCGCTCGACCTCGGCGGTGACGCCGTAGCGGGCGTACCGCCCGGGGCTGGCGTCGGGACCGTCGGAGCGGCCCAAGCGGGGCACGAGCACCAGACGGCCGCCCGCACCCTCGGACGCTTCCGCCGCGGCGCGGGCTTCGGGGGTCTCCAGGGCCAGAGTGACGATCATGCCCGGCAAGACCACCCCAGCGTCGAGGGGGAGGAGCGGGAGAGCTGAAGTAGTCAGCGAAGCCATGTGCCGGCCTTCCTGTAATGGAGTAATCGCAGCGATAATAACGTGAGAGGCAGCCGATCTGTTCCGAAGGCACTCAAGTTGCCTGTGTGAGTGCGCTGGGCGACGTCCAGATCAACCCGGAGACACCCATCACACTTCCCTCACACCCAGCCCACCGCCCGATGACCTGGCGGCTGCACACTGGGATGGCACCCGATGAGGAGGAAGACCATGGCGCTGTGGACGACGACGAAGCGAAAGGTGGCCATTACGGCTGTAGCCGGCGCCGCCCTGGTGGGGGGCGGCGGGGCGGCGGCGTGGGCGGCGGCCGGCGGCCCGGCAACGACGGCGAACGCTACGGCGTCGGCGTCGGGAGGCGCTCCGGCGTCGGGAGGCGCTCCGGCGTCGGCGTCGGGAGGCGCCGGCGCGGGAGGCGCGCTCGCGGCTACGCCGCCCCCCTCCTTACCCAAGACCAAGGGGGCTAGGGCGCGCGGCCTGCTCGCCCGCAGCGACCACGCCACCATCGAGATCAGGCAGAAGGCCCAGTGGGTCACTGTGACCTATGACAGGGGCAAGGTCACCGGGTTGAGCGCGGCGTCGGTGACCCTCCTCCGCCCGGACGGGGCCACGGTGACCATCGCCCTTGATCCCGCCACCCGGTACCAGGGCATCAGCGGCGAGGCCCAACTCCAGACCGGCAAGCCGGCGGCGGTGATCTCGGAGGCGGGCAAGGCCCTGCGGGTGCGCCAGGCCAACGGCGCCCAACCAGCGTCCAAGCCCGCCGCCCTCTAGCGAGGGTCACGACAAGGAGGCGAACAGGGAGGGGGAAAGGGCGGCCCGATGGCTGCGCACCCGTCGCGTGGCCCCTGCCTTTCGGAGCGCACCTGCTTCGCGGTGCTCCTCGTCGTCGTGGTGCCCTCTGCCGGCGCCCGATTGACCTTTACTGCAGAAACATTGGCTATATCCCCGAGAACTGCACACGACGTCCCGGCGCCGGCCTGGTTGGCTCCGGCCGGAGCCCGGCGCCGCAGCGCCGGCCTGATTGGCTCCCGGCCGGAGCCCAGCGTGCAGCGCCGGCCTGGTTGGCTCCGGCCGGAGCCCGGCGCCGGCTGAAGCCACGCGCCGCCGGCGCAGGTTCACACCGGCCTGAGGCGCACTACCGGAATGTCACGGGCAGTCTTTGCCTGATATTCGTCGTAGGCGGGCCACACCCCGGTGACCGCGGGCCAGAGGCGGCCCTTCTCGTCGGGGGTCACCGTGGCCGCGTGGGCGGTGAAGACGTCCGATCCCACCTGGACCGTCACGAGCGGGGACTCGATCAGGTTGGTGTACCACAGCGGGTGCTGGTCGGCGCCCCCCTTGGAGGCGACCACCACGTAGTCGTCGCCATCGCGGACATAGATGAGAGCGTTGCGCCGGAGACGGCCGGTGCGCCGACCCCGGGTGGTGAGCACCAGGCACGGCACCCCCTGCCACTCGCCGCCGTCAGCGCCCCCCGTGGCGACGTAGCGACGGGTGTGCTCGGCCACCCACTCCGAGGCGCTGTCGAGGGCCTCGTCTTCGTCCGTGGCCGGGACGACCTCGCCGGCCCGGTCGGCTTCGCTCATCGGGTTACCTCCGTCTCGATGCCATCGGCGAGAAAGCACACGCAGCCCTTAGCCGGGACCGCCTCCAAGAGGGGCTCCCGGTACGTCCAAACCGCATCCTCGAAGCGCTGCTCACCGACCTCCAGGGTCCAATACGACGCCACCCCCTTGTAGGGGCAGTAAGTCTCGGTGCTGGTCTCTGTGAGCAAGGCCGCGTCCACGTCCCCGAGGGGAACGTACCAGCGCACCGGCAGCCCCGTCTCCTTCACGGCGACCGGCGCGCCCGTATCGGCGACCACCTCGCCGCCGGAACGCACGACCACGTGGGCGGACGACCGCCGGGCATCGACGCGGTGGAACGGGTCGCGGGGATGCTCATGTACCTCCTCGTCCTCGTCCCACCATCGGTCGAACTTCTCCATGTAGGGCGAGAGCAGGCCGCTGAGGTCGGGAGCGCCGGCCACGACCTCGGGGTACTCCCATAATGCGTCGGCTATCACTTTGTCGCCCACCCGGACGTTCCAGTAGAGGGCGTCTCCCTTGAACGGGCAATGGGTGGTGGTGGAGCTCGGTTCCAGCATGTCGGCGCGCACACTGTCGCGGGGGAAGTACCAACGGGGCAGGAGTCCGGTCTCGTGGAGCATCCGGGCCGCGGTGGCATCGACGACGGTGGTGCCATCCAGGTCACCGCGGATGCGGCCGGCGACGTCGTGGAGGTAAAGGAGATGGGCGGGCCGATCGGGGATTTCGATGTTGAGGGTGCCCCCTGTTGGGCGACCGAGCGGGGCGACGGAGCCCAGGGTGAGCGACATGTGCACTCCCTACCCACATCGGCGCCATGACAGGTAGAAAGGTCCCCCGTGCCGGTGACCCTCCTCGACGATGTCGCCGTCGGCGCGGCCGGCGTTGTCGCCGGCGCCGTGAACGCGATTGCCGGCGCCGGATCCCTTCTGACCTTCCCGGTGCTTGTCGGCGTCGGGCTCAGCCCCCTGTCAGCCAACGTGACCAACTCGATAGGCGTGGTGCCGGGCAACCTGGCGGGCACGTGGGGGTTCCGGCGGGAACTGACCGGCCAGCGGCGCCGGTTGGCCGGCTTCGCCGTTCCCGCCACCCTCGGGTCGGTGCTCGGCGGCGTCCTCATCCTGATCCTCCCGTCGCACAGCTTCGCCCTGGTGGCGCCGGTGCTAGTCGGGGCGGCGAGCCTCCTCACCCTGGCCCAGCCCCTCATAACCAGCAGGATCGACCAGGCCCGCACGCGGCGCAACAGCCGGGCGCTCGCCGTCGCCATCTTCGCCGTGTCGGTCTACGGCGGCTACTTCGGTTCGGGCATCGGTGTCCTGTTCATCGCCCTTCTGAGCATCTTCGTGATCGACGAGCTGTCCCGCCTCAACGCGGCAAAGACTGTCCTGCAGGCGTTGGCCAACGGGATAGCCGGCATCCTGTTCGCCTTCTTCGGCCCCGTGCACTGGTGGCTGGTGCTCATACTCGCGGCGTCGACTTCGCTGGGCGCGCCGATCGGCGCCCGCCTCTCGGTCCACATCCCGGCCAGGGTCCTGCGCCCGGTCATAGGCGTTGTCGGCCTCGGCGCCGCCGTCTATCTGGGCCTGCGTGCCTGACGCTCGGCCCGTCCCGCGGCGGCGAAGCCGGGGCTGGGCCGGCACCTTCGCTAACCTTGCCCGCCATGCCCACGGCTTGTCGCGGCCCGATACGGGTCCTGGTCGTGTCGGCGAGCATGGGGGCCGGCCACGACGGCGCGGCGCGGGAACTGGCCACCCAGATGCGCGCCGCGGGGCACCACGCGACGGTCCGTGACTTCCTCGATACCGCCCCGCTGCACCTCGGGTCCGCCCTGCGCCGCGGCTACGAGTTCGAGCTCAAGCACATCCCCTCCGTCTACGACATGACCTACCGCCTCTGGTACCGGGTGCCGTGGCTGTGCGGCCCGGTGGGTTGGCTTATCACCCTGCTTACCCGCAGGCGGCTCTTGCGCTGGGTACGCCACGACCGGGCTGACGTCGTGGTCTCGACCTACCCCCTGGCGACCGGCACCCTGGGCCGTTTGCGGGCGGCGGGGCGCCTCAAGGTAGCGGTTGTCAACTTCATCACCGACTTCGGCGTCCATCCCATGTGGGTCCACCACGGCATTGACATCAACCTGGCCGTGCACCGACACCCGGCAACCGCCGCCGGCCGGCGCAGCGGTAGACCCTCTGTGGCGTGCGGGCCGGTGGTGTCCGACGCGTTCAAGCCCGCGCCGGACGCGGTGGCGGAGCGCGACGCCGCCCGACGCCACCTCGGTCTGCAGCCGGATGAGCGCGCCGTGCTCGTCGTGGCCGGATCCTGGGGAGTGGGCGGCGTGACCGGCACCTTCCGCAGCATCGCGGGCGACGGCCGCTTCGTGCCAATAGTGGTATGCGGCCGCGACGACAGGCTGCTCCGTGCCATGCAGGACGAGGCCGACCGTGCGCCGGGGCGCTCGGTGGTCCTCGGCTGGACGGACCGCATGCCCGAGCTGATGGTGGCGGCGGACGCCCTCGTGGAAAACGCCGGCGGCCTGACCTCCCTCGAAGCCCTCCGGCGCGGCCTGCCCGTCGTCAGTTACCAGCCGATAGCCGGGCACGGCAAGGCCAACACCGCGGCGATGGCCGACGCCGGGATCAGCCGGCTTGCCACCGGGGAGGCGGAGCTGGTCGCCGCCCTCGACGCGCTGAGCGAGCCCGGGGGCGCCCGCGACGCCCAGGTGGCCTCCGGCCACGCCATGTTCACCGCCGACGCCGCGGACCACGTCGTCTCCGCGGCCTACGGCGACCACGCTCTGGCGCCCGCCGTCTGGCGGCGTCCCGTGCGGGTCGCGGCTCGCATCGCAGCGACCGCCGCCGCCCTGCTCGGGCTCACCTGGACCGGGCTCACCGCCGGCGTCGGGGTGGCGGCGGCCGAAGGGGCCGGCGTGGCCCACCCGCCCCCCGGCGCCGGCTCCGTCGCCTATCTCGGGGTGCGTCTCGACAGCGCCGAGCTCGCCGACCCGGGCATTGTCACCCGGCTGATAGATCTCGACGCCACCGCGGTCCTCGATGCCCGCACCGCCGAGGCTGATCCCGCGGCCGTCAAGCACCTGGGCGCCGAGGGAGTCGACGTGGAAAGCGGGGGCCACGGCCAGACACTCGGCCCGCAGGGCACGAGCACCCCGACCGCGCTGTGGACGCGCGCCCGCCGTGACGCCGGCGCCGCCGGCGTGATCGGCGTCCTGGCCGGCCAGTCCGTCACTGTCTTCGTCCCCGGTCGGCGGCTCAACGCCTGGGACCTCGTCGACTGCCACCATGTGCGTACTTCCGTCGTCGTACCGGATACCACCTTCGTGGCCGCCGACTTCCAGGGGCCGGCGTCGGTGGGGGCGATGGCGGCACGCCAGATCTACCTGGTCGACGGTCTGGATGCGTCCCCCGCCCGGCTCGCAGCCGTGCTCGACACCGTCGCCACCCAGCTCTCCGCCGCCGGGCTGCCGGCGGTCCCCCTGGACACCTTGAGGTGAGGGCGTCGGGGCCCGAGCTCCTCGCACCCCGCAACGCGCACCACGACGCCTCCTGGAAGGCACTCGGCGCCGGCGGGCTGGTGGCCGCCGGCGCCGTAGCCCATCTGGCGCCGGCCGCCACCGCATGGCGCCAGGCCCGCAACCGGGTGCTGCCGGCGCTGTCGGGTGTGGGCAAACCCGACCACGTGGCTCTCACCTTCGACGACGGCCCCGACCCGGCGTCGACCCCTGCGTTCCTCGAAACCCTCGACGCCCTCGGATGGCGCGCCACGTTCTTCCTCCTCGGCGAAGCCGTCCAGCGCTCGCCGGGTCTGGCGGCCGAGATCGCGGCCCGAGGCCACGAGATCGGCGTGCACGGCTACTCCCACACGAGCCACATCCGGCGCCCGTGGACGTGGACCAGCCGCGACGTGGCCCGCGCCAGGGATGTGATCCAGGCGACCACGGGCACCGAGCCCGAGTGGTTCCGGCCCCCCTACGGTGCCCTGTCGGGCTCTTCTCTCGTCGCCGCCCGGCGCGCCGCCCTACGCACGGTGCTGTGGACCACGTGGGGCAGGGACTGGCGCTCCGATGCCACCGCGGCCAGCGTCGCCGCCACGGTGACGGCCACGTGGCGTCCGGGCGCTACCGTCCTGCTCCACGACAGCGACGTGACCTCCGCTCCCGGTGCGTGGCGGGCGGCGCTCGGCGCCCTCCCGCTGCTGCGCGAGCGGTGGGCTGTCGCCGGCCTGGAGGTGGGTCCCCTGGGCCGGCACGGGACGAGGGAGCGGGAGAAGATCACGACAGCTCCCGCTTGAGCACCTTGCCCGTCGGGTTGCGGGGAAGCTCGCTCAAAAAGACGATCTCGCGAGGCACCTTGTAGCGCGCCAGGCCCTGGCGCACATGGTCCTTCAGGTCCTCCTCGCTCACCGCCCCCGCTTCCCGCCTGACGACGAAGGCCTTGAGGCGCTGACCGAACCGCTCGTCGGCCACGCCGATCACGGCGGCGTCAGCGACGGCCGGGTGGGCGGCGAGGAGGTCCTCGACCTCACGGGGGAAGACGTTTTCGCCTCCGGACACGATCATTTCGTCGTCGCGTCCGTCGACGAAGAGGCGGCCGGAACCGTCGAAGTGGCCCACGTCGCCGGTCGCCATGTAACCGTCGATCACGTCCTTGCCCCCGCCCCCCGTGTAACCCTCGAAGAGCAGGCCGCCGTGCACGAAAATTCGCCCGCTGGCTCCCTGGTCCACCTCGCGCCCGTCGGGATCGAAAAGGCGCACGTGGGTGCCGATGGGAACTCGCCCTGCCGTTCCAGGGGCGGCCCGCAGGTCGCCCGGGGTGGCAATCGACGCCCACCCGATCTCCGTCGAGCCATACAGATTGTAGACGACGTCACCGAACTCATCCATGAAGCGGATGGCCAGGTCGCCGGCGAGCGCCGAGCCCGACAGCGCCACCACGCGCAACGTGGAAGTGTCGTAGCGGCCGCGGACCTCGGCCGGGAGCTCCATGATGCGCTGGATCATCACCGGTACCGCGGCCACGCACGTGGCCCGATGGCGTTCGACGAGGCGGAGGGTCTCCTCCGCTCCGAAGTGGCGAACAGGGATCAAGGTGGCACCGAACAGCAGGCCCACTGCCATGTTGGCCAATCCCCAGGAATGGAACATGGGAGCGGCGAGGACCGTAGTATCGGTGGTGCGAAAGGGGATCTTGGTCAGGAGCGCCACCAGTGGCGCGACCTCGGCGCCGAGGTCGCGCCGGGCCCCCTTGGGCGTGCCTGTCGTGCCCGAGGTGAGGATGGTGTGGGCACCCACCCGGCCCGGCGCCGGCGGCCCTTCCCGGGCCCCGGCGGCAAGGAAGCCGGCGAAGCTCGGATTGTCACCGCCCGCCTCCCCGGCGGCCACCACCCGGGTGACGCGGTCGTCGAGCTGGCTGGTGGCCGCGACGAACTCCTCGTCGACGATGAGGGCCTTGGCTCCCTCGCGGGTGGCGACCTCCTGCACCTGGCGGCCGGCGAACCCGGTGTTGAGGTAGATGGTGTCCGCCCCCAGCTTGGCCAGGGCGACGGCGGCGGTGAGGAAGTCGCGGTGGTTGCGGCTGAGCAGGCCCACCTGGTCCCCCCTGCCGATCCCGAGGTCGGCCAGGGCCGACGCCACCGTGCTCGTGCGCCTGTCCATGTCGGCGAAGCTGAGCGTCCCCTCGTCGTCGATTACGGCAACACGGTCGGGGGATCGGGCCGCTCCCATGGCGTAGGTCGCCCCCAACGTGACCCCCCAGCGCCGCAGGGCTCCCGCTATCCCCCACAGGCGGTCGGGCCGGTGGGGCCCGAGCAGCCCCGATCGCCCGAGCGCCCACGCCGCGAGCCCCAGATCGCCGACCGACGCCAGACGTAGCTGCACGGATGGCATGGTAAGTGACCAAGTGGCCACCAGCCGCTGTAGGTTTTCGCCATCGTCCGATGAAGCGCCCCCGCACCCTCCGACAGCGGGCCCGGTGGCCCGTCGCCACCGTTGCCTCCCTCCTCCTCACTATCGTGACCGGGTGCGGGGGCGGGGTTGCTGCCCCGCCGCCCCACCGGTTGAACGTCGTCACCACCAACTTCCCCCTAGCCCAACTGGTGGCGAACGTGGGGGGTAACCGCGTCACGGTGACCGACCTGTCGAAAGGAGCAGCCGACGACCGCGCCGTTGACCCGTCGCCCGCCCAGGTCGCCGAGCTCCGCCACGCCGCCCTGGTCGTCGAGGTCGGCGACGGGTACCAGTCCAGGGTGGAGGCGGCCGCAGGCGCAGGCCCAGGCGTGCTGGCACTGTTGCCCCGCCTCGGCGGGGTGAGGCCCGGCCATAGCGCCGAGTTCTGGCTCGATCCCACCGCCATGCGCGCCGCGACCGGCATCGTCGCCGGCGCCCTGCGCGGTGCTGACCCCGCCGGTGCCCAGGCCTACGCCAACGGCGACGAGGACTTCACGGCGGTGCTCAGCACCCTCGACATCGACTTCCAGAACACCCTGTCGGACTGTCCCAACAAGGTCGTGTTCACCCCCGACGATGCGTTGGCGGGCCTGGCCACCCGCTACCAGCTTCGCCTGGACGTGCTCGCCGCCAACGCCACGCCGGGCGCCGTCGCACGCGCCGCCACGCTGGTACGCGACCGCTCCCTGACCACCGTGTTCAGCGAGCCCCCCGTCACCGACCCCGCTCTGGCGGCCCTGGCCGGCGACACCCACACCAAGCTCCTCGCCCTCGACACCATGGACGGGGCGGCGCCGCCCCCCGAGCCCAGCGGTTACAGCTACTTCAACCGCATGGAAGGGGACCTGGCCCGGCTCTCCACCGGGCTGCGATGCGTGTCCACGAACGAGCCGTGACCGGACCGGATCAAGCCCCGTCCCCCGCTCGAGGGGCCGCTCGGGCCCTGGAACTGGTGACCACGTGGCCGGCCACGGCCGCGGCCGGGGTGACCGGGCCCGCCGCGGTGTGCGCCGTCGCCGGACCCGCCGACCGGGTGTTCGCCTGGGCGTCGGTCACCAAGCTTCTCACCGCCCTCGCCACCCTCGTGGCCGTCGAGGAGGGCAGCATCGCCCTCGACGACCCGGCCGGTCCACCGGGCTCCACCGTCCGCCACCTGCTCGCCCATGCCTCCGGGCTGCCCTTCGACGGCGACACGCCGGTGGCGGCGCCGGGGACCACGCGGATCTACTCCAACTCCGGCTTCGACGCCCTTGCGACCGCGCTCGCCGCGGCGACCGACATGCCCGCCGTCGCCTACATCCGAGACGCCGTGGTCTCCCCCCTGGGCCTGGCCGCCACCGCGCTCGAAGGCTCCCCCGCTTCTGGCGCCCACGGTCCGTTGACCGACCTGCTGGCCCTCGGCCGGGAGCTACTGGCACCCACGCTCGTCGCCCCCGAGACGCTGGGCGCGGCGACCAGCGTGGCCTTTCCCCAACTCGCCGGCATCCTCCCCGGCTTCGGTCGCCACTCCCCGAACGACTGGGGCCTGGGATTCGAGCTGCGCGACCACAAGGCACCGCACTGGACCGGGGCTCGCAACTCTCCCGCCACTTTCGGTCACTTCGGGAGGGCCGGCTCGTTCTTGTGGGTCGACCCGGCCGCCGGCGTGGCCTGCGCTGCGCTCGCCGACCGGGACTTCGGGCCGTGGGCGGCGGCGGCGTGGCCGGAGTTGGCTGACGCCGTGCTGGCGGAACTCGGCGCGGACCCATCCCGATGACGGTCCCGTCTGCCGGGAGAGCGACCCGAGAGTCCGGCGGAGCGCTGCTCCATCGGCTCTCAGGGTCCGCTCCCGACCCCGCCTTCCCCGGCACCATACGCTTCCCTATCCCCCGCCGTCAACACTCTGCGTGTTTTTTTTGTCTGAGAAGCCGGCGTCGCCTATACAAGGCTGGGATCTCGTTCGCGCCGCCACCTACACATGCGGTTCAAGACCATGAACTGAGGGCGATCCACATGACCGACCACGATGTCGCCCGGAAGTCGCAGCTCTCCGCTGCCGGGACCGCAGGGTGACCATGCCCACCTATGACGTGCTCGGACGGGTGGGCCTGCCCGCCCCGGTGTCAGAGCTGGCACAGCGGACCTGGGATGTGGTGGTCGTCGGCGGCGGTCACAACGGCCTGACCGCGGCCGCCTACCTGGCGCGCGCCGGGCGGCGGGTGCTCGTCCTCGAGCGCCGGGACCGGTTGGGCGGGGCGTGCACCATCGAGGAGCCCTTCCCCGACCGAGGATGGCGGTTCAGCCCCTGCGCCTACCTGGTCGGGCTACTCCACCCGCTGGTGGTCGACGAGTTGGGCCTGCGCCGGCGGGGCTACCGGGTGCGGGTGGTCGACCCCCACCTGTGGTGCCCCTTCGACGACGGCAGCTCCGTCGCCTTGTGGGAGGACCCGGGGCGCAGCGCGGCGGCGGTGGCCGAACTTTCCCCCGGCGACGTGGACGGCTACAGGGCGTACGGCGCCCTGTTCGACCGGATCCGCCGGGCGCTGCGGGCCGGCGAGCGCGACACCTGGGTCGGTGACGCGCCTGACCGCCCGGCGCTCGAGGAGATCCTCGCCGGCGACACCGAGGCCATCGAGGTGGTGTTCGAGGCGTCCATCGCCGAGGTGGTCGAGCGCCACGTGAAGGACGAGCGCCTGCGCACCGCCCTGCACGGCCAGGGCATCATCGGTACATACGCCGGCCCCCGCGACCCGGGCACCGCGGCGGTCCACCTCATGCACGCGTCGGGCAGCCTGGAAGGCTTCCCCGGCGCCTGGGGCTACGTCGAGGGCGGCATGGGCCGCATCTCCTTCGCCCTGGCCGACGCGGCCATCGACGCCGGCGCGGTTATAGCCGCCGGCGTGCCTGTCGCGGCCGTGATGCCCGGGGAGGGTGTCCGCCTGGAGGGCGGCGAGATGATCCGAGCCGCCACGGTGGTGTCCAACGCCGATCCCAAGCGGACCGTCACCCTGTGCGAGGCGCGGGTGCCCGACGGGTTTCGGGCCCGGGTGGACGCATGGAGGACCGAGAGCCCGGTACTCAAGCTCAACTGCGCCCTGTCGCGCCTGCCGCGGTTCAGCGCCGCCGGCACCGACGTCGATCCCCACCGGGCCATGGTCACCATCTCGACGGGGATCGACGACACCCAGGCCGCCTACCACGCCAGCCGCCGGGGCCAGCCGTCCCCGGCATGGTGCGAGCTGTACTTCCACACCGCGTACGACACCTCGGTGGCCCCCGACGGCGCCCACACCATGAGCGTCTTCGCCCAGTACGTGCCCTACCACTTGGATAGTGGCGACTGGTCGGCACGACGCGACGAGATCGGCGACACCGTCGTCGCCGCCATCTCCCGGTTCGCGCCCGACGTCGCCGACTGCATAGTCCAGCGGCAGGTGCTCGGTCCCCCCGACGTCGAGGAGCGCATCGGTCTGACCGGTGGGCACATCTTCCAGGGCGAGTGCCTACCCGACCAGATGTGGGACCGCCGGTTCGGGCCCCGCACACCGGTCCCGGGGCTGTACTTGTGCGGCGCGGCCACCCACCCGGGGGGCAGCGTCATAGCCGTGAACGGGCGCAACGCGGCGATGGCCGTCCTCGCCGACCTCGGTTCGACGCCCCGCTCCTGAGCCGGCGGCCGGCTGGGCGCGCTCGGACACCCGGGGCGGCGGCCGTGGCAGGCTGTGCGGATGGCAGGTTGCAAGGCATGACGACCAGGCTGGTGGCCCTGCTTCGCGGCATCAACGTCGGCCACAACAAGCGGGTGGCAATGAACGACCTGCGGGGGCTGCTCGCCGTCCTCGGTTACACCGACGTATCCACCTACTTGCAGAGCGGCAACGCCGTGTTCACCTGCGCCGATGCGGCGGCGCCCACCGCGGCGGCCGACATCGAGCGGGCCCTCAGCGACAAGGCCGGGGTGGAGTGCAGGGTCGTGGTGCGCAGCGCCGGCGAGCTCGCCGCTGCCGCCGAAGGCGCGCCCCTGCTCGACGTCATGACCGACCCGTCGCGGTACCTGGTGGGGTTCCTCGACGGCGAGCCCGACCCCGCCGGCGCCCGCTCCCTGGCCGCCCTCGACGTGGCTCCGGACCAGGTGCGCCTCCTCGGGCGCGAGGTCTACTTGTGGTGCCCGGCCGGGGTCCTCGCGTCCCCGCTGAACAAGCTGCGGTGGGCCAAGCTGCTCGGCGTGGACGTGACCATGAGAAACTGGAACACGGTCAGGAGGCTCGTGGCGCTCGCCGGCGGCAATCCCACCCGATGACGGCGTCGACCCCGATTGCGGCGTCGACCACGATGACGGCGTCGACCCCGATTGCGGCGTCGCCCCCGATTGCGGCGTCGCCGGGCCACGAGTTTTCGGCCTAAGTCCGCACCATTTCCTGCCCGGAGGTATTTGCTGCACAGTTAGGCCCCGCCGGCCGTACACAACTGAGCAACAAATCGCGTGCGGGCCGATTTGATGTCGAGTTATGCCGACCCGCCCCCCGCCGGCGCCCGCCGGCGCCTATGCCGACCCGGTGCCCGCCGGCGCCCGCCGGCGCCTATGCCGACCCGCCCCCCGCCGGCGCCGGGTGTTCGCTACCAATCGCGATCCGCCGGGAAGCCAGTGCCAGCGCCGGCGAGCCGAGTGCGACCACCCCGGCGGCGGCCGCGTAGCCCACCCGGGGACCGGAGGCCTGCACGACGGCGCCGGCACTGAGCGACCCGAGGGCGCTGCCGACCTGGAAACCGGTGGACAACCAGCCGAACGCCTCGGTCTGGCGTTCGGCCGGCGCTTCGGCGGCGGCCAGCGAGTAGAGGGCGGCGAAGGTCGGCGCGATGGCGACGCCGGCAAACAACAGCAGGACGCTGAGCATCCACACGTTCAACGCGGCCACCGGCAGCAGGGTGGACCCAGCCAGGGCGGCGATCAGCGCTGCCAGCCGGCGACGGGGCCGGCTCTGTGACCCGGCGCGGGTCCCGAAGGTCAGGCCCCCGATGAGCGAACCCGCCGACCACACCGCGAGGACGACCCCGGCGTCGCGGGCCGCCCCGTGGCCGCGGGTGAAGGCGACGGTCGACAGCTCCACGTAGTTGAAGGCGGCGACGACAAGGAGACCGGCGGCGATCACCGGGAGCGACAACGGCAGGCCCCGGCGCCCGGACTGCTCGGCCGGCGCCGTGGGGCCGGCGGGCATGCTGGCGAGAGGGTGCAGGCTGAAAGCGAACACGCCAACCGCGAGCACGCCGGCGCCGACCATCACCGCCACCGCTGGGTCGGCCAATGTCACCACCACGGCTACCAGCGAGGGCCCGACGATGTAGGCGAGTTCTTGGAGGGTGGCCTCCAGGGCATAGACCACCTGCAACTGACCGGCGGGCACCACCACCGGCCACAGCGAACGCGTCGAACTGACCACCGGCGGGGTGCACAGCCCGGCCGCGAGCGCACAGGCGAACAGCGCTCCGGTCGCACCGGCGGGCAGCAAGGCGAGCACGGTGAGCAGGGCGCCCTCGGCCAACGCCGCGGGACGCAGGACCCAGCGCCGGCCGAAGCGGTCCACGCCGCGGCCCAGCAGCGGCCCGGCTATCCCGGCTCCGGTCACGTACACGGCCACCACGCCACCGGCACGGGCATACGAACCCCCACGGCTCACCAACAACACGATCGCCAGCCCTGTCATCCCGAGCGGCAACCGGGCCAGCACGGACGTGCCCATGAGGTAGGCGAACCCAGGCACCCGGAAAAGCTGGGCATACCTGCGCACGCTCACTCACCCATCCTGGCATTGCACGGTTCTGTCCGAATCGAGCAATCCCTGGCGGCTGAGCCCACGTCGACCTGCTGAGCCGCCGAGCTCGCCAACCGCGCTCGCCAACCGCGCCAGCCAACGGCGCCCGCCAACCGCGCAAGCGCAACCCGGCCGAGGGCGTCGTCCCCGGCCGGGTTGCGCGTCGTGGCTTCAATGGCCGCGGGCGATCCACTCCTCGAGATGGGGGCCCTCGTCGCCGATGGTCGTGTCGTCGCCGTGGCCGGTGTGCACGAGCGTGCCCGCCGGCAGACCGAGCAGCCTGGTACGGATCGACGAGATGATCGTCGGGAAATCCGACCACGACCGGCCGGTGGCTCCCGGACCCCCGGCGAAGAGGGTGTCGCCCGAGAACACAGTTCCCTCGGGGACCAGGTGCAGGCACACACCGCCGGGGCTGTGCCCGGGTGTGTGCACCACCTCGATGCGGTGGCCGCCGAGCTCGAATCGGTCCCCGTCGGCCAGGTCGACGTCGGGGGGACGGTCGGGGTGGACCGCATCCCACAGCATGCGGTCCGCGGGGTGCAACGCCACCGGCGCGTCGAGGACGTAGGCCAGGTCGGCGGCGGCGTTGATGTGGTCATTGTGGCCGTGGGTCGCGAAGATCATGATGGCGTCGCGCCCGTCCACCGCCTCCACGATGGACTGGGCGTCGTGGGCGGCGTCCACCACGATGACCCGGTTGTCGTCACCGAGGATCCAGACGTTGTTCTCGACCTCGAAATCCTCGCCGTCGAGGGAGAACACGCCGCTCGTTCGCACCCGCTCGACGTGGATGCTCACCGGTCCCCGATCGTGACCACCGAGCGCAGGACCTCACCGCGCTCCATGCGCTTGAAGGCCTCTTCGACACCCTCGAGGGGGATCGTCTCGCTGACGAAACCGTCGAGATCGAGCTTTCCCGTGAGGTATAGGTCGACGAGAACCGGGAAGTCCCGGGAGGGCAGGCAGTCCCCGTACCACGACGACTTGAGGGCGCCGCCCCGGCCGAACAGGTCGATCATCGCCAACTCCACTGTCATCGACGGGTCGGGCACCCCGACCTGGACGAGGGTCCCGGCCAGGTCCCGGGCCTGGAATGCCTGCTTATAGGTCTCCGGCCGGCCCACTGCCTCTATGACGACGTCGGCACCGAAACCACCGGTCAAGGCCCGGATGGCCTCGACAGGGTCCACGTCGCTGGCGTCGACTGTGTCGGTGGCGCCGAAGCGCTTCGCCCACTCCAGCTTGCGCGGGTCCTTGTCGACGGCGATCACCTTGCGCGCCCCCGCCAGGGCCGAGGCGGCGATGGCGGCGTCGCCGACGCCCCCACAGCCGATCACCGCGACGGTGTCGCCCCGGGTCACCGCGCCGGTGTTCACGGCGGCGCCGAAGCCGGCCATGACGCCGCAGCCGATCAGTCCCGCCGCCTCCGGGCGGGCCCGAGGGTCGACCTTCACCGCCTGGCCTGCGGCCACCAGGGTCTTGGCCGCGAACGCACCGATCCCGAGGGCCGCCGACAGGGGCGTCCCGTCGGTGAGGGTCATGGGCTGGGTGGCGTTGGCACTGTCGAAGCAGTACCACGGCCGTCCCCGCCGGCATGCCCGGCACGTCCCGCACGGCGCCCGCCACGCCAGGACCACGTAGTCCCCGGGCGCCACGTTGGTCACGCCGTCGCCTACCGCCTCGACGGTGCCCGCCGCTTCGTGGCCGAGCAGGAATGGGAACGCGTCGCTGATGGCACCCTCCCGGTAGTGCAGGTCGGTGTGGCAGACCCCGCACGCGGCCACAGCGACAACCGCCTCACCGGGACCGGGGTCGGGTATCACCACATCGTCGGTGACCACCGGGCGGCCCTCGGCCAATGAAACAACTCCGCGCACAGTCTGGGGCACCGGATTTCCTCCTCCAGGCGCTATCGGGTCGTCTGGCCGTCGTCGGGCTGGGGGCTCAGAACGCGAGGAGGCCGCTGACGGCTTCGGCGATGTCGTCGATCTGGGGCAGCACCGCCCGCTCCAAGCTGGGCTCGTATGGCACCCAGGTGTCCAGTGCGCCCACCCGCCGCACGGGAGCATCGAGGTCGG
The DNA here is from genome assembly GCA_035552775.1 of Acidimicrobiales bacterium. Lineage (GTDB taxonomy): Bacteria > Actinomycetota > Acidimicrobiia > Acidimicrobiales > Palsa-688 > DASZKW01. The sequence goes on along the minus strand of DASZKW010000068.1, from coordinate 5,008 downwards.
CGAAGCACTCGTCAGCCGCCCACGCCGCCACTTCGGCGCCGAAGCCGGCGGTGATGGTGTCCTCGTGCACCACGAGGAGGCGCCCGGTCTTGGCGACCGACGAAGCCACCAGGTCGTGATCCCAGGGAACGATGGAGCGCAGGTCGATGATCTCGACGTCGTGGCCTGCGCCCAGGCGGGCCGCCGCGGCGCGGGTGCGTTCCACCGTGGCGCCCCATGTCACCACGGTCAGGTCCTTTCCCCTCTGGACGACCGCGCCGCGCCCGAAAGGAATCCGGAAGTCGGGGCTCGGGAAAGGATCCTTGGTGTAAGCCTGGCGCAGCAGGTGCTTGTGCTCGAGGAACATGACCGGGTCCTCGGCGGACAGGGCGGTGCGCAGCAGGCCGACAGCGTCGCGCGCCCGGGACGGCATGACGACGGTGAGGCCGGGTATGTGGGCGAAGATCGACTCGCCCGATTGCGAGTGCCAGATGGCCCCCCCGGTGAGGTAGCCGCCGATGGCGACCCGCAGGACCATGGGGCAGCTGAAGGCACCGTTGGACCGCCACCGGATGGTCGCCGCCTCGCTGCGGATCTGGGTCATGGCGGGCCAGATGTAGTCGAAGAACTGCACCTCGGGCACCGGCCGCAGGCCCCTGATCCCCTGGCCGATGGCCCGCCCGACGATGTTGGCCTCCGCCAGCGGGGTGTTGTAGCAGCGGGACAGGCCGAAGCGGCGCTGGAGGCCGTAGGTGGTGCCGAACACCCCGCCCTTGCCCTCCACGTCGGCCAGCACCGCCTCCCGGGCGTCGGCCACGTCCTCGCCGAAGACCCGTATGCGCTCGTCTGCGGCCATCTGCTCGTGCAGTGTGCGCTTGATGGCCTCCCCGAGGGCGACGACCTCGCCGGTGCCATCGTCGGCGTCCTCGGCCTCGGGGGGCACCCGGGGCAGGTCGGTGACGTGGAGCATGATCGACGCGGGATCGGGGCGGGCGGCGGCGAGGGCGGCGCGGCTGGCGTCGGCGACGATGGCGCGCGCCTCGGCGCGTACGTCCGACGCCCGCTCGGCGGAGATCGCCCCACCGGTGACGAGAGCGTGCTCCATGTGGCTGATCGGGTCGCGGGCGATCTCGTCGGCGAGCTCGTCGGCCGAGCGGTACTTGCTCTGGGTGTCGGCGGCGGAGTGGGAGTAGGGGCGGGTGACCTTGGCGTGGATCAACGCCGGCCCCGTGCCCGCTCGCACCGCGGCGACGACGGCCGCAGCTTGCTCGCGGACGGCGAAATAGTCGCAGCCATCCACGGTGTGGACGGCGAGCCCCCGAAATCCCCTGACCAGCTCGCCGACCGACGCCGGGCTCTGCTCGGCCACCGGCACTGATATGGCGTAGCCGTTGTCGGCGACGATGAACAGCACCGGCAGGGCGAGGGTGCACGCCGTGTTGAGGCTCTCCCAGAACTCGCCTTCCGATGTCGCCCCGTCACCGAGCGACACGTATGTGAGCTCGTCGCCGTGGGCGCGGCAGCCGGGCAGGTCACGCCGGGAGATGTAACGGGAGGCCTCGGCGCAGCCCACGGCGGGAAGGCACTGGCTGCCGGTGGGGCTGGACTGGGTGACCACGTTCAGGTCGCGGTGGCCGAAGTGGCAGGGCATCTGGCGTCCCCCGGAGGCGGGGTCGTCGGACGAGCCCACGGCCTGGAGGAGGATCTCCGTCGGCGTGACGCCGAGGGCGAGCATGAGGGCCCGGTCCCTGTAGTAGGGGAAGAACCAGTCGTAGCCGGGCCGCAGGTACCGGCCCAGCCCGAGGAGCAGCGCCTCGTGGCCGGCGCCGGAGATCTGGAAGAAGACCCGGCTCTGCTTTTGCAGGGAGATCTCGCGGTCGTCCAAAAGGCGCGACACGCACGCACGCCGGAAATCGTCGACCAGTTCCTCGACTGGCAGGCCCCGGAAGATGGTCGGGGAGGACTCCGTCACAGGGCTGTGCAGTGGCGCTGCCATATCTGGACGCGACTTTACGCCTCCACCGCCCGGGAGGGAAAGGACGCGCTACGCCCGAAGGTCCAGTGCTGAACACTTTAGCGTCCGACCAATCCGGCCCTGCCAGCTCAAAATGGCGTGGAGAAAATGCCGGCGGGGAAAGGGCCCCCCGTTCGGCGGCGGCATGGCGCGGTGCCCTAATATCCCCGCTCGGGGTCCACCAGGCCCTCGAGGGGCTCGCCGTCAGCGAAGCGGCGGACGTTGGCGGCGATGCGAGCCTGGAGGGGGGGCACGACGACCTCCGGCCAGTCGGCGGTGTGAGGGGTGACGAGGCAGTTGGGAAGGTCCCATAGCGGGTGCCCGTCGGGCAGGGGCTCGGGGTCGGTGACGTCCAGGGCGGCCCCGCCGATGGCACCGCCGGCGAGCGCGTCCACGAGCGCCGCGGTGTCCACGTGGGGCCCGCGGGCCACGTTGACCAGCCACGCGTGGTCGTCCATGCGGTCAAGCTCGGGGGCGCCGATGATGCCGGCGGTGGCCGGGGTGAGAGCGAGCGCCAGCCAGACCACCGTCGCCCCCGGCAGCGCGGCGCGCAGGCCGGCGGTGCCCACCGTGGCCGCGGCACCGGCCAACGCTTCGGGGCGGTGGCGCACCACGGTGGCCTGCACGCCGAAGGGGGTGAGCAGGCGGAGCAGCTCCTGGGCGATTCCCCCCGCCCCGACGATGACCACCTTGGCCCCGATGAGGCTGGTGCCCGCCGGGCGACCCCACGAGCGGGCCCGGGCCCGTTCGGGCAGGCGGCGCAGGCCAGCCAGGGCGAGGGCGAGGGCGTGCTCGGCTACCTCGGGGGCGAAGGAACCCTTGGCGCACGTCCACACCCGGCCGTCCCCCAAAAGCCCGGCGGCCGCGAAGCTCTCCACCCCGGCGAAGGGAAGCTGCACCCATCCCACCCCGGGTTGGGCCGACAACACCGCCGCCAGCCCGCCGGCGTCGCTCGCCGATAGCCACACCACTGCGTCTGCCGGCTCGTCGGGACCGACCACCTCGCCTCCTCCATCGGTCACCGCCCGCACCGCGAAAGCTGCCGGCGAGGGTCCGATGGCGATCCGAGGGGCGGGCACCTGCCAAGACTACGGAGACACCGACGGCGTGTGTGAGAGCGCTGTGGGCGGGTATAGCGGTGGTGACCGAGTCTCGCGATCCAGACAAAGTTGTTCGACACCGGGGGGGTGCCGTGGGACGTGGCAGTGAGGGTGTCGGCGGTGGTGCAGGCCGTGAGGCTGGGTCCGGACGCCATCGGCGTCACGCACGCCGGCGACGCAGCCGGGCGCTCGGTGTGGTCATGGTCGCCTTGGGCGGCGTGGCCCTACCGGCGTGCGGAGGTTCCACCCAGGTGGCGTCGGGGCCGGTGACCCTCAGCTACTACAACCAGCCGGACTCCTCTTCGGCCACCGGCGATGCCGCCACTCGGTGCTCGGCGCAGTCGGGCGGCAAGTACAAGATCAACTACATCAAGCTGCCGAGTGCCGCCGACCAGCAGCGCCAGCAGCTCGTGCGCCGCCTCGCCGCCCACGACTCGAGCGTCGACATCATGGGCCTCGACGTCACGTGGGAACCCGAGTTCTCCGAGGCGGGATGGATAGTCCCCTGGACAGGGTCCGACAGGGCCCAAGTCGAAGCCGACACCCTGCCGGGTCCGCTCGAAACCGCCACCTGGCACAACCAACTCGTCGCCGCCCCGCTCAACTCCAACACCCAGCTGCTGTGGTACCGGTCCGACCTGGTCCCCAGCCCCCCGACGACGTGGGACCAGATGATCTCCGACGCTACCGCCCTGGCCAAGGCGGGCAAGCCCCACTACATCGAGATCCAGGGCGCCCAGTACGAGGGCCTCACGGTGTGGTTCAACTCGCTGGTGACGAGCGCGGGGGGCAGCATCCTCAACAGATCCTCGACCAAGCCGGCGCTCGGTCAGCCCGCGTTGACAGCCATCGGGGTCATGAAGCACCTGGCCACCTCGGTCGCCGCCGACCCGTCCCTGCCGGTGCAGATGGAAGACCAGAACCGCCTGGCCATGGAGCAGGGCACCGCCGCGTTCGAGATCAACTATCCCTTCGTGTATCCCTCCATGAAGAGCGACGCACCGCAGCTGTTCAAGGTGTTCAAGTACGCCCCGTACCCGGGGATCAGCGCCGACCTGCCCACCCACTCGACCATCGGTGGCATCGACCTGACCGTGAGCAGCTTCTCCAAGCACAAGCAACTCGACTTCGAGGCCGTGCTGTGCCTGCGTGACCAGGCCAATCAGCTCGAGGCTGCGACCGTCGGCGGGCTGCCTCCCACCCTCAAGGCCATCTACTCCACCCCGACGCCCAAGTTCGTGCAGACCTATCCGTTCTACAAGCTCATCCTCCAGCAGCTCACCACCGCAGCGGTGCGCCCCAAGACCCCCGAGTACCAGGAGGTGTCCATCTACATCTCCCACACCCTGTCGCCGCCGGCGGCGATAAGCCCGAAGGCCAACCTGGCCACGCTGACCAGCCAGATCTCCCAAGCTCTGGACCAAAAGGGGCTCATCCCATGACCAGCACCCTGCCCACACAGCCCGCGGCCGAAGCGACCGAGGAGGGCGCTGGCCCTCAGTTGAGCAAGGCAGAACGGCGGCGCCTCTCGGAGGGAGCACGGGCGGAGCAGCACCTCGGCTGGATCCTCTGCGCCCCCGCCGTGATCGTGATGGTGGCGGTGGCCGCCTTCCCGATGGGCTACGCCATCTACCTGTCGCTGGAGCGCTACGACCTGCGGTTCCCCAACCTGGCCAAGTTCGTGGGCCTGTCCAACTACGGCGCCGTGCTGTCGAACGGCTACTGGTGGCACGCCTTCGCGGTCACCGTCGCCATCACGATCATCTCGGTGGCGGTGGAGTTCGCCATCGGCATGACCTTTGCCCTGCTCATGCACCGCACCCTCGTCGGGCGCGGCGCGGTGCGGACGCTGATCCTCATCCCCTATGGGCTCGTCACCGTCATCGCCGCCTACGGCTGGCAATACGCGTGGACC
>DASZKW010000067.1:0-10775 GCA_035552775.1 Acidimicrobiales bacterium | reverse complement strand
GAGGGGTCATGGGGCACGTGCTCGGCGCACAGTGGGTCCGACGAGCACCGCTCGGCGTCGGCGAAGGCCAGGTCGAGGAGTCGGCCCAGGTACCGGGCCTCACCCAAGGTGACCAGGCCACCGAGGGTGCCCTCGCTGTCGGAGGCGGCGGTGGCCAACAAGATCCCGGCGCTGCGCTGCTCGGGTCGGCCCAGGTAGAGCCGCTCGCGGATGCTGGCCGACGAGTAGCCGCACTCCAGGGCGACCTGGCGGATCAACAGGTGGCGGAGGGTGTAGCGGGCGGCGGGAAACGCCGGGTCGGGCGGGCAGTCACGGTTAGTGCACCATCGCACGTAGGCGCGGCGCAGCGCCACCAGGCGGGGGTGGTCGGCCACGCGCTCCTCCCACTCGGCGACCAGGTCCTCGCGTAGCTGGAGGAACACGCCCTCGCCGCGCTGTTCCACCGCGGGCACCCAGTCGGGCTGGCCGATGCCGAGGGGGAGACGGTTGGCGGGGCTGAGGTCGCGCCGTGCGGGGGCGACCAGGCGGGTGAAGCCGATCAGGGCGTTGACCACCCTCAGCCGGCTGACCTGGACGACCTGATCGAACAACTTCTGGTAAGGCTCGGGTGTCGGGGTGGGCGCGGCCCGGAAGTCGTCGTCGGCGCGGTCGGTGGTGGGGCGGGCCAGCAGCTCCCACTCCGCTTCCAACAGGTCCTCGCCGCTCGGATCTGCCTCACCCGGTCCCCCGCCGGCCCGTAGCTCCTCGATGACGCGCCATACCTCGGCGATGGGCTCGGCGCGCAGGTCGCCCAGGGCGGGCAACTGGTCGATCAGCAGTTGGGTGACCTCGGCGCTGGGCTGGGCCCCCAGGACAGCCCAGTTGGCCGCCACCACGTCGGCGACCCCGTGCCCGCTGGGGAGGTGAAGGGCGCTGGCGGTGACAGCGAACCACAGGTTCGACGCCCCGAGCACCATGAGCCGGAGCGGTCCCCCGCAATCCTCGAAGCGCTGCAGGTGGGGGTGGCGGCCGCGGCAGCGGGGTAGTTTTTCCCATCCGTTGGTGCCCGCCGCGTCTTGCATGTTGCGGCTGGCCCCGCACTCGGCGCAGCGCACCAGCACCCGGGGACCGAGGGTGCTGGCCGAGTCGCTCATCGTCAGCTTGGGCTCGGCGCACGGCTCGGTCTTTCCCTCGTGGACGAACTCCACGTAGGGGAAGTCGTCGAGGTGGCCGGCCTCGCACGCCACCAGGAACCGGGCGGCCAGGCACGGCCGTTTGCGGAGATCCCTCGTCTGGCCCTGGCGCTGGCAGTGGGTATGGACCCACTTGGCCATATCGGGGCGACGCCCCCAGTGGTGCACCAGGGCGAACTGGCCGGGCGGGTCTAGCGGGCCGAGGCGGTAGCAGCGTGGGCAGCGCACCCAGCGGGGGAACGGGGTAACCGGCACCCCGGTGCGCGCCAAGGGGTCGTTGACGTCGGCGGGGTCCCACGGCGCCTTTCGCAGGGTGCGCACCTGGGACCCGAGGACGCGGCGCACCTCGGCGAGCAGGCGGGGTTCGGTCACCGCCTCGGCCCGCTCGGGGCTCCACGCCCCCAGGCCGCGCACCACCACGCTCATCGACGGCAGGTCGACCACGGCGCCCACCCCGGCGGTGGTCACCAGGTGGGAGGGCCGGGCGCCCCCGATGCGCGTCGGGTCCGACGTGCGCCGGCCCGGGACCGACGGGCTCACGCCTCCACCCCGCCGGGGACCGGGGCGGCGGCCTGGTACTGCCAGGCGGGGGCGCCCTCCACGCTGCGATCGGCCTGGACGAGCTGGAGGAGCACCTCGGGCTCGACCTCGCGCAGGCTGCGCGGGGCGGTCCAGGCGTCCCACGACCCGCCCTCGGGGGCGCGCAGCAGCCCGGTGATGTCGGCCGCCTCGGTGTAGCCGAGGACCCCCGCGGCGAGGCCCCGGCGCCGTGCCCCCCACCGGTCGAGACGGTGCCGGAGCCGCTGGCGTACCGCTGCGGCCCGGGCGGCGTCGTGGGTGACATGGCGGACGCGGGCCTCCACGTCGTCGAGGAGATCGTCGACCACCGACCCTTCGAGGGCCACGCTGTGGGCGGCGGGGTTGGCCAGGGCGGCAGGCGAGCTCTGGCGCAGGGCGGCGACGAGCACCCCGGTGAGGCCCCGATCGAGGGCCCTGTCGCTGAAGGGGGTGGTGGTGAGGCCCTCGACGAGGGAACCGAAGGTGGAGTGGTAATGGTCGAAGGTCTCGAAGTGGGCGAGGTCGCGGGGCCGGGACCACTGGTAGATGGTGAGCACCAGCCCCGGGCGGCGGGGGTCGCGCCCGACCCGGGAGGTCGACTGGATGTACTCGGCGGTGTTCTTGGGCTGGCCGGTCACCACCATGAGCCCGAGGCGGGGCACGTCCACGCCGACTTGGAGCATGCTCGTGGCCAGCAGCACGTCGAGGGGCTGGGATACACCGTCGGGGCGCCGGGCGGTGAGCTTCTGGCCGCCCCGGGCCTGGGATCGCAGCGATTCGAGGGCGGCGCTCGAGTCGTAGACGGGATCGAAGGGGTGTTCGAGATCGGCCAGGGTGGAGGCGATGCGGTCGCTCGGCATGCGGCTGGTCAGCTCGGCCACGTTCGGCCGGCGGCGCCGGGTCCGCACCGCCAGGCTCGACAGCCGGTCGGCGATGTCGTCGTCGACCAGGCGGCGCATCCCGGCCAGTTCCCGGGTGGAGGTGAAGTAGTCGACCACTGTCAGGTAGGGGTCGGCGGCGGCGCCGTGGCGGTCGAGGAGATGCTGGGCGTGCTCCATCACCGCGGCGACGACGCGGATCTCGACTGCGGTGAGCCGCTCGCCGGTGGCCAGGATCCCCCGGTAACGGCGCGCCGGGGTCGCTGGCGTCGGTGGCACCGACGTGGAGAAGAACGTCTCGCCGGCGTCGAGCACCTGGGGCGGGAACACGGCCAGGGCCCGGGCGAAGACCTGCTCGACCTGGTCGGCGGCCCGGCGAACCGTCGCCGTCGACGCCACCACCACCACGGGGCGGACCACCCGTCCACCCGTGCGCCGGGTGCACAGCCGGTCGATGGCCGTCTCGTACAGGCCGACCAGCGACCCGAGGGCGTCGCTGATCAGGTGCAGCTCGTCTTGGATGATCAGGTCCGGTGGGCGCAGGCGCAGGGCGGGGACGGGCTGGGTGGCGGGAAGGTCGGCGACGGCGGGGTGGCGGGTGCGGCACCAGGCGAAGTCGGGGCTGCGCCAGCCGTGGCGGGCGCATCGCTCCTCGATCACCCCGAACAGGGTGGCGGTGGCCGCCTTCCAGGGAAGCTGGGCCAGCTTGTCCACGGTGGCGATGACCAGGGCGGGGGTCAGGCGGTAGATCTCCTCGTCCACGGTGAGCACGGGGAGGCCCTCGCCCGGCGAGCGCAGGCGGGTGAAGGCGCAGTCGCCCTCGGGGTCGCTGCAATACAGCAGCACCCGGCGACGGTTGCGGTCGGTCTGCAGGTCGGCGTGGGAGAGCCGGGACCCGCACCACGGGCAGCCCACCAGCTGCAGGGCACCGCCGGTTCCCCGCCCGCCGCGGTCCTCGTCGATGCGGCGCTGGGCCTCGTCGAAGCTGTTGGGGGTCACCCCCGCCCCCACCCAAAGGCCCACCCGGAACGGGGTGTCCCCCCACCGGGTGTCACCCGACGCCACCCGCTCGCGGCGCAGCCACTCACACGCGCAGGTCAGCGCCGCGGCGCGCTGGAACTGCTGGGCGGTGAGCAGGCGCAGGGTGTAGCGCATCAGCACCGCCACCCCGTCGGTGCCGTCGCGGGCGTCGACGCCGTCGCCGACCACTCCTTGGAGGCGGCGGATGGCGAAGGTGTAGGCGCTGAGGCCCAGGTAGCTCTCTGTCTTGCCGCCACCGGTGGGGAAGAACAGCAGTTGGGCTTGCCCGTCGTCGGCCCCGCGGCGCGCGTCAGGATGGTCGGGGTCTGTCAACCCGGGCAGGCACAACAGGACAAAGGCCAGCTGGAACGGGCGCCAGCTGCGGGTCGCCTCCACGTCGTGGACCCGCAGCGCCTCGTCGAGGCTGCGCCCGGGGCCGGCGAGGCGGGCGCGGGTCACCTCGGTGCGGACCCGCTGCAGGGCCATGGCCTGGTTGGCGAAGCGGAACGCCTCCCGGGCCAGCGGCTGGTCGCGCAGCAGGTCGACGGCGCGGTCGAGTCGCTCGGCTATCTGGCGGGCCTGGGCCAAGGTGTGCTCGCCGGCGGGCTGGTAGCGGCGGATCTCAGCGTCGGTCTCCAGCCGGGCGGCCTGGTCGTCGAGCCACGCCCGGTAGCCGCTTGCCAACGGGCGCAGCGCCCGCACCAGTTCGTCGCGGGCCAGCTCGGCGCTGCCCAGGCGTCCCATGTCCAAGATCAACCCGGGCATGCGGTCGGTCCCGGCGGCCACCGTGAGGCGGACATCGACGGCGGGGAAGCTGGTCGTGCGCAGCCGCCACGCCCGCCGCTGCCCGACGCGCACCTCGGCGTCGACGGCGCACTGGTGGCCGTGGGCGTACTCGCGCCCCCCCGGTGCAGCAGGGCCAGGCGCAGGCGCTCGTCGTCGTGGACCGCCGGCAGCTCGCCCAGGTCCGGGTCGTTGTGGCCGACGAACACGGCGGCGGCCCCGTCGGCGGCGGTGACGGTCAGGCACACCTGATAGAGACGGGCGGCGTCTTGGGCTTCGGAGGGAACCGGCTGGGCGTTGACCAACGCCAAATCGACCACCCGGCACCCGCCGCGATGGCGCACGGCGACACGCAGCTCCACCCCTTCCTGCTCGGCGACGGGCACCAGCGTGCGGTCGCCCTCCAGGCCGAGGAGGACCTCGCAGGTGCCCGAGACCGGCCGGCGACGCCAGACCGAAGCGGGCCGGCCCTGCTAGGTGCGGTGGAACTCGGAGCTGGCCCGCTCGTAGCGGCCCCAGCCGGCGGTGAGAGACAGCGAGTCAACCGAAGCAGGGACGGAGAAAGTGAGCCCCATGGCTGAAGCGGCCATGCTCCCGGCCCGCACGCTCGCCTGGGGTTCGGGGGCTTCGTGGTCGTCGGCCGCCTCAACCACGTCCCGGTCGGTGAGATCGGCGTCGCCGCCCTCGCCGGCGGCGGCCGAATCTCCAGGATCGGCGACGTCTCCAGCATCGGCAGGGGTCTTTCAGATCGGCTGACTCTTTCGGATCGGCAGGGTCGAGCGACCCCGCGGAGCGGCCAGGGACGAGCCGGCCGAGGAGGTAGCGCTCGGCGGGAGGCGTGCCCGGGGGGAGCTCCTCGTCGGGGCCGTCCCACGGACCCAGCAGGTCACGCTCGAGCAGGTCCTCCAACTCGGCGCGCACGTCGTAGGAGCTGGCGTCCTCCGTCATGGTTGCTCACTTGGTATCCACCGCACCTCAGCGACGGTAGACCACGGCAGTGACGGCTACGGCCTGGGTTGGCGGCTGCGGGTCCAGGCGGCCAACAGAGGATCTATCAGCCTCGCTGGCGTGGCGTCGTCCCTGGGCATGGCGACGCTGCGGTCAACGAGGACCTCGAGGGCAGCGGAGGCGGAGCCCTTGCCAAGAGCCAGGCGGCCGGCGGCGGCGCCGGTCGGCGGTTCGCCCCAGGCGAGAAGCCGGACAAGCTTTCGCTGCGGAGCGGTGAGAGCGGTCTCGACAGCGCGCAGCTCCGGCTCCGCCACACGCAGGGACCGGGCCAGCGCCGCCTGCCAGGTCGTCTCATCGGCGACCGAGCCCGGCGGCGTCTCGTGCCACAGCGCGTCCGCCAGGAACGCCAGGCGCTGGGGGTGACCGGCAACCAGGCCGACGAGCGGGAGCAGTCCGGCGCCCGCTTCGCGCTCGGTCTGTGCGAACTTGGTGGTGACGAGCTCGACGGCAGCCTCGCCGGGAAGCGGTCCCAGGCGGAGTTGCTCGGCTTGGCCGTAAAGGGGACGGGCCCGGTCGGCGAAGATGGCCTGGAGCAGGTGCCGTTCGGAACCGGAGAACAGATAGGACACGCTGTCGCGTTGGTGTTGGATCTGGGAGCGCAATACGGCGTCGGCGTTGGCGATATCGGCGACGGCTTGGAACTCGTCGAACACGACCAGTACGCGAACACCTGTCTTGGTGGCCGCGTCGCGCGGCAGGCGCAGGAGCCGTTCGAGGGTGGTGGCCGCTGGATTGGGGCCGGCCAGGTCGATCGATCCCACGGGCGTGCGAACCGTGGGGCGTAACGCAAGCAGGGCGGACGCTCCCGCGCCCAAGACCTTGCCCGTCGCCGTACGCGGGAGCTGCTGGTAGGCGTCTGCGATCCGCCGTCCCAGGTCATCGAGGGTCTGGCAGCCCTCGAAGTCCACGATGACCACAACCAGGTCCCGGTCGTCATCGGTGTCCGCTTGGAGCCGTCTGATCAGGCTCGTCTTGCCGTACCGTCGGGGGGCGTAGAGGAGCGTGAACCGTCCCCGCGCCGCACGGTCCCGCAACGCCGCCAGCTCGACATCGCGGCCCACCAGATCAGCGGGCGGCAACGGCCCGTCGAAGATGAAGGGCGACGCTTCCGGCTCCATAGGTACGAGCTAGCGTACTCCCCTGGTACGTTAGTTCGTACCTCCCGGTTTGTAGGTCCCCGTGAGTGGCACCACATGGCAAAACACGACTAGGAACGAGGTTGGCGTTTATGGCTCTGCCGGTGCTCGCCGCGTACCAGTTGCAGCGGTTGCGGCGCTTGCCAAAACCTGTACCGAATGGCTGGAGAGAGATGGTGCGCCCGTCGGACACCGGATTGGCCGACCCGAACCTACGCGGCGGCCTCACTCTTAGCGTTCCCAGCTTGCAAGCTGGCGCTACCATGCGAATCTACACGCGGGCAAACAAGGCTCGCCCGGCGGACTACAGCTGCGGGCTCACCTACACCGACGAAGCCGGGAATCAGTACCGTCTCGTTCGCTGCAACGGACACCACGCTGCCCATCCCAACCGGCTGGAGGGCACAGAGATCCCGGCTGTCACACCCCACGTGCATTATGTGAGAGAGGCCTACTTGAGGGCGATCGCACAGGGACAGCGGGTCGACGCCGACGGTTGGGCCATTCGAACCGCGTACCCCGATCTCGACCGTGCGCTCAGTGCGCTCGCCCGACGTGTCAATCTGATCTACACCCCGAACCTCTTCGACTGCAGGAACCTCCCGTGACCCAGGTCGTTCACCACGACATACCAGAGCAAATCAAGCGTTCTCTCTGTGACGCCTTCAGCGTCGACCCCACGGGACCGGGCGAGTGGATCATAAGCTCCCCCTTCCTCTTTCGCGATGGTGATGGGTTCCCGCTGTACCTGCACCACACTTCTGTGGGCTGGACTCTCACGGACCACGGGTCGGCCGCGGCCCATCTATTTTTTGATGACTTCGACCTCAACGAGACCCGGCTACGACATTTGGAGGCCCTCGCCGCTGCGAACGGTCTAGAAATCGCGAACCAACACGCCCTGGTCCGCAATCTGACGAAACCCCCGGACGCCTACGATATCGCTGATGTGCTCCTGGCCATCGCTCAGGTCGGCGCCATGCCGCATCTCCAAGCTGAGCGAAGCGACACAGGTTTTCGCCGGGGCGCACGGGCAGCAGTTCTCGGCATACTAGAACCCGGCCAACACCGGGTCGAGAACTGGTCACCGGATGGGCACCCGAACGGTGGCCTATGGCCCGCCGACCTGTGGTTTCCAACGCAAGGTGCACCAGTCGCCGCTTTCTTCGTTGGAAATACCAGTCGAGCTGATCGAGTGACCTCGACTATCAACCAGTACTGGCGATGGAACCGCCAGGAACAGCCGGTCGTCGGTTACAAGCGTGACGGCCTTACCTCCCCGAGTATTTCCCGTCTCCAAGAGGTCGCTGACGACGACAGCGCTGTGGTGCCGATCGACATCAGTGCCGACCTGACCGGCGTATTAGGAGTACGCCGAGTCCTCATTGCAAAGGGAGTAAACGTTCAGGCGACTTGAATATCGCGGGTGACTGACAAAATGTTTGGGGTCTGCGGAGTAGCAACATGGTTGCACCCGGGCGCGCGAGTTCTACCACCCGTGAGGGCGATAGGTGAGGGATCTACGGACTTGGCCGAGTAGGGATGGGCCCGGTGTCTCATACCTCGCCAGGACGGCATCCTCGATGATGCGCTCTTTCGCGTCGCTGGCGGTCGGGTGGAGCAGCGCTAGGACTCGACTCGGGCCGTGCCGAGGCGCCGGCCTCGCGGCGGTCTAGCAGTTGCTTTGGTCTGTCGGGCCCTTGCAGCTCAAGCGGTGACCGTACGCTGACTCGGGACCCACCATGCTTCTTCAGCACGGCGCATGCTGGCTGCGCACGCCGAGCAGCGGTCGGGCTGGCGCCGGACGAGCTTTCTCATCGTTTTTGTCGACGGCTCCGAGGCAGTGTTTCGCCTAGTGGGCTTGCTCGGCGGCGAAGCGGCGGTGGTTTTCGGCCAGGAGGCGGTCGAGGATCTCGAAGCGGACCGGGGGGCTCACCGTCCAACGGATTCCGATCTTGGTGGGGTGGTGGCCGATCTCGGGGTCGAGATCGTCCCAGCCGTAGGCGGCGAAGACGGCCAGGTCGATGGCGGCGTGGATGTCGCGCATGGCGACGACAGCGGGACTCAGATCCCTGAATCGACCCACATCTATGCCGGGAGGCCCAGAAAAGTCAGCGCCGCTCGCGTCACCGGCAGAACCCACTGCCAGCTTTGCCAAGCACGATCGCACAGTTCGCCACGTCGCGGGGGCCCGATATCGACTCGAGCGGCGCCCCCGGCGACGACCAGTCGACGCGAACCGTAGGTGCCGATCTGCGCTCGTGTCCGACGGGCCGGGGCCGTCGTTCTTGTGCGACATTCTGCATCAGCGCGGGTGAGAGCGTCTCGACCCGTCTGGACGCCCCGGTGAGTCTACGTTTAGTCTACATTGGAGCGATGGGTGCTGAAGAGACCACCACCGTGCGGGTCCGCCGGCCTGACTCCGAACGGCTGCAGTCGATGGCGAAATCCCGGCAAACCACCGTCGTGGAGGTCGTCCACTCGGCTATCGAGGCCCTCGAACGCCAGGAGTTCCTTCGAGGCCTGGGTGACGACTACCGCCGACTCCGCGAGGATCCCCAGCGGTGGGAGGCGTACCAGGCGGAGCGCAAGGAGTGGGACCCCCTCGGGTGATCTGGCGGGGTGAGATCTACCAGGTAGACCTCGGTCGTCCCGTCGGCCACGAGCCGGCCTTCCTCCGCCCGGCGATCGTGGTCTCCAGCGACACCGTCAACAACGGACCTGGCGAGCTCGTCGTGGTCGTGCCCGTCACCTCCACCGACTACGGGTTGCGCAGCCATGTCGAGATCGCAGCAGGCGTCAGCGGCCTGGAGCACCCCTCGTACGCGAGATGCGACCACGTCCGGGTCGTCTCCACCACCCGCATCCGCCACAGGCGCGGCCACGTCGCGCCCGACGAGCTGCGCACCATCGAGCGGGCGCTGCGGTTCATCCTCGATCTTTGAGCCCATCAGCGCCGAGCCAGACCGCTGACCCCCCGCCCCGCAAGCCCAAGTCCCCGCTCCAGAGGTGCCGTTCTGGGCGTCCAGTGCTCGGTCGGTGGCTGTCATTCTGGCTCGCCGATCTGAGGGGCTCGAGTTCCGCGCCCCGATCCGTCACCACCACGCCTTCTAGAGCCCAGACACCGGATCCAAGGTTGCCGATTTCTCTCTGCTGGGACCTGAACCATTCTCAGTCTTGGCATACCATAACCGGTTCCTTCCGCCAGGCTCGCAATGCATTCGTCATTGGTTCGCACTATCCGGCTCTCGCCGGAGCGTGCGCCCTAGGTGAACGAATCCTCAACCACTTGGTGCGGGACCTGCGGGACTCCTTTCGTACCACTCCGCAGTTCAAGACTGTGTACGTATCCCGATGCGCTGCTGGAGGATCTCTGCCGGCCGCCGACACTTCGAAGCCGCGCTCCGCGGCCAGTACGGCGGCGCAAAACCTCAGGTCGTGGCTCGGCTGGGCTGGTAGCGCAGGGTGACTGCACCTGATTCGAAGTCGTGGCGCTCAAGGAGCTCTAGCTCGAGACGCTCCCTCAGGCCACTGAGCAACGTCGGCCCGTGGCCGGCCACGGTGGGCTGTACGACGAACTCGTACTCGTCGATCAATCCCAGGTCTGCCAAGGCTAACGGGAGAGTCACGCCCCCGACGTACAGGCCTGCGCCTCTCTGCGCTTTGAGCTGCCGAACGGCCTGCCCTAGGTCGCCCTGCAGGAGCTCTGCGTTCCAGTCGACCCGCTCCAGGGTGCTCGACACGACGTACTTTTTCGGGGCCTCCCGGCATGAATGTGGATGGTTTTAGGGATCTGTGGCCGTGACCCGTTCGTGGGGGAGGACGTGTTCGATAGGTCCGAGGGTGACCATGATGAGGGCGAGGGCGGCCTTGGCGGAGTGGAACCCGTAGGCCCTATTGACGATGAGACGGACTCGACGGTTGAGGCCTTCGTGTTGGCCGTTGTTGATCTTGAGCCGGATGGCAGTGAGTATCCCGGCGCGGCGTTTGCGGATGGTCTTGGCCAACGTGACGAACGGTGTGAGCCGGGAACGCGATGCCTTCGAGCAGAACCGGTCGATGAGGACAGCGACGTCGACCTCGTCGAGGTCGACGTCGAAGATGGCCCTCAGGGCCTCCTTGAGGGCGTAAGCGCGCCATAGGTCCCCTCCCCGGCGTTTGAGCTTGCGGAGGGTGACAGCTTGGTCGTCGGTGAGGTCGTCGGGGTTCTTCAGCAGGGC
>DASZKW010000066.1:0-2001 GCA_035552775.1 Acidimicrobiales bacterium | reverse complement strand
AGATCGCCGGCGAACGGCTCGGCCGCGTTCAGCGTCAGGGCCTGGAGGTTGGGCAGCCGCACACCGGCCGTCGACGAGCCGTCCGTGTAGGCGTGGTAGGCGGCGTAGGCGCCCGCGCCCGAGGCCGAGGCCGGCGCGTCACGTCCCGCGCCGTAGCGCGCTTCGACCAGACCGATCGCCCCACCCGACGTGGTGACCGTGGACTGGGCGCCCGCCTGATCCACCGACAGCCCCGTGGGCACGCCGTTGGCATCGAGGGCAGCGGCGGTGGCCAGCACGCCGTTGACCGTGTCGTGATACCTCGCGCTCAGGGCTCCCACCGCCGCGTCGGAGGTGTAGCTCACCTTGGTGTCGCCGTTGGGGTGGGTGTAGGCCAAGTCAAGTGACTTGTTCAGCTTGTTGACGGCGGCGATGATCTCCTTGTCGTCGCCAGCGCTGATCAGACTCACATTCGCCCCCACGGTGGTCGGGGAGGACGAGGTGACCGAGGCCTCCTGGCTGGACTGCCCCAACTTGACGTCGGTGGTCAGCGTGGACGGCACCGGCGCGAACGAGACGTCGCCCCGCGACACGTCCGTCGGGGCATCGGGATTGGATCCCGAGAACAGCTCGCCCAGGACGCCCACGGTCGAGGGGGCTCCGGCGTTCTTCTGGGTGAGCCGAATCTCGGTCCCCGCGGTGCTGTCCGACACCAGGGTCAGGGTCGCCGACCAGTCCGAGTCGGTGCCGGCGGCCAGCCCGTCCTCCCCGGCGCCCACATACGTCCCCGGGGCGGCCGGATCGAGCGCGATCGCCTCCACCGAGACCCGGCCGCCGGCCGGGAGCAAGCCCACACGGGAGATATCCAGGATGAGCCCCACTTGTCCGCCCGACAGGCTAGGGCTGACTGTGCCCAGGAAGTCGGGCAGGCCACTGCCATCGACGTTGATGGGGGTGGGCACGCCGATCAACGCGCGGGTGATCCGGGTCAGCGTGGTGCCGTTCGGCTCCACGTACACGGTCCGGTAGGCGTAGTTGAGCTCGCCCAGCGCGCAGATCACCTGCGAGATCTGGTTCGGCACCGGCGGGCTGGGCAGCGACTTGGCGATCGGGCAGCCCGCCCCTGCCAGCAGGTTGCCCAGGTTCGGGGTATTGAACACGGCGCTCAGGCTGGGGGCCGTCGTGCCCGGCAGTCCGGTCGCGCCCAGGACGCCGTTCAGCACGCCGAGCAACGAGCCTCCGAGTGACAACGCCGGCGTCGCCCCGGGCGTCGCAGCTCCCGTGACCGCCGCTCCCAGGGTGCCGCCAGGCGCGGGCGCCGGGCGGGTGAGAGACAACGCCGGTGTCGGCCCGGGGGTCCCGGCTCCCGTGGCCGTCGCGCCCAGGGTGCCGCCAGGCGCGGGCGCCGGGCGGCCGAGTGACAACGCCTGCGTTGCCCCGGGTGTCGCCGCACCGATGGCCGCCGCGAACAGGAGGATCGTCAGGACCATGCCGAGCCGCCCTCGCCCCGCAGCACGCCGACGGCGCTCCGAAAGTCTGATGGGGAGCATTCCGACTGCGAGGGCCAGGAGTAGGAGCAGTGCCAGGGCGATCCACAACATTGCAATTCTCCTCTGTCTCGTCCCGCTACCGTCCGTTCGCATCTAAGGCGTGACGTCCTGTGCCATCGGATGGCACAGACCCCTGGACGGCGGCGGATGCGGGGATACACTGGGAAAATGGCGGAAGCCGGGGGAGACGGGCAGACGGTCACCTCCCTCTTGGAGCATGCAGAAGCAAAACGTCGGGCCGGCCTCCTGGCAGAAGCCCGAGCCGGGTACATGGAGGCCGCCAGGACCGCGGAGGCGGGTGGGCATCCCTCTTCATTCGTGACTGCTGCGTTGGGAGTCGGCGGCATCTGGGTCCACGAGCACCGCGATGTCGTTGCCCGGGTGGCCGTCGATTCTGTCTGGCAGCGTGCTCGCTCTCTGGCTCCCTCCGGCTCGGTTGAGGAAGCCCGTCTGGCCGTGCGCCAAGCCGCCG
>DASZKW010000065.1:0-16567 GCA_035552775.1 Acidimicrobiales bacterium | reverse complement strand
GCCCACGCCGAAGTGCTCACCGAATCGTCGTGCATGCGTCGTTCTGGCACTGGAATCCAGTTGGAATCGGCGTCAGAGGCGACTGAGGCTCATCTCGGAGAAGCTCACCATCACAGGAGGCCGCACCCTACTGTCAGATAGAGGCTTTCGAGACCCCGCTCAGCCCGCCGACTCTCAGCGACGAACCGGGGCCTGCTACCGGGCGCTCCGGCGCTTACCCGGACGGACTCTCACCCGCTGGTCTGGTCCAGCCTTCAGGACGCAACATGATCCGTTACTACCGGCTGCCGGGGTGGCGGGCGCTCATCCTCCCCACCGTCGCCTGCCTCTACGCGGCCATGACCGTGACGTCAGCGGTGCGCCACTGGCGGGGAGGAGTCACCTGGAAGGGCCGCAACTATTGAGGCCCTGCGGCCACCTACCAAGGCGAGCGTTGCTACGTCGACTCCCCGAGGAATGAAGGTCCAGGTTAACCGTCCGAGCCGGCGAGAGCATTGTCGACGTAGCAACGCTCGCCTTTGTAAATGCGCAGTCGCGCGCGGGGGCCGGCTCGGCGGGCACGACAACGCACGGAAACCGTGCCATTTGCTGCATTCCCTGGGCCGGGACCGCGCGTCGCCGCGCATTTCGCGTGCCGTCGGCCTCGTAGGGATCCGTGGGCCAGCCCACGAAACCAGGTCGGGGCGCTGGCACCCTGAAACGTCGAACCACGCGCCAATGGCCGGCGCCGGTGATTGTGCAGTTGGGTACCGTACAGGTCACATACTGCACAATGGCGGTTCCATCTGCCGCTACCTTGCGTCGCCACCAATCAGAGGACCATTCAGTAGCCTGCGGCGGTGCCATGGCTGGTGTGCGACTACGGCGGAGTCCTCAGCCTCCCCCAGTCGCCAGACGATCTCGTCAGTCTCAGCCGGCTCGCCGGCCTCGGCCTCGCTGAGTTCGAGCAGCGCTACTGGGCAGAGCGGACGGCGTACGACAGGGGTGACCTCGACGTCGGCGACTACTGGGCGAAGGTCGTGGGCGATCCGCTCGAACAAGACCGCCTGGAGGCGGTCATCGCCGCCGACGTGGACAGCTGGCTGCATCTCAACGCCGACTCGACGGCTGGCGCTCTGCGGGCGCAGTCGCGGGGTTGGCGCCTTGCGCTGCTATCGAACGCCCCCTTCGAGGTGGCCCGCGCCATCGACCGGATACCTGAGCTGGCAACGTTCGATCCCCGCTGGTTCAGCTGTGACCTCGGCGTGGTCAAACCCGAACCCGAGATCTACAACCGGGTCCTCGCCGGCCTCGGCGCCCAGCCCTCCGAGGTCGTCTTCGTAGACGACCGAAGCGACAACGTCGCCACCGCCTCCTCTCTCGGCATCACCGCCGTGCTCTTCTCCAGCGCGACACAGTTCGACGCGCTGCCCTTCGACACCCTGACCTGAGCCGGAGGAAACCCCTGAGCCGGAGGAAACCCCTGGGCACGGGGAACCCTGGGCACGGGACCTCCGGCTCAGCCCTTCTCCCGCGCCACCCCGTCGGTCCTCGCCGCGTCGGCCACGGCGCCGGCGACGGCTCGGGCTACCCCCGGGGTGAACACGGTCGGCACCACCTCGTCGGCGCTCAGCTCGTCGGCGGGCACCGCAGCAGCGATGGCGTGGGCGGCGGCGAGCTTCATGCCCTCGGTGATGCTGGTGGCCCCGGCGTCGAGCGCCCCCCGGAAGATGCCGGGAAAGCACAGGACGTTGTTGATCTGGTTGGGATAGTCACTGCGCCCGGTCGCCATCACGGCGGCAACCCCCTCCACGTCCTCGGGCATGATCTCGGGGACCGGATTGGCGAGGGCGAACACGATGGGAGCGTCCGCCATCGCCTCGATGTCACGGCGCTCGAGCAGGCCCGGTCCGCTCACCCCGACGAGCACGTCGGCCCCGGCGAGCAACTCCTTCAGGCTCCCCGAGCGGTCCTCGGGATTGGCCCGGTCGGCCAGCCACTGCTTGGACGGGTCGAGCCCGTCCCGGCCCCGGTGGATGGCGCCCCTGCGGTCGGCGGCCACGACGTCGGGCACGCCCGCCTCCATCAGGATCTTGGTGATGGCGACGCCGGCCGCCCCCGCCCCGGACATCACCACCCTCAGGTCCTCCAGACGCCTGCCCACGACCTTGACTGCGTTTTGAAGGGCGGCGAGGACCACCACCGCGGTCCCGTGCTGGTCGTCGTGGAACACCGGGATGTCGAGAGCCTCCTGCAGGCGTCGCTCTACCTCGAAGCAACGGGGAGCGGCAATGTCCTCCAGGTTGATGCCCCCGAACATCGGCGCCATCCGCCGCACGGTGTCCACCAGTTCGTCGGCGCTGGAAACGTCGAGGGTGACGGGGATGGCATCCACGCCGGCGAACGCCTTGAACAGGGCCGCCTTGCCCTCCATGACGGGCAGGGCGGCGCCGGGTCCTATGTCACCCAGACCGAGTACAGCAGTCCCGTCGGTGACCACGCCCACGGTGTTGGCCCGCATGGTGTAGCGGTGGGACAGCAACGGGTCATCGGCGATGACGTTGCAGACCCGCGCCACCCCCGGGGTGTACGCCATGGCCAGGTCGTCCTTGTCCCGTATCGGCGTGCGCCCGGCGATCGACAGCTTGCCCCCCTCGTGGAGGGCGAAGGTGCGGTCCTCGACGGCGACGATCTCCACCCCGCGGACCCCCTCGGCGGCCCGGCGCACGTCGGCCATGGCTTCCTCCGAAGGGCAAAAGACCACCACGTCTCGGGTGACCGTCGCCCCGTCCGTCGACACGATCTCGATTCCCATGAGACTCCCACCTGCGTCGCCTATCGCGGTGGCCAACTGACCGAGGACCCCGGGACGGTTCCGAAGGCGGGCCCGAATGCGCAACGAGTAAGCGGCGAGTGCGGTGGCCATGCGTTAGGTCAGGGTAGCGCCGGGTCCGTTCCCTGAGGGTCGTCCGACGCCAACCGCTCGAGCACGGGCAGAGCGCGGGTCAGGATCTGGAGCTCTTCGGGGCTCAGCCGCTGCAACCGCTTGGCCAAGAACAGATCTCGGCGGGTGCGGGTCTGGTCCAACAGGTCGGTCCCAGCCGCGGTGATCACGACCCGGGCCACCCGCCGGTCGGCCAGGTCCGTGCGGCGCTCGACAAGACCCGATTCCTCCAGGCGCGCGGCTATGCGGGTCATCGACGGCGGGGCGATCTGCTCGATGGCGGCGAGCTCGCCGAGCGACACCGGTCCTGACTTGCTGACCGAGGTGAGGGCGGAGAGCTGCGACGCGGTGATCTGGCCAGCGGCCTGTTGGCGCAGCCGGCGACCCAAGCGGGTGATGGCCAGGCGCAGCCCGCTTGGAAGGTCGTTCCCGAGTTCGGTGGCCACGAGTTGCTCCACTTTCACAGTGTAGACGGTTAGCGTGGCGAAACTCCCGCCGGGCGCGCCGCGGTCGACGGCCCCGGCGCGCGTGGGAAGATTCCACGGTGCCGATGCGCGAGGACTGCCGCCATTTCCAGAGCCGCACCTACGACACGGGCGAGGTGGCCCGGTTCTGCGTGCTCAACCTGGCACCCGAAGCGCCGTGGCGTTGTCCGGAGAACTGTGACCGCTACGAGCGCGACATCATCGACGCCTCCTTCGTGCAGGGCACGCTCGTGCGGCCGCCGGTGGAGGACGAGCCGGACGAGCCGGCGGGCGACGTCGCCGCAATCCTGGACGAGGCCGACTTCATTGTCAGCGACGCCGGCCCTGAGATCGTGGCCCAGGTCGAGGCCGAGCGCCGGGGCCGCTGGTGGCAGTTCCGCCGGCGCCGCAAGGGAGACGACGGGGGCTTTCATCTGAGCAGCCGCTGAACATGCGGTCGGCGCGCCGCATGGTGGGCTTGTGTGGCGTCGTCGTGGCGACCCTCCTCACGACCGCGTGCGGGGGCAACCCGCACCCGAGGGCGTCTGCGCCCACGACCACTCCGCCGGGCACTCCGGCCGCCACAGCCACCACCCCGGGCGACCTCGCCTACAGCTGGGCCCGGGTGCACGAGCCTGCCCTATCCGTCGGGGGAGGTGCCACGGCGACGATCGCCGGCATCGTCGCACCCGTCGATCCCGGGGACTCGTGGGTGGCCGTGGGAACCCGCACCACCTCGAGTGACGATGCGACGGCCACGGTGTGGACCTCTTCTGACGGCGCTACCTGGACGGCCAGGCCCCTCCCCGCTGAAGGGCCGCTCACCCAAGCCCGCTCTGTGGCCCGGCTGGGCACCAACACGGTGGTGGTGGGATCTAATGGCGCCGGTAGCCGCCAGCGGGCAGCGGTGTGGATCTCGAAAGGCCCCGGGCGCCCCTTCCAGGCCGTCGTCGACGCCAGCGCCTTCGCCGCCTCCCCCGTGCCGGTGGGCAAGGGGATCTCTAGCGGCGATACCGGGGGTGGTGCCGTGATGGATCACGTCGCCGCCGGAGCCCTCGGGCTGTTCGTATCCGGCCTCGTTCAGGGTCGAGCGGCGATGTGGTACTCGACAAACGGCGCCCGCTGGACGCGCTTGGCTGACGCGGAAAAGGTCGTCGATGCCGCCGACCAGCCGGAAGTCAACGCCCTGGTCGTGGCCCCCAACGGCGTGTGGGCGGCGGGCAGCGTCGTGGACGGCACCGATCACGACGGAGCGGTGTGGACCTCGACCGACGGAATCCACTGGTCGAAGGTGGACTCGGCGAAGCGGGCGTTCACTGGGGACGGCGACCACGTCATCGAGGACCTGGCCTCGGTGGGCACCGGCTTCGTGGCCGTCGGTGCAGTGCGTACCGGACCGGAGTGGATGCCGGCGTCGTGGATATCCCCCGACGGGCTGAGCTGGAGCGAAGCGTCGGAGTCGTTTCCGATGACCCCGGTGCCGGCGACCGACGATGTCGGCACGACGGTGTCCGCTGTCACCGATGTGGTCGGCGGAGGTTTGGTCGCCGTCGGTGGCAGCCCGTCGGCCCAGAGGGTGTGGACGTCGAGCGACGGGCTCAGCTGGACCGAGATCGCACTGCCGGCGGGGCCGGCGACCGCCGGCGGCTGGCACCTGGGGTTGGTGGCAGGGGCCGGGACCACCACGGTGGTTGCCGACGACGTCGTGGGTGAGCCTCACCTGCTCGTCGACAGCGCCGGAGCCTGGAAGGAGGTGACGGGGACGGCGAACCCGTTCGGTCCGGCTGGCGTCGAGGCCATGCCTACCTCCCTGGTCAGCGACGACGGTCGCCTCTACCTCGCGGTCGACGTGTTGAGCCACGGTGCGGCGCTCGGCCACGACTCGTGGTCGGCCATGGTGCTCAGCTCGGCTGACGGGTCCTCATGGACCCTCGAAGCCAGTGGCGGGCCCTTCGCCGGCCACCGCCTGCACGCCCTGCTCCCTGTGACCGGCGGCCTGGCGGCGGCGGGAGGCCAGGCCGGGCCATCCGGCCGGACAGGGCCGCCGAACCAGACGGGGCCATCCGGCCAGGCGCCGGCCGCCACGCTGTGGTCGTCCAGCGCGTCGGCATCCTCCCTGCTGGGGCAGGCGTGGGTCGCGGCGGCGGGGACACCGGCGACCTTCGGGGGCGGGTCGTCACCACCCGAGGACGCACTGGCGTTGGCGCGCGTCGGCCTCGACGTCGTGGCGGTCGGAAGCGAGCAGGATCAGGCGGTGGGATGGGTCAACACCGGCGCCGGCGCATGGCGGGCGACCGGCGCTTTGGACACGTCACCCGCCCTTGGCCCCGAGTTTCCGGAAGGCGCCTGCGCCGGCCCCGACACGGTCGTGGCGGTCGGTACCGGCCAGGGGGGCGCGCCGGGCCAGCGGGCCTTAGCTTGGTCGTCTCCGCGCGGCGACTCCTGGCAGGCGGCGTCGGTGACTCCGGCGCCCACCCCGGGAGAGCAGGAACGCATGACGGGTTGCCTGACCACGGGCAACGGTTTCCTCGCCTACGGCGGCTCCGCCGGACCGGCGGGGACCACCGACCCGGCCCTGTGGCAGTCGAGCGACGGCACCAACTGGACGCGCCAGGACGTCACCGCCTTCAGCGGCGAGGGCGGCGGGGCCGTCACCGATCTCGCTTTGCGGGGAACCACGTGGCTGGCTGTCAGCGGAGGGGTGACTTCACCCCCGACCGGCGCGTCGGCGGGATCGACCGTCGGCCTGTGGCGCTCGAGCGACGCCGGTGGCGTCTGGCAGCAGCTTCCTACTGTCGCGACGCCGTGGTCGGGCGCCATCGATTCCCAGGTCGACGAGGTGGGATTCGCCGGCACATCTGCGGTGGTGGCGGGACAAGTGGACGGCCAGCTGGCGGTGTGGGTGGGCACGCCGGCGGCGACACCGACTTCCACGAGCGGCTGACCGTCAGCCGGCCGCCGGCTCCCACGAGCGGTTGACCGTCAGCCGGCCGCCGGCCCCCACGACCGATTCCGTCAACCGTGGCGCGGCGTCATCCATCCCCGGGCCGGCGCCACCGGAGGCCGGAGAACCGGGCGAAGTCGCGATCGAGACTGATCAGTTCACAGCCATGCTCCAGGGCCAGGGCGGCGATGTAAGCGCCAGCAGCCAGGTCGCCGGTCGCCTCCGCGTCGCGGCACAACTTCTCGAAGATCGAGAGGTGGCGGTCGCTCGGCACCAGCGCAACATGGTTCGGCTGGCTCCGCACCGATCGGAGGAACTCGAAGACGTCCTCGAACCCGCTCGGGACCGGGAATATGCGCCGGCTCGTGGCCAGCCTCACCACGCTGGCCCAAACGGTGTCGGGCACAGTGAAGGCGTCATCGCCGTGCGTCAACTGGTCGAACCACGACCGCACCGACGGGTGATGCGGATGGTCACCACGATGGGCGGCCAGGACCACGTTGACATCCAGGAGCATCACTTCATCTGGTCCAAGGGGGTGTCCTCGTCCAGCGCTTCGAGCAGTGATCGGTTCGAGGTCAGCTCGATCCCCGGTCGCGGACCGGAGCCGCCCTCGAACACCGGAATCGCTGAGCGATCGCCAGCGGTCGAGTCGCGGGCCAGCTCCCGGCGAAGGGCACGCTCCACGAGCTGGCCGAGCGTGAGGGCCCGCTGCTGGGCCCGCTCCTTGGCCAACGCCAGCAGATGATCCTCGATGGACACCGTGGTGCGCATGATGACGAGCTTACCGCATCACCTGCATCAGTCGGAGCGGCTCGAACGCCGGGGCACCCGATTGGCGTGGTCGTGGCCCCTCACGCGGCGCCGACGTCGGCCGACGTGCCCGCTCCCACCTCGAACGCCGCCCACATGCTGGCGTAGCGGCCGCCGCGAGCGAGCAGGCCGTCGTGGGTCCCGTCCTCCACGACCACGCCCTGGTCCATCACGACCACCCGGTCGGCGCGCGCCGCGGTCTGCAGCCGGTGGGCGATGAGGACGGTCGTGCGCCCGCTGGCCACCACGCCCATGGCCCGGGCGACCTTGGACTCGGTGGGCAGGTCGAGGTTGGAGGTGGCCTCGTCGAGGAGGAGGATGGCGGGGTCGACAACCTCCGCGCGTGCCAAGGCGATGAGCTGGCGTTGGCCGGCGGAAAGCGAACGGCCCCGTTCGTTGACCACGTGAAGGTAGCCGCCGGGTAGGGCAGCCACGAAGTCGTGGGCCCCGACGGCGCGGGCCGCGGCCTCCACCTCGGCATCGCTCGCATCGGGGCGTCCGTAGGCGATGTTGTCGCGCAGGGTCCCCGAGAAGAGGAAGGCCTCCTGGGGTACGTAGCCGATCTGGCGTCGGAACCAGGTCATGTCCAGGTCGCGCAGGTCGCGCCCGTCGACGGTCACCGCCCCTGCGGTCGGGTCGTAGAAGCGGGTGACGAGCTTGATCGTCGTCGACTTGCCCGCCCCTGTCTCGCCGACGAGGGCCACGGTCTGGCCCGGCTCGATGACCAGGTCGACTCCCCGCAGAGCCTCCGCCGTGGTGCCCGGATAGGAGAAGCGCACACCCTCGAAGCGGATCCGGCCTTGCACCGGCCACGCCGGAGCGGGGCGCAGCGGCGGCGGGGTGGTCGTCGGCACCCTCATCAGACCGTTGATCTGGGCCATCGAGGCGCCGGCCTGCTGATAGGAGTCGAAGGTCTGCGACAGCTGTTGAATGGGGTTGAAGAACAGGTCCAGGTACAGCAGGAAGGCGACGAGTCCGCCGGCGGTGAGGGAGTGGCGGGCGACCAGCACCGAGCCGACCCCGAGCACCAGCGCGGCGGCGACGTCGGAGAGGAACGCCAGGAAGGGGAAGTAGATGGCCACCAGGCGCTGGGCGGTGAGGCGGGCGTCGAGGTAGCTCCCCGACAGGCGGCGGAAGTCCCGCTGGTTGCGGCCCTCGCGCGCGAAGGCGTGTGCCACCCGGACACCCGAAAGGCTCTCCTGGAGGTTGGCGTTGACCACCGCCACCCGCTCGCGGGCGGTGCCGTACGCCCGGGCCGACAGTCGCCGGTAGGCCACCGTGGCCGCGGCCAGGGGTACCACGACGCTCAGGGTGACGAGACCGAGGACCCAGTTGATGGCCACGAGGGCGACACCGACGCCGGCGAAGGTGAAAAGGGCCACCAGGGCGTTGATCAGACCGCTCTGCAGCAGGCTCGACAGCGCGTCGACGTCGGTGGTCATGCGGGTCATGATCCGGCCGCTGAGCTCGCGGTCGTAGAAGTCCACCCCGAGGCGTTGGAGCTGCGCCCAGATACGCGCCCTCAGGGCGAACAGCAGGCGCTCTGCCGTGCGCCCGGTGATGAACACCTGGAACACAGAGTCGACGTAGTCGGCGACGGTGACGGCAAAAAACGCAGCCGACACGACCAACAAGGCGGCGATCGATCCCCGTTCGACTCCCCGGTCCAGACCGGAGCGGATGAGCAGAGGACCGGCGAGGGTGGCCACGGCGTCGGCCATGACGAGCAGCAGGCCGAGGGCCAGGGGGCGGCGGAACGGGCCCAGGAACCGGCGCAGGGTGAAGTTCGGGTCCCATCGGGTCTGGGCGTCCAGGTCGACGTCGGGGGAGTCGTTGGTGGGCTCGAGGGCGGCCACCTTGGCCATCAGCTCGGGGGTCGGCGCCAGCATCCCCATCCAGTGGGCACCGCCCCCCGAATGACCAGCCCCTCCCCCGCCCCCGCGCCGCAGCCCGGCGCCGAGGCCGGCGAGGTCACCCATCGGCGCGCCGCCGTCGCGCCGTCCCGTGTCAACGGCCGCCGCCGGCCACGCCGCCGGCGTCACCCCGCCGACCCTCCCGTCGACGTGGGCGCCAGCCGCGCCGCCGGCGGGCCCGGAGTCGCCGGCTCCGACCTCGAGAGCGCCACCGAGCAGCTCGCGGTAATGGGCGCAACGCCCGCTCAGCTCCTCGTGGCTGCCCTGGTCGAGGACGCGGCCGCGGTCGACGACCACTATGCGGTCGGCGAGGCGGAGCGTGGAGCGCCTGTGGGCGATCAGCAGTGTGGTGCGCCCGCGCATGACCCGGCGCAGGGTGGCGTGGATCTCGTCCTCCACCTGGGTGTCCACCGCGCTGGTGGCATCGTCGAGAATCAAGATGCGCGGGTCGGTGATCAGGGCACGGGCCAAGGCGACGCGCTGGCGCTGGCCCCCGGACAGGCTGAGACCGCGCTCGCCCACCACCGTGCCGTAACCGTCGGGCAGGGCGGATATGAAGCCGTCGGCCTCCGCGGCCTTGGCCGCCGCGGTCACCTCCGCGTCGGTGGCGTCTGGACGGCCGTACGCGATGTTGGCCCGCACGGTGTCGGAGAACAGGAAGCTCTCCTCGAACACCACGCCGATCTGGGACCGCAGCGAGTTGAGGGTGACCGTGCGGATGTCGGTGCCGTCGACGTACACGGCACCGGCCTGTACGTCATAGAAGCGCGGGAGCAGGAGAGCGGCGGTTGATTTCCCCGACCCCGACGAGCCGACGAGGGCAACTGTCTCACCGGCGGCCACCTCGAAGTCGAAGCCGTCGAGCACGGGCTCGCTCGACAGGTAGCCGAAGCGGACGCCGGCGAAGTGCACCTCGCCCCTGACCGCGGCGAGCGCGCCGGCATCGCGGCGCTCGACGACCGTCGGTGTCGACTCCAGCAGGTCGAAGACCCGTTCGGCGCCGGCGCGGGCCTGCTGGGCCACGAGCATGACCATGGCCAGCATGCGCGCCGGCGCGGCCAGTTGGAGCAGGTAGGTCGCGAAGGCGAGAAAGGTCCCGATCGAAAGCTGGTGATGGATGGCCATCCAGCCGCCGAGGACGAGCACGGCGACCTGGCCGAGCACGGGGATGGCCTGCAGCACCGGTTGGTAACGAGCCTGGAGGCGCACCGCCCTGACCCGTGAGCCGTAGAGGACGCCCGCCTGGTCTATCAGGTGGGCGAGCTCGCGCTGCTCCTGCCCGAAGCCCTTGACCACCCGCACCCCGCTGACCGCCTCCTCGACGACGGTGGCCACCTCGCCTTCGCGCTGCTGGGCGTCCCAGTTGGCGGGGAAGGTCCGCTCCCGCATCCGGTAGCCGGTGAAGGCTATGGCGGGTACGACGACCAGGGTGACGACCGCCAGCAGGGGCGAGTACAAGAACATGACGATCAGCGACGTGAGCACCAGCAGCACGTTGCCGATCATCAGGGGCAGGAAGGAGAGCAGGCCCTGGAGCAGGCTCACATCGGAGTTGGCCCGCGATACCAGTTGGCCGGTGTGCAGCTCGTCGTGACGGGCGGAATCCAGTCGCTGCAGCTGGTCGAAGATGGCGTTGCGCAGGTCGTATTGCACGTCGAGGCTGACCCGGCCGCCGAGGTAGCGCCGCACGTAGGTGGCCACGAAGGTGACCACGGCCGCGGCGACGAGCAGGACCAGCCAGGGCCACAGCGCCGAGCGGTGGTGCAGGATCACGTCGTCGATGACGATCTGGTAGACGGCGGGCACGCCGGCGGCGATCCCGCTACCCACCAGGGCGCCGAGCAGGGCCAACCAGACCTCGCGGCGGTGGGGTGCCAGCCACGGCAACAAGCGCCGGATCCATCCCCGGCTCGGGCCCGCGATCGTCATTTCTAGCGATGCTAACGATCAGGAGGGGAAAAGGCTTCCCTGCGCGCCACCATCGGCGATCACATCCGGCCCGGTGCCGGGCCGGTACTGGCGCAGCGGCCACGCCAGGGAGTCCATGAAGATCCACGTCCGGCGGTGGATCGCCGTCGGGCCGTAGCCCTGGAGGGCCATCTTGTGGCGGGGGCACGGGTAGCCCTTGTTGTGGTCGAAGTCGTAGCCCGGGTAGTGGACCGCCTCGCCTCGCATGTGGCGGTCCCGTGTCACCTTTGCCAGGATCGACGCGGCGGCGATGGACAGGCAGAGGGAATCGCCCCTGACTATTCGCTGCGTGCACCCCAGGCCGACAAAGTCCCAGTTGCCGTCCACCAGTACCCGGTCGGGGACGCAGCCGAGCCCGTCCAGGGCGCGACGGGCGGCCAGGCGCTGCGCCTCGGCCATCCCTAGCTCGTCGCACTCCGGTTGGCTGGCCGCCCCCACAGCCCAGGCCACGCACCATCGCGCCACCCGGTCGAAGAGCCGCTCCCGGTTGTCCTCGGTGAGCATCTTGGAATCACGCACCCGGTAGACGCGACGGTCCCGGGGCAACACCGCGGCGCCGACCATGAGCGGTCCCGCCCAGGCTCCCCGGCCCACCTCGTCCACGCCGACGACAACGTCGCAGCCGAGATCCCACGCCGCTCGCTCGAACGCCAGGCTCGGAGGCTGTGGGCGAGCGCCGGGCATGGGCGCGACGGTAGCTGGACCGGCGGTCAGACCAGCTCCACCCCGGGGGCGCCGGCGACCACACTGCCGATCTCCACGAAGCCGGATCCGGCCAGGAAGGCCACGTCGTCTGGGTCCACGGCGGCGAGGAGGCCACCCGAGGTCTGGGGGTCGTAGGCCAGAGCCTCGAGGGCCTCGCTCGAGGACCCGGCCGGCGAGGAACCGAGCCCTGCGGCGACGGTCACCCTGCCGGCGAGGGCAGCGCGGTTGCGGGCGTCGCCGCCCGTGCGCACCCCTGCCTCGGCCGCCTCGGCGGCACCCTCGTAGAGCGGGATGCGTGCGGCGTCCATGCGCAGCACGGCCCCCGATCGCTCCGCCATCTCCCAGCCATGGCCGAGCAGGCCGTAGCCGGTGATGTCGGTAACGGCGCGGGGGCGGTCGATGGCGCTCAGGGCCTCGGCCGCACCCCGGTTGAGCTCCCTCATGCGCACGATCGCCGCCGCCTTGTGTGCGGGCGATCCGCCGGCGAGCACGATGCCCGTGCCGATCGGCTTGGACAGCATCAAGGCGTCGCCGGCCCGCGCCCCTGCCTTGGTCCAGATCTGGTCGGGATGGACCAGACCCTGGACGGCGAGGCCGAATATGGGCTCCTCGGAGCGAATGGTGTGCCCGCCCGACACGGTGCCCCCCGCGGCGCGCACCACTTCGGCGGCCGCTGCGAATATGGCGGTGATGGCGGCTGCGGGCAGCCGTTCGGGGAAGGCGGCGACGTTGAGGGCGAGCACCACACGGCCCCCCATGGCGAACACGTCCGAGCACGCGTTGGCGGCGGCGATGGCGCCGAAGTCACCGGGATCGTCGACCAGCGGCGGGAAGAAGTCGGTGGTCGACACCAGGGCCAGTCCGTCACCCAGGCGGTAGACGGCCGCGTCGTCGAAGGGCGCCAGGCCCACCAGGAGGGCCGGGTCGGTGCTGCCCGCCAGGTCACGCACCAAGGCGCTGAGTGGCGCCGCCCCCCACTTCGCCGCGCAGCCCCCGCACGAGGTCCACTCGGTGAGGGCGACGGTCTCGGTGCTCCCGGCCGCGCTGGCCGGCGCTTGGCTGGTAGTGGCGGGTGGAGTCATGTGAGCTTGTCCTTTGGTCGTGAGTCGATCTGGTAGCGGGCGAGGAGGGCGCCGTCACCGGCGAGGAGCATGTCGAGATGCAGGCTCACCGGTGCCCGCAACGGGGCGCCGGCAGTGAGCCCCGTGCGGACGGGACCGGCGAGGAGCGGAGCGTGGGTCAGGCACAGTTCGTCTAGCAGGCCCCCGGCCACGAGCTCGGTAAACAACGTCGGGCCGCCCTCGCACAGCACCCGGCGCAGTCCTCGGGCGACGAGCGCGTCGAGCGCAGTGGCCATGTCCACCGCATCGCCCCCGCAGACCACGACCTCGGCCACCCCCGAAAGGGCGCGCCTACGGACCTCGGGGGCAGCCTCGCAGGTGATCACGATCGGGCGGGGGCCGGCGGGGTCGCCTTCCTCGGGTTCACGAAACATCCGGCTCGCGGGGTCGAGGAGGGCTCGCCCCGTCACGACCGCGAGCGGCGGTAGCGGCGCCTGGTCCCTTTGCCTGCGCCGCTCCCGCCGGTCCCCGCTCAGGATGGCGGGACCGTAGGACTCCTGGCGGGCCGTCTCCGCCCCCACCAACACGACGTCGGACAGCGCCCGGAGGGTGACGAACACCCGGTGGTCGTCGTCGGAGCCGAGCGGTCCGCTCCGGCGCTTTATCTCCACCGCACCGTCGAGGGACGCCACGAAGTTCGCCCGTACGTGGCGTCCGGTGGCGGGCGGGGCGTACAGGCTTTCGATGTCCTCGTCGCTGAGCTCACCGCCGGGGGCGCCGGCGTCGTGGCCGGCGGCGCCTGCGTGGTGGCCGGCGTGGGGCAGGAGTGTCCGCACCTCACGCCAGCCTGGCGACGTTGGCCGCCTCGGAGGGGTCGGCTTCGGTCGCCAAGAAGACGTCGAGCATCTCGCGTGCCACCGGGCCAGAGGTGAGGCGCAGCCCGAGGGCGAGAACGTTGGCGTCGTTCCAGCGCCGTGCACCCCTCGCCGTCTCCGCGTCGGTGCAGAGGGCGGCGCGAGCACCGGCCACCTTGTTGGCCGCCATGGCGACGCCGGTGCCCGTCCAGCAGCACACCACCCCGAAATCCGCTCGGCCACCGACGACCGCTTCGGCCACCGACCGGCCGGCGTCGGGCCAGGGCTCGGGGTCGGCCACCGCGAGCACCTCGTGGCCAAGCCTGCCCAGCTCCTCTTGGATCAGCGCCGTCAACTCGTTGCTCTCGTCGGTGCCGAAGGCCACGTGCACCACGCCACCGTACCGGCGCCCCGCCCACACCGCCCAGTGCACGCGACCCCGTCCAGGTGACCCACGGGCGCCCTAGGATCCTCAGCGTGCCCCGGAGCCCGACTGCCTCTCAGCTGAGGCGTGGCTCCGGCGATCCCCCGGGCTCCGGCGATCCCCCGGGCTCGGGGCGCCTCTCCGGCTCGGGAAGCGGCTGGCCGGGCCCCGCCGGCCCCGGCGGCCGCTGGCTGGGTCCGGGCGCCCTGCTCGTGCCGGTGAAGGCATTCTCCGACGCCAAGCTGCGCCTGGCCGGCGCTCTTAGTCCGGCCCGGCGCGCCGACCTGGCCCGCACGCTCGCCACCCGGGTGGTGGGCGCCGCCGGCGACTTGGCGGTGGCCGTGGTGTGCGACGACCGCGAGGTTGCCAGCTGGGCCCGTGAGCTCGGTGCCCTGGTCATCTGGGAGCCGGGGAGGGGCCTCAACGGGGCGGTCCAAGAAGGCGTCGCCCGACTGGCCGGCGCCGGTGCCGAGCAGGTGGCGGTCGCGCATGCTGATCTGCCCCTGGCGACGGACCTGGCATGGCTAGCCCGCTTCCCCGGTGTCACCCTCGTCCCTGATCGCCGCCACGACGGCACCAACGTCGTCGGCATCCCGGCGCGCTGTGGGTTCACGTTCAGCTACGGGCCCGGTTCGTTCGCCCGCCACGTCACCGAGGCCCACCGGTTGGGCCTGCCCGTGCGCACGGTGCACGGATCGCCGCTCGCATGGGATGTCGACGTGCCCGCCGATCTGGTACCCGTCATCGGTTGAACGAACCGTGGATCAAGCGTCACGTCCCCGCCGCAACTTCGCGGTCGACGGAACAGTCGCCTAGAACGGACTTGCCACCGCTGTGTTCGACAGACCCTCCGCGCAGGCGAGCACGATTCGCGACCTCAACGCCAACGCCTGCGCCGACTTCGCACGCCGCGCCCAACGCGACAGCTGATCGCGCTCCTCGTCGTTTAGCTCCAGCATCGCCTTGGGACGTTCGGTCCGTGCCATACCCGAGATTTAACACTTACGCGAGCAACTTCAGGCGGAGGACACTCGGTGCCTCGGGGAGCCTCGTGATGATGGCCAGGCGGAGAGGACGACCGGGGGGTGGGAGGTCCCTTAGATCGGACAGAGCAGCCGACCACTGTGATCGGCCGCCCAGCCTTGGGCGGCCACCAGACCGGTCGACGCGGATCACGGCGCCGGCACCACCGATGCCGAGGAGTTCGAGCCGGTACCGCGGGAATGACCGCACGGTCCGAAACCCGAGGGCGGGAGGGTCAGCTAGTGCGGCGCGAGCGCCGTTGGGTTCCTCCGGTTTTTGCCTTTGCCGCCGCTGCCACCTTGGTGCCGACCCTCGTGGCTGTCGTGGTGGCGGTCTTGGCGGCGCGGGTGGCGGTGACGGTAGCCGTCGTCGCCGTGCGGGTCGCCTTGCTGGCGGCTGATCGGGCCGTCTTGGTGGCTGATGCCGCCACCTTGGTGGCCCGGCCGGCCGGCGAGGGTTGCGATGCCGTCTTTGCCGGCGTGGCGCTGGCCTTCGGTTCCTTGGCCGCAGAACGGGACCCGTTCGCCGACGGGGTGGCGACCTTGGTTGCGGGGCGTGCCGCCTTGGCCTGAGGAGCCTTGGCCTGAGGAGCCTTGGCCTCGGGATGAGCGGTCTTGGTTGCCCGGGTAGTCTTGGCGTCCGGGCGCACCGTCGCGGTCTTCGTGGCCCGGGTGGGCTCAGGAGCCTTGGGGGCCTTGGGAGCCTTGGGAGCCTTGGCGGCCGGGCGGACAGACACCGTCTTGGTCGCCTTGGTCGCCGTCTTGGTCGCCTTGGTGGCCTTGGCCGCCGGGCGCACGGTCGCCGTCTTGGTCGCCTTGGTGGCCTTGGCCGCCGGGCGCACGGTCGCCGCCTTGGTCGCCTTGGTGGCCTTGGCCGCCGGGCGCACGGTCGCCGCCTTGGTGGCCTTGGTGGCCTTGGCCGCCGGGCGCACGGTCGCCTTGGTCGCCTTGGTCGCCTTGGCGCCCTTGGTGGGCTCAGGGGCCTTGGGCGCCGGGCGGGCCGTCGCTGTCTTGGTGCCTTTGGCTGTCTTGGTGCCTTTGGCTGTCTTGATGGCCTTGGCCGACGGACCGGTTGACGCAGTGCGCCCCTTCTGGGCAGTTGCCATATCGACGCCCCTCACTTCCTGGCTGACTTGGTGGACTTTGTGGCCTTAGCGGGAGCCGCCTTGGTAGTCGACTTCGCCGACTTTCCTGCCGACGCCGTCTTGCTGGCAGCCTTGGCCGGTGCCTTGGTCGCCGCTGCTGACTTTCCGGCCGATGCCGTCTTGGCAGCAGCCTTGGCCGGTGCCTTGTCAGCAGCTCTGGCCGGCGCCTTCGCCGGAGCCTTGGAGGCCGCTTTGGTCGACTTGGCAGGTGTCGACTTGGCAGGTGTCGACTTGGCAGGTGTCGACTTGGCAGGTGTCGACTTGGCAGGTGTCGACTTGGCAGGTGTCGACTTGGCAGGTGTCGACTTGGCAGGTGTCGACTTGGCAGGTG
>DASZKW010000064.1:0-1668 GCA_035552775.1 Acidimicrobiales bacterium | reverse complement strand
CCCCGCCGCTTTCGTGTAGCCGGTCTTGATGCCGATGGCGCCTGGGTAGACCTCCAAGCTCCGGTCGACGTTGCGGATCACGTGGACCACCCCGTCGGGCGCGGTGAACCGGTACTCGGGCAGGTCCACGATCTGGCGGATCGCGGGGATCGCCAGGGCCGTCCGGGCGATGACGGCCAGGTCGTAGGCGGACACGAAGTTCCCCCCCAGGACGGAGAACTGGTCGTCGAGCCCCGCAGGATCACGCAAGATGGGGTGGTCGACCAGGTGCAGAGCCGCTCCTGTGCGCTCCATCTCGGCCACGAACGCCTCCCGTGACCCGCCGACCCTCTCGGCCAGGGCCGTGGCCGCGTCGTTGGCCGACAGCATGAGCATGGCGTGGAGCGTGTCGTTGAAGCTCCAGACCTGTCCCGCCTTCATGCCCAGGTTCACCGACTCGGAGCCCGCGGCGACAGGGCTGACGGGCACCACGGCGTTCGGTGGCAGGTGCTGGGCTGCGATGATCGCCGTCAGCACCTTGCTGATGCTGGCGGGTCGCATGAGCGTGTGATCGTCGCCGGCGCTGACCATGTTGCCTGTGTCGGCATCCACCACGACCCAGGCCCTCGGCCCCAGCGGAGGCACCAGGCCTGGGGTACCCGGTGGGGGCAGGGCGGGAGGTGCAGGGGCGGGGGGCGGAGGAGCCGGCGCCGCTGCCGCGTACGCGGACTGCGGTGCCGACAACACCGCGGGGAGGATGGCGGCCAGGAGCCCCAGCAGGGCAACGAGGGGGTGGCGTCTGACCGCCCACAGATCCACCGGCCAAGAGTAGGACCCCAGTCGGCGCCGCGTTGTGCGGTCGGGCGCGTCTTCGACCGCTTGTTACTTCTTGGCCGGCTCGAAGTAGGGGTTGTCGCCGCTGGCGTGGTCAGTCACGTCGACCACCGACGTCACCTCGGGAATGGCGTCGGTGATCGCCACCTCGATGCCCTGGCTCAGGGTGACCTTGGCCAGCCCGCAACCCTGGCAGCCGCCGCTCAGGCGGAGGTAGGCGGTGGCGTCCTCTACGGCCACCAGGTCGGCCCGGCCTCCGTGGGCGGCGATGCTCGGGTTGATCTGGCGGTCGAGCACGGCGACCACGCGCTGGGCGACGTCCCCACTCAGGTCTGCCGGTGGCCGGTCACCCATTGCGGGGCTGCCCGTGGGGGGCGGGGAGTTGGGGTTGATGATGACCATCCCCGCGTCCTCGCCGGCGCCGCTCACGTCGAGCGTGGCGCCGCGGATCTTGTCCACGCTGGCCTCGGGGATCACGATGGTGAGCTCGTCGTCGTGCTGTACCAGGTCGTCGGGGCCGGCGTCCGCCGCTGCCTCGAAGTACATGTCGTAGGTGTAGTTGGAGCCGGCGACCCCGCTGACGTCGAGCCAGAGCGCCAGGCGATCACCGTCGGTCTCCGACGCCCGGACGTCGAGCACCATGGCGCGGGCCCGGTCGCTCACCTTCAGCACGGGCTGGAACTCAGGTGTCTGCTGCGAGCTCATATCCTCCATGATAGGTCCGTGGCCCGCCTTCTCCTGATCCTTCCCACGGCCACCTACCGGGCCACCGACTTTCTCGCCGCCGCCGCCGAGGTCGGCGCCGACGTCATCGTCGCCTCGGAGCGCCGCCAGGTGCTGGCCGACATCATGAAG
>DASZKW010000063.1:0-32811 GCA_035552775.1 Acidimicrobiales bacterium | reverse complement strand
TTGCGCCCCGCCCACAGGCGGTCGACCAGGTTCTGCAGGCTCACCGCCCCGGCACCTTCCAGGGCACCGGCGGTGGCCAGCAACGGGGCTAGCCCCTCGGGCAGACCGGCGAGGACCCCGACCCGGCAGGCCAAAGCCATGGCCCCCGGGCAGTCCGCCGCCCTGGCCGTCTGAAGGGCGGCCACCGCCGCCCGTTGGGCATGTGGATCACCGCTCGCGGCGGCCGCGAGGGCCCCGAACGCGTGTCCCCACGCCACCCCCACGCCGGCACCGAGCGCCTCGAACCCTGCGGTCGCAACCCCGGCCGCCTCGGCCGCGGCCGGTGCCTCCCCGTCGGCGAGGGCGGCGGCGCTGGCCAGCAGGGCCAGGACCGCGGCCGCCCACGGGTTGGCGGCCACGTCGGGCAGGTCCCGGGCCCAGCTCAGTTGCCGGCGCCCGTCGCCGGGGGAGTCTGCGGCGAAACCCTGGGCCAGGCGACCCATCCACGGGGGAGTCACGGCGTCGACGACCTCGGTCGCACCGGCCAGCTCCCGCTTCCCGTCATCGCCGCCGCCGCTCGCCACGACCCGCATCCGGTGGATCACCGCGGCCGCGAAACCGGCGAAGCCGGCGATCACGGGGCTGGCGCCGGGGTGGTCGCCCGCGGCGCCGAGATGGCGGCCGGCGGTCGTCAGGTGGCCGGCGGCGGCGGCGGCCAGGCCCGCCGCCAAGTGGGCGGGGGCGGTGTCGCCCAGATCGGGGAGCGATTCCAGCACGGCCGCCACCGCCAGGGGCTCGCGCTGCATGGCGCGACGAAGGTGGGACGTCCAGTCGCCGCCGCTGGCGCTTTTCGGATCGAGCCATGCCACCAGGGCCGTCCGCTCGCGCCGGCAGGTCTCCGACGGCCTGCCCCCGCCGAACATGGCCTCGCCCCGCCTGTAGGTGTCGAGGGCCGGGCCCCACGCTCCCATCGCCAGGTGGCGACGGGCGGTGGCGAGAAGGACCCAGCCGTCGCGGTCGGTCAGGCCGGGGGGGATCGCTTCGAGACCGAGCGCGGTACCTCCCATGATCTCGGTGTGGGTGGCCAGCAGCCTGTCGGCCGCCGACCAGTCCTGCGCCCGCCAGTAGGCGAACAGGGCTTCGGCCGAGTCCCCCGCCGCTTCGAGCAGGACGCCCGCCCGTTGCTGGAGCACCCTCGCATCCTGTTCCCCGACCTCGTCGATGAGCATCTCCGCCAGATGGGACCGCAGGACCTCGTGGGAGCGGTAGGTGGCGCCCTCGTCGTCGCTGGTGAGGAACAGGTGGCGGCGTTCGGCCTCGGCCAGCAGGTGGGCACTGTCGGCCCGTCCGAGGAGCTCGTCGCACATCGGAGGCGAAAGGTGCCCGAGAACGCTCGTGCGTAACAGGAACGTGCGCAGCTCGTCATCGAGGCCATCCAGCAGGTTGCGGGCCAGGTACTCCCTCACCGAGCGCAACCGGGTCGACAGCGAGCGCAGCACCCGGCGCCGCTCCAGTACCGGCTTTCCCCGGGTGGCCAGGTGGAACAGCTGGAGGCCGGCGGCCCAGCCGTCGGTGCGCCGCGTCAGCTCCGCCAGCTCCACGGGCGGCAACGGCTCCCCGTAGTGGTCGCGGAACAGCGTCTCCACCTCCCAGGTCCGGAACCGCAGGTCCTCGGGTCCGAGCTCGGCCAATCGCCCCGATACCCGCAGGCGGGACAGGTCGATGGCAGGTGGGCGCCGGGCGCCGAGCAGGAGGTGGATCGACGAGGGCAGGTACTCGACCAGGTCACCCACGGCCGACTCCGCCGGCGTGCCCTCGAGGGTGTGGAAGTCGTCGATGACCAAGGCGACGGGGCGGGGGTCGGCGGAGTCCAGGGAATCGAGGGCGGCGGCGGCCGCCTCCACGGTCTCCCAGTCCCCGACGAGGCCGGGGCGAACCGTGTTCAGCGCCTGTGCGACGTGGCGGAGAAGGTCGCCGACGGCTCCCTCGGAGCTCTCGGCCCGGTACCACGCCACCTCCGAACCCCTGGCCGCCCCGTGGGCGGCGAACTGGGCCAGGGCGGTCGTCTTGCCCGAGCCGGCGGGGGCGACCACCAAGGTGACGGCGTGGGCCCAGGCCGCTTCGAACAGGGCCGCCAAGCGGTCACGCGGCTGGACCACCGGGCGGGGGACGCGTACCTTGGCGCCCAGCACCTGGTCGTTCCTTGCCACGCCGCGCTCCCTTCTGAGCTCGCGCTGGGGCCTATCTCTCAGCGGTGATGTAACCCCCGACGGTAGCCGACGCGGTAGCCCGCCACCTCCCATGGCGGCGCTGGCGCCGGGATGGGAGCGTTCGGCAGAATTACGGGACGCGACCGGCCAGGACGAAAAAGCCGCTCATCGGGATGACGTGGACGAACGCCCCGGTGTAGGGCGCTTCGATGACCTGGCCGCCGCCGACGTACATGGCCACGTGCTCCCCGGGGTTGGCGGGGAAGACCAGGTCTCCGGGGGCGACGTCGGCTATCGGGATGTGCGTGGTGAGGGCGTACTGGGCCCCGCTGAAGTGGGGGAGGGAGACCCCGGCCTGGGCCCATGCCCACATGACCAGGCCCGAGCAGTCGAAGCTGCTCGGCCCCGACGCTCCCCACACGTAGGGGTCCCCTAGGCGGGTTTCGGCCGCGGCGACCGCTACTCCCGCCCCGCTCCCGCTCGGTGGCGGCGGGTTGGCCGGGCCGGCGCTGAGCGGGGCGGCGTTGTTGGTCCCGGCACCGGACGAGGAGGACCCGCCGAGTCCGCTCCCGTTGGCCTCGGGGACCGCCGCCGCCGCTGCCCTGGCCGCGGCCTGAGCGGCCTGGGCCGCGGCGGCCCGCCTGGCCGCCTGGGCAGCCAGAGCCTGCTGCTCGGCTCGGGCCTGGGCGGCCCGCTGCGCAGCCTCGGCTTGGGCCACGAGGGTGGCGATCTGGCCGTTCACCTGGCTGAGGGTGGACTGCAACTGGCCGGCAGCGGCCTGCACGGCCTGGCGGTCCTGGCCGACGGCGTTGACCTTGGCCTGGGCGGCGGTCTGGGCGACCTGGAGGTTGGTCTTGGCGTCCTGGGCCTGGAGCGCGCTCAGGCGGTACTGGTCCATGGCGTCGCTCTGGGTGGAGGCGAGGTCGCCGACGTACTCGGATCGGATGAGGCTCTGGTCGACGCTGGTCACGGGTTGGCTGCCCTGGCTGGCCTGGACGGCGGCGTCGCCGCCGTTGATGTAGGCGTTGACGGCCTCGGCGGTGAGCGCCGCCTTGGCCTTGCCCTCAGCCGTCTCCGCCGAGGCGACGGCCCGGCTGGCCTGGGTGACCCTGGCCTGGGCGGCGTGCACCGCCAGGTTGGCTGCGTCGTATTGCTCGGAGAGGGCCGCCTCTTGCTGGCCGAGGGACTGGATCTTGGCGTTGAGGGCTTGGGCCTGGGCGCGCTTTGACGACAGGGGATCAGCCGAAGCCCCCGGTGCGGCGACCCCGAGTGTCGTCGCCAGCAGAGCCGCCACGGCGAAGAGACTGGCGGCGTGCCGACGGGCTATCCATGTGCTCGGCGTCACAACGGGGCAGTAGGCTACGCGAGCAGGCAGGATCAGTCAAGCGCATTGCCGCGTTGGCGCCGTTTGTCCCGCCGAGCCCGCCGCGTCGAGCCGTCATGGCGATCCGGCTCATACGCCGCGAACGGACCAAAGCTGGCGGAGGGTGATCCGCGGTGTCATACTCGCTGCACAGTTCCCTCGAACGGACGAGGGGCGGGGGGGGTAAATCATCATGACATTCGTCTCAGGCCGCGTCGCCGCGGTTGCGGCCCTGGCCACGATGGCCACCGTCGGACTCGCCAACCCGGCGGCGGCCAGCCAACCGGTGAGCGTGTCGTGCGGGCAGGTCATCACCGCGAGCACGACTCTCAACGGTGACGTCGGCCCTTGTCCGGACAACGGCATAGTCATCGGAGCGAACGACGTCACGCTCAATCTCCACGGCCACCGCATCTTCGGGACGCCCGCACCCGGCGACGGTGCCGGGGTGCTGGTCTCGGCGAGGACGGGTGTGAGGGTTGAGAACGGCGCCGTGAGCGACTTCGACGGCGGCATCGTGATCCAGGGCGGAAAGGCGAACACCGTAAGGAAGATTGTCGCCAGCGACAACATAGGATCGTCGGGCGGACCCGCTCCGGCGACGCTCTACGGCGACGGCATCCTCCTGGAGGGATCCATCGACAACGTCATAGTGGACAATGTCACCAACGACAACGGTCCGTTCTCGGGGATCGGTCTCATCCAGGTCCCCGACTCTGATCACACCTTCCCTGCCCAACCCACCACGGGCAACCTGATCGCACGCAACACGGTGACCGACAACATCGCCTGTCGCACCGGGCCGTTCTGTGACAACGACGGCATCCGCGTCGAGCCGCAGGTCGCGGGCAACGCCATCGTCGACAACCAGGTGACAGGCAACGGCCTCGACGGCATATCGCTGTTCGTCGACTCCGACAACAACGTCGTCGCCAAGAACACGGTGGACAACAACGGCTTCAACGGCGCGGTGCCCGGTGACGGCATCCGGGTGTTCGCGAGCAGGAACCTCATCGACCGCAACTCTGTCAGGGACAACGCCGCGGGAGGCGTGAGCGTTGGTCGCCGATCGATCTCACCCCCGGGCTCGCTGCCCTCCGGCCCGACCGGCAACCCCCGCGGCAAGGACAACCGGATCATCGGAAACCTCACCGGGGGCAACGGGGTCGACTTGTACGACTCCAATCCCGGCTGCGACAGCAACGTCTGGAGCGACAACATCTTCCAGACGGCCCGCCCCGCGTGCACCACGGGCTAGCGCCGGCTTGCGCCGGCTTGCGCCGGCTTGCGCCGGCTAGCTGAGCCGCTCGACGACCATGGCCATGCCCTGGCCGCCCCCCACGCACATGCTCTCCAGGCCGATGGTGGCGTCGGCGTCCTCGAGCCCGTTGAGCAGGGTGGTCATGATCCGCGCACCGGTCATGCCGAAGGGATGGCCGAGGGCGATCGCCCCTCCGTGGACATTCAGCTTGTCCCACCCGATGCCGAGGTGGCGAGCCGAGGGGATGACCTGGGCGGCGAACGCCTCGTTGATCTCCACCAGGTCCACGTCGGCGATGCTCATCCCCGCCCGCCCGAGCGCCTGGCGGCACGCGGCGACGGGACCGAGGCCCATGATCTCGGGGTCCAAGGCGGTGACCCCGCTCGACACGATTCGGGCGATAGGGGCGATGCCCAGGTCCCGGGCCCGCGAGTCGCTCATCACCACCACGGCGGCGGCGCCGTCATTGAGAGGGCAGCTGTTGCCGGCTGTCACCTCGCCGTCGGGACGGAAGGCGGGCTTGAGCTGTGAGAGACCTTCGACGGTGGTACCCGGCCGGGGGCCGTCGTCGGCGATGACCTCGGTCCCGTCCGGAAGGGCAAGGGGGACGATCTCGCGCTCGAAGAACCCGTTGGACTGCGACTCGACCGCCCGTTGCTGGGAGAGGGCAGCGAAGCGGTCCATCTCCTCGCGACTCACGCCTTCGACCTCCCTGACGTTCTCCGCCGTTTGGCCCATGGCGATGTAGACGTCGGGCAGGCCTTCAGGGGGCGACCACGGCCCCTCCCCGCCCTCGGCCCGGGCGGCGGAGCGGGCTTCGGCGCCGGCGAAGCGCGCGTTGTGGGTGTCGGGCAGGCCGTCGGACATCCCCTTGGGGAAACGGCTGACGGTTTCGACGCCGGCGGCCACGAAGACGTCGCCCTCACCGGCCCTGATGGCGTGGGCGGCCATGCGGATGGTCTGCAGCGACGACGAGCAGTAGCGGTTGACCGTCGTGCCCGGCACGGCGGGCATGTCGGCCAGCAAGGCGACGACGCGAGCCAGGTTGTAGCCGGCCTCGCCCGCGGGCTGACCGTTGCCCACCATGATGTCCTCGACGGTCGCGGGATCGAGCGCGGGGACCTTGGCCAGGGCGGCGGTCACCATCTGGGCGGCCATCTCGTCGGGGCGCATGCTCACGAGGGAACCCTTGAACGCCCGGCCGATCGGGCTGCGGGCGGTGGCGACGATGACGGCCTCAGGCATGGGGTGCCTCCTCGGGGGATCGGTGCGTGCTTGGTTTGGTCATCAGGCCTGGCCGGCCCCCAGCGGGCTGGGCGCGCCGCCGTCGGCCTCGGCGCCGGCGTTGGCCCGGGCGTGAGCGGCGCTTCCCTGGGCGAAGTCCCTCTGGCGGATGAGGGCCAGGCACAGCACCGCGGAAACCAGGGCCACGATGCCGCCGATCACGAGGATCCCGTTGAGACCGTCGGCGAAGCTGGCGTGGATCACCGAGCCCAGCCGGCCCCGTAGCGCCGCCGGGGCCATGGCGATCGCCCGGCCCGAGTCGCCGCTGCCGACCAGGACCGAGATCTGGGCGCTGTGGCCCGCCAACTGCGGGATGCCATCGAGGCCGGAGCGCACGTGGGCGGCGAGGGAGGTGGTGAAGATGGTCCCGAGGGCGGCGATACCGGTGGCTATGCCGACCTGGCGGAAGGTGGCGTTGATGCCCGAAGCCATGCCCGCCCGTCGCGGTTCGACCACACCGACGGCGGTGGATGCGAGCGGCGGGTTGATGATCCCGGTCCCCACGCCGGCGAGGATGAAACCCGGGATCAGGTGGGTCCACGCCGAGGTGGCGTGGATCCCGGCCATGAGCAGCAGGCCGATACCGACGAGCGCCAGTCCGGGGGCGATCAGCCAGCGAACCGGGACCCGGGCGGTCGCCCTCCCCGCGATCGTCGAGGTGGCGAGGACGCCGCCCGACAGCACGAGCAGGCGCACGCCGGTGCCGAGGGCGGAGAACCCGAGGTCGTCCTGGAGGTAGAGCACCAGGTAGAGCAGGAGGGCGAAAAGGGTGCCCGACATGGCGAAGGCGGCGATGGAGCCACCGGCGAAGGTGGGCAGGCGGAACAGCGACAACTCGAACATGGGTTGACGCCCCCGCCGCTCGACCATCAAGAACACAGCCAGGCCGACGACGGCAGCGACGAAGCAGGCGATGACGCCGGTGTCGGACCAGCCGCTCTGCTGGGCCCTGATGAGGCCGTACACGAGGGCGATGAGGGCGGCAGTGAAGGTGACGAAGCCCGCCCAGTCGGGACGGCGGGCCTGCGCCTCCCGTGACTCTTCGAGGCGGGTAAGGGTCACGGCGAGGGCGAAGGCGCCGATCGGGAGGTTGACGAAGAAGATCCAGCGCCACGAGAAGCCGGTGGTCAGCAGGCCGCCGAGGACGGGCCCGACGGCGACGGCGACGCCGGTGATGGCACCCCACACCCCGAAGGCCACGCCCCGCTCCCGGCCCTGGAACGCGCTGGCGATCAGCGCCAGCGACGTGGCGAACATGATGGCGCCCCCGATCCCCTGCGCGGCGCGCGACAGGATGATGAACAGCGGAGACGTGGCCAGCCCGCACAGCAGCGATCCCGCCGTGAATATGACCAGACCGATGGCGAAC
Organism: Acidimicrobiales bacterium; assembly: GCA_035552775.1. GTDB lineage: Bacteria > Actinomycetota > Acidimicrobiia > Acidimicrobiales > Palsa-688 > DASZKW01. The sequence continues at coordinate 25,345 of DASZKW010000063.1, read as the reverse complement.
AGGACCCGCCGCCCGAACAGGTCGGCGAGCGAACCGCTGGTCAGCAGGAGCGAGGCAAGCGACAGGGCGTAGGCGTCGACGACCCATTGCAGGTCCGAGAAGTTCGCCTTGAGGCTCGACTGGATGGCCGGCAGCGCGACGTTGACGATGGTCACGTCGAGCAGGAGCATGAAGGTGCCGAGGCACACGGCTAGCAGCGTCCACCACTTCTTGTCCATGGTGGCAAAACGCTACCGGAGCCTCCCGTCGATCAGGCGGGCCGACCTCCTCGGGTGCTCCCCGTCGCTACCCTGGAGTGCGTGCCCGACCTCGCCACATCCCCAGCAGTCGCCGCCCCCGCCGTCGAGCTCACCACCTCGCCGGCCCTCGCGGAGCCGATGCTCGACGGTGACCACGAGCGGATGTCCCACATCGTGCTCGAGGGGGTCAAGACCGACGACGGAGAATTCCTGTCGGCGGGCCCGTCAGTGGTCGAGGGCATGGTCAACGGGACGGCGGTAAAGGCCCTTTGCGGCAAGATCTGGGTCCCCAACCGGGACCCGAAGAAGTTCCCGCTGTGCCCCACGTGCAAGGACATCGCCGAGTCCAAGGGCTGGCGCCTGCCGGCGATGTAATGCCCCCGGCGCCGCCACTCACGGGTTCTCTGCTGGGTACGGCGCCCCGGCGGCGATCATGCGACGGTAGGCCATGACCCGGGCGGGACGGTTGAAGCCGAGGGCCCCCACGAGGCGGCCGTGGCGTCCGTACGCGGCGACGAAGCGCCGTTCGGCGACCGATCCCTCCACCACGGTGACCTGGTCGCCTGGCGCCATCCGTCCCACGAACTGGATCTTGACCTTGTACTGGTCGGACCAGAAGTAGGGGACGGGGGAGAAAAGGGGGGCCTCCTCGCCGCGCACCAGGGTCGTGCCCGCCGCCTCCCCCTGCTCGACGGCGTTGGTCCAATGCTCCACGCGCACAACCTCGTCCCAGCCGGGGTGCTCCCACCGGGCTACGTCCCCGGCGGCGACCACCTCGGGGAGGGGCCGGCCGCCGGCCAGCACCCGGCACCGGGCGTCACAGCGCACGCCGTCGTCGAGGTCGATCCCGGACCCCGCTAGCCATCCCACCGTGGGGCTGACCCCGACTCCGACAACGACCACGTCGGCGGCCACCAACCGACCGTCGGCGAGGCGCACCCCCTCCACCCTCTCCCGGCCGGTGACTAGTGCGGCCACCCGGGCGTCGGTGAGCAGGGTGGCGCCGCCGGCGTGGTGCAGTCCGGCGCACACCCGACCCATCTCGTCGCCGAGGGCCCGCCCGAGCGGCACGGGGAGGGCTTCGATGACGGTTACTTCCACGCCGCGCTCCCGGCAGCTCGACGCCACCTCGGCACCGATGAAGCCGGCGCCGATGACCGCCACGCGAGGGGATCCGACGAGCTCGGCGCGCAGGGCGACGGCGTCGTCGAGGGTGCGCAGGTAGTGGACGCCTGCGACGTCGGATAGACCTGGCAGCCTACGGGGATGGGCGCCGGTGGCGATGACCAGACCGTCATAGCCGAGCGTCTCGCCGCCGCCTGAGCCGCCCGCGGGCCCGATCTTCAGGCGCCGCCCGAAGGGGTCGACGGCGGTGACCGACCGCCCGAGCAGCCAGTCCGCCCCCAGGTCGTCGCTGGCCTCCAGGGCGGTGGCGCCGGCCTCCGCCGTCCCGGTGAGGACCCGTTTGGACAACGGGGGCCGGTCGTAGGGCGGGTGGACCTCGGCGCCGACGATGGTCAGATCCCCGTCGTGGCCCGCCCTGCGTACCGCTTCGGCGGCACGCAGGCCGGCGAGCGACGCGCCGACCACCACCACGTGGCGCATGGGCGCAGGCTACCGCCCGCCCCTCCTCGGCCAGCCATCGCGCCCCGCACGGTCCCCGTAGGCAGCCGTTGCGGCGATCGCAAGCGGTTGCGACCGTTGCGCGCGGCTGCGGCGGTTGCGCGTTTGTCCGCTCCCGGGCGCTGGTCATCCGGGCCCGGGTGCGCGTCTGGGCAGGCAACTGCGGCGCGGGGCCCAACTGGCGCTAAAGGGCGCCCCGCTGGCGCCGACCCTTCTTTCAACAGAGAGCAGAGATGCGGAAGGAGACCAGGCGGTGGGACGGGATTCACGCAATGAAAGGTCCGGGCGAGCGGTGCGTGGCGGCGGGCGTCGGCGCGCCAAGAAGGGCTTCTTGGGGCGCTTCGGGCGCGTCGCCGCCAGCGCCAGCGTCGTCGCCGCCATGGCGCTGACGGGCACCGCCGGAACCGCCGGCGCCTCGGTCCATTCCGCCCCGGCCGCGCCGAAGGTCCAGCATCAAAGCGATCCGGCGGTGCGGGCTTCGTCGTTCAGCCACATCGCGGTAGCAGCGGCGCCGTCCCACGACGCGCACGGGTTCTGGGTCGCCTTCGCGGACGGGTCGGTGGTAGCCGACGGGGACGCAGTCTGGCACGGCGACCTGGCCGGCAAGGCGCTCAACGCCCCGATCGTCGGCATCGCCCCCACCGCCGACGGAAAGGGGTACTGGCTGCTCGGAGGCGACGGAGGGGTCTTCAGCTTCGGGGACGCCTACTTCATGGGTTCGACCGGCAACGAGCACCTCAACGCCCCGGCGCTGCAGATGCAGACCACCCTCGACGGGCGCGGGTACTTCTTCGTGGCCGGCGACGGCGGCATGTTCACCTTCGGCAACGCCGTGTACTACGGCTCGACGGGAAGCGAGCACCTCAACCGCCCCGTGGTGGGCATGGCTTCGACCCCCGACGGCAAGGGCTACTGGCTCGTCGCCAGCGACGGCGGCATATTCACCTTCGGCGACGCCGGGTTCCACGGCTCGACGGGCAGCGAGCACCTCAACCAGCCGGTTGTGGCGATGGCCCGGACCAGCAACGGGGGCGGGTACTGGATGCTCGCCGCCGACGGTGGGATGTTCACCTTCGGTAACGCCGGCTTCCACGGCTCGGGCGTCGGGCTGGTCGGTTCGGGGCGTGCGGTGGGCCTGGTTGCCACCTCCGACGGAGGCGGCTACTGGATAGTGACGTCCGCCGGCCGCGTGCTCAACTTCGGCGACGCCACGGCCATGGCCAACGCCGCCGTCGCCCCTCAGGGGCCCTCGGGGCCGCCGGCATACAGCCCTCAGTACGCCTACGAGGTCACCAACGGTGCCGGCGTCGCCGCCCGCTGGAACCCCTGCGACGTCATCCACTACTCGGTGGTGTGGCCCGGAGCACCGGCGGGATGGCAACTGGACGTGACCACCGCCATCGCCCAGCTGTCGCTGGGGACGGGTTTGTCCTTCGCCTATGACGGCGCATACTCGAGCACGGCGGCCGTGCCCGGTTCGACCAAGTTGACCATCAGCTGGGTCCCGTCGCTAAGCGGAGGTGACATGGTCGGCCTGACGACCTATTACTACATCAACAGCCCGGGCTGGCCCCCCGAGTACGTGTCGGCCAACGTCCAGATGCTCAGCGGGATGCCCGGAGGCTTCCTCGGCGCCAACGCCGAAGGTCCGGTCCTGCTCCACGAGCTCGGTCACGCCGTCGGCCTCGCCCACACCCCCGGCGCCCCCGAGGTCATGAACCCGATCGACCAGGGATACCCCCTGTACCAACTGGGTGACCTCAATGGGCTCTGGCACCTGGGTGCGTCCGGCGGTTGCTCCGGCTTCTACAGCTAGCCCGGCCCGGCGCCCGCCGCCGCGAAGGAGCCACCGCCGAACCAGGCGGTGGCTCCTTCGCGCCGCACCCGGCGGCTCCCGCGCCCCATTAGCGTCAGGCTCATGCGCTTCGCATTCAAGACCTCACCGCAAAACACCACGTGGGCCGAGATGCTGGCCGTTTGGCAGGCCGGCGACGACATCGACACGTTCGAGTCGGGGTGGACCTTCGACCACTTCTACCCGATCTTCTCCGACTCCACGGGGCCGTGCATGGAGGGATGGGTGACGCTCAGCGCGCTGGCCCAGGCCACCCGGCGCGTCAGATTGGGTGTCCTCGTCACCGGCATCCACTACCGTCACCCCGCGGTGCTGGCCAACATGGCCGCCACCCTCGACCTCGTCTCGGGCGGCCGCTTGGAGCTCGGGATCGGCGCGGGGTGGAACGAGGAGGAGTCCGGCGCCTACGGCATAGCTCTCGGTTCGCCGGCGGATCGAAGCGACCGCCTCGAGGAGGCCTGCCAGGTGCTCATCGGCCTACTGACCGAGGAGACCACCAGCTTCTCCGGCCGGTTCTACGACCTGGACGACGCCCGCTGCAACCCGAAGGCTGACCAGCAGCCCCACCCCCCAATCTGTATCGGAGGCAACGGCGAGAAGAGGACCCTTCGGACCGCCGCCCGCTTCGCGCAGCACTGGAACTTCGTCGGGGGGACGGTGGAACAGTTCGCCCGCAAGCGTGACGTGTTGCACCAGCACTGCGCGGAGCTGGGTCGGGACCCGGGCGAGATCACACTGTCGAGCCACGTCCAGTTCGCCGGTGACCCGGCCGCGACCGCCGCCAGCGCCGCTGCCCTCGGCGACGCCGGCGCCGATCTGGCCATCATCTACCTCCCGCCGCCGCTGTCACCCGCGGTGCTCGAGCCCTTGGCTGTCGCCGTGGGAGACCTGGGATGAGCCCCGCTCCGGCCGGGCGCACGGCGGTGCGAGTCAGGGGATTGCCGACCCGTACCCCGATGCGGTGAACGACCCCGACTCCTGCCCGGGCGACGAGGTGGTGGCCGACTGGTTCGCCAGCCGGCTGCCCGCCGGCTGGTCGGTGGGGGTGCCCGAGGTGATGAGCGACCACGACGAGATCCTCGTGATCCTCGAGCCCCGCGACGCGCCCACACCAGTCGGGGTGGAGCGCTTCCGGCGCATGACTCGAGAGCACCGCATGAACCTGGCCGAGCAGGCCGAGGCCGTCTTCGCACGCAAGGTGGCATGGGGGGTCCGCAGTGGTGGGGAGGTGCACCTGTTCACCACGGCGAGCGTGCCGGTGATGACCCGTCTCCGCCTGCCGGAACGCCGGATCCTCGACACCCTCATCGACGCCGGCGTGGCCAGGAGCCGCAGTGACGCGCTGGCCTGGTGCGTGCGCCTGGTGGGAAGCAACGAGCGCACCTGGATCGCGGAGCTGCGCGCCGCCTTCCACGCCGTGGAGGCCGTGCGGGCCGAGGGCCCGCACTCCACCCGGCAACCGCCGGGCTAGCCCACCTCGTCGAGGGCCTGCACCAAGGTGTTCCAACCCAGGGTGGCGCACTTGATGCGCACTGGGAACTTGACGACCCCCTGCAGCGCCTCCAACTCGCCCAGATCGACGTCGGGCTTGTCCACCACGGCCACCTCGCCGCCCGGGTCTGAGGTGTCGAGGCGCGCCTCGTGGACCGACATCATCGACTTGAACGCCTTGACGGTCGCCCGGGCCTCGGGAAGCGTCTTGCCCTTCACCGCCGCCGACATCATCGACGCCGAGGACTGGCTGATCGAACAACCCTGGCCGTTGACCCGCAGGTCGGCGATGCGGCCGTCGGCGACGTCTAGGTAGAGCACGATCTCGTCGCCGCACAGCGGGTTGAACCCCTCCGCCTTGTGGGCGGGGGGCACGGGCAGGTCCCCGCGGTTACGGGGACTGCGGTAGTGGTCGAGGATGATCTCGCGGTAGAGGTCTTCCAGACCGTTCATCTAGCCATTCCTCCAGTCACTCAGCCGTCCTGTCACTCAGCCGAAGAGCCGGTCGGCGTCGCCGAGGGCCTCCACGAGCACGTCGACGTCGGCCTCGTCGTTGTAGATCGCCAGCGACGCACGAGCCGTTGCGTTCACCCCTAGGCGGCGCATCAGGGGCTTGGCGCAATGGTGGCCGGCGCGCACGCACACGCCCCTTTGGTCGAGGACCTGCGACAGGTCGTGGGGGTGGACGTCCTTGTAGGCGAACGAGATCACCCCGCCCCGCCTATCGGGGTCCGAGGGGCCGTGGATCACCAGGTTGGCGCCGTGGTGCTCGCGCAGGGCGCGGAGCGCGTAGGCGGTCAGCGAGCGCTCGTGGGCGCGCACGGCGTCCATGCCGATGGCGCTCAGGTAGTCGACCGCGGCGCCGAGGCCGACGGCCTCGGCGATGGGCGGGGTGCCCGCCTCGAACTTCCAAGGCACCTCCGTCGGCGTGAAGCCGTCGAGGCGCACATCGCGGATCATCTCACCGCCGCCGAGGAACGGCGGCATGGCCGCCAGCAGCTCGGGCTTGGCCCACAGGCATCCGATCCCCGTCGGGCCGAGCATCTTGTGGCCGGTGAAGCCGACGAAGTCGGCGCCGAGGGCCCCGACGTCTGTCGGTAGGTGGGGGACGTACTGGGCGCCGTCCACGAGAACGACGGCGCCGGCGGCGTGGCCGGCGTCGGCCAAGAGGCGCACCGGCGTGATCGTGCCCAGCACGTTCGACATGGCGGTGAACGCCAGCAGCTTGGCCCCCTCGAGGGTCCGCTCCAGGTCGTCGAGGACCAACTCGCCATCGTCGTCGATACCGAGGTAGCGCAACTCGATGCCCCGCTCGGCCTTGAGCTGCAACCACGGCACCAGGTTGGCGTGGTGCTCCATCTCGGTGAGCACCACAACGTCGCCGGCGCCCAGGTGGGTGCGACCCCACGAGTAGGCGACCAGGTTGATCGTCTCGGTGACGTTCTTGGCGAAGACCACCTCGGCGGGGTCGCCGGCGCCGATGAACGCGGCAACCTTGGCCCTGGCCTGCTCGTACAGCCGGGTGGCCTCCTCGGCGATGGTGTACACCCCGCGGTGCACGTTGGCGTGCGTGGTGGAGTAGTAGTGGTCCATGGCCTCGAGCACGGCCGTGGGCTTCTGCGAAGACGACGCCGAGTCCAGGTAGACCAGCCGGCCACCGTGGACGGTGACGTCGAGGATGGGAAAGTCCTTCTTCACCCGGGCGACGTCGATGCGCGGCGCCACCGGCCGCCCTATGTCTAGCGCCATGCTTCGTACCCCTCCTTCTCGAGCCGCTTGGCCAGCTCGGGGCCCCCGACCTCGGCGATGCGACCGTTGACCAGCAGGTGGACCACGTCGGGGGTCAGGTGGTCCAAGATGCGCTGGTAGTGGGTGACCAGGAGCACCCCCAGCTCGGGCCGGGTGGCGCGCACCGCCTGCACGCCCTCGGCCACCGCCCGCAGGGCGTCGATGTCGAGGCCGGAGTCGGTCTCGTCCAAGATGGCCAGGTCCGGCTCCAACACCGCCATCTGGAGCACCTCGTTGCGCTTTTTCTCCCCGCCGGAGAAGCCCTCGTTGACGAAGCGGGAGCCGAAACTGACGTCCATCCCGAGCTTCTTCATCCAATCCATGATCGACAGGCGCAGCTCCAGCACCGACAGGTCGATGCCCTTGCGGGCCGACAACGCCTGGCGCAGGAACTGGATGATCGGCACCCCGGGGATCTCCTCGGGGTACTGGAAGGCCAGGAAGATCCCCGCCTTGCCCCGGGTCTCGGTGGGCCACGCGGTGATGTCCTCGCCCTTGAACAGGATCTCGCCCGACGTGACCCGGTATGCCGGGTTGCCGAGGAGGGTGTTGGCCAGCGTCGACTTGCCGGACCCGTTGGGCCCCATCAAGGCGTGCACCTCGCCGGCGCCGACCACCAGGTCGACCCCGCGTAGGATCTCGGTGCCTTCCACGGACACGTGGAGGTCTTTGACCTCGAACAGCGGATTCACACCCGCATCCTATTACCACTACGGCGGTAGGGGAAAAGGGGGCCCGGCGCGAGGGACTTCCCTTTCCCCCACTAGTGTCGGCGCAGATGGGTGATCCGGCGATGATGCCCGATGGCGCCTCAAGGGGGGTCCCGGGTGATCGCGTGACTCTCGTGGAGGGCTCTGCCTTCCTCATATGTGCGGCCAGCGGCGACATCTCGCCGGCGTCGCCCGAGGGCTTTTTCTTCCGCGACAGCAGGTTCCTGTCGCGCTGGGGCCTGCGGGTCAACGGCCAGCGGCCCGAGATCCTGACCGCCGCAGCCCCCGACCCGTTCTCCGCCACCTTCGTCGGCCGGGGCCTGCCCCGCCCCGGGCGGGCCGACTCCAGTCTCATGATCGTGCGCCACCGCTACGTCGGGCGGGGCATGCGCGAGGACCTGCTGGTCCGCAACCACAGCCCCGAGCCCGCCTACTGCGCCGTCGAGCTCGACTTCGGCGCCGACTTCGCCGATCTGTTCGCGGTCAAACAGGCGCGTGCCGGCGCCGGCCACGACCAGGAGCCCGTGCACCACAACGGCGCCCTGGTATTCCGTTACCGCCACGGCTCCCACGCCCGCAGCCTGCGCATCTCGTTCTCCCTGGCCCCCGTGCTCGACGCCCACCTGGCCCGCTGGGAGGTCATCTTGGCCCCGCGGGGGGAGTGGTCGCTGTGCCAGCAGTTCTCATGCTCGATCGACGGCGACGAGATCGAGCCCAGATGGCTGTGCGGCCAGCCCGTGGCGAGGGCCAAGCCGGCGGAACGCATGGCCCAGTGGCGTCGCAGCGTCCCCGTCGTCGACACCGACCACGACGGGCTGCGCTCGGTGGTCGCCCGCAGCGCAGAGGACCTCGGGGCCCTGCGCATCTTCGATCCCGACTATCCGCAGCGCACGGTCGTGGCCGCAGGGGCGCCGTGGTTCATGACCCTGTTCGGGCGCGACTCGCTGCTCACCGCCTGGATGGCGCTCATCGTCGACCCCGAGCTGGCCCTCGGAACCCTGCAGACCCTGGCCCGATTCCAGGGTGCGGAGGCCAACCCCCGCAACGAGGAGGAGCCCGGCCGCATCCTCCACGAGATGCGATTCGGGGAGGCGTCGTCGCTGTCGCTCGGCGGGGGGACGATCTACTACGGCACCGCCGACGCCACCCCCCTGTTCGTCATGCTGCTCGGCGAGCTGCGCCGCTGGGGCCTGGCGCGCGAGGCCGTCGACGAGCTCCTGCCCCACGCGGACCGGGCCATCGACTGGATCGAGCATTTCGGCGACCGTGACGGCGACGGCTACGTCGAGTGCCAGCGAACCTCGGACCGCGGCCTGCTCAACCAGGGCTGGAAGGACTCCGCCGACGGCACCCGTTTCGCCGACGGCCGCCTGGCGGAGGGGCCCATCGCCCTGGCCGAGGTGCAGGGGTACGTGTACGGGGCCTACCTGGCCCGGGCGTTCTTCGCGGCCGAGGCCGGCGACGTCGAGCTGTCCAACCGCCTGCGCCACAAGGCCGCCTCGCTCAAGTGCAACTTCAACCGCGACTTCTGGCTGGAGGACCGCGGCTGGCTGGCCATGGGACTCGACCGGGACAAGCGCCCCATCGATGCCCTCGCATCCAACATGGGCCACTGCCTCTGGACGGGAATCCTCGACGCCGAAAAGGCTGACGCCGTCGCCCACCGGCTGATGTCTCCCGACATGTTCAGCGGCTGGGGGATCAGGACCCTCGGCGCATCCATGGTGGGTTACAACCCCATCAGCTACCACTGCGGGTCGGTGTGGCCCCACGACAATGCCCTCTGCGCGGCGGGCCTCATGCGCTATGGGTTCGTCCGCGACGCCCAGCGGGTGATCATGGCCATGGTCGACGCCGGCGTGCGCCAGGGCGGCCGCCTGCCCGAGCTGTTCAGCGGCCTGGACCGCATCGAGCTGCCGATCGTGGTCGGCTACCCGACGTCGTGTTCCCCCCAGGCGTGGGCGGCGGCGTCACCGTTGCTCATGCTGCGCACCCTGCTCCGCCTCGACCCGTGGGTGCCGAGGGGCAAGGTGTGGCTCCACCCCGCGCTGCCCGACCAGATAGACCACCTGCACGTCGGGCGCATCCCCCTCGCCGGCGCCCGGGTGTCGGTCACAGTCGACGGCGACAAGGTCTCCGTGGAGGGCCTCCCCCCCGACCTCGAACTCGTCGACGCCCCCCGCCACCCCCTGACCGGGTCCTAGCGTCGGGAGCCGGCGCGGCGCGCGTCGAAAGTAATCTGCGGCTGAGCGAAGGGGGCCTTCGTCCTCTTACCAGCCCCGGTCCACCCACTCCTGGAGGTGGAGACGCTCGGCGCCGATGGTGGTGTCGTCGCCGTGGCCGGGCATCACTATCGTCTCCGCAGGCAGGGGTGAGAACAGCTTGTCTTCGATGGACCTGATGATGGTGGGAAAGTCGCCGCCGGGGAACTTGGTGGCCCCCGGGCCGCCGGGGAACAAGGTGTCGCCGCTGAACAGCACCGGTGAGCCCTCCACCAGGAACGACATCGACCCTGGCGTGTGCCCCGGCGTGGCGATTGTCCGCAGGCGCAAGCGCCCCACGGGGATCACGGTGTCATGCTCGAGGACGAAATCGTAGGACGGCAGCATCTCGGCGTCGGCGGCGGTAACCCCCACCTCGTAGCCGGCGTCTCGCACGGCGGGGACGGCCTGGATGTGGTCCCAGTGCCCGTGGGTCTCGAGGACCTTGCCGACAGCGAGGCGCCGGCACAGCTCGAGGAGCTTGTCGTGCTCGTTGGCCGCGTCGAGCAGGACCGCCTCGCCGGTGTCCTTGCAGCGCAGGACGTAGACGTTGTTGGCCACGGGCCCGACGACGAGGCGGTGGACCTCGGCCTGGCTGTCTTCGTAATGCACGCCTCAATCGTACGGTGATGGCAGCGGGTCGGGCGTGGGCTAGACATGATAGGGTGAACTTCGCCTTCAGCGAGGAGCAGGATGAGTTGCGCCGGGCGGTGCGCCGCTTCTGCGCAGACAAGTCACCGGAGAGCGAGGTCCGCCGGCTGATGGAGACCGCCGAGGGCTACGACCCGGCCGTGTGGCACCAGATGGCCGACCAGCTCGGCCTCCAGGGCATCGCCATCCCCGAGGCCTACGGCGGCTCGGGCTACAGCCACGTGGAGCTGACGGTGATCTTCGAGGAGATGGGCCGGGCCCTGCTCTGCGCCCCGTACTTCTCGACCATCGCCCTGGCCGCCAACTTGCTGTTGGCGTCGAGCGACGAGGCGGCCAAGCAGGACCTCCTGCCCGGCATCGCCGCCGGCGACACGATCGCCACCGTGGCCCTGGCCGAGGCGTCGGGGCGCTGGGACGAAGGGGGAGTTACCGTTTCGGCGGCTCGTTCGGATCCGGGCGCGTGGGCGCTGACGGGCGAGAAGCTGTACGTCCTCGACGGCCACACCGCCGACGTGGTGCTGGTGGCGGCGCGCAGCGACGCCGGCGTGTCGGTGTTCGTGGTGGCGGCGGGCGCGAGCGGCTTCAGCGCCGAGCCGCTCGCCACCATGGACCAGACCCGCAAGCAGGCCAGGCTCACGTTCGACTCCACGCCGGCGCGCCTGGTGGGTGCCGACGGGCAGGGCTGGGCGGCGGTGTCCAAGATGCTCGACCTCGCGGCCGTCAACCTGGCCGCGGAACAAGTCGGCGGCGCCCAGTTCGTCCTTGACATGGCCGTTGAATACGCCAAGAACCGGGTGCAGTTCGGCCGCCCCATAGGCAGCTTCCAGGCCATCAAGCACAAGTGCGCCGACATTCTCCTCGAGGTCGAGTCGGCCAAGTCGGCCGCCTACTACGCCGCGTGGGTGGCGTCGGAGGACACCGACGAGCTACCAGTCGTGGCCAGCCTCGCCAAGTCGTACTGCTCGGAGGCGTACTTCCACACCACCGCCGACAACATCCAGATCCACGGTGGCATCGGCTTCACCTGGGAGCATCCCGCCCACCTGTATTTCAAGAGGGCCAAGTCATCCGAGCTGCTCTTCGGCGACCCCAGCTACCACCGGGAACTGCTGGCCCAACGCATCGGGATCTAGCGCGGACGGTCATTCCAAGCGCGAGATCCCGGGCCTCGGCTCGCCGAGGCGTGGATAGCCACCGGGGTACGCTATCGGGGCGGGGGAAATGCTCGCCACGAGGGGGTCGGTTCGCTATCATGTCGGTACCGAAGAAAGGAGGTGGTCCAGCTGAGCAGTCATCAAAGTTGTGGGACCTCGGAGGTGGCTGGCCGCTAGATCGGCCGCTGGACCACCTGGTGGAATCCACGCCAGTTACCAGGGGAACGACGGTCGGGAGCCGGTCCCGCCCGATATCAACGTCGGTCCCTGCCTTCTCCAGCATGCTTTTGGCGGAAGGGGTGCCTCTGTGGCACCCCTTCCGCTCGTTCGTCGCACGCTCGGGGCACGGTGGCCTATGGTTGGCCGATGGTGATGGTCGGCCAGCACTGATGGTCGGTCGCTGGTGAGTGACGCTGGCTCTCCGCTGGGGTGCGGGGGGACGTTTCCGGCGGGTTGCCGGGCCAGGTGCGGGGGGGCGTTTCCTGCGGGGTGCCGGGATGCCACTGGGGAGCCTTTCACGTGAGCCTCACCGGCACGCCTTCGACCACCACCAGCGCCCTCCGTCTGGATTCGGGAGGGGTGAGCCTCGCCGCCTCCATCGTCAAGCCCGCCGGGTCGGCGGCGTCGGGCACGGGACGTCACGGCCTCGTGCTGTGCCACGGCTTCCCGGTGGAGCCGACGGCGCTAGGGCCGGGCCAGGGTTACGTCGAGTTGGCCGAGCGCCTCGCGGCCGAGACGGGCTGGGTGGTGCTCACCGTGAGCTTCCGGGGTACCGGCCCCTCGGAGGGCGATTTTTCGCTCGCCGGCTGGTTGGCCGATCTCAAGGTGGGAATCGACGGGTGCCTCGCGGTTCCAGGCGTCGACGCGATCTGGGTGTGCGGTTTCGCCGCGGGCGGTTCCCTCGCCCTGTGCGCGGCCGGAGAGGACGTCCGGGTGAAGGGGGTAGCGGCGTTCGCCGCCCCCGCCGACTTCGCCGACCGGGCCAGCGACGCCCGGCGCTTCGTCGCCCAGGCTCGCTCCGTCGGGGTGATCCGGGATCCGACCTTCCCGCCCGACCTCGACGCCTGGGCCCGAGAACTTCGCGAGATCCGACCGCTCAACCTCATCGGCAAGATCCCGCCCCGCCCCGTCCTTCTCGTGCACGGGGCCAACGACGAGGTCGTCCCGTTGCTCGACGCCCGCGCCCTCGCCGATGCGGCCGAGGGCGACGTCGAGCTGCGCGTCCTGGCCGGCGCCGGCCACCGTCTGCGCCACGACCCCCGTGCCATTGCGCTGCTGCTCGGATGGTTGGACCGCCAGACCAGCTAGCCCGGCCGGGCGGGCGGCCAGGGCCGGCGTTTGCGGTCGGGGCGCGCCAAGGATGGCGAGGGCGGTCAGGTGGCAAGCCGGCGTGCGGGGTCGGAGGCCAATGCGGCTCGGGCGGAGGGCGGGAGTGACTCGATCGTTAGCTCGAGGGCTTGGCGGCCAGCTTGATCTGCTGCTTGTACGCGCGCACCTTGGTGAGCGACTCGCCGTCGACGATGTCGGCCACCGACATGTGGGTACCGGGCTGGCCGAAGCGACCCGCCGCCTCCGCCCAGCCGGGTGGCTCGACTCCCAATTGCTTGCCCAGCAGGGCAACGAAGATCTGCGACTTCTGTTCGCCGAAGCCGGGCAGCGCCCTGATCCGGGCGAGCAGGTCGGACCCGCTCGACGCTTTCTCCCACACGTTGGCTGCCTTGCCCCCGTACTCGTCGACGATGATCCGGCAAAGCTGCTGGACCCGGCCGGCGTTGGCCGCGGGGAAGCGGTGTAGCGCGGGACGCTGGGAGAAGGTCGTAGCCAGGGCGTCTGGATCCATGCCGGCGATCTCTGCCACGTCGAGGCGGCCGCCGAGGCGCTCCTTCAGGTCTCTCGGCGCGCTGAAGGCGCGCTCCAAGGGGATCTGCTGGTCGAGGACCATCCCGATGAGGAGGGCCAGCGGATCCTTCCCAAGCAACTGGTCAGCGGCCGAATCTTGGCTCAGGTGCAGCATCGGACCCGAAGCGTACCCAGTCTGGAAGTCGGCGCCCAAGAGAGCACTCGCCACCCGCGGCATCGACCGCCGGCCGGCGTTCGGACAGCAGTTCACGAAGCTTGTTCCTTGACGGCGGCGACTTGATGCGTAAGAGTATCCAAGAAGCTATGAGACGCACGATCTGGACTCTCGGCGGAGCAGTTGCCCTCCTGTGCGCTTCATGTGGCAGCGCGCACCCGACCGCCGGGGCGCCCACCACCTCGGCGCCCCCTTCGAGCACGTCGACGTCGACGACCACAAGCCCCCCCGTCGTCGACCCGGTCCCTGCGGTTATCACCGTTCCCTACGTCAACTCCGTCCTCGCGCAGCTCGACACGATCTACAGCGACGCACTGCGAACGACTCTCACGACAAAGACCATCCCCCCAAGTGTCGACACCATGCTCCGAGCTATCTACGCCGACCCGCTATACGCAACTGAGCTTAGAGTGTTCCATGATCAGCTTCAGCATATTCCAAAGGACCTTCGCTCCCCCATGGGGGTACGTATAACGACAGTTGCACAGCTCATAAGCGCACAACCTAATTGCATATTTATATCGACTCACACCGATTTCTCCGAACTAGTACTGAGTCCAGGAGTACCGTTCGGTTCTGAGTACTACTCGTTAGTCAGCAAGTCGCAAGCAAATGATCCGCATCATCTTAATCTAACACCGTGGATGTTTGGCTACAACGCTGCATCATTGAAGCCCGAGACAGTAGCTAATGTCTGCGCTCAGAGGTAGTTTAGAGTGGTGACAAGGATAGTTGTTCTGACCGCAGGCATGCTTATAGGACCACTTCTTCTCACACCGTCGCTTGCGACTAGTCCGGTAAATGGCCCAGGCTGTGTTAGTGCGTTTGTAGCTGTTGACTGTGGCGGTACATACATTTCAACCACGCCGGCCGCGGTGGCGGGACTCGGTGTTTCGTCGGCGCCGGCGGCGCCGGCATCATCCCCGCCGGCGACAAATGGCTTTCAGATCGGACAGATGGTGTCGACCGCGAGCGGAGGGACCTGTATCACCATGGTCGGGGTCAACATGGCTTCGCCACCTCCGTGGGCGGCGACCAACGCGGCGGGGATGACCGCGGCATTGGTTTCCAGTTACGGTTGGTGCCCCCAGGCCGCCGGCACGAGTGGCGCCGCCGCTCATGCCGCCCCGGCCGTCAGCCCAACTGTGGTGGCTACCAGGTTCTGGAAGACCATCCCCCTGCCCAGCCCGCATCCGGTGATCCCGCCGGGCTACGCCATCACCGGCAAACCTTCGTATTTGGTGACGGCGGGGACCCTAGCGCCGGCGGCGTTCAGCCAGGCGACTGCGGTGGGCTCGCTGGTGGTGGTCGCCCACGGGTCCTACGAGGTCGACTGGGGCGACGGGACCCTAACGGGGCCCTTCACCGCCGAGGGCGCGCCGTACCCGGATGGGAACATCGCCCATACCTACGACAATGTCGGTTCCTATACGGTAACGGTCACCGAGAACTGGACTGCCACCTGGCACCTCGGCGCCGCTCAGGGAGCACTCGGTGGCTTGCGTACCCAGGCGGCCATCCCCGCTTTCGCCGTCCGTCAAGTGCAAGCAGTGATCACCGGTTGAGCGTGTAGGCGCCACCGAGCCGGCGGCCGATCCCTGCCTCGACCGTTCGCGCCCCGACCAGGGGTGAGCCGGAAGCGCCGCGCTTTCCCCAAACTGGTGTCAGGCGCTGCGAGGGTCGGGCGCGTCGGCGTCGATCCCGTAGCGCCGGATTGCGTCGGCGACCTCCTCGGGCTTGCCTTCGCCAACAGCGCGCAGGCCGTCGAGGACGGCGACGATCACGTTGGCCGCGTCCGTCTCGAAGTGCCGCCGCAGGGCTTCGCGTGTGTCGGAGCGGCCGAAGCCGTCGGTTCCCAGCGGCGTGAAGTAGCCCGGGGCCCACCTGGCTACCTGATCGGGGATCGCCTTCATGAAGTCGGTGACGGCGACGATTGGCCCCTCCGCGGCGGCCAGGGCCTCGGTGACGTAGGGGGTACGCGGCGCCTCGGTCGGGTGCAGCCGGTTCCAGCGTTCCACCGACATGGCGTCCTCGCGGAGGGCCTTGTAGCTAGTCGCGCTCCAAAGTTCCGCTGTCACGTCGTGGTTATCGACCAGGAGTCGCTGGGCTTCGACGGCGGCCCGGAATGCCGAGCCGCTGAACAAGATGGTCGCCTTTCGAGCAGACGGCGATCCCGAAGGTGCCGCGGCGAAGCGGTAAAGGCCCTTCAGGATTCCGTCGTCGGCGCCGGCCGGTTTGGAGGGCATCACGTAGTTCTCGTTGTACAGCGTTATGTAGTAGAAGACGTCCTCGGGGTCCTCGCCGTACATGCGCCGGATGCCGTCGGCGACGATAGTGGCGGTCTCGTAGGCGAATGCGGGGTCGTAGGCGGCGACGTTGGGCACCGTGCTGGCAAGCAGTAGCGAATGGCCATCGTTGTGCTGGAGGCCCTCCCCCATGAGCGTCGTGCGCCCGGCGGTGGCGCCGAGCAGGAACCCGCGGCCGCGCATGTCGCCGAACGCCCAGATGAGGTCGCCGACGCGTTGGAACCCGAACATGGAATAGAAGATGAAAAACGGGATCATGGGTTGACCGAAGGTGGCGTACGCCGTGCCGGCGGCGGTGAAATCGGCCATGGACCCGGCCTCGGAAATGCCCTCCTCCAGTATTTGGCCGTCCTTGGCCTCCATGTAGGAAAGCATCAGCTTCGAGTCGACCGGGTCATACAGCTGGCCGAGCGGCGCGTAGATCTTCACCTCCTTGAACAGGGCGTCGAGTCCGAAGGTGCGGGCCTCGTCGGGAATGATGGGCACTATCCGCTGGCCTATGCCTTTGTCGCGGAGCAGGTTGCGCAACAGCACCGCGAACGCCATCGTCGTCGATACCTCACGGCTGCCAGACCCGGTGTCGAACTCCTCGTGCGTCTTGGGCTCTGGCGCCGGCAAGGGCCTCGGTCGCACCACCCGATCGGGCAGTGACCCCGCCAGGGCCCGACGCCTCTCCACCATGTACTGGTACTCGATGCTGTCGCTGGCCGGCCGGAAGAATGGCGGGTCGTCCGCCTCCAGGGCGCTGTCGGGGAGCTCCTCCTGGAGGTGGAGGCGGTCGCGCAGCAGTTTGAACTGGGCCGCGTTCATCTTCTTGATCTGGTGGGTGGAGTTACGGGCCTCGATGTCGGGCCCGAGCGTCCAACCCTTGACCGTCTTGGCCAGGATGACCGTGGGCTGACCGGTGGTCTCGGTCGCGGCCTTGTAGGCCGCGTACAGCTTGCGGTAGTCGTGGCCGCCTCGTGGCAGGTTGCGGAGGTCGTCGTCGCTCAGGTGCTCGACCAGGCGGCGCAGCCGGGGGTCAGGGCCGAAGAAGTGCTGCCGGATGTAGGCCCCGTCCTCGGTCGCGTACTTCTGGAACGCACCGTCGACGGTTGTGTTCATCTGGTTGAGCAGGACACCGTCGACGTCGCGGGCTAGCAACTCGTCCCACTTGGAGCCCCAGATGACCTTGATCACGTTCCAGCCTGCGCCCCGGAAAGTGGCTTCCAGTTCCTGGATGACCTTGCCGTTGCCCCGCACCGGGCCGTCGAGGCGCTGAAGGTTGCAGTTGACGATGAAGATGAGGTTGTCCAACTGCTCCCGGGCGGCCAGTGACAGGGCGCCGAGGGACTCCGGCTCGTCGCACTCGCCGTCGCCAAGGAAACACCACACCCGGCTTCCGCTCGTGTCGACGATCCGGCGGTTGGTCAGGTAGCGATTGAAGTGGGCCTGGTAGACGGCGTTCAGCGGGCCCAGACCCATGGACACCGTCGGGAACTCCCAGAAGCTGGGCATCAAGCGGGGATGGGGGTAGGAGGAAAGCCCACCCGGACCGGCAACGGTGGTGCCGTCGGAACCGGTGATCGGCCGGCGCCCGGTCAGTTCCCGGCGGAAGTAGTTGAGCTGGTCCTCACTCAGCCGTCCCTCCAGGTGGGCACGGGCGTAGACCCCCGGCGCGGCGTGGCCTTGGAAGTAGACCTGGTCGCCGGGCTGACCGTTGGCCTTGCCCCGGAAGAAGTGGTTGAAACCCACCTCATAGAGGGACGCCGAGGAGGCGAACGTGGCGAGGTGTCCGCCGATGCCCTCTGCGGCGTGGTTGGCCCGGACCACCATGGCTGCCGCGTTCCAGCGGATGTAGGCGCGGATGCGGCGCTCGATATGTTCGTCACCGGGGAACCACGGCTCCTGGTCCGGGGGGATGGTGTTGACATACGGCGTCGAGACGGTGGCGGGGAACCCGACCTGCCTCTCCTTCGCCCGCTCCAGCAGCTTCATCAGCAGAAAGCGGGCTCGGGTCCGACCGTGGCCCTCGACGATGGCGTCGAAGGAATCGACCCACTCTGAGGTCTCCAGGGGGTCGGTGTCTGGGAGCTGGTGGCTGAACCCATCGAAGATCACGCCTATATCGTCGCGCCACGGGAGGCTGGCGCGCGACAAACCGACGGAGGCGTCGTGCGTCCTTGGCGGCGTCGTGCGTCCTTGGAGGCGTTGTGCGTCCTTGGAGGCGTTGTGCACAATCATGCGCGCGGCACCGTCCGGGCTGCACACTTGTCGTCGCATAGCGCAGCGAAGTGTGCACGCCGTCGTGTTGCGGGCGCTTAACCGTTCACAACGCTGGTCGGGGGGGGCCACACGGCGAGGCAGGCACCAGGACTTGGACTGTGAGCCAGGTGGGTGCGTCCGGGAGCGCCACGATGTTCCCTCCGAGTCTCCGATCACGCAAAATGAGAGGACATGGGAAACACTAAGAGGCATGTAATGTGTCCAAGTATGCCTAGTGCACTGGCCTTCCTACACGAGCTCGCCTGTCGCCAGTTCGGTTTGGTAACCCGACAGCAGGTCCTGGAGGTCCTCAGTCCCTCCCAGCTCTGCCGGCGGGTGAGTGACGGCGTGCTGATACCCGTACACCGAGGTGTGTACCGGTTCGCGGGCACGCAACGCTCCTATCGGCAGCGGGCGATGGCCATCTGCTTGGCCGTCGGCGATCGTGTCGCCATATCACACATGGCCGCCGCGTACCTATGGCAGGTGTCGTGCATCGCAGCCTCACCCTTGGAGATCACGGTGCCCATCTCGCGCCGTGCGGGTGACCAGGCGGTGCGGACCCACCGGCTCCCCCTCCCTCCGGGAGATGTGGCCGAACGATGGGCCATACCGGTGACCACGCCGGCGCGAACGGTGATCGACCTCTCCTCGCGGGTACCCGAAAGCTTGCTCGATCGGGTGGTCGACGACCTTCTCCGCCGGCGGAAGATGACGGTGCAAGCCCTCGCCCAGCGGTTGGATGACGGCGATCCGCTGCCCCGCCACCGACTGTCGGTGTTGCGCGACCTCATTGACTGGAGGCGCAACGATCATCGAGGTGCGTCCGTGCCGGAGGATTGGATGTTCGACGCGATCGTGAGTGTCGGGCTTCCGCCACCCGTTCGCCACTACGTGGTTGACCTTGGCGCAGAGGTCCGCGAGCTGGACCTGGCCTATCCTGACTGGAAGATCGGCATCGAGTACGACGGCTGGTCCTTCCACTCCGACGCCACCCACTTCCATCACGACCGCGACAAGTCGGCACGCCTGCAGCTCGAGGGCTGGATTGTGCTGCAAGTGACGTCGGGGTGGACGGCTGAACTGCTGGTGGCTCGGGTGGCCGCAGCTATCGAACTGCGCCGTGACAGCTTCGTTGCCCGCTGACATGGCGCCCCGACCGCGTCGCCGGCCGGAGCGCACCTGGGCCATGCTGGGTCCATGTCCGCTGCACCCCCAGTCCGCACTGTGGTCTACACGGACGGGGCGTGCTCTGGTAACCCGGGCCCCGGCGGGTGGGCGTGGGCTGTCCCCGACGGGCCGTTTCGCAGTGGCTCCGCGGTGCACACCACCAACCAGCGCATGGAGATCACCGCCGCCCTCGAAGCGGTGACGGCTCTCGGTGGTCCGCTCGAAGTCGTGTCGGACTCGACCTACGTCGTCAACTGTTTCCGCGACCGATGGTGGGAGGGCTGGCTGGCGCGGGGGTGGGTCAACAGTGCCAAGAAGCCGGTGGCCAACCGGGACCTGTGGGAGCCGTTGATAGCGGCCTACCGACTGCACCCGGGAAGGGTGCGTTTCCGCTGGGTGAAGGGTCACGGCGGCGACGAGATGAACGACCTCGTCGACCGGCTGGCGGTCGCCGCCGCGCTCACCCAGATGGACCGCCAAGGCGTAGGCCGCCCCAACGACCTCGGCCCCGCCGACCGCCCCGCCCGCCGGACCCCCGCGCCCGCCGACCGCCCCGCGCCCGCCGACCGCCTCGCGCCCGCCGACCGCCTCGCGCCCGCCGACCGCCCCGCGCCCGCCGACCGCCCCGCGCCCGCCGACCGCCCCGCGCCCGCAGACCGGCCCGCCGGCCGAACCACCACCCCCGGCAGCCAGCCGGCCCACAACGGCCCCGCCGGCCACCTGATAGCGGTCACCGGGCTGCGCCCCCCCGAGCTCGGCGGTTACGAAGACAACCCCATAGCCAGCGGCACCCGGGCCCGCCTGGCGGAGATCCTGGCCGCCAAGGCGACTCTCGTGCCCGACCTGACCGTCCTTACCGGCTTGGGCCTCGGCGCCGAGCAGTTGGGAGCGGAGGCCGCCGCCGGCGCCGGCGTGCCCTACGTGGCGGTCCTCGCCTTCCCCGGCCAGGATGAGGTGTGGCCGGCGTCGAGCCGGAAGCGGTTCGCGGGCCTGCGAGACGGCGCCGCTCAGAGCATCACCCTGGATTCGAAGCGACCTGCCAGCAAACAGGCCGCCGGCGCGGCGCTGGCCCGCAGGGACGCGTGGATCGCCCGCCACGCGGCGGAGGCATTGGTCGTGTGGGACCAATGCGACCCCGCCGTGGGGCGCACGGTGCGCTCCCTGCGCGACCACCTCGGCGAAGAGCAGGTCTGGGTCGTGGAACCGGATCAGTCAGTGGGCCCGGGCTCGTGAAGGACGAGGCGAACAGCCGGGTTGGGGTGGACACGGGCGGCACGTTCACCGACGTGGTGGCCGACGACGGCAGCATCGTGAAGCTGCCGTCCACGCCGGCCGACCCGGCGGCGGCGGTGGCAGAGGGCATGCGCCGCGCCCGGCCGGCGTACCGAACATCACCTGAGGGCGTCACTCTGGCCCACGGCACGACGGTGGCGACCAACGCCCTGCTGGAACGGCGAGGCGGCCGGGTAGCGCTCGTCACGAGCGAAGGCCAGCGCGACGTCATCGAGATAGCCCGCCAGGCCCGTCCGTCGCTGTACGACCTCTGGGCGGACCGGCCCGAGCCGCTGGTGTCCCGATCGCTGCGCTTGGAGGTGGCCGGCCGCCTAGATGCGGCGGGGAAAGAGGCGACCCCTCTCGGTCCGATCCCCGCGATGCCCGACGGCGTCGACGCGGTGGCGGTGTGCTTGCTCCACGCCGACCGCAATCCTCAACACGAGCAGGCCGTCGCCCGGGCCCTGGCGGGGGGGCCGCCTGTGGTCCTGTCGTCAGAGGTGTCGCCCGAGTTCCGCGAGTACGAGCGTGCTGTCACCACCGTAGCCAGCGCCTATCTGCTCCGCCCCTGCCACGCCTACCTAGGCGCGCTCGCCGGCCTGGCCGGCGAGGTGCTGGTCATGACCTCGGCCGGGGGCCTGGTGCCGTTGCCGGCGGCGGCGGCCCTCCCCGTATCGCTGCTGTTGTCGGGCCCCGCCGGAGGGGTCCTGGCCGCGTGCGACGCCGGCGCCGCCGCGGGATGGCCGGATTGCGTCACCTTCGACATGGGCGGCACGAGCACCGACGTGTGTCTCATCCAGGATGGGCGCCCCTCGCCCGCCGCCCAGCGCACTGTCGCCGGCCTCCCCGTGCGCATGCCGGCGTTGGACGTGCACACCATCGGCGCGGGAGGCGGTTCGGTGGCCCGGATCGACCCCGGGCGTGCGCTTGTCGTGGGCCCGGACAGCGCGGGGGCCGACCCCGGGCCGGCGTGCTACGGGCGGGGGGGCACGCGGGCCACCGTGACCGACGCCGACCTGGTCGCAGGACGTCTGCCGGTGGCCGCGCTTCCGGGTCTCGACACCCTCGACTTCTCCGCGGCCACGGCCGCGCTGGAGCGCGCCGGTGTCGTCGCCGACGGGGTGATAGAGGTGGTCGACGCCGCCATGGTCGCCGCCGTGCGCGCCGTGTCGGTAGCGAGGGGGGCCGACCCCGGTGGCCTGGCGTTGGTCGCCTTCGGAGGCGCGGGCCCGTTGCACGCCTGCGCCTTGGCGGACGCGCTCGGTATGCCGGCGGTGGTGGTGCCTCCCCGCGCCGGTGTCCTGTCCGCCGCCGGCATTCTCGCCGCGCCCCGCCAGGTGGACCTGGTCAGGTCGTGGCCCGAACCCGGTGACACCGCAGGGGCCGCCGCCGCCCTCGAAGGGCTCGCATCCGAGGCCGCGCAGGGCTGCGGTCCCGGCTCAGTGGTGGAGACCGCTCTCGACTGCCGATACGCCGGCCAGAGCCACGAGCTGACGGTCGCATCGGTCGACGAGTTCCCCGAAGCCCACCGGCTCCGCAACGGCTTCACCATGGCCGACGCGACCGTCGAGGTGATCGCCCTGAGGGCCTCGGCGCGAATCCCGTCGCCCGTGGCCGCAGCTGCCCTGCCGGCGCCGGCGCGCTCGGGACGCCACCACGGTCCCGCCGTAATCGCGGAGGAGGACTGCACCATCTGGGTGGCGGAGGGGTGGCGGGCCGAGGTGCACCCTTCAGGTTCGTGGTTGCTCACGAGGGCCGACCCGTGTTGATGGGCCCAGCCGCCCTCGCCGTGCTGATCTCGCAGCTGACAGGGGTGGCCGACGAGATGGGCGCCATCCTGAGACGGTCCTCGCTTTCCCCCAACATCAAAGAGCGCGCCGATTGCTCCGCCGCGCTGTTCTCGCCCGCCGGGGAGCTGCTGGTGCAAGCCGAGCACATCCCCGTCCATCTGGGCAGCATGCCGGCGTCGGTCGCCGCCGCCATCGCCAGCGGTGTGGAGCTCGGCCCCGGCGACCAGGTGGTGCTCAACGACCCCTTCGCCGGCGGCACCCACCTCAACGACATCACCCTCGTGGCGCCGTGCCACGCCGGCGGCCGCCTCGTCGGCTGGGTGGCCAACCGGGCCCACCACGCCGACGTCGGGGGTATGGCCCCCGGTTCGATCCCCCCTGACGCCACCGAGATCTACCAGGAGGGCTTCCGGATCCCGCCGGTGCGGTTGACGCCCGAGGTGGTCGCACTGCTGGTGGCCAACTCCCGCGCCCCTGCGGAGCGCAGGGGCGACCTCGACGCCCAGGCGGGCGCCAACGTCGTCGGATCGAAGCGCATGGCAGAGCTGGCCGGGAAACCCTTCGACGAGGTCATCGCCTACGGGGAGCGCCGCATGCGCGCCGCCCTCGCGGGCTTGCCCGACGGGCGCTGGGAGGTGTCCGACGTCCTCGACTCCACCGGGCCTTCGCCGCGCCAGCAGCACCCGGCGACGATCCGCCTGGCCCTGACCGTCGCCGGGGAAACGGCGACGTTCGATTTCAGCGGGACCGACGAGCAGCGGGAGGGCAACGTCAACGCGGTGCAAGCGGTGACGGCGAGCGCGGTGGCGTGGGCGCTGCGCTCGGTCACCGATCCGACCATCCCGGCCAACGGTGGCGCCATGCGCCCCGTGCGCGTCGTCGCCCCCGCCGGCAGCATCGTCGGCGCCACCCCTCCCGCGGCGGTTGGCGCCGGCAACGTCGAGGTGAGCCAGCGGGTGGCCGACGCGTGCCTCCTCGCCCTGGCCGGCGCCGCCCCCGGGCGAGTCGGCGCCGCGGGCCAGGGGACGATGAACAACCTCATCCTCGGCGGCGTTTCGGGCTGGGTGTACTACGAGACCATCGGCGGCGGCCAGGGCGGCCGCCCCGGCCGGGCGGGGATGAGTGGCGTGCACACGGCGATGACAAACACCTCCGACACCCCGACGGAGGCGCTGGAGCGGGCCTATCCGATGCGGGTCCTGAGGTATCGCCTGCGGGAGGGGAGCGGGGGTAGAGGTGCGGCGCCGGGGGGTGAAGGGATCGAACGGGTGATCCAGGTGTTGGAGCGGGCGACTTTGTCGTTGATCACCGAACGGCGGGTAAGCCAACCATGGGGACTGGCCGGCGGCGGGCGGGCGGCGGTGGGGGAGAACTGGCTGTGGCCCGGCGGTGTCGAGTCGAGGCGGCGCCCGCTGCTCGACAAGGTCACGGTCGAACTGGAAGCGGGCGACGCGGTGCAGGTCCTGACTCCGGGTGGCGGCGGATGGGGCTTCTCATTGGTGGGAGACTTGCCCAACTGATGCAGGAGGGGACTGGCTGGTATCCACGGCCTCGCGGCGGCGGCAGGGCCGCTACATTTGGGCGATGGCATGTTGCTGGGGGCAAGCTACAGGGCGGCGCATCAGCTGAATTGCCTGACTCTGCGAATCGCCCTGCGTTACCTGGTGCCCGACGGTTCCCGTGATCTACGGCGCCGAGTGCAAATTACCGAGCCGCGGCCATCGACGGCGGTTGGGCCGGGCGTTGCCGGCGTTGGCGGCGGGGGCGCTGACCCTGGTGGGCGGTGTCCTGGTGTCCACAGGCACTGCCATGGCCGTCCCTGCCCCGCCGCCGGGTCACATCAACACCGTGGCTGGCGCCGCGGGGGGAGGACAGGGGCTCGTCGCCGGCGACCCGGAGGGAGTGGCCGCGGCAAACGGAAAGATCTACGTCGCCGACACGACCGGCGGGGTGGTGGATCTCCTCGACCCGTCGACCGGGCAGACCACGGTGGTGGCCGGAGGGGGCAGCGGCGACGCCAACGGCACGCCGGCAACCTCTGCTGCGCTGTTCGCGCCCGTCGGCGTCGCCCTCGACGCCAGCGGTGACCTGTTCATCTCCGACCAGGGCGACTCCAGGGTCGAGGAGGTACCGGCCGTCGGGGGGACCCACTTCGGTATCCCCATGACGGCCGGTGAACTTTTCACGGTCGCCGGCAGCGGGCATGCCGGCGCCGCAGGTGACGGCGGTCCCGGCTACGCCGCTCAACTCAACCAACCGCTCGGGATAGCGGTGGACTACAACGGGGACCTGTTCATCGCCGACAGCGGCAACAACCGGGTCCAGGAAGTCTCGGCCGGCGGTGGGTCCAATTTCGGTCAGACGATGGCCGCTGGCGCCATCTACACAGTGGCCGGCAGCGGGGTGCCGGCTGCCCCGGCCGGCGGTGGTACGACCCTGCCACCTCAACAGCCCCCGCCACCTCAGCTGAGCCAGCCCGGCGGGGTTGCCGTGGACAGCTTCGGCGACCTGTTGATCGCCGACACGCCGGCCAACCTAGTCCTGGAGGTGGCGGCCAACACAGGGGGGAACCACTTCGGCCAGAGCATGACGGCCGGCTATACCTACACGGTGGCAGGCAGTGGCGCCTCAGTGCTCAGCGGTCCACGCGGGTTATCCCTCGACGGGTCCGGCAACCTCTTCATCGCCGACACGGGCGACAACCGGGTGCAGGAGGT
>DASZKW010000062.1:0-18729 GCA_035552775.1 Acidimicrobiales bacterium | reverse complement strand
CGAACGCCACCGTCGGGGTGAAGCTCAACGCCGCCGGTCCCGCCGGCTGCCAGCTGCCGGGCACCGTCGGCGACACCACCGGCATCGGCGAGCTCGGCGCCAACGGGGCCGAGAAGTTGACCACCACCGGCGTCACGCCCGACACGTTGGTGGCTCCGTTGGCGGGGGTCACCGAGGTCACCGTGAGTGGAGGCGGCGGCGCCGTGGTGGTGGTGGACGCGGGGGCCGCGCCGCGCCCGGACGACACGCCGGCACCGTCCGCCGACCGGCTGGCGCCGCTCCGCCAGGCCACCACGCCGGCGGCGACGGCGGCGACGACCACCACGGCCGCGGCTACGCCGGCCGCCCACAGGCGGCTACGACGCGGCGAAAGGTGTTGTCCAGCCACGTCCACCACCCTAGGGGGACGAGATGCCCGAATTACCTCACGCCCCGGTCCCGGCTTTAAGCAATCTCCAAGGAACTGTCAGCCCGCCCGTTGTCAGCCCGCCCGTTGTCAGCCCCGCCCGTTGTCAGCCCCCCTCGTGGTCAGCCCCGCCCGTTGTCAGCCCCGCCCGTTGTCAGCCCCGCCCGTGGTCAGCCCCGCCCGTGGTCAGCCCCGCCCGTTGTCAGCCCCGCCCGTGGACGTAGCGGGCGAACCACGGCCCGACGTCCACGCCCGACCACCCCGTCAGGTGCGCTTCGAGGCCGTCGGTGCTCACCAGGCCGCCGGCGTTGGCCCGGTACCAGTCCGCCATGGCCGAGCGCAGCCTCCCCGGTCCGCCCACCACCACGGCCAGGCCGGCGAACAGGCGCGCCCCCGACGCGTACGACTCGACAGGGGTGTGCCGGCTCCACGGGTGCGGGGGGCGCAACGTGACCGGCTCGGTGTCCAGGCCCAACTCGTCGTCGGCGAACCTGGCGCCCTCCGCCCGGCGCGACGAGGTGGCCCACGTGGTGAACGCCTCGTCGATCCAGCCGTCGCCCGCGGTGGCGGGCTTCACGCCCCGCCCGAACCAGGTGTGGAACACCTCGTGTTCCAGCGCCGGCACCGACGCCGTGGTGGCCCCGTCGTACTCCATGCCCCGTCCCGGTCCCCACACGAAGGCGCAGAACTCCTCGCCGTGCACCCACGGCCCGTACCGCTCCGCCAGGTAGGTGAGCCACCCGGCGATGTCGGCTTCGCAGGCCGCGAGGTCGGCGTCCACCTCCCGGTGGCGGGCCACCACCAAGCCGATCGGTGCGCCCCGCCCCGCCAGCGCCACCGGCCGGCGGCGCAGCTCCACCTCGTCGGCGGGGGCGACCACGAGCATGGGCGACAGGGACGTGTAGCGGTCCGGGTAGACGACCCGGAAGCGGGTGCCGGCGCCGAGGTCGGCGACGTCGCCGTTGGCCACCGCCACGTGGGGGCGAGCCGCTCCGGTGACCACCACCTCCACGGACAGGGCGAAGCGGTCGTGGCAAAGGTTGGCGGGCACCCACATCTCCAGGTAGCGCCCGGCCGCCAGGTCCGACATCCACAAGTCGAAGCGCACCCCGGCGTCGCACCAGGCCACGGGCTCGGCCCGGGCGGCGGCGGGGGTGGCCAGGGGGTAATCCAACTCCAAGGTGTGCCGCCCGGGCCCCACGGAGGCGTCGAGCACCCGCATCCCCGCGTCCAGCCCGGCGCCCAGATCGCAGCGGGGAAAGGCGTGGCCGCCCAGCTGTGCGCCGTCGAGGCGAAGCGCGGCCGGCTCCTGGCGCAGGTCGAGGACCGGGCAGCCGCCCGGGTCGTCAACGACGAAGACCACCTTCGCCGAGCCCCGCCCCTGACGGGCGGCGACATCGAAGACGAGGGTGGCGTCGACCGACTCGACGTCGACGGGCACGGCCAGGCGACCAGAGCCGAGGTCGACGGGAGGGGGCTGGTGGGGCAGGGCCACGGCCGTCCAGTCTTTCCCGAACCGCCCAGCGCGTGCCATTGCGCCCATACCAGCGCCTCCAACCCGGGATGAGCGCAAAGAAGAAATCTCCGGGCCCGACCGCTGGGTGGAGCGCGCAGAGTGGGTGTACCCTTCCTGAGCGTCATCCCGGGGGCTGGTCCGGGTGCGAACTCGAGATCGGATAAAGACAAATGAACATTCGCCACTCCTTGGTCGCCGGCGCGTCCGGCGTCGCCCTTGTCGCGTCGCTGGCGTGGCCCGCGGCGGCCACCGCCACCCCGGCGCGGGTAACGCATCACAACGTCGCCGTGTGCGCCAAACCGACGTCCGGCTCCGCCGGGTGCGACGCCGTGCTCAACGAGGTCCAGGTCAACGGCAAGCCCGCCAGCCCGGCTACCACCCCGAGCGGCTACGGCCCCTCGGCGCTGCGTAGCGCCTACGCCCTGGCGTCGGCCGCCGCGTCCAGCGGGGGCGGCCAGACGGTGGCGATCGTCGACGCCTACAACGACCCCAAGGCCGCCGCCGACCTGGCCACCTACCGCTCCACGTTCGGGATCCCGGCGTGCACAGTGGCCAGTGGCTGCTTCACCCAGATGAGCCAGACGGGTAGCACCACCTCGCTTCCCAGGAACAACGGCAGCTGGAGTGAGGAGATCAGCCTGGACCTCGACATGGTCTCGGCCATCTGCCCCAACTGCCACATCCTGCTCGTCGAAGCGAGCAGCGCTTCGATCGCCAACCTGGCCGCCGCGGCCAGAGAAGCTGCGGCCCGGGGTGCCACCGAGGTCTCCAACAGCTACGGCGGCTCGGAGTCGAGCACCCAGACGAGCTATGACAGCTCCTACAACCACGCCGGGGTGGCGGTCACCGCCAGCGCCGGCGACAGCGGCTACGGGGTCAGCTTCCCGGCCTCGTCGCCGTACGTGACGGCGGTGGGCGGCACCAGCCTGGTGACCTCCAACACGACCCGGGGTTGGACCGAGACCGCCTGGAGCGGCACCGGCAGCGGTTGTTCGACGGTGGAGGCCAAGCCGTCGTGGCAGAGCGACACCGGCTGCGCCCGGCGCACGGTGGGCGACGTGTCCGCCGACGCCGACCCCAACACCGGGGTGGCCGTGTACGACTCGTACTCCTACCAGGGCTACTCCGGTTGGCTGGTGTTCGGCGGCACGTCGGTGGCGTCGCCCATCATCGCCTCGGTGTACGCGCTGGCGGGCAACGCCTCGTCGGTTGGCACCGGCGCCCAGCACGTCTACGCGGAGGCGGGCTCGCTCAACGACGTGACCTCGGGCAGCAACGGCACCTGCTCGTCGAGCGCCGCCTACCTGTGCACCGCCGGGCCCGGCTACGACGGCCCCACCGGCCTGGGCACCCCGGCAGGCACCACCGCCTTCTAGCCAGCCCCGGGCCGCCGGGGCCGGATACCTCTTGTGCAGTTCTAGGGGTTATAGCCCATACTTCTGCACAGTCCGTCGGCCGGGTCGCCCTTCGTCACCGGAATCGGGCACCACCGCGGACGGGAAAGTGCTCGAGTCCCCCTGGGCCGGCGACGGCCCGGGCTGTGTATACTCGCATGCTGTCGTCAAATCGATGTCCGCGGGTGTCCGGTCCGGCTAGGCCGGGTCGCCGGAGACCCCGTGGCTCAACCTAACGAGCGCTCCGCTCGGGATCTGCCCGAGCGGAGCGTCCGCGTGTGAAGGGTTCTCAGTGTCAAGCAAAGCGATCGTCGGCGAGAAAGTCGGCATGACCCAGGTCTGGGATGAGCAAGACCGCGCCATCGCGGTCACGGTCGTGCGCGTCACGCCGGCGCGCGTTGTCCAGCTGAAGACCCCCGACGTGGACGGCTACTCGGCCCTCCAGGTCACCTACGGCACCCGCCAGACCCGGACCCTGACCAAGCCGGTCGCCGGCCACTACGCCAAGGCCGCCGTCGACCCCGGCCGTCGCCTGGTCGAGCTGCGCATCGACGACACCGGTGCCTACACCGTCGGCCAGGAGCTCGGCGCCGACATCCTGGTCGCCGGAGACAAGGTCGACGTCACCGCGGTGAGCAAGGGCAAGGGCTTCGCCGGGGGGATGAAGCGCCACAACTTCAAGGGCCAGGGCGCCAGCCACGGCAACCACAAGCACCACCGGGCCCCCGGGTCCATCGGGGCGTGCGCCACCCCGGCCCGGGTGTTCAAGGGCACCAGGATGGCCGGTCAGATGGGTGACCAGCGGGTCACCACCCTCAACCTCGAGGTGGTGCAGGCGGACCCGCAGCGCAGCCTGGTGCTGCTGAAGGGGGCGGTTCCCGGACCCCGCGGCGGCGTGGTGCTCATCCGCGACGCGATCAAGGGAGGCAAGTGATGTCCGACGCCTCGCCGGCCACCGACGCCTCGCCGGCCACCGACGCCGCGCCGGCCACCGACGCCGCGCCGGCCACCGACGCCTCGCCGGCCACCGACGCCTCGCCGGCCACCGACGCCTCGCCGGCCACCGACGCTGCGCCGGCTGCGCCGGCCACGAGCGCCAGCCCGCCGGTTGCGGAGGCCGCTGACCGGGTCGTGGACATCGTCGACCTCGGCGGCGGTGGCGGCACCCGGGTCGAGCTCGACGCCGCCGTGTTCGGAATCGAGCCCAACGTGGCCGTGCTCCACCAGGTGGTCACCGCCCAGCTGGCGGCGGCGCGCCGGGGCACCCAGAGCACCAAGACACGCGCCGAGGTCGCCGGCGGCGGCAAGAAGCCGTTCAAGCAGAAGGGGACGGGGCGGGCACGGGCCGGTTCGGAGCGGGCGCCGCAGTTCACCGGCGGTGGTGTCGCCCTCGGTCCCAAGCCCCGCAGCTACCGCCAGCGCACGCCCAAGAAGATGGTCGCGCTGGCGCTGCGCTCGGCGCTGTCGGACCGAGCGGCGGAGGGCAAGGTCAAGGTCGTCGAGCGCTGGGTGTGGTCCGGCTCCGACGGGCAGCAGGGCGTGGCGGGAGCCGAGGGCGAGCGGCAGGTGCCGAGTACCCGGGGGGCCAGGGAGGCCCTGGACTCCCTCGACGTTCCCGGCAGGGCGTTGGTCGTCCTGTCGCGCGACGACGAGGTCGCCTACAAGAGCTTCCGCAACCTGACCGACGTCCAGATCCTGCTGGCCGGCGAGCTGAACGCGTATGACGTCTTGATCAACGACTGGGTCATCTTCACCCGCGACACGCTTCCGGGCACCGTGGCGGCCCTGGCCGAACCGGTCGCCATTTCCCCCACATCTGATCCTCCCGCGTCCGATCCTCCGGCGCCCGAGCCCGAAGCCGAGGAGGTGGCCGGGTGAGCGATCCCCGCGACGTCATCATCCGCCCCGTGGTGTCGGAGAAGAGCTACGGCCTGCTCGACCGGGGCGTGTACACCTTCATCGTCGCCCCCGGGTCCAACAAGACCGAGATCCGCTACGCGGTGGAGTCCATCTTCGGGGTCCAGGTGGTCAAGGTCAACACCTTGAACCGCAAGGGCAAGCGCAAGCGCAACCGGCGCCAGGGGACCTTCGGGCGCCGTTCCGACACCAAGCGAGCGATCGTGACCCTGGCCGAGGGCCAGGAGATCTCGCTGTTCGAGAGCTAGGAGGCCCGCCCCGATGACACTTCGCAAGCGCAAGCCGACCAGCCCGGCGCGCCGTTTCCAGACGGTCTCGGATTTCGCCGAGATCACCAAGGTCGCCCCGACCAAGTCGCTGCTCGCCCCCAAGCCGGGCACCGGTGGCCGCAACGCCTACGGCCGCAAGACGGCCCGCCACCGCGGCGGCGGCCACAAGCAGCAGTACCGCCTGGTCGACTTCAAGCGCACCAAGGACGGGGTGCCGGCGACCGTCGCGGCCATCGAGTACGACCCCAACCGCAACGCCCGTATCGCCTTGTTGCACTACCACGACGGCGAGAAGCGCTACATCCTGGCGCCCGGGCGGGTCAAGGTGGGCGACGTCCTGCGCAGCGGCCAGGGTTCCGACATCCGCCCCGGCAACGCGATGCCGATGCGTTTCGTCCCCGTCGGCTCGGTCGTGCACAACGTGGAGCTCAAGCCCGGCGGGGGCGGCAAGATCGCCCGCGGCGCGGGCATGAGCGTCCAGTTGGTGGCCAAGGACGGCGGTTTTGCCACCTTGCGCCTTCCGTCCACCGAGATGCGCCGGGTCCCGATCGACTGCCGGGCCACCCTCGGCGAGGTGGGCAACGCCGAAGCCGAGCTGGTCAGCATCGGCAAGGCGGGCCGCAACCGCTGGAAGGGCGTCCGCCCCCAGACCCGCGGTGTGGCCATGAACCCCGTCGACCATCCCCTCGGCGGCGGCGAAGGCAAGACGTCCGGCGGTCGCCACCCGACCTCGCCGTGGGGCAAGCCCGAGGGCCGTACCCGGGACCGTACCAAGCCGTCCGAGAAGCTCATCGTCCGCCGCCGGCGCACCCGCGGCGCCCGGAGGTAACTGTGCCGCGTAGCTTGAAGAAGGGCCCGTTCGTCGACGACCACCTGTTGAAGAAGGTGGACGATCTCAACTCCCGCAACGAGAAACGGGTCATCAAAACCTGGTCGCGGCGCTCGACGATCATCCCCGACATGGTCGGCCACACCATCGCCGTCCACGACGGGCGCAAGCACGTCCCCGTGTACATCACCGAGTCGATGGTCGGCCACAAGCTCGGCGAGTTCGCCCCCACCCGGACGTTCCGTTACCACGCCGGCCAAGAGCGGGCGGGGAGGCGCTAGGTGTCGGGCGTAAAGACCAACGAGCTGCCGCGCAAGGCGCGCGGCGGCGTCCCCCGCCAGGCCGGCGCCGGCCAGGCTGCCGCCGGCGACGCGGGCCGGGACGACGCTGAAGGCCAGGTGAGCACGCGCGCCGTGCACCGCCACGCCCGGGTGTCGCCCTACAAGGTTCGCGAGGTGCTCGACCTCATCCGCGACAAGCCCGTCGGCGAGGCGGCGGAGATCCTCCGCTTCTCCGAGCGCGACGCGGCGATCATCGTCGCCAAGGTCCTCCACTCGGCCATGGCCAACGCCGAGCACAACGACGTCATGGACCCCGAGGAGCTGTACGTGTCGGCGTGCTTCGCCGACGAGGGCACGACCATCAAGCGTTGGCGTCCCCGGGCCCGGGGCCGGGCCACGCGCATCCGCAAGCGCACCAGCCACATAACCGTGATCGTCAGCCGCCTGCCCGCCTACCGCTTGGCGCGTCTCGCCGAGCGGCGCCGGGCGGAGATGGCGGCGCAGCGTTCCCGCCGGGTGGCTGGCGCGCGCCGCTCCGCCTCGACCGCCGGCGACGGCGGCACCGACACCCGCAGCCGCGCCGACCGGCGCCGGCGCGACGGGGGCGAGGCGGCCGAAGTGGAGCCGGCGTCCGCGTCGGTGGAGCCTGAGCCGGCGTCCGCGTCGGTGGAGCCTGAGCCGGCGGTGGGCGCGGTGGAGTCCGAGCAGGCGCCGGCCGAGGGTGTCGTGGACAGCGGGACCGATGATGAAGGAAGCGAGTAGCTAGATGGGTCAGAAGGTCAACCCGTACGGGTTCCGCCTCGGGATCACCACCGACTGGAAGTCACGGTGGTTCACCGATCGCGACTATCAGGACTACCTGATCGAGGACTGGGACATCCGCAACTACCTGACCGGTCAGCTGGAGCGGGCGGCGGTGAGCCGGATCGAGATCGAGCGCACCCGTGACCGCCTGCGCATCGACGTGCACACGGCGCGCCCCGGAATCGTGATCGGCCGGCGGGGGGCGGAGGCCGACCGCCTGCGCACCAGGCTGGCGGAGATCACCAAGAACCCCAAGGTCCAGCTCAACATCCAAGAGATCAAGCAGCCCGAGCTCGACGCCGCGTTGATGGCGCAGGGCATCGCCGACCAGCTCACCGGGCGGGTGAGCTTCCGCCGGGCGATGAAGCGCACGGTGCAAACGGTGCAAAAGGCCGGTGCCTTGGGCATCCGGGTGCAGTGCGCCGGGCGCCTCGGTGGTTCGGAGATGAGCCGCCGGGAGTTCTACCGGGAGGGCCGGGTGCCGCTGCACACACTGCGCGCCGACATCGACTACGGCTTCCGTGAGGCCAAGACCACCTACGGGCGCATAGGCGTCAAGGTGTGGATCTACAAGGGTGACGTCCTGCCCTACAAGGTTTCCAGTGAGGACAAGATCAGCCGCGAGGCGGCCATGGCCGTGGGCGAGACGTCGGGCCAGGGGCGCCCCCGCCGGGTCGTGTCGGCGGGCGGAGGCCGGCGCCGGGCGGAGATGGGCGAGCCGGGCAGCGTCCCCGAGGGGCCGGCGCCCGCCGGCGAGCCGGGCGATGTCGAAGTCGGGGCCCAGGCGACCGGCGACGCCGGCGCAGGCGAAGCGGGCGCGCCGGCGCCCGCCGGCGGTCCTGACCGCGCCGCTCAGGGCGAGGCCGGCGGCACGCCTGGCGACGCCGGCGCCGGCGAGGTCGTCGACGACCGTCCCATCGTCAGCGTCGACCCCGAGTTGGAGCGTCTTCTGGCCGAG
The DNA here is from genome assembly GCA_035552775.1 of Acidimicrobiales bacterium. Classification (GTDB taxonomy): domain Bacteria; phylum Actinomycetota; class Acidimicrobiia; order Acidimicrobiales; family Palsa-688; genus DASZKW01. The sequence goes on along the minus strand of DASZKW010000062.1, from coordinate 10,355 downwards.
GAGGAGGAGATCGAGCGTCGCACCCGCGGCGAGCACCACGAGGCCCCTCACTTCCCGAAGGACGCCTAGCCATGTTGATGCCCCGGAAGGTGAAGCACCGCAAGATGCAGAGGGGCCGGATGTCCGGCCAGGCCAAGGGTGGCACGACTGTCGCCTTCGGCGACTACGGCATCCAGGCCTTGGAGCCAGGCTGGGTCAGCGCCCGCCAGATAGAGGCGGCCCGTATCGCCATGACCCGCCACGTGCGCCGCGGCGGCAAGGTGTGGATCCGGATCTTCCCGGACAAGCCCGTCACCGCCAAGCCGGCCGAGACCCGGATGGGCTCGGGCAAGGGCAATCCCGAGTTCTGGGTTGCGGTGGTCAAGCCCGGCCGCATCCTCTTCGAGCTGGCCGGCGTCAACGAGGCCCTCGGGCGTGCCGCCATGGAGCGGGCCATCCAGAAGCTGCCCATCAAGGCTCGCTTCGTGGTGCGCGCCGTCCAAGAGGAGGTGCAGGTCTGATGATCGCCATCGAGGAACTGCGGGAGCTGACCATCGACGAGCTCGAGGTCCGCCTGGCCGAGTCGAAGACGGAGCTGTTCAACCTCCGCTTCCAGCTCGCGACCGGCAAGCAGGACAACTCGTCGCGGCTGGGACACGTGCGCAAGGACATCGCGCGGATCCTCACCCTGCTGCGCGAACGGGAAATCGAAGCCGCCGAGGCACTCGAAGCGGCCAGTGAGGTGACCAGCTGATGTCGGAGACCGAAGTGGATTCGCCCGAGAGGGACAACCGGCGCAAGGTCCGCGAGGGCCTCGTCGTGTCCACCAAGATGGACCAGACCGCGGTGGTGGCGGTGGTGGAGAGGGTCCGCCATCCCCGCTACGCCAAGACGGTTCAGCGCACCAAGCGCTTCTACGCCCACGACCCGAGCAACGACGCCCGCGTCGGCGACAGGGTGCGCCTGGCCGAGACCAGGCCCATCTCGAAGCTGAAGCGGTGGCGGATCCTCGAAGTCCTCGAGCGGGCCAAGTAGGAGCCGGCGATGATCCAGCAGGAGAGCAGGCTTCGTGTCGCCGACAACTCGGGGGCCAAGGAGGTCCTCTGCATCAAGGTGCTCGGCGGCTCCAAGCGCCGTTACGCCTCGATCGGCGACATCTTCGTGGCCACCGTGAAAGACGCCATCCCCGGCGCCAACGTCAAGAAGGGCGAGGTCGTCAAGTGCGTCGTGGTGCGCACCAAGAAGGAAAAACGCCGCCCCGACGGCAGCTATATCCGCTTCGACGAGAACGCCGCGGTACTGATCAACGACCAGCAGCAGCCCCGCGGCACCCGTATCTTCGGGCCCGTCGGGCGCGAGCTGCGGGACAAGAGGTTCATGCGCATCGTCTCACTCGCCCCGGAGGTGCTCTAAATGGCCCGCGGTCCGCACCAGGCCGACGTGATGTTCAAGATGAAGCTCCGCAAGGGCGACACCGTCGAGGTGCGCTCGGGCAAGGAGCGCGGCGAGCGGGGCACGATCATGCGCGTCATCCCGAAGTCCAACAAGGTCATCGTCGAGGGCGTCAACGTGGCCAAGCGCCACCAGCGCCAGACCCAGGCCCGGATCAAGGGCGGCATCATCGACAAGGACATGCCCATGTCGGCGTCGGCCGTGTCGATCATCTGCAGGAAGGACGGCCCCACCCGTATCGGCTACGCCTTCCGGGACGACGGCACCAAGGTGCGGGTCTGCAAGAAATGCGGGGACGAGCTGTAATGGCCGGCGCCGCGACCACCGCCAAGACGACCGCCAAGGCCACGACCAAGGGCACCGCCAAGACCGCCGCCGGCTCCGCCGCCGCCGGCGAGCGCCCCCGGCTGCGCACCCGCTACGACACCGAGATCCGCGAGCAGCTCAAAGCCAGGCTCGAGCTGCCCAACATCATGCTCGTGCCGCGCCTCGACAAGATCGTGATCAACGTCGGGGTGGGGCGGGCCACCCAGCAGCCGGCGCTGCTGGAGGGTGCGGTGCGCGACCTCACCGCCATCGCCGGCCAGAAACCGCTCGTCACCCGGGCCAAGAAGTCCGTCGCCGGCTTCAAGCTGCGGGAGGGCAACGCCATCGGCGCCAAGGTCACCCTGCGGGGGGACCGGATGTGGGAGTTCTTCGACCGGCTGGTGAGCCTGGCCATCCCCCGCATCCGCGACTTCCGGGGCCTGCCGCCGAAGGGATTCGACGGGCGGGGCAACTACACGTTCGGCGTCACCGAGCAGCTCATCTTCCCCGAGATCGACTACGACAAGGTCGACACCCCGAGGGGGATGGACATCACCATCGTCACCACGGCGAGGGACAACGCGGAGGGTCGGGCCCTGCTCGACGCCTTCGGGTTCCCGTTCCGCCGGGACTCGTTCTAGGAAGGCAGCACACACTCCACATGGCCAAAAAGGCGCTCGTCATCAAGCAGCAGCGCAAGCCGAAGTTCAAGGTCCGGGCCTACACCCGTTGCCGCCGCTGCGGGCGGCCCCACTCGGTGTTCCGCAAGTTCGGCCTGTGCCGGATCTGCCTGCGTGAGCTGGTGCACGCCGGCGAGGTCCCCGGCGTCACCAAGGCGAGCTGGTAGGGGTGGCCGCATGACGATGACCGATCCCATCGCCGACATGTTGACCCGGATCCGCAACGCCAACGTCGCCATGCACGACACGGTGCGGATGCCTTCGTCCAAGCTCAAGGAGGCGCTGGCCGCCGTCCTGGTGCGGGAGGGCTACATCCTGGGCTTCGACGTCGCCAACCCCCAGGACCGCCCCGGCCGCGTCCTGGAGATCAAGATGAAGTACTCGCCCGAGCGCGCCCGGACCATCTCGGGGGTGCGGAGGGTGTCCAAGCCGGGTCTGCGCGTCTACACGGCCGCGGACAAGCTGCCCCGGGTCCTCGGGGGCCTCGGCGTGGCAGTGCTTTCGACCAGTCAGGGGCTCATGACCGACCGCGAGGCGCGCCAGCGCCGGGTGGGCGGCGAGGTCCTGTGTTTCGTGTGGTGAGGGAGTAACCAGATGTCGCGCATCGGACGCACGCCCATTGACGTGCCCTCGGGAGTCGAGGTGACCGTCGCCGATCGCCGGGTGACGGTGAAGGGGCCCCGCGGGACCCTCGAACGGGTCCTGCCCGGAGAGATCAGCATCCGCACCGTCGCGCCGTCCGGCGACGGCGCGCCGTCGCCCGGTGCCGGCGCCACCGTGGTGGTGGAGCGCCCCAACGACGACCGGCACAACCGGGCCCTCCACGGCCTTTCCCGCAGCCTGGTCAACAACATGGTCCTCGGCGTGACCAACGGGTTCACCAAGGACCTCGAGATCGTCGGAGTCGGTTACCGCGCCATTGCCCGCGGGGGCTCGTCGATCGAGCTGGCCCTCGGCTTCAGCCACCCCGTCCACTTCGACGCCCCCGCCGGCGTCACCATCGACGTGCCCGCCCAGAACCGCATCAGCGTGAAGGGCATCGACAAGGAACTGGTCGGCCAGACGGCGGCCAACATCCGCAAGATCCGCAAGCCCGAGCCCTACAAGGGCAAGGGCGTCCGCTACGCCGGCGAGCGGGTCATCCGCAAGGCCGGCAAGGCCGCCAAGTAGCGGCCACCGAGTTGGCGAGAGGCCGTATGAGCACCATCACCCAGCGACATTCCAAGATGAAGGACAAGCAGCGGGCCCTGGCCCGGCGCCACCACCGCGTCCGCAAGAAGGTGAGCGGGACGGCGCTGCGCCCGCGCCTGGCGGTGTTCCGTTCCAACCGCCACATCGTCGCCCAGGTCATCGACGACCGGGCCGGGCGCACGCTGGCGGCCGCCTCGAGCGTGGAGAAGGACCTGCGCGCCGCGGTAACCGGAAATGTCACCGGGAACAAGGATTCGGCGGCCGCCGTCGGCCGCCTGGTGGCCGAGCGAGCCCTGGCCGCCGGGGTGACAAAGGTCACCTTCGACCGGGGCGGTTTTCTCTACCACGGCCGGGTGGCCGCCGTAGCTGACGCGGCCCGCGAGGCCGGACTGGAGTTCTGACGCACATGGCAGACCAGCAGTACGAGGATCGCACCATCAAGGTCAACCGGGTGGCCAAGGTGGTCAAGGGTGGCCGCCGTTTCTCCTTCGCCGCCCTCATGGTGATAGGTGACGGGCAGGGCACCGTCGGCCTCGGCTACGGCAAGGCCAAGGAGGCGGGCCTCGCCGTGCAGAAAGGCATCGAGGAAGCCAAGAAGAACATGTTCAAGGTCCCCCTGGCGGGAGCGACCATCACCCACCCCATCCTGGGCGAGGCCGGCGCCGGCCGGGTGCTGCTCAAGCCTGCCGCCCCCGGGACCGGTGTCATCGCCGGCGGCGCGGCGCGCGCCATCTTGGAGATGGCCGGCATCCACGACATCCTGGCCAAATCCCTCGGGTCGTCCAACAGCATCAACGTTGCCCAGGCGACAGTCGCCGGCCTGAAGGGCCTCAAGCGCCCCGACGAGATCGCCCGCCTCCGGGGCAAGTCCCCCGAGGAGGTAACCCCCGCCGGGGTGTGGAGGGCCTACCAGGAAACCCAGCGCGGCGGCCACGTCCCCCACGAGGTGGCGTGATGAGCGACGCTGGTGGCTCGTTGAAGGTCACCCAGGTCCGTTCCGGGATCGGGACCAAGCCCAAGCACCGCGGTACCCTGCGGGCCCTTGGCCTCGGGCGCATCGGGCGCAGCAACACCCTGCCCGACCGGCCCGAGATCCGGGGCATGATCGCCCGGGTGCCCCACCTGATCACCGTCGAGGAGTTGAGTGTCCATGAAGGTCCATGATCTGCGTCCCCCGGCGGGGTCGACGCGCCCCCGCCGTCGGGTCGGTCGCGGCATCGCGGGCAAGGGCGGCAAGACCGCCGGGCGCGGCACCAAGGGCCAAGGCGCCCGCGACACCATCAAGCCCGGCTTCGAGGGCGGCCAGCTGCCGCTCAAGCAGCGCATCCCGAAGCTGAAGGGCTTCAAGAACCCGTTCCGGGTCGAGTACGTGGTGGTCAACCTCGACGCCCTCGAGTCGGTCCCCGGCGACGTCGTGAACCCCGAGTCGCTGCGCGAGCGGGGCATGGTGCACAAGCGGGGCCTGGTCAAGGTGCTCGGGCGGGGCGAGCTGTCGCGGGCCCTCGACGTGTCCGCCCACGGGTTTTCCCGCTCCGCGGTGGCCGCCATCGAGGGCGCCGGCGGGCAGGTCCACGTGCTGCCCCCACCGTTCGGCAACGGCCGTCCCCCGGCCAAGGGCAACGCCCTCACCAACCGCTAGGGCGCCGATCGCGGGTCATGGTGACTAGGAGGACGGCACCGGCGCCGAGTAGGTTGCGGGGAAGCCTCGCGGGAGTCTGAAACAAATGCGCAGCACGTTGTCCAACCTGACGAACATGTTCCGCGTCCCGGACCTGCGGAACAAGGTCCTGTTCACCCTCGGGATAATCCTGCTGTACCGCCTCGGGTCGAACATCCCGTCGCCCGGGATCGACTTCAAGGAGGTCCAGTCCCTGGCGTCGGCCGCCCAGACCGGCGGAGTGGTCAGCTTCTTGAACCTGTTCTCGGGCGGCGCGCTCACCAAGTTCGCGGTGTTCGGGCTCGGGATCATGCCCTACATCACCGCCTCGATCATCGTCCAGCTGCTGATGGTGGTCATCCCCAAGTTCGAGCAGTGGCGTGAGGAGGGGCCCACCGGGCAGAAGAAGCTCACCCAGGTCACCCGGTACATGACCATCGCCCTGGCCATCATGCAGTCCACCGGGCTGGCCTACGTGTTCCACAACGGCGGCGGCGGCCTCCTCGGCAACGGCGCCGGCCTCAACGTCGACCTCATCCCCAAGTTCACCGCCCCCCGGGTGCTGCTCATCGTGCTCACCATGACCGCGGGCACGGTGGTGGTCATGTGGCTGGCCGAGCTCATCACCGCCCGTGGTGTGGGTCAGGGCATGTCCGTCCTCATCTTCGTCAACGTGGTGTCCACCATGCCCGCCGGTGGCGCCTCGGTGAAGGCCGAGGCGGGTGTGGCCAAGTTCATAACCATCTTGGTCATCTCCGTCGTCCTGTTGGTGGCGATCGTCTTCGTCGAGCAGGGCCAGCGCCGCATCCCGGTGACCTTCGCCAAGCGGGTGGTCGGCCGGCGCATGTACGGCGGCCAGACCACCTACATCCCGATGAAGGTCAACACCGGCGGGGTGGTGCCGATCATCTTCGCCAGCTCGGTCCTGTACTTCCCGATCCTGCTCTCCAACGTGTTGCCCTCCCACGGGGTCTGGAAGAGCGTCCAGGCGTGGATAAGCGCCAACCTGGCCCAGCCGAACAGCCTGTGGTACATCGCGTTCTACGGTGTGCTGATCCTCGGTTTCGCCTACTTCTACGCGGCGATCACCTTCGACCCCCACCAGCAGGCCGACATCATCCGCAAGCAGGGGGGCTATATCCCGGGGATCCGCCCCGGTCCGCCCACCGAGCGTCACCTGCAGACCATCCTCAACCGGATAACCCTGCCCGGTGCCCTATGGCTGGCCCTCATCGCGCTCATCCCGTCGCTGGCCCTGGCCTTCTGGAACGTCCAGAACTACCCCTTCGCGGGGACGACGTTGCTCATCGCCGTCGGTGTGGCCCTCGAGACCATGAAGCAGGTCGACAGCCAGCTGATGATGCGCAACTACGAGGGCTTCCTCAAGTAAGTGGTCCCCGGAGCGAGGGTGATCATCCTCGGCAAGCAAGGGGCGGGCAAGGGTACCCAGGCGATCCGGCTCTCTCGACACTACGTGGTGCCGCACATATCGACCGGGGACGTGTTCCGGGCCGCAGTGCGCTCGGGATCCGAGTTCGGCAAGCGGGCCAAGGAGTACCTCGACGCCGGCGAACTGGTGCCCGACGAGGTGGTCATCGGTGTGGTCACCGAGCGCCTGACCCACGACGACACCACCCATCGCGGTTTCATCCTCGACGGCTACCCACGCACGGTGGGTCAGGCCGCCGCCCTGGTGGACATCCTCGAGCCCCAAGCCCTCGACGCCGCCCTCGACATCCAGGTCGACACCGACCACGTCCTGTCCCGCCTGGCTGCGCGCCGGGTGTGCAACGACTGCGGGGCCAACTACAGCGTCATCGACAACCGCCCAAGCGTCAAAGGCATCTGTGACGTCTGCGGCGGCGAGGTCGTGCAGCGCGACGACGACACCGAGGCGGCCATCCGCCGCCGCCTGGAGCTCTACGAGACGGAGACGGCGCCCCTGATCGAGTGGTACCGCGAGCGCGATATCCTGGCCTCTATCGACGGGCTGGGTACGCCCGACGAGGTAACCGAGCGCCTCATATCCGAGATCGACAGACGCAAACAACAGCAGTATGCGAAGGACTAGGAACGAGGTCGCCAAGATGCGCCGGGCGGGGCGGGTGGTGGCCGAGATGCACGACGCCACCCGGGAGGCCATCCGGGCCGGGGTCACCACCGCCGAGCTCGACCGGGTCGCCCGTGACGTCCTCGACCGGCGCGGGGCGCGGTCCAACTTCCTCAACTACCACGGATTCCCGGCGGTCATCTGCGCGTCGCCCAACCAGATGATCGTCCACGGCATCCCCGGCGAGTACCGCCTCACCGACGGCGACATCATCTCCATCGACTGTGGGGCGATCGTCGAGGGGTACCACGGCGACGCCGCCTACACCGCCGCGGTCGGCACCGTCACCCCCGAGGCCGAGAAGCTGATGCGGGTGACCGAGGAGGCCCTCTGGGCGGGGATCGGCGCCATGCAGGAGGGCAACCGGCTCCACGACATCGGCGCCGCCGTCCAGTCCGTCGCCGAGGGCGCCGGCTTCTCGGTCGTGCGCGAGTACGTCGGCCACGCCATCGGCACCTTCATGCACGAGGAGCCCCAGGTCCCCAACTACTGGCCGGGAAAGCCGGGACCCAAGCTCAAGTCGGGGATGGTCTACGCCATCGAGCCCATGGTCAACGCCGGCGACCCGGGCACGGTGCTGCTGGGAGACGGCTGGTCGGTGGTGACCGCGGACGGGAGCCTGTCCGCCCACTTCGAGCACACCATCGCCGTCACCGACGACGGCCCCGAGGTGCTCACCATCCCCTGAGCCCGCTGCCGCGGACCGCTCTGGACGCGACCGGCGCACGGAGGCTAACATGGCTCGCTGGTCCCTTGTGGGCCTGGTGTCGGCTGTCCCGCGCGAGCGGGCGAGCGCGCCGGGCCCGGCGCCGTTGCCGAGGACCCGGCGAGCCACAATCCCCTAGTCGAGACGCTGTATTGCCCCGGGAGGACACCTGCCCAAAGCTGTCAAGGAGGACGCCATTGTCCTCGAAGGCACGGTCGTGGAGCCGTTGCCCAACGCCATGTTCAGGGTCGAGTTGGAAAACGGGCACAAAGTGCTCGCCCACAGCTCGGGCAAGATGCGCATGCACCGCATCCGCATACTCCCCGGCGACAAGGTACAGGTGGAGATCACGCCATACGACCTGAAGCGGGGTCGCATCACCTACCGCTACAAGTAGCACCAGGAGTCACAGTGAAAGTCCGACCGTCCGTAAAACCGATCTGCGAGCACTGCAAGGTGATCCGCCGCCACGGCCGCGTGCAGGTCATCTGTACTAACCCGCGCCACAAGCAGCGCCAAGGCTGAGGACCAACATTGATCTGTACCGCTGTTACATCAACCGTGCGCCACAAGCAGCGCCAAGGCTGAGAGAGGCACACCAACCCAATGGCACGCATCGCCGGCGTCGACATCCCTCGTGAGAAGCGCCTCGAGATCTCCCTCACCTACATCTTCGGTATAGGCCGCACCGCTGCGGCCGAGGTGTGCCAAGGCACCGGCATTGGCCGCGGCACGCGCGTGCGGGACCTGACCGACGAGGAGGTCACCCGCCTGCGCACCTGGATCGACGCCAACCTCAAGGTGGAGGGCGACCTGCGCCGCGACGTCTCCCAGGACATCAAGCGCAAGATGGAGATCGGTTCCTACCAGGGGGTCCGCCACCGCCGGGGCCTCCCGGTGCGGGGCCAGCGCACCCACACCAACGCCCGGACCCGCAAGGGCCCGAAGAAGACTGTGGCGGGCAAGAAGAAGGTGCGCAAGCACTAGCAGCTGTGCCGGCCCGCCGGGCGCACCAGCGCCGGCAGCCCACTCGCCCCCCCTTTTCCCATCCTCATCCAGCAGCAGACCGAGAACGCAACAAGAAAGAGCACAGATGATCACCTCCCCGGAGCGGCCCTGAATGGCCAAGCCCAAGCCCGGCGGCCGGCGCCCCCGCCGCCGTGAGCGCAAGAACGTCGCCTTCGGGGTGGCGCACATCAAAAGCTCGTTCAACAACACCATCGTGTCGATCAGCGATCCCGACGGCAACGTGTTGGCTTGGGCGTCCGCCGGCAATGTCGGTTTCAAGGGCAGCCGCAAGTCGACTCCCTTCGCCGCCCAGCTGGCCGCCGAGCAGTGCGCCCGGCGGGCGATGGAGCACGGCGTGCGCAAGGTGGACGTCCTCGTGAAGGGCCCTGGGTCGGGGCGCGAGACGGCGATCCGCTCGCTCATGAACGCGGGGATCGAGGTGGCGGGCATCAAAGACGTCACGCCGATCCCCCACAACGGCTGCCGCCCGAAGAAGCGCCGCCGTGTCTAGGAAACAGAGGGTCTGAGGAAATGGCTCGTTACACAGGTCCCGTGTGCAGGCTCTGCCGGCGGGAGAAGATGAAGTTGTTCCTGAAGGGTCCCAAGTGCGACTCGATGAAGTGCCCGATCGAGCGCCGGCCCTACCCCCCCGGCGAGCACGGCCGTGACCGTATGCGCCAGGGGTCGGAATACCTGACCCAGCTGCGGGAAAAGCAAAAGGCACGCCGCATCTACGGGGTGCTCGAAAAGCAATTCCACAACATGTACGAGGAGGCCAACCGCCAGGCGGGCATCACTGGCGAGAACCTCCTGCGCATGCTGGAGTTGCGCGCCGACAACGTGGTGTTCCGGGCCGGGTGGGCGTCCTCGCGCGCCCAGGCCCGCCAGCTCGTCCGCCACGGCCACGTGCTGGTGAACGACAAGCGCGTGACCATCCCCAGCTACCGCCACCGCAAAGGCGACGTCGTAACCTTGAAGGGTAAGTCGCGCGACATGATTGTTATCCGTCACAACATGGATACCCTTGACCGCCAGATCCCCCCGTGGCTGGAAAAGGGGGCCGAGGGCTTCCAGGTCACGGTGCGTGACGTGCCAATGCGTGAGCACATCGACGTGCCCGTCCGCGAATCGCTCATCGTCGAGCTCTACTCGAAGTAAGAAACGGTTTAAAACAACATGCTGATCATTCAACGACCAAATGTCGAGCCTTTGGGCGAGGAGGTGGCCAACCGGCAGCGTTTCGCCGTCGGCCCCCTCGAGCCCGGC
>DASZKW010000061.1:0-67984 GCA_035552775.1 Acidimicrobiales bacterium | reverse complement strand
CAGCGTGGTGGTGGTCGCCGGCAGCGGGGTGGTGGTCGCCGGCAGCGTGGTGGTGGTCGCCGGCAGCGTGGTGGTGGTCGCCGGCAGCGTGGTGGTGGTCGCCGGCAGCGTGGTGGTGGTCGCCGGCAGCGTGGTGGTGGTGGGTGCCACCGTGGTGGTGGTGGGAGTACCGATCAGGCCGCAGGTCACCTGGCCGAGGAGCAGGTCACCCTTGGCATTAGAGTTGAGGACCTCGTGGGCGGCGGTGATGGTTAGCGAGCCGTCCGAGTTGACGGTCTGCTGGTTGAAGATCCACGTGTAGGTGGCGCCGGTGTCGGGGTTGATCCCCGTATAGGTGGTGTTGGGCGCCGGGTTGGTGGGAATCACGTAGGCCGGGCTCGTGCCGTTGAGCAGCGCGCCGCCGACCACCGTCACGGAGCCGGTATTGCCCGACGCGCTGGCCGTGCAGGTGCTCGACAGGCTGGTGGCGGTGAACGGTCCGGCATAGATCTGGCCCACGGTGCAGCCGTTGCTGACAGCCGTGGTGCAGGCGCCGATGGACGACGACGACGTCACCGTCCCACTCGCCGGGGTCCCCTGGGTGGAGACGGTTATCGGTCCCGAGTTGAAGATCTCGGCGGGGCCGTACACGACCGTCGCCGACGGGATACTCGCCGTCAGCGGAGTGGCCGAGCCAGTCGAGGGTAACGTCACGTCGGGATTAGGGCACGGGGTAACCGACGGTGACCCGCACGTTGTTGGGGCGCCGCCGAAGAGGCCGATGTTGCTGTAGTAGCCGTAGGCGCTGCCGATCACCCCCGTGATGGCGGCGCTCGACGTGCCGGTGAACACCGTCACCCCTACCCCGAACGTCACCAGTGCAGCAAGCGCCACCGATAGCCACGCTCGCAGCCTGCGCGCCTTGAACCACTCACGATTTGACATGTCACCAACTCCCCCGTTCCCGCTCTAGTCGCAACCTTGGTGCTGGACCTAGGTTCGACGTCAGTGTTCCACATGCCTCTGCGGTAATGCAAGACAGCAGTCCCGCGTCGACAACGGGAGCCGCTGACGGACCCTGTAGATAGCCTAGGCAGCGCCGCCGCGGCACCGGGCGCCGCCCGACAGGAGCGTGATCATGTCCGGCCCCTCCTGCACCCCGGTTCGAGTGGAGCGGGGGACGGCCCTGTCCTGTCGGGCCTGGCCCCAAGAGGCGGCCCGGCGGATGCTCCACAACAACCTCGACCGGGACGTGGCCGAACACCCAGAGTCGCTGGTCGTGTACGGAGGGACGGGACGGGCCGCACGGGACTGGAAGTCGTTTGCCGCCATCGAGGCCGCGCCGGGCGCGGACGAGCTCGCCCGGGTGCTGACCAACGGCCCGGGTACGGGGATCATCCGGCATGCCGACGCCGGCTACGAGATCGCCGAAGACGTCGCTCGCCGCCGGGGCGTGCACATCCCCAGGCGAGAGGCTTGATGGCGGGTTCTTCTTTCCCCACCGTCGTCTTGCAACCGGGCGGTGTCACCCCTGAGGACGTGTTGGCCGTCGCCCGCCAGGAAGCCATGGTGGAGCTGTCGGCCACCACCCGGCAGGGTCTGGTCGACTCCCGGCGCAGGATCGAGGAGCTGGCCTCGTCGGCCGCGCCGGTCTACGGCATCTCCACCGGCTTCGGGGCGCTGGCCCCATCCCGGGCAGGTGGACAGTGCGGCCAACCTCTTCGCCCTCCTCGCCGGTTCGCAGATCGTGGCGTCCGATCGCATGGGTGACACGCGGGTCCAAGACGCGTACTCGCTTCGCTGCTCGCCCCAGGTGCCGGGGGCGGCGCGCGACGCAGTGAGCTTCGCCCGCATGGTGGCCGAGCGGGAGCTGGCCGCCGTGATCGACAATCCCGTGCTCATGCCTGACGGTTCGGTCACCTCCAACGGCAACTTTCACGGCGCCCCGCTGTCCCAGGCGCTCGACTTCTTGGCCATCTCGGTCGCCGACCTGGGCTCCATCGCCGAGCGCCGCACCGACTGGTTGCTCGACGCGGCGCGTTCCCACGGGCTGCCGCCGTTCCTGGGCGCCGGCGCCGGCGACCGCCGCCGTGCTCGCGGTGCTGCGCGCCGTGGTGGAAGGCCCGGGACCGGACCGGTGGCTGTCACCCGACCTGGCGGCGGCCGAGGAGCTGATCCGCTCGGGGAGCGTCGTCGCCGCCGCGGCCGGCGCCGTCCCCGGGGGGCTGCGTTAGCGACCGGAAAGAAACTACGTGGCCAGTCGAGAGACAGAGACGCAACGAGAGTCTCGGAAGTCCGAAGTCGACTGTCCACGTTGTTTCAGTCACGCCACCGTCGGCCGGCTGGTCGCCGAGGCGCTCCGCTCGGGTACCACGACGGTCGAGTGCAAGTCCGGCTACGGGCTGAGTGTCGCGGTGTTGTCATTACTTTCTTGACGCTGACACCTGTCGTCAGAAGTTCTCGACGAACACGGCGGCCAACGTCTCCCGTCCCCCCAGGTAGGACACGCCTGCGCCAGCCTGACCTGGCCAGGGAGACAGGATGTTGTCCCGGTGTCCCCAGCACCCGGCACTACCGACCGCCGGGCAGTCAAGGTTGGGACTTGCCGGGCCGTCGTCGTACATCCAGGTGTAGTCAGCGGCCAGAGCGGTCGGTTCGCCGATCGAGTAGATGGAGGCCCAGGCAAAGCCCAAGGGGCCGGTCGGGTCGCCGCCGACCACCGCCCCGACCTGGGCCAGGGCGTCGAGGACCGGGTTCTCCGCCATCGCGGACAACCCCCGGCTGGCGCGCTCCGCGTTCGACACCGCGATCACCTGGGCCTGGGGGTCGAGGCTGTAGAAATCTCCCGGTAGCTGCATGGGCCCTAGTCCCTCGCCGGCCCGGGCCTGGTTGATTGCGCCCAGGGCAGCGCTGTCGCACGACGAGACGTCGACGGAGTCGGTGTAGCAGGCCAGGTCGAGGGATTGGGACGGGGCCAGCGAACCGGCCGGGTTCGCAGGCGACGCCGGCGCCGGCGCCGGCGTCGCGGCCGGGGTCTGAACAGGTGGGCGACTGGTCGGAGGTGGTGCGGTCAAAGGCAGCCGGGGTGCGCTCTTGGTTGATGTGAACACGGCTGGCCGGCGTGGAGTCGGGACCGCCGCTTTGGCGGGTGACGACGGGACCCTGGCGGCGACGATGGGTCGGGGAAGGATGATCTTGGCGGGCGGCAAGGTCGTCGACGGGACCGCCGGGGCGGAGGCCACCGGGGTCGGTTCGAGGGTGCTCGGGGTCGACCGGTTCACGGCCGAGAGTTTCGTGGCGCCCGCCACCGAGGTCTTCACCAGGGTCCTGCCTGTCCCCGCTCCGCCGAACGCGGCGGCCGCAACGAGCGCAGTGGCGATCAGTGCGGTGACGGCGCCTGCGGCCATGAGATGTCGCCGGGGCCGTCCGCGCCGATCGCGATCTGATAGGGCCGCGCCGGCCCACGCCTGGTGATGAGAACGGGCGCCCATGCCCCGGACATCGGTGCGGGTGGCGGCAACCTTTACCGGAGTAGTGGTCGGTGAGCCCCGGTCAGATGGGACATTGGTGATTCACCACCACAAGCGCGCAATCGTCAGATCACAGCTTCCAGGCCGCGGCGGACCAGACCCCCTACCACGGGGATGGCGCCGGCCAGACCGGAGGCGGTTGACGCCAACCGCGAGCGTCCTGTCTGGCTCAGGCGGTCCGCCAGGTCGTCGACGTCGACCGGGCCCCGGACTACGAACGAGTCCAGCGCCCGCGTTCCTTCGCTGACGACGTGAGCAACCTCGATGCTCACACCCTGGTCCGCCATGGCACGGCAGATCTCTGTCAGCAGGCCGATCTGGTCGACGGCCTCGACGGTGAGGAGTGTCCTTCCGTCCACCGTCCCGTTGGCCATGACCTCCGCCGCTCCGGACGGCGCAAACGGCGGCCGGGGTGCCCCGGCGAGCGCAGCAGCCCGGATCCGGTCGGCGAGCTGCTCCCAGGCCCGCTCGTCCAGGGGCGGCGCCTCCACGGTGAGTGAGTGAAGGGCGAGGCCGCGGCTGAACGTGACCGCCGAGGCAGCCCGTACACCCAGGCGCTCGGCGGCCATCACCGCAGCGGTGTCGGCCAACAGGCCGGGACGGTCAGCAGCGGCGACGGTTATGCGCCACGAGCCCAAGTAGTCAACCGGCACCGCCCGCGCCCTTACCTCCCGGCGGGCGAGGACGGGGTGGCACAGGGCGAGGTCCGACGCCAGCAGCGCCGCCGACGGCGCACTCATCAGCCAAAGGTCTGGAGCCTCCGCCAGCAGGCGGCCGGCTGTCTTCGCGGGCATCGAAGTCAGGGCCAGCGCCTCGCCCACTTCGTGAGAGCTGGCCATCATGGGACCGCCTCGAGGAGAGGGTGGGTGGCCGACCCCGACCCGACGGCGAGGACGTTGGCCATGACCTCGTCGAAGGATGCGGGATCGGCCAACAAGAAGCAGTGGTTGCCGCGGATGACGCTGCCCTCGCGGCCAAGGGCTGCGCACACCGCCTCGAAGGCCTTGCGGGGTACCACCCCGTCGGCGTGACCGCGCAGAGCAAGGATCGGTATCTCCCACGATGCCAGATCGGCCAGTTCGGCAAGCAGGTCTACCCCGGCGGCCATCCGCCCGATCTCCCACAGTCCGCACGGGTTGCGAACCAGGTTGCTGGCGACGTCGTACCACATGTCGACGATCAGACCCACGCCCCGCTGGGGGGGCAGGAGCTCGCGTGCCAGCTGCAACGTCCAACTCCACACCGGACGGCCGCCGAGGTAACCGGGGCGCCCTGCTGCCCGTTGCCAACGTCCCCCTCCCACCGAGTTGAGCAGGACGAGGCTTCGCACCAGCTCGGGGTGCCCGTGCGCCAAGGTGACGGCGACCCCACCGCCGAACGAGTGGCCCACGACGAGGACGGCTTCGCCGACATCCACGGCGTCGAGGAACTGCGCCGCCCACTCTCCGTAGCCGGCCACCGTCCGCTGGTCGGCGGGCAGCGGTGGGTTGCCACCAAATCCTGGCAATGATGGGGCGTAGACGCGGCATCCCCGGCTGACGAGCATCGCCAGAGGTCGAGCGTACGTTCGGTGACCCAATCCCCACCCGTGCAGGAACAGCACGGGCTGGCCCCGGCCGCCCACAGCATACGAAGTTGACACGCCGCCAACATTCACCCGTCGGAGGCTGATGCCAGTTCCCGACGCTCCCACACCGTGGACAGTACGCGCGCCGGTATTTCCAACGGGTTAACTGACCGTGAAGTGACCTTGTGGCGCGGCGAGGCGGGGGCGACAATGGCGCGGTGGCGACCGCTGGCAGAAAGTCGCATCGACTGTGGCGGGTTAGGTTTCGCGTCGACCGTGGCGGACCAGGTGCCTAGCCTCTCGACCCACGTCCTCGACGCCGCCGCGGGCGGCCCCAGGCCCGGGATCGCCGTGGCCGTCTTCGACGAGTCGGGCGCCGTCGTCGCCACCGCGACTACCGACGAACACGGCCGCGTGGAGCACTTGGCCGTGCTCGCCCCTGGGAGCTACCGGATCAGGTGGACAGTTGGTGGACCGTTCCTCGCTGAAGTGACGGCCACCGTCACCCTCGACGATGATCGCCGTTACCACGTGCCTCTCTTGTCTTCAGGGTCCGCCGCAGTCGTCTACCTCGGTGCCTGACACCGGTCGTGCCGGCGGAACCGCACTGATCCCCGCGCCGGCCCTCGCGAGCCTCGACCAAGAGCACCTGGCCGCGGCCTTGCGCCCGTTGTGGGAGGACGCCGCCATGCTGAGCGGGTGCCTGCTGGGCCGCCGATTCGCGTCGTGGGCCGAGGTGATCGACGCGGCTGCGGCAGAGATAGACGACATGAGCGACGTTCAGAAGGCCCGACTGCTCGAGTCCCATCCGCCCATCGGCAAACCCCCGGAAAGGTTGCGGGCCACCAGCCTGACCTCCTGGCAGGAGCAAGGGCGTGGGCAAGGTCTCGACGAAGCCTTGGCGGAGCGCCTGGCCGACCTCAACCGCCTCTACACCGAGCGCTTCGGGTTTCCGTTCGTCGAATGGATCGCCGGGCGGCCTCCCGCCGCCATCGCCGTCGTCATCGAAGACCGGATCCGTCGCGATCGAGCCGTCGAGCTACGGGCCGGGTGTGACGCTTTGGTCGCCATCGCAAGGGACCGCCTGCGCCGTCTCGAGGACGCGTAAAATCCGCGTGAAGACGCGACCGTGATCCTGACCAGCCCGGCAAGGGGTCCTAGCCTCATGCGGACGTGACCCATATGTTCTTGAACGGCACGGCCATGGCCGGCCAGAAGGACCACGGCTGCCACGCCGGCTCCGCCTTCCTGGGGCCGGCGCAGACGGCCTGTCGCTACCGGTTCGTGGCCGTCCGCGATGAGTTCCCCGGTCTGCTGGAAGTGACCACGGCAGGGCGTTTCATCGAGGGTGAGCTGTACGACATGCCCCACGACGTTCTGATCAACCGGCTGCTTCCGGCCGAGCCCCAGGAACTCGAGCTCGGCACGGTCGAGTTGCGGGACGGCGAGACGGTCAACGCCATGCTCCTCCAGCCGCGGCGCCTGGGGGTGGGGGACAAGGTCGTCGACATATCCGAGCTCGGGGGTTTCCGTGCCTATCAGCGGTTCCTCGCCGCCAACGCCCACATCGGCGAGCTGCTCGGCCGGGCCCAGTGGTAGCGCCGCTGGTCGATGGGCGGCGCCTTCTCGATCGCATCGAAAAGTTGGCGTCGATCGGGGGCGCGATCGGAGCCGGCATCACCCGCCTGGCCTGGTCAGCAGACGATCGCAGGGCCCGGTCCCTGGTCGAACGCTGGGCGACCGACGCTCGAGCCGTCACCCATATCGACCCCGCCGGCAACCTCATTGCCGAGCGCGCCGGCGCCGTGGCCGGCGCCGCGCCGGTCGTCGCCGGCAGCCATCTCGACACCGTGATCGGCGCGGGCCACCTCGACGGGGCCTACGGCGTGGTGGCAGGGATCGAGGTCCTGGCATGCCTCGAGGAGCAGGGCCTGGTGCTGGAGCACCCCCTGCGGGTGGTGGCATTCAGCAACGAGGAAGGAGTCGTAGCACCACCGTTCACCGGGAGCCGAGCAATCTCGGGGGGTTTCGCGGACTCAGAGCTTTCCATTCGGGGGCCCGACGGCCAAACGCTGGCCGGTCGCCTCCTGGACGCCGGCCTGGACCCCGACGCAGTGTTGCTGGCCAGGTGGGCGGGCCCGGTGGCGGCGACGGTGGAGTTGCACATAGAACAGGGCCCGGTTCTCGACCGGGCCGGGGTCGGCATCGGCGCGGTCACGGGAATCACCGGGCAGCGTCGCGGCGGCGTCCGGGTGACCGGTCAGGCCAATCACGCGGGGACCACCCCCATGGCCGCCAGGCGCGACGCGCTGGCGGCGGCGGCCCGAACCGTGATCTCGATCCAGGCCCTCGCCACCGAGGGACCCGCCGACGTCGCCACCGTGGGCCGGCTGGCCGTCCAACCTGGGGTAGCCAACGTCGTCCCCGGCGAGGTCGTGCTGAGCTTCGACATCAGATCCATCGACGAGACGTCAGGGGACTCCGCCACCGAAATGCTCCAAAAGCACCTGGTAGAGATCGCCGAAGCCACCGGGACGACGATCGATCTTGACATCTCGCCACCCACCCGGGCGGTGCTCACGGACCCCCAGCTGCGATCGCTTGTCGTCGGATCCGCCTACAGGCGCGGCTTGGGCTGCATCGAGATTGCGAGTGGCGCCGGCCACGACGCCGCCCACCTGGCCCGACTCGGTCCGATGGCCATGATCTTCGTTCCGAGCATCGATGGGGTGAGTCACAACCCGGCCGAGGCCACGGCTCCGCAGGCCCTGATCGACGGAGCCCAGGTCCTCTTGGATGTCATCGTCGGGGCCGACAAGACTGTCGGCGAACCGATGTCGGCGCCGTCGCTGTCGTGGGGGGAGGCGTAGATGACCGCGCCCGACCCGTACCCTCGCGATCTGCGGGGATACGGTGAGACCCCGCCGGATCCCAAATGGCCGGGTGGGGCCCGGCTCGCCGTCAGTTTCGTCCTCAACTGGGAGGAGGGAGGCGAGACGAACGTCCTCCACGGTGACTCCGAATCGGAGTCGGCGATCCAGGACGTGATAGGCGCAAAGCCGTGGGTCGGGCGACGCCACCCGAGTGTCGAGTCGATGTTCGAGTACGGCAGCAGGGCAGGCGTGTGGCGGTTGCTACGAGTGTTCGACCGCCACCAGGTCCCCCTCACCGTCTTCGCCGTCGGTATGGCCGTCCAACGCTCGCCGGGCGTGGTCCGAAGGATGGCCGAGCTAGGCCACGAGATCTGCTCGCACGGGTACCGATGGGTCGACTACCAGCACGTCGACATCGACACCGAGCGGGCCCACGTTCAACTCGCGATCCGCGCTATCGAGCAAGCCGTGGGGTGCAGGCCGCTCGGTTGGTATACGGGAAGGTCGAGCCCTGACACGCGACGCCTCGTCGTCGAGGAAGGGGGTTTCCTGTACGACTCGGACTCCTATGCGGACGACCTCCCCTATTGGACGGTCGTGGAGGGCCGCCCCCACCTCGTCGTCCCCTACACCCTCGACGCCAACGACATGCGCTTCGTGAGCCCGGCCGGTTTCGCCTCGGGCGCGGAGTTCTATTCCTACCTGCGGGACAGCTTCGACGTGCTCTACGACGAGGGAAACAGCCAGCCGAAGATGATGTCGGTCGGCTTGCACACCCGGCTGGCGGGCCGGCCGGGGCGCAGCGCCGGCCTCGAGCGGTTCTTGGAGTACGTCTCCGGTCACGACCGGGTGTGGCTCGCCCGGAGAGTCGACATAGCGAGGCATTGGATCGCGACTCACCCGTACCCGCCGGAGGGTAACCCGGCCTAACGGCACGGGCCCTCGGCGACAGATTGCACCAAGCCGGCGACGATGCCTTCACCGGTCTCGCGGGCCAGTGACTCGTACCAGGACTGCAACGCCAGCGGGTCCTGGCCGTGTGTCATCAGCGCCCGGTTGCGGGCTCGGCGGCTTATGTCAGCCGTGCGGGGGAGCCGCTCGGCCTGGTAGCGGTCCGCCGCATCAGATACCGAGCGGTCGGTGGTGGTGAGGTAGTGAGCCAGCACCAGGCCATCTTCGAGAGCCTGGCAGCCGCCCTGTCCCAGGTCGGGCGCCATGGCGTGGACGGCGTCACCGAGCAGCACCGCCCGACCGCGGTGCCACCGCGGCGCCGCCGGCAGGTCGCGGATCGCCACCCGGTTTATCCGTGCCGGGTCGAGGCCCTGGATGAGACGCTCGACGGGCCTGGCCCAACCGTCGAAGCTGGAAAGCAGTGCCTTCCTCGGGTCCGGCTCCGCTGCGCCCGCCGCGGGAGGCGGCTGAGGGACATCGAAGAAGGCGTACAGCCGGTCCTCCCCGATCGGCATGACCGAGGCCCGCTTGCCGTCACCAACCCAGGTGAGCCAACCCCCTGGCCGTACGATCTCGGCGTCGGCGTTGGTGATCGTGTTGAAGTTGACGTAACCCACGTACTCGTGGTCGAGGGGCTCGTCGAGGACCCATGACCTTACGATCGAGTGGGTTCCGTCCGCCCCTATCACCAAATCGGCATCGACCCGCTCGCCGGTGTCGAGATGCACGGTGCCCGCGTCGGCGCTGCTCGTCACCGCCACGCATCGCCGACCCAACCAGATTCGCTCCGGACCGACCGCTCGGAGCAGCAGTTCGTGCAGGTCGGATCGGGCCAGGGGCCAGGCCCGCTGGCCGACAGCCTCGTAGAGGGGATCGAGGCTGAACTCGGTGAGCGTGGTCCCCTCCCGGCTCGCGTAGCCCATGCGATCCATGCGACCCCCCAGCGCCGCCACCTCCTTGCCCAGACCGAGCAAGTTGAGGACCTTGACCCCGTTCGGCCACAGGGATATGCCTGCCCCGACGGGCCGGAACAACTCGGTCTGCTCGTACACGACCGGGTGGTGGCCGGCCTGGCGCAGGGCCAGGGCCGCGGCGAGGCCCCCCAAGCCTCCGCCGACGACGGCGACCCTCAAGCCGTGCACGTACTGCCCCCTCCCGGCAAGGGCACTAGCTCAAAGCTCGCCCGGCACTCGTGCCCGCAGCGCCCACCCGGCGGCGTCGGGCCTCCACCCTGTCGCCCGGACGGCGGCGCGGATCACCGACGGGTGCAGCCGGGTCGAGTTCAGCTTCACGCCGAGGGGCCGCAGGGCGTCCTCGACCGCGCTCACCAGGACAGCGGGGGCGACGACGATCGACGCTTCGCCGGCCCCCCTGAAACCGCCCGTCGTTTCCGCCCGAGTTGGCCGGTGAACGACCTGGACGGTTGGGACGTCGAGAGCGGTGGGGATGGTGTAGTCGACAAGGGTGGCGCACAGCGGCTGCCCGTCGTCGTTGTACCTGCTCTCCTCGAGGAAGGCGGTGCCGAGTCCCTGGGTGAAGCCTCCTTGATGCTGGCCCTCCACGATCGCCCGGTTGATGACGACCCCGCAGTCGGAGACCATGACCGCAGACAGCACCCTGACCGTGCCCGTCGCGGGGTCGACTTCGACGGCGGCAGCGGTGGCGTGCGAAGCGTAGGTCTCGTCGTGGTTGGCTCCGCGCCCCGACGACGGACCGGTGAAGCCAGGGGTGTAAACGGTCGTGGCGGTCAGGCCCGGTTCGACTCCGGCGGGTAGCAGATGGGTGTGCCACCAGGCCGCGGCGGCCACCCGGGCGTAGACGTCCAGATCGATGGCCCCTTCGGTTGGCAAATGGTGGCCGAGCGCGGCCGCGACCAGGGCGAGCTTGGCCCGGACTTCACCCGCTGCCTTGATGATGGCTCCACCGCCCATCACCGCGCTGCGGCTGCCCCAAGTCCCCTGGCCATACGACAGGGCGTCGGTGTCGCCGTCGCGCACCTCGATCAGTCCCGCCGGGATGCCGAGAGCGTCCGCCGCGACCTGGGCGAAGGTCGTGTCGTGGCTCTGGCCCTGCGACTTGGTGCCGACCTTCACGTTGACGTGACCGTCGGGCAGGATCGTCAGCGACGCCATCTCCAAGGACCCGAATCGCCCGGCCGTGTCGTTTTGGGTAGGCGTGGTCCCCTGGACGAGCGTCGAGATCCCGACCCCGACATACCGTCCCTCGGCCCGGGCGCCGGCTTGCCGGCGCCGCCAGGTTTCGTACTCGAAGCGTTCGAGCAGGAGGTCGAGCTGGGAGTCGAGGGACCCCACGTCGATCCGCTGGCCACCGTTGCCGCGCCACGGGCGGGGAGAGTCCGGCAACAGGTTCACCCGGCGGACGTCGCCCGGGTCCATCCCCAGGTCCGAAGCGACGAGATCCATGATCCTTTCGGTCGTGAGGTGAGCTTCGGGCTGCCCGAACCCTCGGTACGCGCCGGTCGGGCAGGTGGTGGTGGCTACGCACGCCAGGCTCCATCCGACGCGATCTATGGCGTAGCCCCCCGAGAGGTTGGCGACGGTCACGATGGCCGGACCCGTCCCGGAGAAATACAGGACAGGGTTGCCGAGATCCGAAATGACCTTGACCTTCAGGGCCAGGACGCGGCCGGACGTGTCGTAGCCGACCTCGACTTCGTGTACCTGGGCGCGCGCATGGACGGATGCGATGAGCGCCTCGGTACGGTCCTGTGACCATCTCACGGGCCGGCCCGTCAGCCGGGCCAGAAGCCCTACCAGGCACTCCTCCCTGGTGAAATGCTGCTTGTTGCCGAACCCGCCCCCAATGTCGGGGCTGATGACCCGGACGTGGGTCTCGTCGAGTCCGCATATCTCGGCTATGACGCTGCGCAACTGGTGGGGCTGCTGACTGGAAGCGACTACCGTCAGGCGCGCCGTACCGGGGTCCCACGTCGCCTGGGCGCCGTGCCCCTCGATCGGCAGGCCGCAGACTCGGTGCGACTCGAACCGTTCAGTCAGCCGCCGGGGTGCTCGGGCTATTGCTTCATCGAGACCAGGAGCCAACTCCTCTGCGGATAGGAAGACGTTCGTCCCCCACTCCGGGTACAACAGAGGTGCGCCCGGAGCGAGGGCCGCCTCGCCGCCGACAACGGGCGGGAGCTCTTCAAACTCCGCGGTAATGGCCTCCAGTGCGTCCTCAGCCAACGCCCTCGATGAGGCGACCACAGCTGCGTACGGCTCGCCGACGAACCTGACTCGGTCGATGGCGAGGACCGGCCACGTGAGCGGTCGAGCCGCACGGCCGAGGAGGTGGTCGAACCGGCGCGCTCCCATGGCCTCGAGGTCCGAGCCGGTCACCACCGCCACCACACCCGGCAGCGCGGCGGCCCCGTCGGTGTTGATCCTCACGATACGGGCGTGGGCCGTGTTGGAACGGGCGATCGCCACATGGCACAGGCCCGGTACCGCGTGGTCGGCAAGGTAGCGGCCCGCGCCGGTCAGGTAGCGGGGGCCGGACCTGGTTTCGATTCCGGGTCCGACGTCGTGTGCTTGCTGCGCCTCGTCGACAGCGGTCATCCGATCACCGGCTCGTCGTCGTGGCTGCCACCCGCTTCGACGATCGCGGCCACCATCCCGGCATAGCCGGTGCATCGGCACAGGTTCCCATTCAGCGCCTCGCGCACCTGTGCGTCAGTCGGACTCGGGATCCTCGACAGCAGGTCGACAGCGGCGATGACGATCCCGGGGGTGCAGTAGCCGCACTGGAGGCCGTGATGGCGCCACAGGGCCTCCTGCACGGGATGCAGCAGGTCCGGTGTCCCCAGGTGCTCCACGGTTGTGACATCGGAGCCCGATGCCCCAGCCGCCAGCACCAGGCACGACCTCACCACCCGGCCGTCGAGCAAGACGTTGCACGCCCCGCAGGCACCCTGCTCGCACCCGGCGTGGGCCCCTGTCAGGCCGAGCTCGTCTCTCAGGAAATCGAGCAGGGTGGTACGCGGCTCGACCTCGACCCGGACGGGTCTGGCGTTGACCACCAGCTCCACAGGGGCGTTCATGTCTGGACCTCCGCAATCGGCTTGCGGGCGCCTTGGAACGCCCTCGCCACGGCCCGAGCAGCCAGGAGACCGGTCAGCTCGGCCTTGTCCCCAGGGCTTCCCGATGCCGCCGACTCCGCCGCCCGCGCCGCCGCCCGGAGCAGCGGGTCGGGAAGCGATGTCGCTCCGACCACCCCAGCGTCTGCCAGGGCTGTCCCCAGGTCGAGCGGTACGGGCGCCACACTGCACGCGGCGGCGACGATCGCGGTGATCGCACCGTCGCCGTCGAGGTCCACGGCGACCCCCACCCCCGCCTCCGCGAAGTCGCCCACCCTGGGGGACCACTCGCACCACGCCGCCCCGTGGCGGGGTCCGGCCGCGGGGAAGCAAATCTCGGTGAGGATCTCGTCTGGAGCGAGGGAGGTCGTGAAGTAACCCTCGGCCAGGAGAGAGCAGGCCAGGTGACGAGGGCCCGCGGGGCCGACCACCACCGCCACGGCGCCCAGGGCCACGGCGACGGCAGGCAGTTCGGCCGCCGGATCTGCGTGGGCCAACGATCCCCCGAGAGTCCCCAGGTTGCGCGTGGCTGGGTGACCGACGTAACGGGCGGCGGCGGCCAGCAAAGGAACCGTCTCCGCCACAACAGGTTCGCTCTCGAGGACGCTCTGGCGGACCATGGCTCCGAGACGAATCGACTTGCCGCCCTTGGGGACCGGGCCACCACACGACGAAGCGTCGATGTGGGACGGCCCGTCGACGACCTCCACCCCGGCCAGGTCGAGGGCGGCGATGTCGACCAGCACCGTCGGATGAGCGAGTCGCAGCGCCATCAGGGGCAGAAGGCTCTGCCCGCCGGCGAGCACCTTGGAGTCCTCGTCGGCGGAGAGGACGCTGACGGCTTCCGCAGCGCTCGACGCTCGGAGGTACTCGAACGGGGGGAGTTTCACGGCCTACCCGGCGACCGGCGGCTGTAGGTCACAGGAGTCCCTGCATGCGGGCCGAGACCTTTCGATGCCGGGCCAGGACATCCTCGACGCCGCCGGCCACCAGGATTCCGTCGCGCACCACCGGGCGACCGGCTATGACCGTGTGGCGGGCGGAGACCGGGCCACACCGCAGCCACGCTTCGATCGGATCGGTGAGTGCACCGGCGAAGGCCACCCCCTGCATCGGCCAGCAGACCAGGTCACCAACCGAGCCCACAGCCAACTGCCCGAGTTCGCCGTTGCGTCCGAGGCAACCGGCTGAACCACGAGTCGCCATCTCTAGGGCGTCTCGGGCCCCCATCGCCGTCGGGCCGCCACGGAGCCTTCCTAGCAACAGGGCGCTGCGGGCTTCGAGCCACAGCGAGGCGTGGTCGGTGGATGCCGACCCGTCGCAGCCGATGCCGACGACAGCCCCCGCCGCCCGCAGCTCGGAGATCGGCGCCAAGCCGCCCCCGCCGATCATCATGTTCGACGACGGACAATGGGCCACCCCCACCCGCGCCGCTCCGAGGCGCGCCACCTCCACCGGCTCGGGGTAGATGCAGTGGGCCACCCACGTCCTGGCGGTCATCCATCCGACGTCTTCGAAGTGTTCCACCGTCCGCTTGCCGAACCGTTCGGTCGCGTAGCGGTCCTCATCAGGGTCCTCCGCCAGGTGCGTGTGCAAGCGGACATCGAGCGTCTCGGCCAGCTCCGCCGTGCGCCGCATGAGCTGGGGCGTGACCGAGAACGGTGAGCAGGGAGCCAACGCTATCTGCACCATTGCGCCCCACGCCCGGTCGTGATGACGGGCGACCAAGCGCGCGCTGTCGGCCAGGATTTCGTCGTCGTCCTGCACCACCGTGTCGGGTGGCAGGCCGCCGTCCTTCTCCGAGAGGCTCATCGAGCCCCGGGTCGGATGGAACCTGAAACCCAACTCCTTCGCCGCTTGGATCTCGGCGGTGATCAGGTCTCCGCCTCCGTCGGGGTGGACGTAGAGGTGGTCGGTCGAAGTCGTGCAACCGCCGAGGGCCAGCTCGGCCAGACCCACCCAGGCCGACAGGTAGGCGGCCTCCTCGTCGAGCAAAGCCCAGCGTGGATAAAGCACGTTCAGCCATTCGAACAGCGACCCATTCGCCGCCGGCGCGTAGGAGCGGGTCAGGTTCTGGTAGATGTGATGGTGGGTGTTGATCAACCCCGGAGTGACCAGGTCGCCGTCCGCGCGCAGGACTTGGGTCGCCTGGGGAGGTCGATCGGTCGCCGCCCCGACGGCGCTGATCAACCCGTCGGTAACCGCCACCCACCCGCCGGCGAGCTCGCTGCGTTGGTCATCGACGGTGGCGACGAGGTCGGCACCACTCACCAACAGGTCAGCGCTGCGGTAAGGGTCAGGGCTCGAATCGGGTCCGGACACCACGTCGCTAGCCAGCAGATCCGAACCGCTTGAGCACCGGGATCTCTATGAGTCCGACTATGGCGTAGATGACCACCGATGCCACGGTTATCAGGACCACGCCGGACCACAAGGTGTCGAAGCGCGACTCTGTGCTCGCCTCGAGCATCAGATAACCGAGGCCTTTGCCGGTTGAAAGCCATTCGGCCAGCACCGCACCCAGAAGTGCACCCGGCGCGGCAATCCGGGCGGAGCTGAAAAGGGACGGCAGCGCGCTGGGCACCCGAACCTTGAACAACGTCGTCAACTCGGAGGCGTCGAATGCCCGCATGAGCAGGATCGAATCGTGGGAGGCGGACCGAAGGCCGTGTACGACGTTGACGAGCGTGGGGAAGAAGGTCACTATTCCTGCGATGACGGTGACGCTCACCAGACCCCGGCCCAGGGCCAGCGCTATCAGCGGGGTCATGGCGATCAGGGGGACGGAGCGAAGGACCACGGCGACCGGCATGAACGCCGCCTCCACGGTCCGGTACGAGACCATGGCCATAGCCGCCATTACCGCCAAGACCGTGCCGAACACGTAGCCGAGCGAGGCATCGCCCAGCGTGGCGGCCATGGCGTGCCACAGCTCGGCCCGGTTGCCCGACGCCGCCGAGCCTTGCGTCAGGTACTGCCACACGTCGGCAGGGGTCTTGGCGAAATACGAGTTGAGGTGGAACAGCTTGACGAAGCCCACCCAGCACAACAGCGTCACCCCGATCGACCCAGCCAGGAACGTGACGGAGCGGGCGGCCCGGTAGGTCCGGCCCCGACTCCGGCCACCCCCGGCGGTACCACCGACGCTTGCGGTCTGCCCCTTGGCCCAGGGCGTCGCCAGCCTGGCGACGACTCCCGTGGCTGCGTAACCGACCCCCGCCAGGCCCGCGGCGAACAGAGCCAGGGTCCACACCCGGGT
This sequence comes from Acidimicrobiales bacterium, assembly GCA_035552775.1. GTDB lineage: Bacteria > Actinomycetota > Acidimicrobiia > Acidimicrobiales > Palsa-688 > DASZKW01. The sequence continues at coordinate 51,732 of DASZKW010000061.1, read as the reverse complement.
GACGTCCAAGGACTGCTCGGCGTTGATCATCGCCACGCCGATACCGTGTGTGCCGCCCAAGTACTCGCCGATGATCGCCCCGAGCACAGCAGCGGGCGCGGCGATCCGCAACGCCGCGAACAGGTTGGGAAGTGCGGCTCGGATCCGCACTTTGACCATAGCCGTCCACGAAGATCCGCCGTAGGCCCGAATCACGTCCAAGCTCACCGGATCGGCTGAACGCAGGCCGGCTGACATTCCTACGAGAGTGGTGAAGAAGACGCTCATGGCGGCCAGCACCACCTTGGGCTTGTCCCCGCTGAAGACGATGTTGAGAATCGGAGCGACGGCGATGATCGGCATGCAGTAGCTGGCTATCGCCAGCCTGAGCAGGGCCGCTTCAACCGGGGGGCTTATGATGAACACGAGGGCGAGTGCGATGGCCAAGGCGTTGCCCCACAGCCACCCTTGGGCCGCCTCGGCGATGGTGATGCCGGCGTTCTCCTGCAACAGCGTGCGGTTGTCCCACAACCCCCGCAGCACGCCCGTCGGGGTCGGCATGATGTGCTTGCCTTGGAATACGTAGAGAGCGAGTAGGTCCCACACGACCAGGAGGGCGGTGATCCCGATCACACCGCCCAGCCAGGGAGTGCGGGTCCCTCGCCGCGCTGCGCGATCCTGGTCCGAGGCGCCTACCAGCCCGACCGGCAGGCCAGCCTCGACAACGAGGTCGCTCACCTAGGCGCTCTGCAAGGGCACTAGACGTCGTCTCCGCTCGCTGGCACCCCACCGGAGAAGAGCACGTCGCAGAGCTGGTCCGACAGCTCGTGGAAGCGAGCCGAGCGCAGCATGTCAGGCGTGCGGGGCCGGGGCAGGTCGATCCTCACCGCGGTCTGCGCCCGGCCCGGGCGCGGCGTCATGACGATCACCTCGTCAGCGAGGAATACCGCTTCGCTGATGGAGTGGGTGACCAACAGGGTGGTGGTCGCCCGCTCGGCCCATATCCGGAGCAGTTCGAGGTTGAGCCGCTGGCGGGTCATCTCGTCCACAGCACCGAACGGCTCGTCGAGGAGGAGCAACTGAGGCTGCACGACCAGGGCGCGGGCGATCGCGGCCCGCTGCCGCATCCCACCTGAGAGCTGAGCCGGGCGCGCCTTCTCGAATCCCTCAAGGCCCACGAGCTTGATCAGGTCGACGATCGAGCTGTCGGGCACGCCCGCCGACGTGAGCTCGAGCGGCAGCTTGGTGTTCGACCACACCGACCGCCACGGCAGAAGGGCGGCGTCTTGGAAAGCGATGCCCAGCTGGTGGCTCTTTCTCAGCTGCGCAGGGGTCTGTCCGTTTACCCGCACCGTGCCCGCGGTCGGCTGCTCCAAGTCGGCGAGGATCCGCAAGACCGTCGACTTGCCGCACCCGGACGGCCCGATGAGGGCGATGAAGGCGCCCCGCCCCGCCGACATGTTGAATCCGTCGAGGGCGGTCACGTGCGTGCGCCCCAGGCGGAACTCCTTGGTCAGGCCCGTGATCGAAATTCCCGCTCCGTCAGATTGTGGTGTCTCCATGGGCAGGGCGGATGGGACAGCGGCGGGAGTCACGAGTGTCACAGTGCAGAACTTTCCAATCGCTAGACGCAGATCGCACGTCGATCCTCAACGCCTGGAGGCGTCGTGTCAAGGGACCCGGGTACCTCTTCACGGGGCGTTCACAAGGTGGCTCGGGGTCGCTCCAGGGCACGCTCGAGCTCGTCGAGATCGGTTGTGAAGTCCGCCCGCATCGCGGCGCGAACGGTGTCGTCGAGCCAGGTCGGGGCGACGCCGTCGAGGACGAAGGTTCTGACCTGGTCGACCCCGTACCCGACGGCCCCGCAGAGGTCGACGTACTCCTTGCCGATGTCGGCGTGAAACATGGTCGGATCGTCCGAGTTGATGGTCACCCGCAGACCGGCTGCGACCATGGCCTTGATCGGAGATACTCCTCGTACTCCACCGGCCCTGCCCGCGTGCCAGCTAGGCTTGGCTGCGTCCCTTGTAGATCTCCTGCAGGATCTCATTGGTGAAATAGCTTGGGCTGCTCTTGATACCCACCACCGAGAGCGTGCTCACGTTGGCGGTCACATCTGCGGGGTCGAGCCAAAACAGACCATGGGCCGCGGTTGTGGCCGTCTCGAATATTCCCTTGTAGGCGGCCAATTCCTTCGTCTGGGTTGGGATATCGAGCCCGTTGCTCTTGCCGTACACGTCTACGGTCAACTGGGCGGCCAGGGCCGGATCGGCGAACGCCTGCTCCCACCCTTGGATCTCGCCGGTCATCAGGGCCACGATCTGGGCGCGCTCGCTCGAGTTGGTCAGGCTGGACGTCCTCACGCAATAGGTCCCGCTGTAGAGACGGTACCCGTAGTCGTACAGGAGCCAGGTCTTGGTCGCCACCCCCTTGGCGGCCAGCAGGAACGGCTCGTTGGTGATGAAGGAGTACCACCCGTCGACGGTGCCCGCCGCGAGCGGGGACGGGTCGAACTGCACGGGCACGACCTGAACCGAGGACTCGGGGATCTTGGCGATCCTCAAGAACGCCTTGAACGAGATCAGATTGCCTGCCTGGACGCCGATCTTCTTGCCCACCATGCCTTGCGGGTCGTTGATGGGACTCTTGGCCAGCGACATGATCGCTTGAGGGGCCTTCTGCATCTGAGCCCCGATCATGGTGAGCTTGGCCCCGTTGTTGATCGCGGCCGAGGTGATGTCCGGTCCGCTGAGTCCGACCAAGGCCCGACCGGATACCACGATGGGCTCCACCGACGTGTTGGGGCCGCCGGCGAGCAGCGTCACGTCAAGGCCGGCCTTGCTGTAGAGACCGTTGGATTTGGCTATGTAGCTCCCGGCGAACTCGATGTCCTCGATCCAGTCCAACTGCAGGCTGGCCGATCCGAGCGTCTTTGTCCCAGCCACGGTCGTGGATGTCGCGGTCTTGGCCGACGATCCGCACGCGGCCAGGATGCTTGTCCCCGTCACTCCGAGCAGAGCGGCGCCGGCACCTCCCCTAGCGGCCTGCTTGAGGAAGCTGCGACGGTCCATGCTCGGGAAGGAATCCACTTAAGCTCCTTTGGGTTTTCTGTCGGTCACCGGGCGGCGTTTTTCACGAAATCGTCGTCTGCGTAGTTGGCCGGCGCCGACCCGGCGTACCAGCTGCCCCGCACGTGACGCCGGCGGGCGCTCGTCTCTGTCGCCAGGGCGGCGGAGTGCCACAGGTAACAGTCATGGAACAGGATGTCGCCCGGCTCGGCGTAGACCGCTACCTCACCGGGGACCTTCTCGAAGCGGAGGGGCATCTCGACGGGAGGTGGGGTATCGCCGTAGCCACCCCACGGGGCCGAACCGGCAGGCACCTGCGCACCGTTGACGTTGCGGTAGGGCGCCGGTGTGGCCCAACTGTGACTGCGCGGTACCACCCTCAAGAACCCGTTGGCAGGGCTGGTACCGTCCACGTGGATGGTGACTGCGGTGGCCGGCCAGATCGGCAGGTGCGGGCTCGACTGCCAGTCGCTGTGCCACCCGATCCGGGTATAGCTGCTCTCCCGGCCGGGCCGGGCGTCCTGGTAGACGTACCCGAACCTCTCCGTTTCTGCGGACCAGCACGCCGGCCCCAGCCACCGGCCGATCAGGTCGGTTACGACGTCGCTGTTGATGATCTCGCTGGCGGTCGGCGACAGCTCCGTGATGTGGGTCACGTAGTTGGCGAAACGCTCGGCCTTTTCCCCAGCGTCGCCTTCGATGAGCTGTGTGGTCCCGAAGCGGGCGTCGAGCTCACCGGCCACCAGCCGTTCCTGGGCGGCGACGCACTCGTTCTCCAAGCCTAGGAGGGCGTCCTCTCCGATGGCACCCGAGACGACGCCGAAGCCGTACTCGCGGTAGAAGGTCTCGACGCCGTCGAGATCATCGACACCGAACCCCCACGGGCTGACCGTGATCTCATGAAGTGTCCGAGTCATGACCAAAGCGAGGATACGGAGCGTTTGTTGCTGCCTTGTTACCGGCACCTCGCAGGTCGCCCTGTTAATACGCGCGCAACATTCCGCGGTTCAAGACACCCATACGACGGGGTCGACCCGTTCGCCGCTCGTCCCGTCCACCAAACCGAGATCCGTCACGCAAGGACCGGGGTTGCACGCCAACGACGCGGCCAGGAGCTGGAAGATCGGGCGACTGTACATGTCGGTGGCGAAGGTGCCCACCTCGAACGCAGCGGTCTGCAGCCGCCGCTGATCAACGGCCAGATCCTCGATCGGTCGGTCGCTGAGAAGGCCGGCGACGGGTAGCTCGAGGCAGGCGACCACCCGGCCCTGCCGGGCGACAGCCATGCCACCACCGGAGTCGATCAGGGCGTTGGCGGCAGCGGCCAGATCCTCGGCTTTCCGGCCGAAGACCACCAGGTTGTGGGTGTCATGGGAGACCGTCGTGGCCACGGCGCCCGTCCAGTCCCCCCACCCGCCGAGGATCCCACACGCGGGAATCGGCTCGGCCCGGCCGTGGCGGTGGACCGACGCCATGACCACATAGCCAGGCGGCAGCTGCGCCACTCCGTCTTCGACGTGAACCTCCACTTCGTCCCACGAGCGCACCCTCACGCCCCGCACCACACGCATGGTCGCCCGGCCATTGCTGATACCCGGAACCCGGATCCTGAACGCGTCGGCTGAGAGCGGAGGGACCTTGACCGTCCGTAGCGGCGCCTTCGTGTCCGACAGGACAGCTGGGTCGAGCATCCGACCCTGCGACGCCACCCATCGCCCCTCGACGAAGACGTCCGAGACCTGGACCGACGCCAGGTCCGACAGGATGGCCAAGTCGGCCAGGCGGCCTGCTGCCACCAGCCCGAGGTCGGATCGACGGAGGCGGTAGGCGCCGTTGATGGTGGCGCAGCGGATCGCCTGGATCGGGTCGAGCCCACCGTGGATCAACTGGCGGATGAGCTCGTCCACGCCGCCTTCTTCGATCAGGACATGGGCGAAGATGTCATCGGTGCACGCGACCAGGTTCGGGGGCACTCCGGGCATGGCCGCCAGCTCGGCAGCCAGCGGTTCCACCACCCCCGGTACCGCTCCTCTCAACTCGACGGTCAAGCCGGCTCCGAGCTTCTCGAGCGCGTCGGCGGCCGAAGAGATCTCGTGGTCAGACGTGATCCCGGCGGCCAAGTACCCCTGTAGCTCGCCACCGCTCAGACCCCACGCGTGCCCGCTGACGAGGCAACCCGACTCCAAGCCGGCGGCGACCACGTCGACCATGCGGGGGCTGCGTTCGAGCACGCCGCGCATATCCATCACTTCGGCCACCCCGGCCACATCTGCCCAGCTGAGCATCTCGCCGATCTCCGGCCCGAGAAAGTCGGCGCCGGAGAGCTCCAGGCCTGGCGCCGGAGGCACGCACGAGGGCGCCTGGAAGATGTAGCGCAGGGGTGCGGACCGGCTGGCCTCGATGGCGTAGGTCATGCCCTCGAGGCCACTGACGTTGGCCAGTTCGTGCGGGTCTCCGAACACCGTGGTGGTGCCCCTCGGGATCACGGCCTCGGCATATCGCTCCGGGGTGAGCATCGAGCTCTCGAAATGCACGTGGAGGTCCATGAACCCGGGGGCGACGTAGCGGCCGGCTGCGTCGAACCGCCGGGCGCAACTGGTAAGGCGCCCGGGCCGGTGGACGCTCGCGATCATTTCTCCCACCAGACCGACGTCGGCCGGTCGTAGCCGGCCCGTGGCCACATCCACGACCGTGCCCCCGGTGATCAGCACGTCGAAGGCGGCGAGGCCGCGGGCGGCCGCGATCGCCCGGGTGCGGGTCTCGGGCGCGATCGGCTTGTTCATGGCTGTGCCCCCGCCTCCGAATTAGATACGGGCCTGCGTGAGTTGTGCATTCCAGGCGACAGTAAGGACGAGCCCTACCACGGGCAAGGGGTCGAACTCACCTAACACGCAGCCGTAACGCGGCCGGACAGAGCTCCAAATGTTTCGAGTGCGTTGCACGCCGTTATCGACAGTCGGGTTGGTCTCACCTGAGCCTATGATCGCCGTCACGAACCCGCCCTTGACCTTGGAACAGCGGCAAGTAATCGCCTTTATCGGCGACTATTTGCGCGAATACGAGTACCTGCCGTTGGGCACCGAGGTGGCTAAGGGCTGCGGGTTCCGTTCTTCGCGCTCAGCGGACCGGCTCATGCGCGAGCTGGAGTGCCGGGGGGTGATCCGCCGCGACGGCCGCTACCAAAGGCTCGGAACGGTCAACCTCACGCCGGCCGCCCCGGTGGTGGATCGCGCCACCCAGCTGTACCTCGCCGAGCTCGCCATCGTCGAGATCAGGTCTCTGCTCACGACGCTGAAGAATGCCCTCGACTTCACCCAGGAGTCATCTCACGCCACTTCTCTTTACACCGAGGGCGTCCGCCGCTCGGTCCTGGTCCAAGCGTTCGAGGCGACCCGCGGGCACCTGCTCGGTGCCGGGGTCGAAACGAGCGCCGACGACTCCGAGGCGCTGGCCGAGGCTCGAACGATACTGGGAGAGTTCGACGCGCTCTCGACCGACTGGGTGACCTTCTGCGTGTGCCGCCTGGTCTGGAACCTGTCCGTGCTCGACTGGGCTCGCGGGATCGAGCCACTGGACCTCGGGTACGCCGGCTCCAACGTCGTCGCATGTCGCAAGGCCTTGATGTCGCTCTTGCCGACCTACCGGCGGGACGCATCGAAGGCCCTCGGCTCCGACCTCGATCGGATGGACAACCTGCTGGACGAGATCACCCCCCTCCTCCGCCGTTTTCGTCACTCGATGACCCACCGGTTCGACTTCGAGCCAGGCCGCCTCGAGGTGAGCGCCCATGGTCTCGTGTCGGGGGTAGACAGGTTGACCGAGAAGATCTCAGCCGTTTGAGGGCCCGAGATGACATGGGACGGAGAAAGCTATAAGCGCCGCTTCGACGAGCTCGCCGCCGCCGGTAGCGACGTGCACGGAGAGGCGCGCTTCGTCGCCGGATTTGCGCCTCGGTCGGTCCTGGACGCGGGGTGTGGCACCGGCCGGGTCGCCATCGAGTTGGCACGGTCGGGGATAGAGGTCGTCGGCGTGGACCGGGACGCCTCGATGCTGGCCTCCGCCCGCCGCGACGGCCCGTGCGTCACATGGATCGAGAGCGACGTGGCTGCACTCGATCTCGGCAGGACCTTTGACGTTGTGGTCATGGCCGGCAACGTCCCCCTCTTTACCCCGCCCGCTACCCAGGGCAACCTGGTGGCCGGCTGCGCCCGGCACGTCAAGCCGGGTGGTTGGCTGATCGCCGGGTTCGGTTTGGACAGGGGCTACGACGCAGACGACTACGACGGCCATTGCGCCGCCTGCGGCCTCCGCCTGATCGACCGGTGGGCCACCTGGGATCGACAAGAGTGGAGCGGTACCGGGAGCTACGCAGTTTCGGTGCACGGCCGAGAGGTGGATCCTGCACGGTGACACCCCCCACGGAGGTCACGAGGATCGACAGATGGCTGTGGGCCGTCCGCGTCTACAGGACCCGGGCGGCGGCCACCGAGGCGTGCCGTGGTGGCCACGTCGAGGTCAACGGTTCCGCGGCCAAGCCGGCGACCCCGGTGCGGGCGGGCGCCCGGGTCACGGCCCGCTTGCGCGACCGCGAGGTGTTGCTCGAAGTCATCCGCGTGATCGACAGGCGGGTGGGAGCGCCGGTCGCCGCCGGGTGCGTCATCGACCACACCCCGGCGGTTCCTCCTCGTGACCCGACGTCGGCGGCCTTCGCTCGGGACCCCGCCGCCGGGCGCCCGACCAAGAGGGACCGCCGCCAACTCGATCGCCTCCGTCGCCGCTGAGCTGGTGGTCCGGCCACGGCGGGCACCACTGCTGATCGGCCGGGGCCCGGTGGTGCCGACGATTGTGCAGTTGTATACCGCATAGGTCATCTACTGCACAATGGCCGGCCACGACGGGGCAGTGGGCCGCGGGATTCTGCCGTCTTCATCCGATTACGGTCACTGGTCGCCGGTACTGTTCTCGCGGTGGCTGATATGCGGCGCCCCCGGGACGGGAGATAGTGATGGCGGACAGTCAAGACCCTGAGCTGGCTTCCGGACGGGGCCGCTGTAAGCGAGGTCGCGCCGGTCGCCGGCCAGCCGGCATCTGGGTCGCGCTGGCGGCGGTCGTGGCCTTGGTGGCCGGCTGGACCGCGGCATGCGGGCAGGTTACGGCCGGAGCCGACCGGGCCGCGTCGGGAGGCACCGCGGCGACCAGTGACGCGCCGGCGCCCACCACTGAGGCGCCGGCGCCGACCGATACGACCACGACGGCCCCGGCCCCCACCGAACCCGCCCCGGGCCCCACCGAACCCGCCCCGGCCCCCACCGAAGCCGCCCCGGCAACCACTGCGGCGGTCGCTTCGGGAGGTCCGCTACCTGTGGGCGTTTACACCTCGACGCCGCCGCCCGCGCAGCCTGCCGGCGCTTGCCGCGCCCGGGGGCTGCTGCCCGACCCTGCCTGCACGCCGGGGGCCACCAACCCGGCCGTATCCCAGTCCGACATCGACACCACCATCTGCATGTCCGGTTGGACGGCGCAGGTCCGACCGCCCGAGTCCTACACCGAGACCCTCAAGCGGGAGCAGCTGCTGGCATACGGGGACACGTCACCGATCTCCGCCTACGAAGAGGACCATCTGGTGCCCCTCGAGCTGGGGGGTGCGCCCAGCGACCCGCGCAACCTGTGGCCGGAGCACGGGTCCAGCCCGAATCCCAAGGACAGCGTCGAAAATGCAGGACGAGCGGCGGTCTGCGATGGCAGGATCAGCCTGGCCGCCGCTCAGAGGGCGATCGCCGGCAACTGGGTGGCGTTCGGCTCGCAACTCGGCGTCGCTGGTTCGTAGCCGACCAGCCCAGCTCAGCCCAGCCCAGCGGGTGAATCTAGGCCGAGGCCAGGACCTGCTCGGGGTCGGAGTCGCCGACAGTCGCCTGGATCTCGTTGTCGTTGGCCGGCCCGAAGCCGTTCGGTCGGTCGAGCTCGTCCAGGGAGCGGCGCGAGGGCTCGGGTAGGACCAGGGTGAGGAGGCAGCCGAGGAACGAGCAGCCGGCGGTGACGGCCAGGGTGCCGCGCAGCCCGAGGTCACGCGACAGGATCGGGAACAGGTACACGCCGATGAACGCCCCGACCTTCGCCACGCCTGCGGAGATCCCGTGCCCGGTGGTGCGCAGGCTCGTCGGGAACAGCTCGGCCGGCAGCACGAAGGTGGTCGAGTTAGGTCCGAACTCGGCGAAGAAGTACGAAATCCCATAGACCATCAAGAAGGGTAGGACAGCCACGCTCAGGGCAGGGACGGCGGCGATCGCCGCGAAGCACCCAGCCATCACCGCGAAGCCGATCAACTGCAACCGGCGGTGCCCGACGCGGTCCATGAAGGCCACCGCCATCACGTAGCCGGGCACGGCGGCGATCGAGAAGATGGCGAGGGTGAGCGCCAAGGTGACCATGAGGCTCGCGTGAGGTGCCAGATCCTTGATGATGACCGGCGTGGATATCGAGTTGCCGTAGTAGGCGTAGTCGAAGATGAACCAGGTCCCCGCCGTGCCTATGAGGGTGATGAGCAGCCTGCGGTTGGTGAATAGCTCCCTGAAGCTGCGCCGGCCGCCCGGGCGCGGCGCACACGCCGCCGCCGAAGTCACCACTGCCGGCGAAGCCGATCCCGCCGCCGAAGCCGCCCCTTGTGGGGCCAGCTGGCTTCCCGCGACGGGCAGGACGGTGATCGTGCCGCCGCTGTACGCCGCCACCTGGCGTGCGGCGTCGGCGTCGTTGCCTCTCACCGCCGCCTCGTAGCGGGGGGACTCGGGCATCTTGCGGCGCAGGTGGATCACGATGGCCGCAGGGATGGCGCCGAGGCCGAGCAGTACCCGCCACACGATGGCATGGGGCATCCCCGAACCCACGAGGACGATGGCGGCGAGCGGTCCGACGACGAGCCCCGCGGCCTGCATGGAGAAGACCAGCCCCACGAGACGTCCCCTGTCGCGGACGTTGGCGTACTCCGACATCATCACCGCCGAGACCGGGTAGTCGCCACCGATGCCGATACCGAGCACGATCCGGAACGCGATCAGCCACGCCACGCTCGGCGCGAAGGCGGAGCCGAGGGCGCCAACCACCATGATCGCCGCTTCGAGACCGTAGACCCGCTTGCGCCCGAACAGGTCGGCGATCCGGCCGAAGACGAACGAGCCCACGAACGCCGCTCCGAGAGCGGCCGCGCTCACCAGGCTGGCCTGGGCGGGGCCGAGGTGCCACTGCTCCTTCAAGATGACCAGGACGGCACCGATGACGAACAGGTCGTAGGAGTCGGTGAAGAACCCTATGCCCGCGGTCAGGACGGCCCGGTAATGAAACCGGGTCAGGCGCGCGGAGTCGAGGACGCTGCCGAGACCAATGGGGGGAGGGTGCGCAGCAGGGGTGGCCGGCCGCCTGCTCACCAAGACCTACTTACGACGGCCCGCTCGTCACCAGGGCCTGGCCGCCTCGTCACCAAAGCCCGCTCACGCAGCCGCCATCCTCGCAAACCCCCGGGTGACGCTGGTGGAACCGCCCGATGTAGCTGGAGCATGGTTCCATTGTCCCCACCCAAGGTGTCCGTGTTCCCAACCGAAGATGAACGCAAGGTAACGCGAATGCGAACGATCGCTGGACGCGGCCGGCCCAATGGGTAGGTTCGGGGGCGTGGTGCCCACCCCTGACGCGTCGCTGCCGCCTGACGACCCTGTCGATGCCGGGATAGCGCACCTCTTCGCCATGGTCTCCGAGGCCCTGGCCGGCGCCACCCACGCCCTGCTCGGCGACGAGCGCGACACGGCCAGGATGGTGGTCGAGCGGGATCAGACCATTGACGATCTGGCCGCGAGCGTCGAGCGGGTGGTGTGGGACCAGGTGCAGGCAGCGCCCCGCTCTGCCCTGCGCCGCCTGGTGGTGGTGCTGCTCATACTCCCCGAGCTCGAGCGCAGCGCCGACCTGGCCGAGCACGTCGCCCAGCGGGCGCTGACCGGCCTCGGCCGCGAGATGAGCCCCTTATCGCGCGGCATCGTCCAGCGCATGACCGAAGTGGGCCTCGAGATGTGGGAGACAGTGGCTAGTGCCTACCGGGACCGTTCCGAGCAGGGTGTCCCCCTCGACGAGGCAGACGAGGAGCTCGACATCCTGCACCACCGCCTCACCCACGAGGTGGCTTCGGGATCGATGGACCCCGCCACCGCCGCCCAGGTCACACTGCTGGCCCGTTTCTACGAGCGCCTCGGTGACCATGCCGTCAACCTGGCCCGCCGTATCGGGACCCTCACCAGCGTGGGCGACGAAGGGGACTAGCCCTGCAGGCTGCGCCCGCCCACGCGGCGCGAGCTGCAGCCGCCACCATGAGCCCGCCACCTCGAGCCCGCCACCGTCGAGCCCGCCACCGTGAGCCCGCCACCGTCGAACCCACCACCGTCGAGCCCGCCACCGTGAGCCTTGCCATCGTCGCCACCGTGTTCCCGCTCGTGTTCCTCGGGGAGCTGCCGGACAAGACCATGTTCGCTTCGCTGGTGCTGGCCTCGCGGGGGCGCCCGTTGAGCGTCTGGGTGGGCGCCGCTGCCGCTTTTGCCGTCCACGTCGCCATCGCCGTGTCCGTCGGCGTGGCGCTGTTCGACCTCCTGCCCCACCGGGTGGTGCAGGCGATCGTGGCCGCCCTGTTCTTGGCCGGGTCGGTCTACTCGTTCCTGATCCGCAACACCGAAGACGACGAAGCCGAGGTCGAGGGGGGCGGGTCGGCGCTTGGGACGGCAGCCACCGCCGCGGTGGTGATCTTCCTCGCCGAGTGGGGCGACCTCACCCAGATCATCACCGCCAACCTGGCGGCGCGCTACCACTCCCCCCTCAGCGTCGGGGTGGGTGCCCTTGGCGCCCTGTTGGCGGTCGCCGCCATAGCCGTGGTCAGCGGTCGAGGACTGCTCCGGGTGCTGTCGGTGCGCACCCTGCGCATGGTCACCGCCGCGGTGCTCGCCGCCCTTGCCGTCTACGCCGCGCTGGGTGCGGCAGGAGCGTGACCACCGCCGTCGGCGCGGTGGCGGACGGCGGCCTCCTCCCACCGGGACTCGACATGGCCGAAATGCCAGATGGCCAGGGCTGCGCCCCAGACCACCACGAACATGCCGGCGATGATGAACCCGGCCAGGTTGATGTTGAAGTGAGCCATCTCGTCCCAGAACCGGCCATGCAGGTTGGCCTCGGTTGCCAACAGGCCGAGTAGCTCTATGGTCCCGACGGCGAAGGCCACGCCCACTGACAGCCCGGTGATCGTCATGTTGTAGTACACCTTCCTGACCGGTCGGGAGAATGCCCAGCCGTAGGCAAAGTTCATGAAGGAACCGTCGATTGTGTCGAGGAGCGTCATTCCCGCGGTAAACAGCAGGGGAAGGCAGAGCACCGCATACCACGGCAGGTGGGCGGTGGCGGCGCCCGCGGTGGACGCCAGCAATGCGATCTCGGTGGCGGTGTCGAACCCGAGTCCGAAGAGCACGCCGACGGGGTACATCTGCCACGGCTTGGTGATCGAGCGCATCATGCGCCCGAAGAACCTGAACATGAGTCCCCGCGATTGCAGTTGCGCCTCGAGCTGCTCGTCGTCGTAGACCCCGCGGCGCATGGCGATGAACACGCGCACGATGCCGACCAGGATCACCACATTGATGGCGGCGATCAGGTAAAGGAAGAACCCTGATATCGAGGTGCCGAACACACCGCCGAAGGCTTCCAGTCGGGAATGGGGGTTCTGCACCGCTCCCATGACGGTGCGGGCGGCGAAGGTGACGCCGACGCCGAGGGCGACCACCACTGACGAGTGCCCGAGGGAAAAGAAAAAGCCGACGCTGAGAGGGCGCTTGCCCTCGCCCATGAACTTCCGGGTCGTGTTGTCGATGGCCGATATGTGGTCGGCGTCGAAGGCGTGACGCATCCCGAGGGTATAGGCGGCGACGGCGACGCTGAATCCGAGGACCTTGTAATGGGCGGGCAGGATGGCGAAAAAGAGCACGCCCCAGCCGACGACGTGGAACGCAAAGATCACCGCGAACATGGCCCCGAGGCGGCGCCACTCCGACGGGGAGAGGCTCTGCCGGGCGCTGGTTGGTGGCGACGGCAAGGGCGACGGCGACGGCGACGGCGCCGGCGAGCGTGCGGCGGTGAGGGTCACGCTCCACTCCTTGCGCTCGGTCCCACCGCACGGTACCGCTAATGCGTCCAGCTTGCAACAGCGAGCTGGACACACATCAGTCGGCGGCCACCGTGCCCCGGGGATCGTCGGCCCGGCACGTGTTCCGCAGCTCGCCTATGCCCTCTATGCGAGTCACGACCACCTCGCCGTCGGCGAGGAAACGGGGTGGTGTGCGCCCCGCTCCCACTCCCCCCGGCGTTCCGGTGGAGATCACATCGCCGGGCACGAGGGTGAGGATCGTGGAGCAGTAGCGGATCAGGGCCACGGCGTCGAACACCAACCCGGCGGTGTCGGCGACCTGCATGTGCTCGCCGTCGACGTCGCACGACATCGGGAAGTGGCCGACGGCCACGGCGGGGTCGTCCGAGGTGACCAGCCACGGTCCGATCGGGGTGGTGGCCTCGAAGGTCTTGCCCTGGAGGAACTGGCTGGTGCGGGCCTGCCAGTCGCGCGCCGTCACGTCGTTGACCACCGTGTAGCCGGCGATGGCGCCCTCGGCCTCCCCCTCGCTGGCGTGGCGCACCGGCGCACCGATGACCACGCCGAGCTCGGCCTCCCAGTCGACCTGTTGGGACACCGCGGGCAGGACGATGTCGTCGTGCGCACCGATGAGCGAGGGTGGGTACTTGGCGAACAGCGTCGGGTGGGCGGGCAGGTCGTGGCCCATCTCGGCTATGTGGTTGCGGTAGTTGAGACCGACGCAGATGATCTTCTCCGGGTGGAGCACGAGGGGAGCGAAGTCCAGTCCTTCGACGGCATGGGTGGACCCCTCGGCCGCCGCCGCCCGCGCGTGCCAGCCTGGTGTAGCGAGTAGAGCCCCGACGTCGCTGGTGCCGACCTCGACGGCGATGTCGCCTTCGAGGCGCACGGTAGCGGTCCCGGTCCCGGTGCGGATGGTGCCAAGTCTCACGCTGGTTTTCCTTTCTCCAACTCCATAGCCACAAAGCTATTCGGAGGTATATCCGCCTAAACGCCGGCCGGCGAAGTCGGGGATCCAGCGCCTCATGAACCCGTCGAACATGGGCACCGTGAAGTCGATCTCGCCCCACCGGGGTGAAAAACACATCGCCCGCTTGATGAGGTTGTCCCTGGTGGGGCCGAGCGCGTTGGTCTTCTTGCCGAGCAGGGCGGCGACCTCGGCCGACTTGACAGGACCCGGCCCGAGCTCGGCCATGGCCCTCAGGTATAGGCGCTCGCTGTCGTTGGTGCGCTCGGCGCGCACCCGGAAGAAGCCGTCGTCGAGCTCGGCCGTGGCCAGTGGGATGCAGCGGGCCACGTCGTCGGGTGTGATCCGGTCGGGCCCGTCGGCTACGTCCCATGCCGCCTTGGCGAACTCCTGGAGGAAATACGGGTAGCACCGCGAGATCGCCAGCACCCGGGCGAGGGCGTCGCCGACCCAGGCGACCCCCTCGTCGCGCGCCGGGGTGGCGAGAGCCTCGACCGCCAGGTCGTCGGACAAGGACCCGATCCGGGGGAAGGCGAACATCCGCTCGGCGTAGGTCTTGGCGTCCCCCGTCAGCGTGGCCAGCGACGGAAGGCCCGCACCCGCGACGGTGATCGGCAGCCGGAGCTGGGCGGCGCGGTGCAGGCCCACCACCAAAGCGGTGAGCGTGGCCACATGGACGTAGTGGAGCTCGTCGACGGTGAGTAGCACGCCGGTCCCGTGGTCACGGGCCACCTCCCCGAGCTCGACGAACAAGGCGGCGAGGTCGCTGGCCAGATCCCCCGAGTCGGCCGGGCCGGGCACGGCGTCGACGTCGATGTTGAGCTCGACGCCGTCGGGAAGCCGGACGCTGAAGGCCTTGAGCACGCCCAGGGCGCGGCGGACTCTCTCGCCGATCCTGCGCTTGGCGTCCATGGCCAGAAGGACCCTGCGGAAGGCGGCGACGAGGGCCGGGGCGAGCACCCCGCCCTCCGCCACCTCGATGTGCTCGTGGAAGAAGCCACGGCCGTGGGCGAGCAGCTCGAACTCGTTCAGCAGCACCGTCTTGCCGACGCCTCTCAGCCCGGTGAGCATCTGGCTGCGCCCGTCACGCCCGAGCAGCAGCCGTTGAAGGGCGACATCCATCCCGTCGATCTCCCGGTCGCGCCCGACGAGGGCCGGTGGACGGGTCCCCGCCCCCGGGCTGTAAGGGTTGCGCACCGGGTCCATACCTAAGTATAGGCCGGAATAGGAATAGTCCTATTCGCGGCAGGGAGGGAAAAGAAAACCAGCGGGTCCCGTCGGCACACGCCGGCCAAGGGTTCTCCGACGAAGTGTGCAGTTGTCGGGGTTACCAAGGCGAGCGTTGCTACGTCGACTCCCCGAGGAACGAAGGTCCAGGTTATCCGTCCGAGTCGGCGACAGCACTGTCGACGTAGCAACGCTGGCCTTTGTATAGCCCATGGTTCTGCACAGTAGGGCGGCGGTGACCTGCCGTTGGGGGGGAGACTTGCGGGGGTATAACCGCCCCATGAGCGCGACCCGCTGGCTGGCCCGACCGATGATCTCCGCCATCTTCGTGGCTGAGGGGGTCAACACCTTGCGCGATCCCGGGCCCCGGGTGGACATCGCTGATCCCGTCGCGCCCAAGATCGCGGAGAAGGTGGGGCTGCCCACCGACACCAAGTTGTTGGTCAAGATCAACGCCGGGGTGCAGCTCGGGGCGGGGACAATGTTCGCCCTGGGGAAGTTCCGCCGCCTTTCGGCCCTGGCGCTCATCGGTTCCATGGTCCCGACGACCTACGCCGCCCACCGTTTCTGGGAGATCGACGACCCCGCCGAGCGGTCCCAGCAGAAGGTCCATTTCATGAAGAACCTCGGGATGCTCGGTGGCCTCGTCCTCGCCGCGGTGGACACCGAGGGCTCACCCTCGGTCGGGTGGCGGGCGAGACGGGCGGCCAAGCGGGCCGGCAGCGCCATAGCCGTCGGCAGCCAGCTCGGGGGGGCCAAGGCCGGCTCGGCAAAAGCGAAGGCGGGGGCGGCGAAGGGGCGGGCGAGCAAGGCCACCAGCCGGTCGGGTGCCAAGGCGGCGAAGGCCGCGGCCAAGGCCAACAAGGCGGCGGCCAAGGCAGCGGGGACCACGGGGCGCAAGGCGGCCAAGGCGAACAAGGCCGCGGGAATCGCAGGGCGCAAGGCGGCGAAGGCCGCGGCCAAGGCCAACAAGGCCGCGGGCATCACCGGGCGCAAGGCTGCCAAGGCGGCCGGCGTCACCGGGCGCAAGGTGGCCGGCGCAGCAGCCACGGCCGGGGCGGGAGCGGGTGCGACAGTCGGTCGCAGCGCGGCCCGGCTCTTGCAGGCAAGCAAGGAGGCCCACATCCCGGCCAAGGCGGCCCACGTCTGGGACCAAGCCGCCCCGATCGGGGCGAAGGCGGCCCGCCAGGCCAACGAGGTGGCGAGCAAGGCCGCCCTCAAGGCGAGCAAGGCCGCCGGCAAGGCGGCGGCCAAGGCGGCTCCGGTGGTCAGCGAGGCCCTATCGTCGGGCGCGGAGTGGGCCGGCGAAGCGCTGTCCACCGGCGGCGAGCGCGCCGGCGAGCTGCTGTCGGTGGGGGCCAAGCGCGCCGGCGAGGCGTGGTCCAGCGCCTCGGAGCACCTGCCCGCCGGCTGAGCGCCGCGCCGAGTCTGGGCGCCCGAGTCTGGGCGTCCCGAGTCTGGGCGTCCCGAGTCTGGGCGCCCGAGTCGTTTGCGTCAGGGACGGCTTCCGAGGTTCACGAAACCGGGCCCGCCGATCCAGTCGGTCCTCACCACCGTCCCGGTGTAGGGGGCGTTGACCATGTGGCCGCCGCCGATGTACATGGCGACGTGCTCGATGGTCGCGGGGTCGGACGGGTTGCTGGCCCAGTAGACCAGATCCCCGATGCGGAGCTGGGCGATGGTCACGTGGGCCCCGAAGTTGTACTGATCGGCGGCGACGCGGGGGATGGCCACGCCGGCGTCCTGCCACGCCCGCATCACCAGGCCCGAGCAGTCGAAGCTGGCCGGCCCGGCGCCGCCCCACTGGTAGGGCTTGCCGAGCTGGGCCATGGCCCACTCCATGGCCACGTCGCCGGGCCCCTCGATGGTGTGGAGCAGGGCGATGACAGGCGGGCGCTGGCTGGTGGCGGAGCCGAACGGGTACACGTCTCCGTCGTGGGCGACCTCCCAGTAGCCGCCCCCGGCGGCCGGGACGATCCTCGACACCGACTGGCCGAGCGCCCGGCCCCCGAGCGACCCGGAGAACCCGGCGTCACCGAAGTTGAACACCCCGCCGTCGGCCGCCACCTCCCAGTAGCCCCGCCCGTCACCGGTCGGCGCCATCGAGACGATGGGCTGGTTGAGGCGTTCGCCGCCGGTCGACCCGTGGAAGCCGGCGTCACCGAAGGTGAACACGCCGCCGTCGCCGGCGTAGAGCCAGTAGCCGCGCCCGTCGGGGGTGGAGGCCATGCCGATGACGGGGCGGTTGAGCCGCTCCGAGCCCGTCGAGCCGTAGAAGCGGGCGTCGCCGAAGCTGAAGATGCCACCGTCGCTGCCCACCAGCCAGTAGCCGCCGTGATCGGGCGTGAGGGTGATCCCCACTATGGCACCGTTGAGGGGGCGGCCGGCCATGGACCCGTGGTCGATCGCCCCGCCGAGGGGCCACACCGCGCCGGTCGGGCTGGCCACGTAGTACGGCGAGGGCGACTCGTCGGCTGACGCCACTGCCGGCGCCGAGGCGGCAGCCACCACCGCCCCGATCCCGCCCGAGATGATGACGGCGCCCGCCACGAGCGCACTTGCCGCCGCTGTGCCCACCAACCGCCACGCTCCGCGGCCACTGCTGGGCGCGCCAGGCGTCTCCGCAGTCCGTCGCCACCCGCGCCGCGCAAGGCGCCAGCGCCGGCCAGAAGGCGTTACCCCGCCTACGGCCAGCCCCTGTCTGGTGTCCGGTGCCGGGAGCATCTGTTCAGTGTCGACGGCCGGCGTCCCCGACTTGAGCTGGATCGGGTGTTACGTAGAGCGCGAAACGCTGGTATAATCAGTTGGCGGCAGCCACGCTAGATCGGCGACCTTAGAGGGGGCACCATGGGCCTGACCGAACACCACATCAGCAGGCGGGACGTGATCAAGAAGGGCGCCGTGGCCGGCGCCATCTTGTGGTCGGCCCCTGTCATCGAGAGCGTGACCTCGCGCGCCGCCGCCGGGTCGCACTCGTGCACGTCCACGGGGAGTTTCAACGCGTCGTACGTCTTCGTCGTGTTCACCAACACGGTCAACGGCGTGACCACCACTTACTTCACAGGCATAAATTCGTCGGGCTGCGGCCAGCAGAACGCCAACAATCAGGGAGATTTCTGCGTCCAATGCGGGGGGGTCTACTACTACCTCCACACCTTCAGCGGCTCATCCGGCACCTCCACGGCCATCACGACCAGCACCGTGAGTTGCTCGGCTGCGGAGGCATCGACGACCAGCCCGACATACGTCGATAGTACGACCTGCGGTCAATACCTGACCGTCAGCAACGGCACCGTGTCAGCGGCCCAGCCCGGCGTGCAGATCCTCGTCGGCTTCTGCGCCGGGGCGAACAGCGTGACGGGCTCGTGCGCCACCATGGAGTCCTCGCAGGGCTGCACCTACGCCACCTGCGGCTGATCAGGCCGGGTTTCCACCCGGAGAAGTAGTCTGGCCAACGCTTAGAGTGGTAGGACGGTTCATCCCCGTGAGATCTTGCCCGGAGAGGCTGTTTCAGTTGAGCGGCAAGCGGTTCTCGTCTTCTGACCTTGCCGGGAACTGCGGGTTACGGCGCAAATGTGAGAACTTTGACTTTCGCTCGGTCCTGGAGTCCGCTACTGTCTGTGGTCAAGGGCGGTAACTAGGCACAGCAGGGGGCAGGGGTGGAACTGAGGGGCAGTACAGCAGTCGACAGCCCGCTCGAAGTCGACCGGGCGGGTCGCTGGGGGGGCACCAGCGGGCGAGGCGCTGGCCGGAGCCGTGTTCCCCGGGGCTACTGGGCGGTCATCCCACACCGCCAGGCACTTTTGGGTGTCGCCGACGCCGCCATCTGGGTCGTCTGCATCACCGGTGCCAATATGCTGCGCTACCAGTTCGGCGCCCGCCAGTCCCTGACCCCACGGCTGTTTGTCATCGTGGCCATGGCCGTCGTCACCCAGATTGCATTCGGGACGATCACCCAGCTGTACCGGGCCCGCTGGCGGGTCGGCAGCTTCGAGGAGGTCCTGGCCCTGGCCCAGACCGTCCTCGTCGTCACCGTCGGAGTGACGGCGGTGAACCTCGTCCCCTCCCAGCACGTGGTGCCGGCCAGCGCCACCATCGGCGGCGGGGCCCTGGCCCTCGTGGCCGCCGCCGGCCTCCGGGTGGGTTGGCGGCTCAACTGGGAACGGCACCGCCAGCCCGCCGACCTGGCCGAGCGGGCCGTCATCTTCGGTGCCGGCGACGCCGGCGCCCAGGTGGTGGACGCCCTGCTCGCCGACCCTGCCAGCAGCTACGTGCCCGTGGCCATCCTCGACGACGACCCCGCCAAGGCCAACCTGCGCCTGCGCCGGCTCAAGGTCAGCGGGACGCGCCACGACCTGGCCGACACCGCCGCCCGCCACGGCGCCGACACCGTCATCATCGCCATACCGAGCGCCGGCTCCCAGCTCGTGCGTGACATCTCCGACCTGGCCATCGCCGCCGGGCTGACGGCCAAGGTCCTCCCGACGCTGTCGCAGATGCTGGCATCGTCGGTGAGCGCAGACGACATCCGGCCCGTCACCCATGCCGACCTGCTCGGGCGCCGGGTCGTCGACACCGAGGTCGACCTGATCGCCGGCTACCTGACAGGCCGGCGGGTCCTGGTCACCGGCGCCGGTGGCTCCATCGGCTCGGAGCTCTGCCGCCAGATCCACCGCCACGCCCCCGAGAGGCTCGTGATGGTCGACCGGGACGAGTCGGGCCTCCACCAGGTCCAGCTGTCCATCGAGGGGCGCGCCCTGCTCGACGATCGGGCCCTCGCCGTGTGCGACATCCGTGACGCCGCAGCCGTGGGCGCGGTGTTCGCCGAGCACCGCCCCGAGGTGGTGTTCCACGCCGCCGCCCTCAAGCACCTGCCCCTGCTCGAGATGTGGCCAACCGAGGCGGTCAAGACCAACGTCGAGGGCACCAACAACGTGCTCGCCGCCTGCGCCGCCCACGGCGTGGAACGCTTCGTGAACATCTCGACCGACAAGGCGGCCAACCCGACCAGCGTCCTCGGCTACACCAAACGCCTCGGGGAGCGGCTGACAGCGGGGACCGCGGAGCGGGCGTGCGGCAGCTACCTGAGCGTGCGCTTCGGCAACGTCCTCGGCAGCCGGGGTTCGGTGCTGACCACGTTCCAGGCCCAGATCGCGGCCGGCGGCCCCGTCACCGTCACCCATCCCGACGTGACCCGCTACTTCATGACCGTAGAGGAGGCGGTGGAGCTGGTGGTGCAGGCCGGCGCCGTGGGCCGCGACGGCGAGGTGCTGGTGCTCGACATGGGCGTCCCTGTCAGGATCGCCGAGGTGGCGGAGAGGATGGTGCTTGCCTCGCGCCGTCCCATCGACATCGTCTACACGGGCCTGCGGCCGGGGGAGAAACTGCACGAGCAGCTCTTCGACGACGGCGAGGAGGGCGAGCGCCGCGCCCATCCCCTGATCTCCCACGTACGCGTGCCACCGCTGCACCCCGAAGACCTCGCCGGCCTCGGCCACGTCCACTCCCCGGCCTCCACCAAGAACCGCCTCGCCAGCCTGTGCCGCATCCCCCTCGACTGGCGGCACGACGCCTACTCCGAAGGCGCCGTCCCCGCCCTGATCGACCTGACCCGTGCCGTCGAGCCCGCCGGTGGCCTGTGACCTGGTCGTCTACGGGGCGGGCGGCATGGGCCAGGAGATCGTCGATCTCGTCCACTGCCCACGTGCCGGCGGCCCCGTCTGGAACCTGATCGGCTTCGTGGATGACGACGCCGCCCTGCACGGCACCGAGGTATTCGGCTTGCCCGTGCTCGGCGGCTTCGACTGGTTGGCCACCCGGACCGTAGCGGTGTCGGTGGCGCTGGGGGCCCCCGCCGCCCGCCGCCGCGCCGCCATGGCGCTGGCCGCGACGGCCGGCGCCAGCTCCAGGGGTCGGCCACCGTCACCCGTGCTCGTACACCCCGCCGCCTACGTGGGCGAGGGAGCCGATCTGGGTGAGGGGACGGTGGTCGCCGCCCACGCCACCCTGACCGCCGATGTCAGGATCGGGCGCTTCGCCATCGTCAACGCCGGCGCCACGGTCAGCCACAACGCCCGCCTCCGCGACTTCGCGACCGTCGCCCCCGGTGCCCACCTGGCGGGGGCGGTGCGCCTGGGCGAAGGCGCGGACGTCGGGATCGGTGCTTCGGTGGTGCAGGGGCGCGCCGTCGGGGAGTGGTCGGTCGTCGGCGCCGGCGCGGTGGTAATCGTAGACGCGGCGCCCAACACGACAGTCGTCGGCTGTCCCGCCCGTGTCGTCGCCGAGCGCCCCCCCGGCTGGCACGAGTGAGCGCCGCCTACCCCGAGCCACGGATCCGCCTGGCCCGCCCCGACGTGGGCGACGAGGAGATCGAGGCCGTCACCCGGGTGCTGCGCACCTCTGTGCTCACCGCCGGGCCCGAAACCGCGGCCTTCGAGCGGGAGTTCGCCGCCTACCACGGCGCCGACCACGGCGTGGCCTTCGCCAACGGCACCGTGGCCCTGGTGGCCATGTTGGTCGCGTTCGGCGTCGGTCCCGGCGACGAGGTGATAGTCCCGTCGTTGACGTTCGTGTCGTCGGCCACAGCGATCGTGCACGCGGGGGCGACGCCGGTATTTGCCGACGTGGACCCTGACACCTTCAACGTCGATCCCGCCGACGTCGCCCGCCGTCTCGGCCCCAAGGTCAAGGCCGTTATCGCCGTCCACTACGGGGGGCAGGCCGCCGACTTGGCGGAGCTGGCGGACCTGGCCGCGGCCGCCGGCGTGGTCCTGGTGGAGGACGCAGCCGAGGCCCACGGCGCCCGTTACCGGGAACGCCACGTGGGCACGTGGGGGGCGGCGGGGATGTTCAGTTTCACCCCGACCAAGAACATCACGACGGGCGAGGGTGGCATGGTCACCACCGGGGACGGGGATCTGGCCCGGCGCCTGCGCCTCCTGCGCAACCATGGTCAGACCTCGCTGTACGAGCACAGCGTCCTCGGGTGGAACTGGCGGATCACCGAGATGCAGGCGGCCATGGGCCGTTGCCAGGTGGCCAAGCTGGACGCCATCTTGGCCCGCAAGCGCTACCTGGCCGCCCAGATGGACGCCTCCCTCGACGGGGTGGCCGGGCTGCGGACGCCCGTCGTGCGCCCCGATCGTGACCACGTCTACATGCTCTACACCGTAAAAGCCGCCACCGGGCGGGACCAGATCCTCGACGAGCTGCGCGCCGGAGGCATCGAAGCAAGGGTCTACTTTCCCCCTGTGCATCGCCAGCCCATATTCGCCGGCGTGGCCGCCGACCTCCCGGTTACCGACGACCTGGCCGGGCGCATCCTGTCCTTGCCTGTCCACTCCCGCCTCAGCGTCATCGAGGCGGACGAGGTGGCGGCCGCCCTCGCCGCCGCGGCGACCGCCGCAGCCGCCGGCTCCGCGCCGGCCGGCCGTGATTGATCGCCTGGCCGGCGCTGTCCTCGCCGCCGCACTGGCGCCGGTCCTGGCCGTCGTCGCCGTCGTCGTCCGAGCGTGCGACGGGCGCCCCGTCCTGTTCGCCCACGAGCGCGCCGGGCTCGGGGGGCGCCCGTTCAGGGTCTTCAAGTTCCGCACCATGCGGGCCGCCCGCCACGTCGGTGAACCCGACGAGACCCGGATAACCCCGGTGGGGAGGGTGCTGCGCCGCTCCAGCCTGGACGAGCTGCCGAGCCTGTGGAACGTCATCCGCGGTGACATGAACCTGGTCGGCCCCCGCCCCCTGCCCATGGCCTACAACGCGGCCTACACCCCCGAGCAGGCCCGGCGCCTGGAGGTCAAGCCCGGCCTGACCGGTCCTGTCCAGGTGCAGGGCCGCAACTCGTTGACGTGGGAGCAGAAGTTCGCTCTCGACATCTGGTACGTCGAGCATCGCAGCTGGCGCGTCGACGTCGCCCTCCTGCTGCGGACTCCGCTGGCGGTGCTGACCGGGCGGGGGATATCCCACGCCGGCCACGCCACCATGCCCATCTTCAGCGGTGAGGCTCAGGCCTAGCAGGCAGGTTCTCCTTTCCCCTGCCCTGCCTCTCCGAGAGGAGCGTTCGGTACACGGCGAGGGTGGTGTCGATCACCCGGCGCTGGTCGAACTCCGCGCCCGATTTGGCCGCCGCCGCCGCGCCCATGGCGGCGCGCAGGGCGGCGTCGCCGGCCAGGCGGCCCACGGCGGCGGCGAGGGCGCCGGGGTCACGGGCGGGGACGAGCAGGCCGGTCACCTCGTGGTCGACGACCTGGCGGCAGCCCCTGATGTCGGTGGCGACCACGGGAAGTCCCATGGCGGCCGCCTCCATGGCCGAGCGGGGGAAACCCTCCCGGTGCGATGCCAGCACGTAGATGTCGAACGCGGCGTAGAGGTCCTCCACGTCGGCGCGGTGGCCCAGGAAACGCACGCCCGCAGCCTCCGCGGTGGCCATCTCCGGGGCTCCGATCCCGTCCGCCTTGCCCGGCTCGGTCGGCCCGGCGACGACCACGGCGATCTCCGGGTGCCCGGCCCCGCCGGCGCCGCCGCCCCGGCCGGCGCCAGTGGCCGGCCCGCCCGGCTCCCGCCGGCGCAGCTCCGAAGCGGCGGCGAACAGCTCGGCGTAGCCCTTCTCCCACACCAGGCGCCCGACGGCGCCCACCACGACGGTGCCGTCGCCGACGCCCAGCTCGCCCCGGACCTTCCTGCGGGCGTCGGCCGTCTGCGGGCCTCGGCGGAAGCGGTCCAGGTCGACGCCGTTGCCGAGCAGGTGCAGGCGGTCCCGGGGGACCCCGAGGCCGGCGAGGGTCTCGAGGTCCTCGGGGTTTTGCACCAGCTCGGCGTCGGAACAGGCGGCGGCGAGGCGTTCGAGGCCGTACACGACGGCACGCCGGGGCCAAGCGTCGGTGCGGGTGGCGTAGAGGCCGTGGACGGTGTTGACCACCGCCGGCACGCCGGCGGCCCGGGCCGCGAGGCGCCCGTAGACGCCGGGCTTGGGGTTGTGGGTGTGGACGATGTCGGGGCGCAGGCGGCGGAACACACCGTGCAGCTCGGCCGCGGCCATGGCGTCGGCGACCGGCGAGAAGCTGCGGGTGGCGTGGCGCAAGGCGACGTGACCGATGCCCGCCGCGCCGAGGCCGGCGACGAAAGGGCCGGGAGCGGACACCCCGACGACGCTGTAGCCGGCGGCGGCGAAGGCCTCGAGCTGGGGGCCGAGGAGCAGGGCCAGGCTGATGTCTGTGGTGGTCACGTGGACCAGGAGGGGACGGGCGGCTGGTCGTGCTGGCGGGCGCGCCGCTGGCTGGGGCGGTGGCATCGGGCTCGGTCCGCTCAGGTGGTGGCGCCGGCGAAGCGGCGCCGGCCCGCCACGCGTCGCAGTTCGTCCTCCAGGCGCATCCCCCCGGCCGCCTTGCGGGCGAAGTATGCCAACCCGTCCTCCACCTGCACCGGCGAGCGGGCCAGGCGGTGCGGGTCGGTGCGCCCGTAGGGGTTGGCGCGGGTACCGGCGAGCGCGGCGGACGCGAAGCGGGCGCGCACGGCCCGGTCGGCGGCGGGGGAGCCGGCGAGGGCCTTGGGATAGGCGAAATGACGGGCGTCGACGCCGAGGCGCTCGCCGATGAGGCCGATCGAGCGGTCGAGCTCGCCGGCCACGGCGGCAGCCGGGAGGCGGTCGAGCAGGGCATGGGTATGGGTGTGGGAACCGATGGTCACCAGGCCGGTGGACAAGGCGTCGGCCAGCGCGGACCAGCTCGTCGGGCTGCCGGAGTCGGGGAAAGAACGGCCCGTCTCGACGAAGTCGGTCGCCACGTAGAGCGTGGCCGGGACACGGTGGAGGGCGAGTATCGGCAGGGCCACCTCAACGAAGTCGGCGGTGCCGTCGTCGAAGGTAACGGCGACCGGATCGGTCAGCGCCGCTGGTTTTGCGCCGGTGGCGAGGCGGGCGAGGGCGGCGTCGAGGGCGACCACGCCGGGGCCGGCGGCGAGGCGGGCCATCTCCTCGGCGAACAGCCACGCCGGCAGGTCGACGCTCAGCGTCGAGCGCCGGCCCACGCGGTGGTAGGCGAGGATCACGACACCCCGCCCGGGCGGGCGGGCCCTGTCGGACAGCGCCGCCGCCCCCTTGACGGCGCGCCGCGCGCTGCGCCGCATCGCCGACCGTGCCGCCACGCAGCCATCATGTCACCCGTGTCCATGTCCGTGCCCGAGTTGGATGCCCACGAGGTCCATGTCTGGGATGACCGGATCGTCGGCCCGGACGCTCAACGCCCCGCCCCGCCGGACGACCTGAGCCGCCTGCTGTCGGGCGATGAGGTCGAGCGAGCCGAGCGCTACCGCTATCCCGCCGACCGCCAGCGGTTCGTGCGGGGAAGGACCGTCCTGCGCCTGCTGATCGGGGCCTACACCGGCGCCGCCCCGGAGAGCGTGCAGATCGTCACCGATGGGTTGGGCAAGCCTTCCGCGCAGCTTCCCGGCGGCCCAAGCCCCGTCCACTTCAGTGTGTCCCACAGCGGATCGCTCGTCGCTTGGGCGCTTTCACGGTCGCCGGTCGGGATCGACGTGGAGATGTTCGACCCAGCCAGGTTCGACGACCTGGTTGTGGGTGCCGTGTGCTCACCGCATGAGGCCGAGGACCTGAGCCGTTTGACTGGCGACGCGCGAACGAGGGCGTTCTTTCGCTTGTGGGTACGCAAGGAGGCTGTGCTCAAGGCGTGGGGCAACGGCCTCAACCTGGCGCCCGCCACGGTCCAGGTGCGCGCCTCGCCCACGACGCTGACCGGCCCCGACGGGACGGCCTGGCGCGTGCAAGACGTCAGCGTTGCTGAGGGCTATGCCAGTGCCGTCGCCCAGGGAGGCGCCGCTTGGCGGGTCCGGCTGCTGGGCCCGGTGGGAGGCGGTGGTGACCGCGGCGTTGCGGGCGGCAAACCCAGGCCGGCGTGAGCCATTGGGCCAGGAAGTCTACGATCGCACTCCGTGCCCGCTACGCCTCGTGGCTATCAGCCGCTCCCTCACAGACGCTCCCGTCGTCAGACCTTCCGCCGGCGCCGGACGGTCACCGGTGCGGTGACGCTGCTGGTGGTGGGTGGGGTCCTGGCCGGATTGTCGCTGTCGGGGGGGTCCTCGCCGGTGACCGTTGCCGGCCACAGCGGGGGTGCCCGGGCCGCGGCAGGTGGTAGCGGGGCCCGTGACGCGCCCGCGGGGCCGCGCACCATCCCCGCCGCCGAGGCCGGCGTCATGCCGTGGAGCGTCGGCCCCGTATCGCGCGAGGTGGTGCTGCCGGCGGCGGGTACCGACGTGACGGTCGTCGGCGGGCTCAGCGCGTCGGGCGCGTCCATGAACCAGGTCGTCGCCCTCGACACCGCTTCGGGCCATACCACGGCGGTAGGCAACCTTCCGGCAGCCAACCACGACGGGGCCGGCGCCGTCGTCGGCGGTCACGGGTACCTGTTCGGCGGGGGATCCCCGGCCACGGTGCCCACCGTCGACAGCTTCGACCTGCCTCCGGCGACGGTGACTGGGGCCACCTACCCCAACCCGGCGATCACGGGCAGCCCGCAGGCCCCGGCGCCCATACCTTCCGCGGCCCCGACCACCCCGGCGGCCACCTCGTCGGCCGGGGCTCCACCCGGGGCCGGGGGCACTGCGCCCTCACCGGCACCCGCCGCAGTTGCCAGCGGCGCGTCCTCCGTCGCGGTGGCGGCGGGGCAGGCGGTCGCCACCCTGCCCCAGCCCCGTTCGGATGCTGTCGCCGCCACGATCGGGCGCACCGCCTACGTGATCGGCGGCTACGACGGCGCCAAGGCGGACCCCGCAGTGCTGGCCACGACCGACGGCACCCACTTCGCCACCGTGGCGAACCTGCCCGTCCCCGTGCGCTACCCCGCGGTGGCCACCCTCGGGGCCAAGATCTACGTGTTCGGTGGCGAGGCCGTGGGGGGAGCCAGCTCCGGCCAGCCGGTCGACGCCATCCAGGTCGTCGACCCCCAAGCGAGGTCGGCGACGCTGGCCGGCCACCTCACCCAGTCGCTGGCCGGCGCCTCCGCTTTCGTCCTCGGTGGCGACATCTACCTGGCCGGCGGGGTCGACGGTGCCGCGGGCGCCGGGATCGCCACGTCGTCGGCGGGGGCGGCGACCACCACGCGCGCCCCTACCGCGGCGGCGACATCGATCTGGGCGTACGACCCCTCCACCGGCAAGACGCTCGCGGCCGGCAACCTTCCGGTGGCTACCAGCTACGCAGGGGCGGCCGTGGTCGGTAACCGGGCGTGGCTGATCGGAGGCGAAGACAACGGGGTCCCCATGGGCAGCGTCGAGATGGTCACCCAGAACCGGTCATTCGGCACGGCGGGCGCACCCGGCGCCGGCTCGCCTTTCTTCGGGAACAAGCTGCTGATCGCCGACCGGGGCAACAACCGGATGTTCCTCGTCGATCCCACCGGCAGCATCGAGTGGATGTACCCCTCGGCCACCATGGCGCCCCCGCCCGGTCCCAACGGCTTCTACTTTCCCGACGACACATTCTTCGCCAAGCACGGCACCGAGATCATCTCCAACCAGGAGGAGAACGAGACTATCGTCGCCATCGCCTACCCGTCGGGCAAGCTGCTGTGGAGCTACGGCCACCCCGGCCATACTGGTTCCTCCCCCGGCTACCTCCACGAGCCCGACGATGCTTACCTCCTGCCCAATGGTCAGATCACGGTGGCCGACGCGGTGAACTGCCGGGTGCTCGTGATCAATCCCGACGGCACCATCGCCAGTCAGATCGGCACCACCGGCGAGTGCGTCCACCACCCGCCGACCTCGATGGGCTCACCCAACGGCGACACCCCCCTCGCCGACGGCAACCTGCTCGTCTCGGAGATCAACGGGTCGTGGGTGAGCGAGTACACGCCTGCGGGCCAGCTGGTGTGGACCGCTCAGCTGGCCCTGCATTACCCGTCGGACCCCCAGCAGATCGGTCCCGACACCTACCTCATCGCCGACTACGCCAATCCGGGCTCCATCGTGGAGTTCAACCGGCAGGGCCAGATCCTCTACCGGTACCAGGGCATGGTCGGCCTCGGCCGGATGGACCAGCCGTCGCTGGTCGAGCAGCTGCCGAGCGGGGTATTCATGGCGAACGACGACTACCGGGACCGCATGGTCGCAATCGACCCGGCCACCGGCGCCCTGGTGTGGCAGTACGGCACGCCTGACAAGGCGGGGACGGCCCCCGGGTTGCTGAACACTCCCGACGGCTTCGACCTCTTGCAGCCCAACGGGTCGACGCCGACCCACCCCTACACGGGCTGAGCCCGAGTCCGTGGACCTCGCACGCCAGGCGCGTCGCTGGCGCGGCGACGCCTTCCGGTTCGTGGCGGCCCACCGGCGCAGCGCGCCGCTGCGCTACGCGGCCAAGGCGGCGGCGGCGTTCATCGCCGCCTACGACAACGACGACGGGAACTTCGTCCACGACGGCGAGCTGGACCTGCTGCGCCGCTTTGCCGCGGCGCGCCCGGCGATCGTGCTCGACGTGGGAGCCCACCGCGGCGAATGGTCTCTCGCCGCCGTCGAGGCCCTGGCGACCGCCACCGTCATCGCCGTCGAGCCCGCCCCGCCCAACCTCCGCGTGCTCCGCCAGCGCACCGAGGATCACCCGCGGGTGCGGGTCGTGGAGGCAGCCCTGGGCAAGGCTCCTGGGAAAGCAACGCTGCGCTTCGACCCCATGCACCCCTCGATGGCATCGCTGGCCGGACGAGCGGACGTGGGGGTACGGGAGTCGTTCGAGGTTGCCGTCACCACTGGTGACGCGCTCGTCGCCGGCGAGGGCATCGAGGTGGTCGACTTCCTCAAGATCGACGCCGAGGGCTGGGACCTCGACGTGCTCCAGGGATTCCAAGGCACCCTCGCCGCCGGGAGGGTGAGGATGGTGCAGTTCGAACTGAGCCCGTGGAACGCGGTGGTCAAGGTGTGGTTGCAGGACTTCGTCGACCTCCTTGGCCCTGCCGGTTTCCTTCTCGGTCGAATCTTCCCCGGCTACGTGGAGCGGGTCGACTACAGCCCTAGCCACGAGGACTTTCGCCATCGCGCCAACATGGTGGCGGTGAGGGCAGACGACGAGGTGGCTCGCTGGATTTTTGCGTAGGAAGCGCTCGAGCTCGCGGCACGGTACGCTCCGACACCACGTGAGCGAGGCCGATCCCTTCACCCTGAGACCGGCCACAGCGGAGGACGATCCCGTCATCGTCACCCTCCTAAGCGAGACGCTGGGATGGCAGGTCGACGACCGTCACCGGGCGTTGTTCCGCTGGAAGCACCGGGATAACCCGTTCGGGCCGTCACCGGGATGGGTCGCCACCGACGACGCCGGCCTCGTCGGCTCTCGCACTCTCATGCGCTGGCGCTTCCGGCTGGGGGACGAGACCGTCACCGCGGTGCGCGCCGTGGACACCGCGACGCATCCCCGCGCCCAGGGCAGGGGGATCTTCAGGTCCCTCACAATGAGAGGGGTGGAGGAGATGACGGCCGAGGGGGTCGACTGGGTGTTCAACACCCCCAACGACCGCAGCGCTCCCGGCTACGTCTCCATGGGCTGGCGGCGCATGGGCCACCTGCCGGTGGCGCTGCGGCCGGCTGGAATCGGGAAACTGCCCCACCTGGTGGGGGCCCGGCGGCCGGCGGAGTTGTGGTCGGTCGCGACCCAGGCGGGCGAGGATGCTGGTGCGGTGACGGAGGAGTCCGACGCTCTGGCAAAATTGTTGGATGCTCAGCCTCCGAGCGCACGTCTGCGGACCGAACGCAGCCCGGCCTACCTGGCGTGGCGCTACGGGGCGTGCCCGGTCGGGTACCGGGCGCTACTCGGCGGCTCGACGGTGAGCGACGGGGTGGTGTTCTTCCGCCTGCGGCGGCGGGGGGCTGCGACCGAAGCAGTCATCGGCGATGTCGTGGTCCCGGACGGCGATGCCAGCCGGGCGGGGCGTCTCTGCCGCCAGGTGCTGCGCGTCGCCGGCGCCGACTACGTGATCGCCATCGGTGCCCCCCGACCCCGCCGGTGGCTGCCGGTGCCCGGTGACGGGCCGCTGCTGACGTGGCGCGCCTTGGCCCGACCGGACGCACCGCCGATCGAGGATTGGGCCCTGAGCACCGGTGACGTCGAACTCTTCTGAGCGGTCAGGGCAAGTGCGACATGAGGCGCCGGTGGACGTCGCCCTGCTCAAGAGCTGGGACTTCGGCACATGGCGGGCCATCGAGGGCCACGGATGGCAGCTCCCCTACCGGTTGGACTACCTAGAGGACCACGGCCTGCACCTGCGCTGGACCGATGCTTTGTATCGGCCACGGTGGCAGGCGTCGACCGCGGCCCGCGCCGTCCAGCGGATGGAAAGCATCGCTGCGCCCTTCGCCCAAGCGGCTGTGCTCGCTCGGACCATCACCGACGCACCCATCACCCTTGCCATGTTCGAGAGCGAGGCCAACATAGTGGCCATGGCCCGCAGCACCTGGCCCGGCAAGCGGGCCTCCATATTGGCCGTGGTGGCTTGCTGGCTGGCCGAGATCCTGCCGCATTGTTCGCCGACCCGACGGGCGGCGTACCGGCGGGCCTACCGGTCGGTCGATCGTATTTTCTACTTCTCGGAGAACCAGCGGGCGGTGCTGGCAGAGCAGCTGGCCATCGATGAGCGGCGCCTGCGCTACGTGCCGTTCGGCATCGACCACGAGGCCTTCTCGCCTACGGGCGAGGATGACGGGGACTACGTGCTGGTGGTGGGAAGGGACGGGGGCAGGGACTGGTCCACTTTGCTCGCGGCGCTCGGCGGCCTCGGCCTACCGGTCAAGGTCTGCTGCCGCACCCGGGACCTCGACGGCCACGTGGTGCCCGCGGGCGTGGAGGTGCTCGGCTACGTGGACCGCAGCGTGTACCGGAGCCTGCTCGGTCGGGCCCGGGTGGTGGCTGTCGCCAGCCGGCCGGTGGCCTACCCGAGCGGCCAGAGCGTCCTGCTGGAGGCGATGGCGATGGGGCGCGCCGTGGTGGTGACCGAGACACCGGCACTAGCGGACTACATCGACGCCGGGACCACGGCGCTGGCGGTCCCACCGGGCGATCCAGCGGCCCTGCGCGAACAGGTCCTCCTGGCGGCCGGGGACGAAAGCCTCCGGAGGCGTCTCGGCGCTGGCGGCCGGACCGCGGTCGAGGATCGGTTCAACGCCCGCGCCATGTGGCGGGCGGTTGCCGGCGACCTGCTCTCAATCTCCGGAGGGCGAGGTACCGTACCGCGAGCCGGTCCGGCGGATGTGACGACGGAGGCGCCATCGTCGACGAGAAGATGCAACGTCTTGCTCGTCGCACCTACCGGTGATAAGGGCGGAGCCGAAGGCGTATTGTGCGACCTCGCTTTCAAGGCGGAGACAGCAAGGTTTCGCCCTTTCGCTATTTGCTTGCGTCCGGGAGTGCTGCCCCGAGAGCTAGCCCGTCGGGGAATCCCGACCTTGGTGGTTCGTCTGGATCGGTTGGGCCAAGTCCCCAGGGTCGCCTGGGTCGCCGGGCGTATCGCCTGGGTCGCTCATTCGCGAAAGGCTGACTTGATCCACGCGAATGGGACGCTGACAGTCATCGTCAGCGGCATAGCAGGCAGGATCAGCCGGACGCCGGTCGTATGGCATGTTTACGACGCGCAATCCCGGACGGGCCTGCGTGGAAAGGCGTTCTTCGGGATCGTACGGTTATGCCGTCCAGCCTGGATCATCTTTGCTACTGATGAGGCCCGCACGCGAACGCTCGCCTGTTGCCCGAGCCTCACCCGCTATAGCACGATCTATCCCGGGGTCTCCGGACGGATCGCCCAAGCACCGCCCGGCCCCTCGCATCCAGCGATCCGAGCGTTAGGCGAAGGACCCATATTGGCCATGTTCGCGCGGATGGATCCCAGAAAGGGTCACGAAGACCTGTTGCGGGCAGTAGCGATTCTTCGACCTCGCTACCCGACGATGAGGGTTGCGATCTGCGGCGATTGGAAGGACAGCGACTTCACCCGCGGCCTGCGAGACCTTGCGGGCCAGCTCGGCATCGCTGACGCGATCTGGTTCGCCGGTTATGTCCCCGATGAGCTTCGCGACGCTGTCCTCGACGCGGCAACCGTCGTTGTTCACCCCGCAGTCACCGAGCCTTTTGGGCTCGCGGTTGTGGAGGCGATGGCGGCCGGCAAGCCGGTCGTGGTAGCCGACGCGGAAGGCCCCAGTCTGACTGTCACGCACGGAGTCAACGGCCTCGTGTACCCCAAGAGGGACCCCGCCGCGCTTGCCCACACTGTCGACAACGTCCTGCGGGACCCAGAGTTGGCCCGGCGGCTCGGGGAGGCAGGCCGGCGGCGCGCAGCCGACTTCTCGGCAGCGGCGATGGTCCAGGCAGTGGAGGGGATCTGGTCTGGCGTGATCGGGGGCGCCCCCAGGTCGAGCGCCGAGCGCTGACGGCAACCAGGAGCAGAGCAGGTCCGCGTGCAGGTCCGGAAAGGGTGGAGCAACTCGTCGCCTCAACTATCCTGGCTGAAAACATGGACAGGAAGCAGTTGTCCGGCGTCGACAGGGTCAGTATCGCGCCTGTCCCGGCGCTCGGGTATGCCTCCTACATACTTCAGGGCTTGGCCGATGTGCTCGGTCCGGGTCGGCTCTGTTACGAGACGGGTATCGGGCCTGATATGGTGCCCAGTGCCTCGGCAATCGCCTTCGTGGTGCGATGCGGTGACCGCCAGCGGCACGTCTACGTTGACTGCGGTGATTCGGCGGGCCCGGACCCAGCGGCGCTGGCTTGGGCGGACGTGATGGGCAAGGTCAACGTGTTCCCGGGTAACGCCGGTGACGGGATCTGCCCAATCGGGCCGACGTTTGGTATACGAGTGCGGCCCGGGGCACTCGAGGCTCGTAGCCTGCTGGCTTCGTACGATCGGCCTCGGTGGCGGGACGCATCGTACTCATACTATTTTCTTCGTGGTGCGACCGAGCACACGTTCCGGCGTACCAGAATCGATTCGTATCAGCCGGGACTGTCCGACCCAAACTACGCCTTCTACGTAGCTTGGCCCTGGAAGAAGCATCCGGAGGTCAACCCGCCGCGAGCGGCGTTCATCCGGGCGTGTCGTGCCGCGCCGGGTCTCGAATTCGAGGGTGGATTCGCCCCTCGACGGCAGAATGACCTTCCCGAATGGAACGAGTTCTTCACTCGGCGGCGCTACCGGATCGACGACTACCTATCCAACGTTCGCCGATCGGTGGTGGCGTTCAGCAATCCTGCCGTGCACCAGTGCCTCGGGTGGAAGCTCGGCGAGTTTCTAGCGCTGGGTAAGGCCATCGTCACCCTGCCGCTGGAGCGTGCACTTCCTTCGCCGCTCGATCATGGTGTGCACGTGCATCAGGTTGACGGCAGTCAAGATTCGATCAGCGAGGCACTCAGTCGCATCCGAACTGACGCCAACTACCGTCGACGTCTCGAGACCAACGCGCGAGCGTGGTTCACGGACCACCTGCAGCCAGCTGTTGTGGTGCGACGCTTGCTGCATGAGGTCGGTGCCGAACCCTGAGGAGATGTGTCCTCGATCTGGGCTCGTAGCCCAGGATTCCCGCCGTTTGCTGGCTGACGGGCCGCACGTGTTGTATGTGATCGACAGCCTCGCACCAGGCGGCGCCGAGCGGTCCCTGGTCGACATGGCGCCGCACCTCGTCTCCGCCGGCATCCGCTTGGAGGTCGCCGTATTGAACGACCGGAGCGGTCTGGGTCCCGAGCTCGAGGGGATCGGGGTCCCCGTGACCGTCGTGGATGGTGATGGTCGGGCGGCCTGGCTGGGTGCCATGGTACGAATGCTTCGGCGGCGCCGTCCCGATGTGGTGCACACGACCCTGTTCGAGTCGGACATTGTCGGACGCACTGCGGCGGCTCTCGTGCGAGTCCCAGTCGTGTCCAGCCTGGTGAACACGCCCTACGGGCGAGAGCACGCGTCGGAGGCCGGAGTGGGACGGGTTCGCTTGGCAGGTGCTCACGCCGCTGATGCCGCTACCGCGAGGGTCGTGCGTCGTTTCCATGCGGTGTCGGAGCCGACGGCCGCCATCTGTGTTGCTCGATTGCGGTTGCGACCCGATCGCGTCGAAGTGATCCCGCGAGGCCGGGACTTGGCTCGGATGGGACCCCCTTCGCAGCATCGGCGTCAGGCCGCTCGGCAGGCTGTCGGCATCGCGTCGAATACTCCTGTGGTGCTGGCGGTGGGGCGCCAAGAGCCGCAGAAGGGCCTTGACGTTCTCGTGCGCGCCGTGCCGGCGGTTCTGCTCGAAGAGCCGTCGATCCAGGTCCTGGTTGCCGGACCCGAGGGCCGAGCTACCCCTGAGCTACGGGGGTTGGTCACGGAGGTCGGTGTCGGCGGCGCCATACGTTTCCTGGGCGCCCGTGAGGACGTGCCGGACCTGCTTTGCGCGGCGGATGTGTTCGTGTTGCCTTCGCGCCGGGAAGGTCTGCCCGGAGCCGTCTTGGAGGCCATGGCGATGGAGGTGCCCATCGTGGCCGCCGACTTACCGACTGTGCGCGAGGCAATCCCCGACGAGGCCTGCGGGCTGCTGGTACCTACCGGTGATCCTGCGGCGCTGAGTCGCGCCCTGCTGCGGGTACTGGCCGACCGCTCAGGCGCTCGGCGCAGGGTCGATGTGGCGCGACAACGCTTCGCAGACCGGTTCGACATCGTTTCTGTAAGTCGGGCCATGGTGCGCTTCTACGAAACTGCGCTCGCAAACGGCCCGACCTGATCTAGTCCCCAGCGCCGGATTGCGGACCGCCCACCAGGCGGCAAGCGAGCCCTCGGACGTCTTTACCGAACCTCGCGATGTTGAACTCCTCGCAAGCTCGGTCCTCCGACGCGGCTCCCAGCCGGAGCCGCTCCGCGGGATCACGCAGGAGCGCCACGACTTCATCGGCGAACTGAGAGGTGGCCAGCGGTTCGACCACACGCCCCGTGCTGCCGAGTTGGGATGCTACGTCACCGACGTCGAAGGCAACGACCGGTCGGCCCAGCTGCATCGACTCGAGTACCACGAGTGGAAACGAGTCGGAACGCGAGGTCAAGGTGAAGACGTCAAGTGCTGCGAGCACCGGGTATGGGTTCTCGAGCGACCCCGTAAACGTCACGCGCCGGTCTAGCGCCGTGGCAGATGCCCAACCGAAAAACTCGGGGGGAGCATCGGCCCCGATCCATACGAAATGCGGGTCCAGATCCGCCACGGCAGGAACGACCTGCTCGACCATGGCCAGCCAGAGGTCCACTCCCTTGGAGTGGGTGGCGAGCCCGCAGGCACCGACCAACACACCGTGAGCGGGCAACACCGTCGCCGCCCGTTGGGCGAGGTCACAGATCCGGCGGTAGTCCGGGACCGATCGGATACAGACCACGTCCTCGACCCGCCGGCCCGTCGCCGCGGCCAGCTCCGAGCACACGCGAGGTGCACATCCAACGAGGTGAACTGACGACCAGTATCGGTCCAACCGATAGCGGGCCAGAACCTGGGCCATCTGGCCACCGGCCTCATGGGCATGGAGAACCACCCGCTTCCCCAGCAGGCGGCCGGGACGCACATAACAGGCGCTCAATACGGTGTTGCACCACACCACATCGGGCCGCAGGAAAACGATCACAAAGGCCGCCACGATCTGCTCGAGGAGATTGGCCGCCCGTCGGGTGCGCCGCCCCATGCGAAGGCCGGTACGCACGCGCCTCAACGGCTCCAGGATCACCCTGGTCCCAGTGGCCGCAAACTCGTTCCGGAGTGGGCCTGACCAGCGCAAGACGGCCTGGCGGACCCATTGGTCGTCTGGGAGCGATCCGAGGATCTCGACAGCGACGCGCGGAGCCCCAGTCCGCGAGGCTTCATGAGAGACCAACAGAATACGAGCCTTCCGCGTCAGGGGCTGAGCCGCCACTTGATCCTCCGGGCCACGTCGAGCAGGCCCGCGCGACGCAGGGTCCGGGCGACTTTGAGGGTGAAGGTGATCGGTGATGGCTGTGGTTCGAAGCCGACGCCGGTGAGTCTCTCCAAGAGAAAACTGCGCGCGAATTCCTCATCGAATCTGAGCAGGTCGGGCGAGTGATTGATCAAGGTTCTGGGTGTGGCCGGGCGGTAGTGCCCGTGCCAACCCCGGAGGCGCTCGTCAGTACGATAGCGGGGAAGACGGTCCGTGTTGATTTTTCTCATTCCATGCTCGACGGATCGGATTGGGTAGTGCTTGAGCAAAAAATTGAAGGGGAAGATCCGACGACCAGGGAAGCCGACCCTGTGGTGACCAGTCGATTCCAGGTCCACCCGCTGGGAACTCGGTTGTCGCCACGTGTTGAGCTGACTCAGGTCAGGGACCCGCTGGGGGTCGAACCAGAAGAAGCGGCTTTCAAGGTCCTGTGCGCCTGAAGGGACATCCTCTGTGAGCGTGAAGTTCAGGGTCGAGTAGTTGACCGCCGTAAAGCCCGTTTGCTGGGCATGAAACAGCCCATCCCGCAACGAGACGCTATCCCAGGGCGGGACGCGCAGCTCGTCGGCGTCGTTACAAATGATCCAGTCGGCGTCAAGTTCCGTAGCTAGATCCTGTACCCGAAGAAGGACGGCAGAATAATCGAACGTCTTGCTACGCGCGCACCGAGGAAAGCGCTCCCAACCGGCAAGGTGGGACCCGGCGGCGTGTAACGCGACGGCGACGGTCTCGTCGGTCGACCAGTTGTCCATGAGATAGACATCCACGCCCTGTTTGATCAAGTGAGCTATCGACTCGGCGATCACATCCTGCTCGTTGTAGGCGACGATGATCGCCACCGCTCGAAACGACGGCGGGGCTGGCCCGATGACCGGCGGGGACGGCCCCCGGAAGATCGCGATAGTGCGGTTGGGATCCTCGAGCCGGGTACGGCCGACAAACTCTGGCGATATGCCGACCGCGGCCAACTGCTCCTCGAAGGCGGCGGTGTCTCTGGCCGCCGACGGGCCGACGAGCAGTGCGACGCCGGCCTCGGCAACCCCTATGCGTATGGCTTCGGGATCGGTCTCCGCTCCGAAGCAGGCAGTGAGGACAGTCGGCGACGCATCTGCGGTAATCCGGGTTCGGATGCGGTCGGCAGCCCGGAGTACGGAGGGAGGGCAAATCGGGGAGTGCTCGCTCATGGGGTTCCCCTTCGGTGGCCCATCATGGTGAGGGTAGCCCCCATGGGCGATGGTGGGATCAGGGCGACGAACTCGGGGACGATCGAAGCGGGTTGATCCCATATGCCCGGGCCAGTTGATCGGCGATCGGTCCTGGCGCGAAACGCTTGACCCGTCGGCGACCTTCCTCGCCGAGCGCCATTCCGAGCTCCCGATCGCCAACGAGGCGGCGAATGGCGGTGGCCAGTCCCCCCACGTCGCCGGGGGGGACGAGGAGGCCCGCTCGGTCCTCACCCAGAAGGTCCCGGATGGGCTCGAGGTCGCTTCCCACGACGGGCAAGCCGTTGGCCATGGCCTCTGCTACGACCCGGCCGAACGACTCGCGCAGCGACGGCACCACGACTGCGTCGCAGGAGCCGTACGCCTCGCGGACGTCCAAGACCTTGCCGGGCAGGCCGACTCCCAAGTTCCTCAGCTCGGCGAAGGTGTCAGGCATCATCGTCTCTGGGCCCGCAAAGACGGTCCAGGTCAACGGTTCGTGCGGCAGGGCCCGGATGAGATCGGGGAGAAGGTGGAAGCCCTTGTACCTGGCCGGGGTGCCGATGTATGCGACCCGGAACGCAGAGGTCGCTTGCCGGCGGGAGGCAGGGCAAACATCGGCGGGGTCGATCGGGTTCGGGACGACGCAGACCTGGTCGGGACGTCCGATACCGGAGGCCACGATCATCGAACGGGTCTGCTCGGACACGGCCAAGAACCTGAGCCCGCTTGCTCCGAACTTCAGGAATGGTCGGAGGCGTCGGCTCCACGGAGACACCTGCCACTCATGGACCCACACCACCACGGGACAGCGGGCGATGCATCCGGGGATGATGGAGAGGCTGAGCTCGGCGAGGCCGTTGGCGTGGATTGCCGTGAGCTGGCGGCGGTACGCCCAGGCAGCCGAGGATAGGACCACGACGGCTCGGGGCCGGTCGAACAGGCGGTGGCCCGTTGACCGGGGTAAGTCGACGGACGCGTCGACCACCCCACGGGTCCCCAGGAACCGGGCACACGAGCTGGCAGAAGGACGGGCGACGACCCGCCGGACGCCGGTCAGGTATTCGAGCCCGGTTGCGAGACTTCGCACAGATCCACCTACCCCCGGGGCCAGCACGACAAATAGGACGGCCGGGGATGCCCCCCCGCGCTCCGATGTGGGATCGGTGGGCCACGCCCGACCGGACGCTCCGGGGACCATGCTGACAAATAGGCGCCCGACATGCTCCAGCCGGCGCGGGTTCGCCCGAACGGCGCAGGCGAAGTGGTAACGAGCCCGCCATGACTGACCACGCCGCGCATCATCGACGCCGACGATGGCGTGGTAGGAGGCCCAGATCAGGGGAAACTTCTTCCAGCTCCGTCGGTGCCTCTCGAGCACCACCCGGGCGCCTCCCACTTTCTGCCTCGTGGTGTAGCGGGTATCCGTCCGGCCGTCCCTCCGGACCAATGGTTCGCGAACAATGACGATTCGGGGCAACCGCGGTCGAGTAAAGAGGCGCAGGACCAGCTCCGTGTTCTCACCGTAACTAATATTAGGGTCGTACCCGCCGACCTCCGAAAACAATGTCGATCGAAGTGCCCAACAACCGGGCAGAAATCGCACGGCCAACCTGTCGGGGGAGACGTCATCTGAACTAGGTAGCCACAGTTGGCTGCCACCGTCTCGGTCGACTGTCAAAGCACCGGCCAACGCAATATCGGCCCGACTTGGGCCCAAGATGGCTGCAAACCTATCCAACCAGCTTGGCAATGCCATATCGTCACTATCCAAAAAAGTCAGGTATTCGCCTCTCGCCGCTCCCGCGCCGGCGTTTCGAGCTGCGCTGACCCCTTCATGGGGGCGCCGCAGTGTCCTGAGGCGGGTATCCGTGATCAGCTCCAGGGCTGCGTCGGTTTGGTCGGTGGACCCGTCGTCAACGGCGATGATCTCGAAGTCATCGAAGGTCTGAGCGAGGACGCTCGCGATCGCCCGGCTCACCAACTCGGCTCGGTTCCACGTCGGAACGATCACACTGAAGGTGGGGGATTCAGGACCCACCGGTGGCCTGGCGTGGTGCCGCGATTTCCGTCGGAAGCCGGAACGGTACCGGGCTCGAAATCTCTTCCCAGCGCGCGTCCACGTGGACCGGCGACAACCGCATTACGCCTGGCAAGGCCGCGTCGAGGTCGGGTCCGAGGACGTCGAAGCAGGTGACCGGGTGCCATGGGGTGAGGTCAGCTCCGGCTGGATCTGTAATGGCCGCCCAGGCGAAATATCGGCCCCGGGGCAAAGGCAGGGCGCCGATCACGCACTTGGTCTCGGTGACGCCCTC
The DNA here is from genome assembly GCA_035552775.1 of Acidimicrobiales bacterium. GTDB lineage: Bacteria > Actinomycetota > Acidimicrobiia > Acidimicrobiales > Palsa-688 > DASZKW01. Next base: position 11,871 of record DASZKW010000061.1, on the reverse strand, counting down.
ATCGAGTACATACTCGCGGCGGAGGGAGAACACCGGCGCCGCCGAGCCCTCACTTATTCCGATGAACAGCACTATGCGCTGGTCACAGGATGATCTCAACCGTAGTGCTACATGTAATGGCTCCTGCGTCGCGGGCGCCTCATGTTTCGAACCGCTGACGACTGCTGATATTCCGATCTGGCCGGCCCCGGCCACCTCCACTTCCGCTGCGGACTCTATGTGGCTCCGATAGGCCGATAGTGAATCGCGAATCGGGCCGTCGGCCGCCACGATCCCCTGTCGGAGCCAGACACCTCGCGTGGAGATTGACTCCACACTGGCCAGGTCATGAGAGACGAATACCAGCGTGGTGCCCTGGTTGAGGACGACCCTCATTCGGTCCAAACAGCGCTGCTGGAAAGTGGCGTCCCCGACGGCCAAGACCTCGTCCACCAACAGTACATGTGGCTCGAGGAAGGCAGCGACGCCGAAGCCGAGGCGCATGGCCATCCCGCTCGAATAGAACTTGACCTGGCGATTAATGGCGTCAGAGAGGTCGGCAAAATCGACGATGGCGTCGAACCGTTTGGCGATCTCTGAGCGGCGTAGGCCGAGAATGGACCCGTAGAGGAATACGTTCTCCCGACCGGTGAGATCGGGATGAATACCCGCTCTTACCTCTATCAAGGCTCCGACTCTTCCACCGATACGGACGTTGCCGGCGGTGGGGTACATCACCCGTGTGAGGATCTTGAGGAGTGTCGACTTGCCCGAGCCGTTGGTTCCGAAGAGCCCGACGGCATCGCCCTGATCGATCTTAATGTCGACATCGCGCAGCGCCCACCGCCAGCGGTTGGCGTCGTGGGCACCTCTCAGACGCTGGCTGAGTCGACTCACCTCGTCCCGCAGGACGGGCCTCGTTCGGTCGGCGTGAAACCGCTTCCAGACCCTCTCGACACCGATGACGCCCGGAGGCGGGGGAGCTAGTCGCGTCATGCGATGTCGGCGATGCCGGTCTCTAGTCGCTTGAAAAGGGCGTACCCGCCGGTGAGCCAGGCGGCGGAGGCCAAAGCGGCGAGGCCCAGCAGTCCCCAGTCCGGTGGCTGGTTGTGAAGGACCGTGAGACGGAAGCTGGCGATGATCGGACCGAGTGGATCGGCGATGGCGTACGCGGGGCGCAACCCCGCGGGGATGACGTTGATCCCGTAGATGACGGGCGACGCGAACATCCCGACCTGAACGGCCAGGGGTACGACGTAACGCACGTCGCGGAGATAGATCAGCACCGACGACGCGAAGAGGGTCACGCCGAGGGTAAAAGCCACCTCGAGGGCGATCAGCACGGGGACCCAGAGGGTGGTGATGGCCGGCGGGTACTGGTAGATGGCGAAGAGAACAAGGAGTACGAGGGCCGAGACTGCCGCATCGAATGCCGCGGTGATGACGGTAGCGATCGGGAAGACCTCTCGGGGGCAATACACCTTGTTGAGCAGCATGAGGTTGCTGATGAGGCTCATACTCCCCAGCGTCACCCCTTCAGCGAAGAAGGTCCATGGCACCAGGGCTGTGTATGAGAACAGAGCGTACGGGACTCCAGCCGTGGCGAAGTGGCCCGCACTCTGGAAGAAGACGGTGAACACCAGCATGAAGACCACCGGACCAACAACGGCCCACCCGAAGCCGAGCACCGTCTGCTTATAACGAATCCGCAGATCGCGCTCGACGAGCGTGCGGATGAGCTCGCGTGCCTGCCACAGTTCGGCCATTGCCTCCCGGAAACCGAGGTGACGGCGGAAACGCAGGCCAGCGGGAGGCTCGGTAGCCGGTTCGGACGGCTCGACGCTGGTAGCGGTCATGACGTCATAGTCTCCTACAGAGCAACTGGATCGCGCTCGCAGGCCAGGTTCGTGTACCAGTCCACGGGCAACTCGCCGTGTTCAGCTAGATCGGCGAGCTGTTCCAGCGGCGCCTCGCTGGGCGTACCGTCTTCGATCATGTGAAGGGTGTAACCGATGCTCGAAAGGACAGCGAGCAAGGTGCTCGGTCGGTGGCCGGCGGCGGACATGCAGGCCGGATTCCATTCCACCACCAGTCGCGGGCAAGAAGCGAAAAGGCGGGGTGCTCCTTCGATCACTTCCAGCTCAGCTCCCTCGACGTCGAGCTTCACCAGGTCGGCGCCGTCGGGGAGGAGCTCATCAAGTGAAATCTGATCCACCTCCAAGGACGTCCGATTCCCGCCGAGCGGATGGTCATAAAAACTGCAGCAGCTCGAGTCGGCATTGATGTTCAGCTGTCGGCGCCCCGTGCTCGGTCCTGCGGCTGCCGCCACCACCGAGATGTTCAGGGCTTGGTTCCGCTCCAGGTTCTTGCGAATGTATTGCAGGTTTGTCGGGGCGGGCTCGATGGCGAGCACGCGGCCGTGTGCACCGACCGCCTGCCCCATGACCAGGGAGAGATGACCGATTTGGGCACCCACGTCCACAGCCGTCATTCCGGACCGCAGCACACGACGCAGGTAGTCGACTGTCCCCGGCTCTCTCCCGTGGCGGTACGCCTCGGCCAACTTGAGGGGCACGGCCAGTCGGACATCGTCGATGGCGAGATTGACGTCGATCGCACTTCCATACCGCCGACGGACTCCCAAGGGCACGATGCCGTGAAGGACGCGTCTCGCGAACGGCAACCGCTGCTCCAGGGCATAAGCCGCAGAAGCCAGTCCCGCCGGACCCCACCGACTTCTTCTTGGCACCAACGTATTCTAGCAGCGCCGATCGGGGGCCGTAACGTGGTTGTCGATAGGCTGAAGCCCGTGGTGAGTGCCGAAACGGCATCAGGCAGGTCGGGTGCGAGTGCCACCCCCCCGTGCTGAGCGTAGTCATACCGGCTCGCAACGCTGAGCGCTGGCTCGGCGATCAGCTCGAGGCCCTCGCAGGCCAGGAAGTCGACGGGGACTGGGAGGTAGTCCTGGCCGACAACGGTTCCTCCGATGGAACCGTTGACCTGTTCAACCGCTTTGCCTCCCAGCTACCTTCGATCCGGGTGGTCGACGCTTCCGAGATGAAGGGTCAAGCATTCGCCCGCAACGTGGGCGTAGCGAAAACCACGGGGGATCTCCTTGTGTTTCTCGACGCCGACGACGTTGTGGCCCCAGGGTATCTCGCGGCTATGGCCGCCGCTCTCGCCCGATGTGACCTGGCGACCGCCAGGTTGGACTATGAGATTCTCAATCCGGCTTGGCTGAGGGCCGCCCAGCGGCCAGCCGGAGAAGAGATCGCCGTTCACCTCGGTTTCCTGCCTGCGGGAGCGGGGGGCAGCCTGGCGGCACGCCGAGACGTGTTCGAACGGCTCGGCGGGTTCGATGTCGACATGCCACCTGGCGAGGATCTCGATTTCTGTTGGCGAGCCCAGCTGGAGGGCGTAGAGCTGTGCTTCGCTCCCGACGCCGTGTTGTGGTACCGCCAGCGTCAGACGCCGGCCGAGCTGTTTCGTCAGGGGCGGGGTTATGGTCGCGTCCACCCGGCGCTGTACAAGCGCTATAGGTCACAGGGAATGCCGCGACGGCATGGGTTGACGATTCTTCGTTTCTGGGGGGGACTACTGACCCGGGCTGTCAAGGCTCGGAGCCGGAGTGACATAGCCTTGCTGGCCTGGCTGGCGGGCCTGCGCGTTGGGCTTGTTCAGGGTATGATCCAGAACCGGATCTGGTATCTCTGACCGGCGTCTTTGCTCCTTCTTGTTTGGTGATGGACCCCTCGTGAGATGACAGTAAGGGCCGCGTCTGTTGTCTTGCACGTCATCAGCTCGACCGACCGGCGAGGGGCGGAGACGGCGGCGGTGGACTTGGCCCGGGCGCTGGAGGACCGTGGGCAGCCGTCTGACATCGTCGCCCTGGCTCCTGGTCGCGCCGGTGGCTTGGACGTCGAGGTGCTCGGACCAAGGCGTTTCGCCCCTTCTGGTCTTGCCCGTCTGAGGGCTCGGGCCCGCTCTGCCGGCATCGTGGTCGCCCACGGGTCCAGCACCCTGCCTGCCGTGGCCTCTGCCACGCTCGGCGCTGGTGTCGGGTTCGTCTACCGCAGCATCGGTGATCCTGCCGCCTGGGTGACGACCCCGTCGCGCCGGGTCCGGGTGAGGGCCGCTGCCGTACGGGCGAAAGTGGTCGTCGCCCTGTGGGACGGTGCGGCGGTCACCTGGCACGAGCGTCTCGGCGTCGCCGCCGAGCGGGTGGTCGTCATACCCAACGCGGTCCGGGCGGCGGACTTCGCTCCCGCTTCGCCAGACGAGCAGCGGTCGGCGCGAGAAGACCTCGGTCTTCCGCTCGACCGCCCGGTCGCCCTGTGCCTCGGCGCCCTCAGCGCCGAGAAGCGGGTCGACCTGGCGATGGCCGCGGTGGCCGCGCTCGACGGTGTCCACCTCGCAGTGGTGGGCGACGGACCCGAGCGGGAGCACCTGGCGGCACTGGCGCGGCGGCTCGGCCCGGGCCGGATACATGTCCTCGGGCCCCATCCTGATCCCCGTCGGGCCCTGGCCGCGGCGGATCTTCTGGTCGTGTCGAGCGACACCGAGGGGCAGCCAGCGGTGGCAATCGAGGCGGGGCTGTCGGGGCTTCCGGTCGTGGCCACCGGCGTGGGCGGCCTCCCCGACATCGTTCAGCATGGACGCACCGGTCTGCTCGTCACCCCCGGTGACCACAACGTCCTGGCCGGCGCCGTCGTGGATGCCCTCGAGTGGCGCCAATTGATGGGCATCGCCGCCCGGCAGCATTGCGAGGCCCGCTTCGACCTGGCGACGGTGGCAGCGTCCTGGCAGTTGTTGCTGGACGCCAACGCGAGTTGACGGCCGAGGCCGGGCGATCCTCCTATATCCTGACCTCCATCTACTACTAGGTGGGCAGACCGTCACATGAGTCTTGTCGATGCGTTGCGGGCGTGCCGCCGGCGGTGGTGGATCCCCGTCCTGGTGCTCTTCGTCGCCGTTGTCGCCGTGTTCGCCCTGACGCCTACCAGCACCAAGGCACAGCCAGATTTCCAGGCAAAGAGCATCCTGCTGCTCAACCCGGGCGCCAACCAGTCCACGTCGGTCAACCTCGAGGAGGCCACGCTCGAGACCACGGTGGGAGCCGTTCCCAAAGCGGCGGCCGCCCTGCTGCACTACGACGGTAACCCGACGGTGCTGGCCGGCCAGGTCCAGGTGAGCTCCGAGGCGACCGTGGGCACCGTCACCATAGAAGTCACGGGCCCCGACGGTCCCCGTGATGCCCAGGTGGCCAACGCCTTCGCCACGGCCCTCAACTCCAACCTGACCCAGACGGCGGTCAGCTCGTACCAGAACCAGGTTTCCTCGGTCCAAGGCCGGCTCAGCACCCTCCAATCGCAGATCAACCAGTACAACGGCAAGACCGATCCCGTCAGCCAGGCCAGGCTCGGCGCAGCCGAAGACCAGTACCGCTTGTCTTACGACCAGTTCCAGCAGCTGGCGGCCCAGGGTCAGCCACAAGCAACCTTCAACGTATTGCAGCGGGCGGTACCTGTTCCCTCCGGGGGGGTCCACCCGCCCCGCAGCCGCCTCACGCGCTCGGTTGCCGCCGGTCTTGTCGGCCTCCTGATCGGTGTCGGCATCGTCCTCGCCCTCGAGCTCCTGAGGCCTCGGATCCAGGACCGCGAGGAGGCCGAGCGTGAGTTCGGCACAGTGGTGCTGGCGGAGATACCCAGCCTGTCGCGCGCCGAGCGCCGCCGCTACGCCAGCGACTCCAGCAGCTACCACCTCGGCTCCTTCAGGGAGGCGTACCGCATGCTGCGGACCGCCATCTTGCTGATCGGCGCTCCCGATCCCGAGAGTACCGGCGGGGCGGGGACGACCGAGCAGCTCCTGGTGACGGGTCCCCAGGTGATCCTGGTGACCTCGCCCCTACCGGGCGAGGGCAAATCCACCACCGTCGCCAACCTCGCAGTGGCCATGGCCGAATCGGGACGCACGGTGCTCGTGTGCAACGCCGACTTCCGGGCACCCCAGGTCCACCTGGCTTTCGGCCTCGAGCCCGGTCCGGGGTTGACCGACCTGCTCACCGAGCAAGAAGGCAGGAGTCTGGCCGACCTGGTGCAGGAGACAGGAGTGCCGGGCGTCTCGCTGGTGCACGCGGGCAAAAGCGTCGACAGCCCAGCCGAGCTGGTGGCCACCAAAGGGGCGCGCCTGCTCGACCAGGCCCGTGCTCTGGCGGACGTGGTCCTGCTGGATACGGCCCCCCTGCTCATGGTGAGCGATGCCAGCGAGCTGCTACCCGCGGTGGACGCTGTGGTCATGGTGGCTCGGGTGGGCCAGACCACCCGTGACGGCGCCCGGCGTTCGGCGGAGATGCTCGAGCGGGCCGGTATCCCGCTGCTCGGTGTTGCCCTGGTCGGGGTGCACTTCCGGGTTGCGGACTACTACGCGTCCAGGTACAGCCGAGAAGGTCCCGACACCAAGCACCGCCGCCTCGTCGACCGGCTGCGTTCGCCTCGTCCCACCCGCGACGTGGTCAGGGTCACCGGCCGCTCCGCCGACGCCAGGCCGGCTGATATCAAGCCCACCGACGCCAAGGCCGCCGACGCCAGGCCGGCCGGCGACACCGGCGCCCAAGTGACGGATACAAAAGCGACCAGTAACGGCGGGGGGGCGCCAGTGAGTAGCGATGACCCCTCTCCCGCTGCCACCCGAGGTTCCGACTGACCGCGACGCGAGCCCCCGTGAGCGAGCCCGAGCGGTGGAAGCGGAACGCGGCGGTGCTGTGGCGCGCCGTCCTCGACGACGCTGTCCTGCTGATCCCGGACCAAGTCGAGCCGCTCGCCTTGTCAGGAGGAGCCGCCCTGTGGTCGCTGCTGGAGGTGCCCCAAGCCGCCGAGGACCTAGCCCGGACGCTCGGGGAACGGACCGGAGCGAGCAGAACCGACGTCGAGGGCGCCCTCCGTGCCCTGCTCGCCCGACTGGTCCAACTCGGCGCCGTGGATCGGCTGCCACCGTGAACGCCCCGAGCTACCTACCGCTCGACGGCGGGACGGCGCTGGCAACCGCCGTGGCCGCATTCGGGCTCCCCGGGGCCCCGCCGCTACCCCGCCGACACCTCGCCGACGAGGCTTGGCACGGCCTGCTGAGGGAGGTAGGCCAGCAGCGGATCGAGGGCCTGTTGGGCGCAGCGGTGATGGCCGGGGCCCTCCCGGTGAGCGACGAACAGCGAGAGGAGACCAGGGAGACGGTCAGGGGAAGAGCCGGGGTGGACCTGCGCCTGGAGCGGGAGTTGCTCGCCACCACCCGCGCCCTGGGCCACGCCGGCGTGGCCCACCGTGTTCTGAAGGGACCGGCGATGGCCCACACCGCCTACCCTGACCCGTCCTGGCGGGGCTTCGGCGACGTCGACCTGCTGGTGACGGACGGGGACTGGTACCGGGCCATCGAGGTGCTCGAGGCGACAGGCGCCCGCCGTCCGGTGCCCGAGCTGCGGCCCGGCTTCGACCTCCGGTTCGGCAAGGAGGCCACCCTCTTGTCCGCGTCGGGCTGGGAGGTGGACCTGCACCGCACCCTCGTGGTGGGGCCCTTCGGCTTGTGGGTCGACTGCGACGAGCTGTTCGGCCGTCGGGAGGCCGTGACCATCGGCGGGGTCGAGGTCGGCGTCCTCGCGCCCGGGGCTGCTTTCCTGCACGCCTGCTACAACGCGGCCCTGGCCGACGACCCCCCCCGCCTGATCGCCATCCGCGACGTGTGCGAGCTCGCCGTGGCCCCCAACCTCGAGCCCGACGAGGTTGCGGACCTGGCGCGCCGCTGGCGGGGTGAGGCGGTCGTGGCCCGAGCGCTGTCGCTGGCCGCCGACGTCCTCGGGGTGACGCTGTGGGATCGCCCAGTGGCGGCGTCGTTCGCAGGCCGGCGTACGACCATGTTCGAGTGGGCCCTCATGGCAACCTACCGCGGTCCGGCGAGGGGTTACACGGCTCAGGGGGCCGGAGTCGTCGCCGTCGCGGGCGGGCGCGAACGGCTCGCCTACCTGCGGTCGCTGGCGTCGCCGCAGGACTCCTACCGAGCCGCCCGGGGCGGATCGCCGTTCACCCACCTGCGCCGCCACGTGTTCGGTGCGCGGAGGACGAGATGAGCGATACCGCCCAGACGCCGGGGCGGGCACGGTGGAAACCTCCGCCATCCGGGCTACCCCAACCAGCTCCGCGTCCGCGCACCGAGGACCATCACAAGGCGGCGGCGGCGGTCGTCGTCGTGGGGCTTCTCGTCGCCGTCGGCTTCGTGTGGACCATGCTCGTGGGCTCCTACGACCAGTACGCGGCGGTGCTGGTCGCCATTGCGCTGATAGGCGTCACCGTGCCCCTGGCCCGCCACGCGGCGCGACTCGAGGCCCGACCGGCGATGACGTGGATAATCATGGCAGCGATGCTCCTCAGGCTGGGGGGGTCCATCGCCCGCTACGTCGTCGCCTACGGCCTGTACGGCGGCGTGGCCGACGCCAGCACCTACACGACGGTGGCGACCAACCATTACCAGGCCTTCCGCCACCTCCACCTGTTCATGCCCGGCACAGGGGTCTTCAACGGCCTGGTGCCGTTCATCGACACGGTGATCTACGCCCTGGTGGGACCGACCGAGCTCGGCGCCTTCTTGGTGTTCAGCTGGATCAGCTTCGTGGGTTGCTACCTGTTCTACAGGGCGTTTCGGATCGCCTTCCCGGAGGGGGACGGCCGCCGCTACGCCCTGCTCGTGTTGTTCCTCCCCTCGATGCTCTACTGGCCGTCCAGCCTCGGCAAGGAAGCGTGGATGGTCTTCGCCCTCGGCCTGGCCTCGTACGGCCTGGCCCGGGCGCTGGCGGGCCGCTTCGGTGGTTACCTGGCCCTCGTGGCGGGGATCGGAGCCATGCTGCTCGTCCGGCCCCATCTTGCGCTGATCTTTCTGCCCGCCGCGGTGATTTCCTTTCTCCTCCGCCGTTCCACGGCGGGTAAACGTCGTCCCGTCGGACGCCTGATCGGGATCGCCGTCCTCGTCATCAGCTCGCTCGTGGTGGTATCCAAGGCCCAGTCCTACTTCGGCATCACCAGCCTCGACGTGCAGTCGGTGACCAAGGAGCTCAACACGACTCGGACCCAGACCGCGATCGGCAACTCCGCGTTCTCGCCCCCGAACGCACGGAGCCCAACGGGCTACCCGGAGGCGGCGATCACCGTGTTGTACCGCCCGTTCCCGTTCGAGTCGCACAGCGCGGCGGTGCTGGTCGCGTCGGGGGAGGGCTTGGTCCTGCTCGGGCTCACCCTCGTGTCGTGGCGGCGCCTCCGGTCGCTTCCCCGGATGCTGTGGCGTAACCCCTACCTTGTGTTCGCGCTTTTGTACTCGGCGCTATTTGTGCTCGCCTTCGCCAACTTCTCCAACTTCGGCATCCTGGCCCGGGAGCGGGTCCAGATGTTCCCTATGTTTATGGTCCTGCTCGCCATCCCCGCCGTCATTCCCCGCTCCCCTCCCAAGGAGGCTCCTGCGGCCGTCGCCGGGGAGGTAGTCGTGGTGGGCGGGGCGCGGCGCCGTCCCTCGGCGCCCCCCCGCGCGCTGCCGGCATCCCGCCAGCGGCCCGCACCAGGCCTGCCGGTCCCCGCCGCTCCTGCGCCGCTGGTTGGCTCTGCCGTGCTCGGTCCCTACCGGGCCCTCGACCACCACTTCGAGGTGGAGGTGGGGGAGGCGACAACGACCGGCGCCGGCGTCCTGGCTGACGTGTCGGCAGCCCTCGCTGACCTCGCTGACCCCGACGCCGGTCCAGGGCTGGCGGCCGTCCACCGCCACCGCCTGGTGCCCGGCGGCGCCCCCACGTCCCCGGGTGCGACTTCCATGGTCCGGCTGATGGCCGAGGTCAACCGTGCGGCCGTGATGTCGCGCCCCGACCATCTGGTCGTCCACGCCGGCGCCGTCGCCCTCAACGGGCAGGGCCTGCTGCTGCCGGGGCCGCCCGGGGCAGGCAAGACGACGCTGGTGGGAGCGCTGGTCTCGGCCGGGTGCTCCTACCTGACCGACGAGGCCGCCGCCATCGACCCTGCCACGCTGGCAATCGACCCGTACCCCAAACCTCTGTCGGTTGACAGCGACGCCTGGGAGGCCCTCGGCTACCCCCGGGCGGTGGAAGGAGATCGCAGCGGCGCGCAGTGGTTCGTGCCCGCCTCCTCCCTGGCTCCCGAGGCGGCCGGCCGGTGTACGCCGGCACGCTTGCTCGTCTTCCCCCGCTACGACAGGGCGGGCGCCACCGTCCTCGCGCCCATGAGCCGGGCCGAGGCGCTGGTGGAGTTGGCCAACAACTCGTTCAACTTCGTCGACCACGGTGGCGCGTGGCTGGGCCTGTTGCGCCAGGTGGTCCTCGGGTGCTGGTGCTGGCGGCTCACCGTCGCTGATCTCGACAGTGCCTGCGGCCTGGTGGTCCGCCTGACCCGTTTGCGTGCCGAGGTAGCCACGTGAACCCTGACGCCCCCGCCGAGTCGATTACCGCCGCATCCGTGGTCGCGATCCGCCCTGAGGTGTCGAGCGTCGACGTCGAGGGGGAGGTCGTGCTCTACGACGACGACGCCCGGGTCCTCCACCGGCTCAACCCGTCGGCGTCTGTCGTGTGGGCGTGCCTGGACGGCTTCGCCAGCCTGGCCGAGATCGGTGCAGACGTGGCCGACATATACCAGGCCGACCCGGTCCGAGTGCTGGCCGACGTGGTGGCCGCCGCCCGCCAGTTCGGCGCCGCCGGCCTCCTGGTCGGGGTGCGCCGCGACGGTGACCCGATCGACGACGAGGCCGGAACGGCCGGCGACGCGGCGGGGGCGGGTGCGGCTGGCGAGGCCGGGGGTGCTGGTGCGGCTGGCGACGCCGGCGAGGCTGGCGACGAGGCCGCCGACGGACCGTTCATCGCTGAGCCGCCGAACACCTGACTGGACAACTCCTTCCACCTCGGCGAGGCGGGCCTGATGACTGTCAAAGCGGGCGACCAGTTGGTCGGGCTGCGGGTGAGCACCCCCGATTTGGCCGACGCGGCCCGTTCGGTGCTGGCACCGGCGCTGGTGGCCGGGGTGGTGGCACCGCCGAACGTGTCCGTGCTGGCCACCGAAGCCCATGCCGGCAGCGGCCTCCTGTTCTGCTACCGGTCCTCGGCGGCGGTGACCCGTGCCCGCAGCCCGCGGCGGGCACTCGAGGCTGTGGTGACGCTCATCTCGAGCTTCACGCCGTCAGCTCCCGGCGCTGCCCCCCGTATCCCCGCCGTCGTCGCCTTGGGCTCCGGGCGCGCGGTGTTGCTGTGCCCCGCGAGCAGGATGGTGATCGACCGGCTCGCACCACGCCTACGCCGGGACGGCTGGGAACTGGTCGACCTCCCCTGGGCAGAGATCGACCCCACCAGTGGTCACGTGATCATTGCTGAGCCCGCGGTGGCGGTGGACACCGCTGCCCTGTCGCGGTTACCGCTCCGCCGGGGCGACGGCCGGCCGCCGGCGCCCGGGCGCTACCCAGTCGCGGCCTGGGTGGACCTTGCCGGCGACGGGCCAGAACCGTCGACGTTGGCAGCGCGAGTTGCGGTGGTGGCGGCGGCCGCGGATCTGGACGCGGCCACCGCCGCGACGACCATCGAAGCGGTGGCTGCCATGCTCGACCGGGCCGCGTGGGCGACCAGCGCCAGCCTCGACGCGGGCGCGCTGGCCCAGGCCGTCGCCTCGGCGACCGCCCGGTAGTGCCCATGCAGGGTTCTCGGACTGGGCAGTAGGCTCGGCGCGATGCGGGCGCTCGTCACCGGCGGCGCCGGCTTCATCGGATCCCACCTGGTGGACGCCCTGGTGGCCAGGGGTGACGAGGTCGTGGTCATCGACGACCTGTCGGCGGGTCACCGCGACAACGTCAACGCCGCAGCTCGCCTCGTCG
>DASZKW010000060.1:0-6971 GCA_035552775.1 Acidimicrobiales bacterium | reverse complement strand
CGGGGGCGACGGGCGTCACCCTGACAGACACACTGCCCACCGGTTTGGCCTTCGCCAACGACCCCAACGGCCCCACTCACCCGACGTGCAACGCCACCGTGACGACCCAGAGCGACGCCAACTGCGTCACCGTCACGGGCACGGGGCTCGACCCGACCGTGACCGCCGCGCTGGCGGCGATGAAGCTGCCGGCGGTGACGTCGCCCACCTCGCTCAGCGTCGACCTGCCCGACCTGACCTACTCGACGCCCCTCCCCGCTTTGGCTTGCTCGTCAACCCCGCCGCCTTGCCCCGGGGCGGGGCCGACCGCCACCGTCAACGTCTTCTACGACGTGGTGGTCCAGGACGTGCCCCTCACCCAGGCTTCGACGACGGCGTCACCGGTCACCCTCACCAACCAGGCGTCCCTCAAATACACCACGTCGAAGAACAAGAAGCTCACCCTCACGTCCTCGTCGAGCCCGCTCACCGTGGTCAACCCCGACCTGTCGGGGGCCCTCACCGTCACCGCCACCCCCGTCCCGGCGGAGGTCGGCGTGGTCGACCCCGGGGCCGCCATCGTAAAGGTGAACGCCACCGTGGTGGCGCCCGCGGCCGGGGAGGCATTCGGCACCGCCGTTACGGTGACCCTGCCCGCAGGGCTCCACGCCGTCAACACCGTGAGCGACCATCTCACGTGCACCCCGGCGGGGACCGTGTGCGGACCGCCGGTGGGCACGGCGACGGCCCCTCCGGCGGCATGCGCCGCCGGTGACCCTGCCGTCATGCCCAACGCCACCCTGGCCAGCCTGAGCGGGGCCAACCTGATAGCCAACAGCGGGGCCAGCGCCACCCTCAGCTTCGACGCCTGCGTCGACCCGACCACCGCCTTCACCGGCTCGTCATCCCAGACGATCGGCGGGTCGGTGACCTGGCTCAGCGCCACCCCACTCTGGGCCGCGGTCGATTTCTCAGGGGTAACCCACTCCAATCCGTATCTGTACAGCCCGGCGACGGCCAATACCGGCATCGACTACACGGGCACCTCGGCCAGCCTGGCCCTGGCGCCGGCGGGGAGCGGCACGCCCGGCTTCACCTTCGGCCAGCCCGTCCCCTACACGGCGACCGTCACCCTGCCCGAGGTCAACCCGTGCGGGCCCCAGGGCGCCACGGGCTGCACCGCCCCCGGCTCTGCCACCACGGGCAAGACCCCGCCCGCCGCCACCTCCGCGGTCTCGACGCTGCCCGCCTTCTACGCCTGTGTCTACCTGCCCGACAACCTGATCGTCGTGCCCGCGGCCGGCGTCGGCGCGACCAACATGGCGATGGCCGCGCCGAGCCTCACCACCACCACCGGCCCCAGCCAGATCACCGTTCCCGCCGGGTCCACCGCCACCCTGGTCACTGACCCGACCAGGTTCGCCGACACCAACTGCCAGGCCAGCAGCCCGGCGGCCAACGCGGAGTTGGACTTCCCCGCCGGGTGGACCATGCCGTTCAGCGCCAGCCCGGCGGCGGGGTTGGGCACCTTCACCCAGCAGATCGACGTGGAGACGGCGCCCGACGTGGCCGCCGCCGCCGGCCAAGCCGGCTCCGTCAACCCGCTCAGCGCCACCAGCCCTCCGATCTCGGGCGTGGGGATGACAGTGGGTTTGGCGGGGCGCTCGCAGACGTCGGAGGCCACGGCCACCCAGGCGTTCCAGATCGTCGAGCCTGCCCTGGGATTCGGGGTCTCTTTCCCCAACACCGCCGACAGCGACAAGGTGGGCAGCATCGTCCACTCGCAGGTGAGCATCCTCAACGCCGGCACCTCGCCGGCCTACAACCTCGGCGTCGGGGTCTCAACTCCGAGTGACTCGACCACCGCCTTTGCCCTGGGGAGCATCACCGCGGGCACTGTTACCGCGGCGCAGACGGGGAGTGGCTCGAGCACCGGCGCCACCACCTCCACGACCGTGTGCCCCACCACCACCACCGGGTCGGCGACGTCCACCACCACCTGCTCGGGAGCCACGTCCCCGCCGCCAGTCCCGACGTGCACCCCCTCCACGGTCACCGGGGCGGCCATGTGGTCCGCGGCCGCCACGCCGCCGGCCGGGTACGTCGCCGGTTACTCGAGCACCGGCCCCCTCGGCCCGGGCGACTGCGAGATCTTCAGCTTCAGCTTCACCATCCAGGATGGCGTGCCCAACGGCGCGCAGCTGCCGGTCACCGCCACCCTCCTCCAAGCGACGAGCCAGCCCGGCCTCGACAATCCCCCGACCCCGCCGAGCACGGGACGGGTGTACGCGTCGGCCACCACCGCCAACCCCTCCCCCGCCCACCCCGTCCCCGCCGTGTCAGCAGCCATCACCGTCATCGGGCCGGTGGTCGACCTGGTCACTACCATCACCGCCCCGGCGGCTTCGGTGGCGCCGGGCAGCACGCCGACATTCACGGTGACGGTGACCAACAAGGGTCCCGACCCCATCGCCCAGATGGATCTGTCCGTCTCGTCGAACCCGGCGCTCAGCAACGCCCTGGTGCAGGCCGCCTCGGGGCAGGGGACCTACAGCCAGGCGACGGGCCTGTGGGCCGTAGCCCTGGCCGCGGGCCAGTCGGCCACTGCCCACATCAGCGGGCAGGTGCCGGCGACGGCCAAGGGAAGCCTGACCGTCACCGCTACCGCCGCGGTCGGCTCGGGCGTGTCCGACCCGACGCCCGCCGACGGGCGCGCCTCGGTCACCGTCGCCCTCCAGTCCGCGGTCAACGTGTCAGTCGCCGTCGTCCAGCAGGGCCCGCTTTACTCGGGACAGGCCGGTGTCTACGTCGTGACGGTGACCAACGCCGGGCCGTCCACGGCCAACGCCATCACCCTCACCGACACCATGCCGCCGGGCACCGGCCTGCTCAACGCCACCGGCGGTGGCTGGGTCTGCGGCACCTCCTACCCCCTGACGTGCAACTTCGCCGGCCCCCTGGCCGCGGGTGCTAGCACCAAGGTGACCATCGACGCGGTGATCGACTCGGCGACAGGGTCGAGGGTGACCAACACGGCCAGCGTGGCGACGCCCAGCAACGGGGCGCCCCCCTCGCAAACCACCGCAAGCGTCACCGGCGTCGTGCAGCCCTCGCTGATCAACGGGTCGGGCGCCAGTACGGCAACGGGGTCGAGCGCCGGGTCGGCCACCGCCCCCGCGGCGGCGGTGTCGGCGCCCGCCACTTCGAGCACCAAGGCGCTCGCCTTCACCGGGGCGCCGTCGGCGCCGGAGGCCCGCGCCGCCTTCGCATTCCTTCTTGCCGGGGTGGTGCTCGTCGCCGCTTCCCGCCGCCGCCGCCGCCTATCCGGCGCATTACATACGAAGAAGAGGTCTACGCCATGAGCTTGTTCGCCGCCCTGGCCCAAGACCAACTCGAGGTTCACCCCGGCGGAGGCGTCTCGGTGTCCCTCCAGGTCCGCAACACCGGGTCGGTGGTCAACGACTACCGCTTCGAGGTGCTCGGCCCTTCGGCGGCGTGGGCCGAGGTCGAACCGGCGGTGCTTCCCCTGTTCCCGGGCCAGGACGGCACGGTAACGCTCAATTGGCGTCCCCCCCGCACCCCTGACACCCACGCCGGGCGCGTGCCGTTCGGCATCCGCGTCGTCCCCGGCCTCCAGCCGGAGGACTCGGTGGTCGAGGAGGGCGTCCTGCGGGTGGCGCCGTTCTACGCCTTGGGGGCGGGGATCGTCCCCGTCACCTCACGCGGTCGCTTCGTCGGCGGCCACAAGCTGGTGCTCGACAACCAGAGCAACGCGGACGCCGCGGTGGCCCTCGCCGCGCTCGACCCCGACGCCCTGCTTCGCTTCCGGATGCGGCCCACGGCTTTCCGCCTCAGGGTGGGCAGCACCAGGACCATCCGCCTGCGGGTACGCCCACGCCGTCACAAGTTCAAGGGCCACCCGGAGAACCGCAACTTCCAGGTCTTCGCCAGCCTGCAGGGCCAGGACCCCCAGCGGGTGGACGGGGTGTACCAGCAGCGTGCCATGATCGCGGGATGGCAGTTCAAGGTGGCCGTGCTCGCGGTCCTCCTGCTCATCGCCGTCCTCCTCATCCCCAAGTTCCGCCAGGGCAGCGCCGTCACCCAGGTCAACTCCACCATCCCCGAGCCGCCCACGCCGGTGGCCGCCCAGGCGGTGAGCGGCACGAGCATCCGCCTCACGTGGTCCAACGCCGGCCAGTATGTCTTCTCCGGCTACGAGATCCAGGAGAACGGCCAGACGGTGGCCAGCCCCTCGGCTTCGGAGAGCGCCCACACCTTCGACAAACTCACTCCCGGCAGCAAGCACTGCTATGTCGTCCGTTCCCTGGACCCGAAGAACAGCAAGGACCCGGCGTCGGTGTTCTCCGCTCCCGCGTGCGCCACCACCCCGCTGCCTCCGCCGCCGACGACGGTAGTGGCCAAGCAGCCGGCCGCCACCTCGATCACGTCGGCGCCGCCGCCCGCCCCCGGCGCGCCACCCGCCCCGGTGCCCGTGACCGCCCAGGTCCTCGACTCCACCGACATCAAGCTCACCTGGACCCCGCAGGGCAACCCGTCGGGCTTCGTCATCCAGGACGCGGGCCAGCAGGTGGCCACCCCGGCGGGCACCGATTCCGCCCACGTCTTCTCGGGCCTGGCGCCGGCATCCACCCACTGCTACGTCATCTGGGCCGTCCTGCCGACAGGTCAGTCGCCCCACGTCGGTCCCCTGTGCGCCACGACCATCGCCGTCGCCGGTGCGGCGGCGCCGTCGGCACCCCCGCCGCCGACCAACGTCACCGTGACCTCGGCGGGCGCCACCTCCCTGCAGGTGAGCTGGCAGGACCCGCCCGGCGGGTTGGCTACCGGCTACCAGGTGTTCGAGAACGGCAGCCTGGTAGTGGCGGAGCCGGCCGGCGCCACCGGAGCCCTGATCACCGGGCTGGCGGCGGGCAGCAACCACTGCTACGCGGTCAGGTCCGTGGCCGGCACCCTGACGTCGGCCTTCGCGCCTGACGCCTGCGCCAGCGCCGGGGGCTCCGGGGTGAGCCCGATCACGCTCGGCACTCCCGCCCTGGATTCGCTGGCGGTGAGCAGCATCAGTCCCAGCGAGGTAGACGGGAGGGCGCTCATTGGCTCGACGGTGACCTACACCGTGGTGTTCAACGTGCCCACCTCGGGTACGCCCCAGACGGTACTCACGGTGACCCTGCCGAGCGGTATGGCGGCCAAGACCCCGCCCGACTCGCAGCAGTCGTCGATCCCCGAGCTCAGCTACGGGCCCATCGACCCCGCCCTGCACACCGACGCCGCAGGAGGTTTCAGCGGGGTGCTAACGAGTGCAAGCATCACCAACGTCGGCGGCGGCAGCCCCACCCAGGCCCAGACCGTCACCATGAACTTCAAAGACCTCACCAGCACGGCCAGCGGGCAGGCCACTGGCCAGACCATTACCGTCAACATCCCCGCCGTGGTCCTCAACACGCCAAACAACGCCGACAACACCAGCCTGTCCGCCAGCGCCGGGCTCACGTGGAACAACGGATCGAACTCGTCGCCCGCTGTCACGTCGACGGTGACCGTGGCCAATCCTCAGCCGACCGCGGTCGGCAGCGGCAACACCGTGACGGTGACCGCCCCCAAGGGCGTGGCCATCTGGAACCCGATCGTCGTCAACACCTCCACTGGCGTTGTGGCGGGTGAGTTCCTTGGCGAGCTGGCCGACACCCAGACCGCTGCCATCCCCGTCACGGGGATCTGCCCGGGCCCGGCCTTCACCGTCGAGTGGGTGAGCTCAGTGAATCCGGGGCCCCTGCCCACGGTCCAGTCCGGACAGGATGAGGCCTTCGCCTACGCCCGCTTCGGGCCTCACGAGGCCTTCAAAGCCGGCTCGGTAACGCCGGCGGGCCCGGCACAGGTCTCCGCCTCGGGACTCTGCGCCGGCTAGTCGGGGCCGCATTGGCTGTAACACCAAACGTCGGTGGCGCCCACTGGGTGACTGTCCTGTTGCGCCTCGCCGGTGCCTTCAGCTGGTGACGCCGAGCTCGGCCAGTACGGCCTCGTAGTCGAGGGCGGCCTTGGCTGCCGCCGCCCGGTCGCCGTTGGCGTCGAGCGCGGCTATGAGCGCCCGCCAAAGCCCGTCGCGGTAGCGGTCGATGGTCAGCCCGCGCTCCGCCGCGGCCACGGCGCCGGCAGGGTCGCCCGCTTCCACCAGGGACACTGCGAGCGTCTGGGCCACCTCGGCGGCCGTGAGGCGGAATCGCTCGCGGCGCTCGACGATCCACTCGCCGGACCCGCCACCCGCAAGCAGCTCACCCCGGTATTCGCCGAGCGCCTTCCAGCCCGCAGCGATGGCCCCCTCGACGTCAGCCGCCCGGCTGGCTGCTCCTGCCACCCGTACCGCGTCGGTAAAGGTGGCGACGTCGATCTCGTCTCCAGGGCGCAGGGCCACCAGGTATGCCTCCCCGTCGCGACCTATGAACGACGGGGATGCTGGATCCTTGTCGAGCGCCTGGCGCAGGGAGGAGATGGCCACTTGCAGATTGCGGGTACCCGAGCGCAGGTCGTCGTCGGGCCACAGAGCGCCGAGTAGCTCGTCGCGGTGCACGGGGCGACCTGCGCCTACGGCGAGCAGTTGCAGCACCGCCCGCGCCCGCGGCTTGACCGCCGACAGGTCGACAGGACGCTCGCCGAGCCACGCCTCGAACGGGCCGAAGCAGTGGACTTGTAGCCCCGGAAGCCCCGCTCCGGGGCTGATGGCGGAGCCGGCGCTCTCAGGCTCCCGGCTGGAAGTGCTCACGCCCGTCCACCGGGTGTCACCCTCGACTACACCGTTAGACTTCGCATCGGCGCCAGCGCTTGCCGGACTGCCGTTGCGCCCCGCCCACAGGCGGTCGACCAGGTTCTGCAGGCTCACCGCCCCGGCACCTTCCAGGGCACCGGCGGTGGCCAGCAACGGGGCTAGCCCCTCGGGCAGACCGGCGAGGACCCCGACCCGGCAGGCCAAAGCCATG
>DASZKW010000059.1:0-16923 GCA_035552775.1 Acidimicrobiales bacterium | reverse complement strand
CCGCCTCAAGCGGTCCGCCGACCACAACGCCCGGGCCCGCGCCCTCAACGCCCTCCAGGACGCCCTCGACCTGCCGGAGGCCCCGCTGCGCATCGAGTGCTACGACATGAGCCACCTCCAGGGGACCGACTACGTGGGCTCAATGGTCGTCATGGAGGACGGCCTGGCTCGGCCCAGCGAGTACCGCCGCTTCAAGATCAAGACGGTGGACGGCAACGACGACTTTGCGGCCATGGGCGAGGTCCTGACCCGGCGGCTGCGCGCCTACCTGAGCGAGCGGGACAAGCCCGTCGAGGACCGCCGCCGACGTTTCGCCTACCCGCCCCAGCTGCTCTTGGTGGACGGGGGCCGGGGCCAGCTCGGGGTCGCGGTCCGCGTCCTGCAGGAGCTCGGCCTGGACGAGGAGATCCCCGTGGCGGCGCTGGCCAAGCAGTTCGAGGAGGTCTTCGTCCCCGGCGAGGCCGATCCGATCCGCATCGCACGCACGTCCGAGGCCCTCTACCTCCTCCAGCAGATCCGCGACGAGGCCCACCGCTTCGCCATTACCTACCACCGGTCCCTGCGGGCCAAGCGCATGACCCGCTCGGTGCTCGACGGCATCCCCGGGCTCGGGCCGGCTCGGCGGCGCCGGCTGCTGGCCGAGCTCGGAGGGCTGAGATCGGTGCGGACCACTTCCCTCGCCGCCCTGGAGGCACTGCCCTGGTTGCCCGACAGCGTGGGCCGGGCCGTGTTCGAAAAGCTCCACGGCCTCTCCGGGGCCGCTGACGTCCGGCGCCGGGCCGAGGCCCCGGCACCTGCCCGCGAGGCGACCGGTGGGGAGGCGGCCGGTGCCCGGGCGTGAGGCGGCGGACGACGGCGGGACCGGCTGGCACAGCCCGGTCGTGACCGCCTGGTGGCAGGATGGCTTCACGGCGGGCGCCGATCCCGAGTACGCCGAGCAGCTCCTGCCGCTGGCCTGCGCCCACCTGGCCGGCGCCACCGACGTCCTCGACGTCGGCTGCGGCGAGGGCCAGGTGGCCCGCCTGGCCGGCGGGGTGCCCGGCGTGAGACGGGTGACGGGGATTGACGTCTCCATGGCACAGCTCGCCCTCGCCGTGCGGCGCGGCGGGGGAGTGGGGGTGGCGCGCTCGGAGGCCGCCGCCCTCCCTTTCCCCGCCTCCTGCTTCGACGCGGCGGTGGCATGCCTCGTCTTCGAGCACATCGACGACGGCCAGGCCGCCATAGCCGAGGTGGGCCGGGTGCTGCGGCCCGGCGGGAGGTTTCTGTTCTTCCTCAACCACCCGCTCCTGCAGACCCCGGGGTCGGGTTGGGTCGACGACGACATCCTGGGCGAGCAGTACTGGCGCATCGGGCCCTATCTCGACGACGACCGAACCCTGGAGGAGGTCGACGCCGGCGTCTGGATCCCCTATGTCCACCGGCCGCTGTCGGTCTACGTCAACGCCCTGGTCGGCGCCGGCCTCGCCATCACCCACATGGCCGAGCCGGCGCCACCGCCGGGCTTCCTCGCTGCCGCCGAGGAGGAATACCCGGGGGCGGCGACCATCCCCCGCGTCCTTTTCCTGCGGGCGGAGAAACTGCTCCCATAGCGCCCCCTCGGGCACAATGGAGGGCGTGGCCGAGTACCTGATCATCACCGGCCTGTCGGGGGCGGGACGCTCCCAGGCCGCCGCCACCCTCGAGGACCTGGGCTGGTTCGTGATCGACAACATGCCCACGGCTCTGATCACCAAGGTGGCCGGCCTGGTCGGCGCCCCCGGGTCGGCGACCGAACGGGTGGCCCTCGTCGTCGGTCGCGACGCCGGCCAGCTCGGGGCGCTCGAGGCCGCCATCGATCAGCTGCGCTCCACCGGGGCCACGGTGCGGATACTGTTCCTCGAGGCATCCGACGAGGTGCTCGTTCGCCGCTTCGAGGGCACCCGGCGCCGTCACCCCCTGGGCCAGGAGGCGGTCACCGCCGCCATCAGCCTCGAGCGCCACCGCCTCGAGCACATCCGTGAGCGCGCCGACCTCGTGGTCGACACCAGCGAGCTCAACGTCAACCAGTTGCGAGAACGCCTCACCGATCTCTTCACCACCTCCGAAGCGGAGTCGATGCAGGTATCGGTGATGTCCTTCGGCTTCAAGCACGGCGTTCCCCTCGACGTCGACAACGTCTTCGACTGCCGCTTCCTCCCCAACCCTCACTGGGTGGAGGCGCTCCGCCCTCTCACGGGCTGCGACGAGCCGGTGCGCCGCTTCGTGCTCGGCCAGCCCGCGGCCGGCGAGTTCATGCAGCGGGTCGAGGACCTGCTCGAGTTCCTGCTCCCGTGGTACGTCAAGGAGGGAAAGTCGTACCTGACGATCGCCATGGGTTGTACCGGCGGTCGCCACCGCTCGGTGGCCCTGGCCGAGGATCTGGCCCGGCGCATCCGCCGCCACGGCTACGACCCCGTCGTCTACCACCGCGACGTGGAGCGGTGAGCGGGCAGGGACGATCCCCCCGGCCCCCCGGCCCGCACGTGGTGGCCTTGGGTGGCGGCCACGGCTTGTCGGTGACCCTGCGGGCGGTACGGCGCTACGCGGGCTCGGTCACCGCAGTGGTGTCGGTGGCCGACGACGGAGGCTCCAGCGGCCGGCTCCGCCAGATCTTCGGCATCCCCGCCCCGGGGGACCTGCGGCGCTGCCTGGTGGCGATGGCCGATCCCGACTCGTTGTGGGGCCGGGCGTTCGACCACCGTTTCGGCGCCGGCGAGCTCGAGGGCCATGCCGTGGGCAACCTGGTGATCGCCGGGCTGGCCGAAGTGACCGGCGACTTCGCCGTCGCCGTCGAAGAGGCGGCCCGGTTGCTCGGGGTGGAGGGCCAGGTGCTGCCCGCCACGTCGGTGCCGGTCGTCCTGAAGGCCGACGTCGGCGGGAGGGAGGTGGTGGGCCAGGCGCGGGTGGCCGACGCCGACGGGCCCATCTCGGGGGTGGCCATCGTCCCCCCCGACGCGCCGGCGCCGCCCGAGGTGGTGGAGGCCATCGCCGAGGCGGACCAGGTGGTGATCGGGCCCGGGTCGCTGTTCACGAGCGTGCTCGCGACGTGCGCGGTGCCCGACATCCGCGCCGCGCTGGCGGCCCGCAGCGGGGGCCGGGTCTACGTGTGCAACCTGCGTCCCCAGCTGCACGAGACCGAGGGATACGGCGCCGTCGACCACCTGGCCGCCCTCGCGAGCCACGGGGTGGTCGTGGACGTGATGGTGCATGACCCCGACGCCCTTCCCCTCGGTGGTGGGCGCCGCGGGCTGACAGGAGCCGATCCGACCACGGTCCTGGCCGCGGCGGTGGCCCGCTCCGACGGCGACGGCCACGACGTGGGCCGCCTGGCCGCGGTCCTGGCTGGTCTCTGCGACGGATTTGCCTCACGACACGGCTCGGACTGCCATGATGGCCCCGGAAGTTAACATCGCGATAACGGAGGAGGGACCATGTCTATTCGGGTCGGCATCAACGGGTTCGGGCGCATCGGGCGCAATTTCCTGAGGGCGTCGCTCGCGGGCGATGCCATCACCGTCGTCGGGGTCAACGACCTGGTGCCGGTGGAGACGAACGCCCACCTGCTCAAGTACGACTCGATCCTGGGCACCCTGAGCGAGGACGTCACCGTCGACGGCGACACCATCACCGTTGGTGACATGAGCTTCACCGCCTACTCGGAGCGCGACCCAAAGGCGCTGCCCTGGGGCGAGCTCGGCGTGGACGTCGTGGTCGAGTCGACGGGGCTGTTCACCGACGGCGAGAAGGCGTCCGCCCACATCGACGCCGGCGCCCCACGCGTGGTGATCTCGGCGCCGGCCAAAAACGTCGACGGGACCTTTGTCGTCGGTGTCAACGACGACACCTTCGACCCGGACACCCAGAAGGTCGTATCCAACGCCTCGTGCACCACCAACTGCTTCGTGCCCATGGTCAAGGTCCTCGACGACGCCTTCGGGATCGAGAAGGGGCTGATGACGACGGTGCATGCCTTCACCAACGACCAGAACCTGCTCGACCTGGCCCACAAGGACCTGCGCCGGGCGCGCAGCGCCCCCATCAACATCGTGCCGGCGTCGACCGGAGCGGCGCGCGCCACCAGCCTGGTGCTGTCATCGATGGAGGGGCGCCTGGACGGCGCCGCCCTGCGCGTGCCCGTGGCCGTCGGGTCCATCACCGACCTCACCGCGGTGCTCGGCCGGGACGTGACCCTCGACGAGGTCAACGAGGCCTTCGAGGCGGCCGCATCCACCGGACCGATGTCGCGTGTCCTGTCCTACAGCACGGCCCCCCTCGTGTCCACCGACATCGTCGGGACCCCCTTCTCGTGCACCTACGACAGCGGGCTGGCCATGGCCATGGGATCGCTCGTGAAGGTGTTCGGCTGGTACGACAACGAATGGGGCTACTCCAACCGCCTGGTGGATCTGACCACCATCGTCGGCGCGGCCAACCAGTCTGATTCCAAGTCATAGAAGGTGAAAATCCCCGTCCTCGAGGACTTGCCCGCGGTTGAGGGCAAGCACGTCCTGGTGCGCTGTGATTTCAACGTCCCCCTCCGCGACGGCGTCATCAACGACGACATGCGTATCCGGCTGCCGATCGAGACGCTCACCTGGCTGCTCGACCAGGGAGCGGCCCGGGTGACGACCTGCTCGCACCTGGGCCGGCCCGACGGCAAGCCCGACCCGCGCTACTCGATGGACCCGGTCCGGGCGCGACTGATGGAGTTGCTCGAAGCGGCCGGCGCCGACGCCTCGCGCGTCGAGCTTCTGGACAACCTGCGTTTCTCGCCCGGCGAGGAAGCCAACGACCCCGCCTTCGTCGACGAGCTCGTCGACGGCCATGACGTCTACGTCAACGACGCCTTCGGTGCCGCGCACCGGGCCCACGCCTCGATCGTGGGGCCGCCGGCGCGCCTGCCCAGCGCCGCCGGCCGGGTGCTGGCCAGGGAGGTGGAGGTGCTCGACGAGCTGCTCCACGACGCCCGCCGGCCCTTCGTCGCCGTGCTCGGCGGCTCCAAGGTGAGCGACAAGCTAGGTGTCATCGAGGCGCTGCTCGACAGGGTGGACAGCCTGCTCGTCGGCGGGGGGATGTGCTTCACGTTCCTCGCCGCCCAGGGCCACAAGGTCGGTGCCTCGCTCGTCGAGGACGACCAGGTCGACTCCTGCCGGCGCCTCCTCGACGCCGGGGGCAAGATACTCATACCGACCGATCTGACCGTGCTGAGTCCGGGGGGCACGTTCGGCCCGGGGGAGGAGCCCTCGGGGGAGGTCCGCCACGTGGGCGCGGACGTGGAGGACGGTTGGATGGGCCTCGACATCGGGCCCGGTACTGCCGCCGCCTTCGCCGATGCCATCGCCGGCGCCTCCACCGTCTTCTGGAACGGCCCCATGGGCGTGTTCGAGGACTCCCGCTTCGCCTCCGGCACCCGGACCGTGGCCGAAGCCGTCGCCTCCTGCGACGGTTTCACGGTGGTGGGCGGGGGGGACAGCGCCGCCGCGCTGGCCGACTTCGGCCTGGCCGGCGCCGTCGACCACCTCTCGACCGGCGGGGGGGCGTCGTTGGAGTTCCTGGAGCAGGGTGACCTGCCCGGGCTGGAAGCGCTCCGGGCGTCGGCTTCGTGAGCGAGGCTCGCCGAGCGAACCAAGCGCAGGGTGGCGAGGCTCGCCGAGCGAACCAAGCGCAGGGTGGCGAGGCTGCCCGCAAGCCGCTGATCAGCGGCAACTGGAAGATGCACCACACCCATCTCGAAGCCATCGCCGTGGTGCAGAAGCTGGCGTACAGCCTGAACGACGCCGACTATCGCGCCGTCGACGTCTCCGTGCATCCCGCCTTCACTGCCCTGCGGTCGGTGCAGACCATGCTCGACGCCGACGACATCCCCATCCTCCTCGGGGCCCAGAACGTGCATTGGGAGGACAAGGGGGCTTTCACCGGCGAGGTCAGCCCGCACATGCTGGCCAAGCTCAACGTCCGCTACGTCATCGTGGGCCACTCCGAGCGCCGCCAGCTCTTCGGCGAGGACGACGGGGTGGTGGCCCGCAAGCTCCGCGCCGTGTTCGGTGCGGGGATGGTGCCCATCGTCTGCGTGGGCGAGACCCTCGAAGAGCACGAGGCCGGCCACGCCCACGACAAGGTGACCGCCCAGGTCGGCGCCGCGCTAGAAGGCGTGGCGCCGTCCGCGGTGGGGGACTTGGTGATCGCATACGAGCCCATATGGGCCATCGGTACCGGGCGCAACGCCACCGCACGCGACGCCCAGGAGGTCTGCGCAACCATCCGGGGGGTGGTGGGCCAACTCGCCGGCGCCGCCGCGGCGGCGTCGGTGCGGGTGCAGTACGGCGGCTCGGTCAAGGCGTCCAACATCGCCGAGCTCATGGCCGAGCCCGACATCGACGGCGTCCTCGTCGGCGGGGCCAGCCTGGACGCGGAAGAATTCGCGCGGATCGTCACCTATCGGCGCAGATAGAATCCCTTCCCACTTCGCGTTCGCGCGTCTGTCCCGAATCTGAATATTTTGTAATGCTCCCGTCACCCCGCGCCGCTTGACCTGCTGCTATGGTCACCAGCGCCCCGCAGGTACGGGGGGATAGGAAGGAGGAGCCTCCAAGTTGCTCACCGCGCTCATCGTGGTCATCCACATCATCGTGTCGCTGTCGCTCATCGTCATGGTGCTGCTGCACAGCGGCAAGGGTGGGGGATTGTCCGAGATGTTCGGGGGGGGCCTGGGGTCGGCTGCGGCAGGGTCCACGGTGGTCGAGCGCAACCTCGACCGCGTGACGATCGTCGCCGCCATGGTCTTCTGCTTCACAACCATCATGCTGGCGATCCGCCTCCAGTGAGGGCTCGGCTCTCCGGTAACAGCGAGGTACAGCGCCGGCGCCCCGGTGACGGGGACGCGAGAGGGAGGAACTGAATCGTGCGATCAACCAGGCGGCGAAAGCTGGTGCTGGGTGGCCTTCTATCCGTGGCGATGGTGGCCACCGCCTGCGGGAGCAGCGGCACCAAGACCAGCTCCTCCAGTACCACGACCGGCAACGGCGGATCAGGATCTACGACCATCCCGAACCAGATTCTCGCCAACAACAGCTCGGGCACACCCGTCAAGGGTGGCACCCTGACCATGCTCGGCACCGGTGACGTCGACTACATGGACCCCAACGTCAGCTACTACGCCATTGGTTACCTGGCGCTGCGCCTGTGGAGCCGCCAGCTGTACACCTACCCGGCGGTGCAGGGCCAGACCACGACCGACGTCCCTGACCTGGCGACGGCCATGCCCACCGTGACCAACGGGGGCCTGACCTACTCGATCACCATCCGCCAGGGCGCCATGTGGAACACCACGCCACCGCGCCAGGTGACCGCCGCCGACGTGGTGCTCGGCGTCAAGCGCACGTGCAACCCCACCCAACCCTTCGGCGGCCAGCCCGACTTCAGCAGCTTGATCGCGGGTTACGCCACCTTCTGCGGTGGTTCCACCGGCAAGGGAGGTTTCGCCGCCGTATCGGCCACCTCCGCCGCCGCCCAGAAGGCGTACATCGACGCCAACCAGATCTCGGGCGTGTCGGTCGACCCCTCCAACCCCGAGACGGTCGTGTTCACCCTGACCCAGCCGACCTCCTACTTCATCAACATGCTCGCCCTGCCGGCGTTCTCGCCCGCCCCCGTGGAGTTCTTGAACTACCTGCCGGCGAGCAACGACCTGGCCCAGCACACGCTCTCCGACGGACCGTACGAGGTCCAGAGCTACAACCCCACCAAGACGCTCAACTTCGTGCGCAACCCGGCCTGGAACGCGAGCACCGATTCGGTCCGAAAGGCCTACGTCGACGCGATCGACATCAACGAGACCGGCAACCAGACGGCCATCGAGCAGCAGATCCTGACCAACACGCCCCAGGCGGACATGGAGTTCGACAGCTTCGTGCCCATCAATGCCGTACCTGGGCTGCTGGCAGCCAAGGACCCCAGGCTCAGCCTGCAGACCGAATTCTCGAGCAACCCCTACGTGATCTTCAACACGGCGTCGCCGAACAACGGGGGTGCCCTCGGCAAGGTGGCCGTCCGCCAGGCCCTGGAGTACGCCCTCAGCCGTACCAACCTCATCCAGGACAACGGCGGCCCCAACGTCGCCCCACCCCTGACCCACATCCTGCCCCCCGGCATCGACGGGGCGTCGCCGAACTTCGACCTGTACCCGTACAACACGACCAAGGCCAAGCAAATGCTGGCTTCGGCCGGTTACACCGGTGGCCTGACCCTCAAGTTCCTTTACCGGCCGGCGTCGTCGGTCAGCGCCAAGATGTTCCAGACCATCCAGTCCGACCTGGGCAAGCTCAACATCAAGGTCACAGGTGTCGGCGTTCCCAACGCCGACTTCTACACCAAGTACCTCGAGGTGCCCACCGTGGCCAAGAGCGGGGTGTGGGACCTGTCCCTGGCCGGATGGTCGCCCGACTGGTACGGCAACGCCGCGGCGTCGTTCTTCAGCCCCCTGTTCGACGGCCGGGTGCTCCCGCCGACATCGTCCAACTTCGGCCTGTTCAACGACCCGACCCTCGACCCCATCATCGACCAGGCCCTCAAGGCGCCCACCGTGGCCCAGGCCGCCAGCCTGTGGCACCAGGCCGACATGGAGGCCATGCAGCAGGCGCCGATCTTCCCGATCACCGACCCCAACCAGCCCATCATCCACGGGACCCAGGTGCACAACGACATCTACATGGCCGCCTACGAGCAATTCGACCCGACCAACGTCTGGCTCAGCAAGTAAGCAGCGGTCAAGCCCTAGCCTGACCGGCGCCCTGCGGACGATGTCCGCAGGGCGCCGGTCACGGCGTTGTCGGTAGCAGTGATCAGCAACAGCGTCAGTGGTAACAGCAGTCCAGCCGTCAATGGAGCCAAACCCTGAGCAGCCGGAAGGAGGGTGGCGGTGGCCCTGCTCGAAGTCAGCGATCTCCACGTCTCCTTCCCCACCTCCGACGGCGTGGTGGAGGCGGTCCGGGGTTTGTCTTTCACGGTGGACACGGGCAAGACGCTCGGCATCGTGGGCGAGTCGGGTTCGGGCAAGAGCGTGTCCACCCAGACGATCATGGGTCTCACCAGGGGGGCGCGAATCAGCGGCAAGGCGCTCTTCGAGGGCAACGACCTGCTGGCCATGACGCCCAAGGCGCTCCGTGCCGTGCGGGGGGCCAAGGTGGGCATGATCTTCCAGGACCCGCTCTCCAGCCTGCACCCGTACTACCGGGTGGGGTGGCAGATCGTGGAGATGATCCGTAACCACCAGCACGGCATCTCCAAGGCCAAGGCCAAGGAACGGGCGGTCGAGCTGCTCCGCCTGGTCGGGATCCCCCAGCCTGAGCGACGGGTCGACGACTTCCCCCACCAGTTCTCCGGAGGCATGCGCCAGCGGGCGATGATCGCCATGGCCATGTCGCTCAACCCGGCGCTGCTCATCGCCGACGAGCCCACCACCGCCCTCGACGTGACGGTCCAGGCCCAGGTGCTGCAGGTCATGCGCCGGCTCCAAGAGGAGTTCGGTACCGCCGTCGTCCTCATCACCCACGACCTCGGCGTGGTCGCCGACGTCGCCGACGACGTGGTCGTGATGTACGCGGGTGCGGCCATGGAAAAGGCCGACCGATACGAGATCTTCGGTGCCAGCCATCATCCCTACACGGAGGGCCTGCTCCAGTCGCTGCCGGCTTACGGGGGGGCCCGCGAGCGGCTCCGTCCGATCGCCGGCCAGCCTCCCAGCCTGATCAACCTGCCCCGGGGTTGCCCGTTCCAGCCCCGCTGCCCTTACGCCATGGACAAATGCCGGAAGCAGACGCCACCCCTCTTCGAGATCGGGGGTAATCCGGCCCACACGTCGGCGTGCTGGCTGACCCGGGACCTCGCCGAGCGCGCCGCCCTGCGGGCGAGGGTGGTCGGCGAGCCGGTGGCCACGCCGGCCGAGGCTTGAGGCTTGTCGCGTGACCGAGACCGCGGCCCGAGGAGAGACCACTGGGGTCGTGGACGACGACGTGTTGGTGTCGGTGGAGCACCTCACCAAGTACTTTCCCGTGCAGTCCACGTCGCTGTTCAAGCGCAACAAGGACATGGTGCACGCCGTGGACGGGGTCGACCTCGAGGTGCGCAGGGGCGAGACCCTCGGCCTAGTCGGGGAGACGGGCTGCGGAAAGTCGACCCTGGCTCGCTGCGTAGCCCGCCTTTTCGACATAAGCGGCGGGCGGATCACCTTCGACGGGCGGGACATCTCCAACCTGAGCGCCCGCCAGATGCGCCCGCTGCGCAGGGAGATGCAGCTGATCTTCCAGGACCCGTACGGCTCGCTCAACCCCCGCCGTCGGGTCGGGTCCATCATCGGCGACCCGTTCGCCATCCACGGCATCGCCGACGGGGCGGAGCGTAAGCGTCGGGTGCAGGAGGTCATGGAGCTGGTGGGCCTGAAACCTGAGCATTTCAACAGGTTCCCCGCCGAGTTCTCAGGCGGCCAGCGTCAGCGCATCGGTGTGGCCCGGGCGCTCGCCCTGCGGCCCAAGCTGATCATCTGCGACGAGCCCGTCTCGGCCCTGGACGTGTCCATCCAGGCCCAGATAATCAACCTGCTGGCCGACCTGCAGGCGGAGTTCAACCTCACTTACATCTTCATCGCCCACGACCTGTCGGTGGTCCGCCACGTGAGCGACAGGGTGGCGGTGATGTACCTCGGCAAGGTGGTCGAGCTCGGCCCGGTGGAAAGCCTCTACCAGGTGCCCCGTCACCCCTACTCCAACGCCCTGCTTTCGGCGGTGCCCGTGCCCGACCCGGAGATGTCCCAGCACCGCCGCCAGATCATCCTGGTCGGCGACGTGCCCTCCCCGATCAACCCTCCGTCGGGATGCCGCTTCCACCCCCGCTGCCCGAAGGCCCAGGACACATGCGTCACCCAGGTACCGGCGCTCGTGCCTCGCCTGGGTGACGCAGAGGACCATGTCACCGCTTGCCACTTCCCGGTGGAGGCGGGCGAGGATCTCACCGAGGCCCGCCCGGCCATCGCCGCCGACCAGCGGATCGTGGAACCCGAGGGCCTGCTCGGAGGCGGGCCCGGTGACGGGCCCGTGCTGACAGGAGGGTCCGAGTGACCCGGAGGAGGCAAGCATGACCCTGACTCCCGGCGATGTGGCCTCGGTCCCGGCCGAAGAAGAGCCGGGCGTCGGCGACGAGCCCGAAGGCGAGGCCGCCCGGGTCATCGAGGGGCGCAGCCCCTGGCGCCTGGCGTACGAGCGCCTCCGCCACGACCGGGCGTCGATGATCGCGCTGGCGATCATCGTGGTGATCATCCTAATGGCCATCTTCGCGCCAGTGTTCGCAACCCTGACCGGCCACGGCGTCTACCAGCAGTTCCGCACGACCGGGCTCAGCCCAGCCGGGCTACCGGTCCATCCAAGCGGCCAATTCCTCTTCGGCACCGACGACCAGGGGCGCGACATACTGGTCAGGGTGGCGTACGGCGCCCGCATCTCGCTGATCGTCGGGGTGGTGGCCACCTTGTTGGAGGTGGCCATCGGCACCGTCCTCGGCCTCGCCGCCGGCTATTTCGGCAAGGTCGTCGACACCGTGATCGCCCGGATCATCGACATCGTGCTGTCCATCCCGTTCCTGCTGTTCGCCATCTCCCTGGTGTCGATCAGCCACCCGAGCCTGACCATCGTCATCGTCGTCATCGGCGTCTTCGGCTGGGCGGCGGTCGCCCGTGTGGTGCGCGGCCAGGTCCTGTCGCTGCGGGAGAAGGAGTACATCGAGGCGGCCCGATCCCTCGGCGCCGGGTCCTGGCGCATCATGTTCGTCGACATCCTCCCCAACATCGTCGCCCCGATCATCGTCTACGCGTCCCTGCTGATCCCCGTGACCATCGTCATCGAGGCGTCGCTGTCCTACCTCGGCATAGGGGTGCCCCCGCCCACGGCCGACTGGGGGACGATGATCTCGGGGGCGCAGCAGCTCTACCAGCAGGCCTGGTGGTACCTCTTCTTCCCCAGCGCTGCCCTGCTGGTGACCACCGTGGCATTCAACATCTTCGGCGACGGCCTGCGCGACGCGCTCGACCCCCGATCCAACCAGCTCTTCACCTAGGAGCCGTATTGGCCCGATTCTTGGTTCGCCGCGTGGCCCTCGGGGTCTTCGTCATGTTCGTCGTCACCGTGGTGGTCTTCCTGATCTTCTACGTGGGCCCCGGCTCTGCCGACGTGGCCCGCGCCCGGGCCGGGCGCCAGGCCACGCCCGCCCAGGTAGCGGCGGTCGCCCGCGAACTGATGCTAAACCGCCCCCTGTACGCCCAGTACTGGCACTTCTTCTGGGGGCAGCTGCTGCACGGCAACCTGGGTACGGACTACTACCACGGTCAACCCGTGACCACCATCATCAAGCAGGCCTTCCCGATCACCCTGTCGCTGGCTCTCGGCGCCGCCGTCATCTGGCTGGTCCTCGGGGTGCTGTCCGGGGTGCTCTCGGCCGTGCGCAACCGCTCCATCTGGGACCGGATCGTGACCGTGCTGGCATTGTTTTTCTACTCCATGCCGTCCTTCGTGCTCGGCCTCCTGCTGCTGTACATCTTCTACTACCAGCTCACCCTGGCCGGCGTGCACCTGTTTCCCGGTGCCGGCTACACCTACCTGACCGACAACCCCGTCAAGTGGTTCCAGGGCCTGGTGCTGCCCTGGATCACGCTGGCCCTGATCTCGGCCGCCGCCTACACCAGGCTGACCCGGGGGTCGATGCTCGACGTCATGAGCGAGGACTACGTCCGCACCGCCCGTTCCAAGGGACTCTCGGAGCGCAGGGTCATATACCGCCACGCCCTGCGATCCGCACTCACCCCGGTCGTCAGCCAGTTCGGCATCGACCTCGGCGTGCTCGTCGGTGGCGCGGTCATCACCGAGAAGGTGTTCGGGATGCCCGGCCTCGGGTACACGGCGGTGACCGCCATCGAGAACCAGGACCTGCCGGTGATCATCGGCATCGTGATCGTGGCCTCGGCGGCCGTGGTGGTCGCCAACATCCTCGTCGACCTGTTCTACGCGGTGCTCGACCCCCGGGTACGCCTGCACTGAGCCTGCTGGGGCTGCTCGCGACCGGGGGCCGGTGCGGGGATCACCCGCCGTTGTCGCTCGGGGTGAGCCACACGTTGGTGGGGTCGAACTGGAACAGCTGGGGCACGTAGACGGCGTTGTGGACCTGGGAGGCGTGGTAGTTGGCCGAGGTGGGTGACGTGATCGGGAAGATGGCGGCGTCGGCCATCACCTGGGCGTCGGCCTGCTCCCACAGCGCCGCCGCCGCCGACGCGGTCGTCGCCGAAGACGCCTGCTGGATCAGCTGGTCGGTCTTGGGGTTCTCGTAGAACCCGAAGTTGCTGCCAGACGGTGGGAACGCCGGCGTCCCGCCGAACAGCGGTTCGAAGAACGACAGGGCGGCGTTGCCGTACCAGTCGGGGAACCAGTTGGCCAGGGCGATGTCCCACACCCCGCCCTTGGCCACGGTGGGCACCTCGAGGTATTTGGTGTAGAAATCGGCCGACGGTACCCCGACCCCTGTCACCGTGACGCCCACCTTGGACAGGTCGCTCTGGAGGGTCTGGAACATCTTGACCTCGTAGTCGAACGCCGACTGGTACAGCAGCTTCAAGGTCAGGTGGGCGCCTCCCAGGGCGCTCGCCAACATGGCCTTGGCCTTGGTCGGGTTGTACGGGTACGGGTCGATCTGCTTGGAACCCACGATTCCCGGCGGCAGTATGTGGGTGAGTGGCGGGGCCACCACGGGACCGCCGTCGTCCTGGACCAGGTTGGTCCGGTTGATGGCGTACTCCAGGGCCTGCCGTACCGCTACGTTGGCCAGCAACTTGTTGTTGTTCGGCGAGACGTTGTTGAACAGCACGTACGGGGTGGTGCCGAAGGTCGGTCCCAGGTTGAGCTTCGGGTCCTTGGCGGCGAGCAGTCCCGGCACCTGCGCCGTCGGGGCGGCGGCGTCCCAGCCCATGTCGGCCGCAGGGCTGCCCGTCTCCAGCTGTTGCTGGATGGCGTTCTGGTTGCCGGTCTCCGACACCACCACCCGGTCCACGTAGGCTTGGCGGACGCTGTCGACACTGGACGTCCACGCCGGGTTGCGGACGAAGACGATGGACTTGGTGGGGTCGTAGCTCTGGATCTCGTAGGGGCCGTCCGAAATGGTGTGCTGGGCGAGGGCGGCGCTGGCGGGGACGTAGTTCAATAGCTCCACCGGCGCAGGCGAGAAGGCCGGCATGGCCAACTGGTTGGGGAAGTAGGTCGCCGGGTGGGTCAGCTTGAAGACGACGGTGAGCGGGTTCGACGGGTCGACGGATACTCCGGGGATGCTGTGGCCGTTGATGTATGTGGCGATGGCGGGGGCGGTGGTCGCGACCTTGGAGAACGCCGCGCAGAATGCCTGGAATCCGGCGATCAGCGTTTCGAAGTCGGGGAGACCGCCGAAGGGCTGGGCCGAGTTGCAGGTGCGCTCGACGCCGCGGACCTCGTCGGCCGCGGTCACCTGGCGCGGTGGCGTCGTGTTCCACATGGCCCCGTTGCGGATGGTCAGCTTGTAGGTGAGCCCGTCGGCACTGATACCGCCATTGGACGTGGTGGGCACCGCAGTGGCCAGGTCGGGCACGATGTCAGTGGTGTGGCCGGGTGTCGCCGGGTAGGTGAGGAGCTGGCGGCTCCACATGCGAAGCGCCAGGTACCCGGTGGTGTAGTAGGAGATGTTGGGATCCATGTAGTCCACGTCGCCGGTGCCCAACATGTTGAGCGTGCCCCCTCGGGCGGCTTGCCCGCCACCGTTGGCGGGAGCGCTGCTGGACGAGGACGTCCCGTTGGCCGAGGTCTTGCCGCTGCTGCCGCACGCGGCAAGCGTCAGGCTCAGGGCCGCCGTCAGCGCCAGCCCGGTCCGCATCCTGGTCATCGTCGACCTCCTCGTTGGCAAACCGCACCTGACGTTAGCCGTTCGCCCGCGGCGCCAGGACTGGATGGCGGGAGCGACGGGGGTTGAGTAGAACGACTGGAGTGCTCAGCGCGGCTCGGGTGGTTGGCGTGATGGTTGTGTTGGCCTCGGTGGCCGGATGCGGGTCCAACCATCGCCCGAGGCCTGCGCCATCCCCACCCCAACCGACCACGACGGTGGCTGCGCCCTCGGCAGCCACCCTCGACACGGGAGCGGCGCTGACCTTGGCACTTGGTACCGAGCCTGCCAACTGGAACGAGCTGTCCACGGCCGGGACCGCCGGTGACCCCGGTCTCATGACGGGAGCCGTCCTGCCCTCGGCTTTCGTCGTCCAACCCGACTACACCTTGGCCCTCAACCAGACTTTCCTGTTGTCGGCCACGGCGACACGCACGGTGCCGCCCACGGTCGTATACCGCATAAATCCCAAGGCAACGTGGTCCGACGGGGTGCCCATCACCTGGGCCGACTTCCAGTACAACTGGGAGGCCCAGAGCGGCCAGGCCCGGTTCACCGACACCGGCGGCCGGCCGTTCACGCCTGCGAGCACCCTCGGCTACAGCGAAATCACCAGCGTGGCGGCAACCGACGACGACCCCGACGTGGTCACGGTCGTGTTCTCGAGCATCTTTCCCGATTGGCGGACCCTTTTCTCCGACCTTGTGCCTGCGCACATCGCCACCAAGGTGGGTTTCGACACCGGCTTCACCGACCCGGTCGACGATGTGGTCTCGGGTGGTCCGTTTCTCGTCGAGGCGTACGTGCCCGGCCGGTCGCTCACCCTGGTGCGCAACGCCCGCTGGTGGGGTACGCCGGCGTCGCTGTCCGCCGTGACATTCGACTTCGTCGCGCGCCCCCTGGTGGTGGCTGACGCCCTCGGTCTCGGCGAACTGGGGGGCGCCTACTTGGCACCCAGCGCCGTGCTGGTCGCCTCGCTGCGCGCCCTCCCCGATGTCAAGATCGACTTGGCCGCCGGCGGCACGTGGGAGGAATTGGAGTTCAACCAGACCAACCGGTGGCTGAAGGACCCCGTCCTACGCCAGTCCATCTTCTCGGCTGTCGACCGGCCTCAGCTCATCGCAAATACCGTCGGTTCCTACGCCCAGGGGATCACGCCGCTCGACAGTCGGGTGTTCCTCCCCGGGGAGCCGGCCTACCGTGACACGTCAGGGGGCACCTACGACCATGCAAACGTCGCCGCGGCGACAGCCGCCCTGGCCCGTGCCGGTTACAAACTTGCGGCTGGCGGGCTCTCCAGGGGAGGACAACAGGTGTCACTGCGCATAAGCGCATCGCCGGGGGCGCTCCACGGAAACGAGGAGCAGTATCTGACAACGGCCATCGGGGCACTCGGTATCAAGGTCACCGTCGTGGCAGGTATGCCGGTGCCGGGTTCGCACGCATACGACCTGGCCATCGTCGACCGTTCGACCAGTCCCGCCCTGGCGGCCGCCGATGCCGCGGTGGGCGACCCCGCGACGGTCGGGACGTCCAACTACAGCGGCGCCGACACCCCCGCCGTGGACGCCCTCCTCGCCACCGCGGGGGCGACCACCGACCCGACGACACGTGCTCAGCTCTACAATGAGGCGGACGTCGATCTGTGGCACAGCGCCGAGAGCCTGCCGCTGTTCCAGCTCCCCACCCTCCTCGTGTACCAGCAGAAGTATGTGGGCATAGTCGACAACCCGTCTCCGGCAGGTCCGACCTGGAACCTGGCCAACTGGGGTGTCGCGGCGTCCTCCTGACGGGTTCCCTAGGCCTGACGGGCTCCCTAGGCTGACGGCATGTTGCGTCCTGAAGGCTGGACCAGACCAGCGGGTGAGAGTCCCGTCCGGGTAAGCGCCGGAGCGCCCGGTAGCAGGCCCCGGTTCGTCGTCGAGAGGCGGCGGGCTGAGCGGGGCGTCGAAAGCCTCTTTGGAGGGA
>DASZKW010000058.1:0-7691 GCA_035552775.1 Acidimicrobiales bacterium | reverse complement strand
GTTGTTGGCGTCGGCGCCCAGAGAACATCCTTGCTGCTGGGGGCTGTAACCGCCGGAGCTCACGGCGTTGGCGACGCCCGCTCCGGTCACGACCAATGCCGCAGCCCCCACCCCAGCCACACCAAACTTCATCCTGCGCATCGTCTCTCCCAGCTACAGCGTCCTGCTCCTTCCGGCTTGCTAGTTCGGCGTCACCTTGGTGCATTCCTGGCGCTCGCTAAGAAGACATCGAAATTTATGACGTGTGCGTCAGGTAGGCTGCTCCCCAGGCAGTCGGACTATCCGATCAGGGCCTGAACGTCCTTCATCCAAGGCGCTCCCGCCCACCTCGGTGTGGCGGAGTCCTCGACGGCCCCGCCGGCGACAACTCCCCCGTGACCCGGGCCGGTGACGCTGCTCTCGGATGACTCGAGTCGCGGGTCCCGCGCCGACTGGCCAACGCCGTACATGCGCACCGGCGCGGGATGCATATCGGCGGGGGTATCCCGAGGCCTTGCTAGTCGAAACCTCCACCACCATTGGGGACATCCAGTGGCGTTCCGGTTGAGGAAGACGTCGGCTCGGTCATCTTCCTTCCCCATACGACCTTCGTCAGTCGCTGGCAGGAGATCGCGACTGTCTGTCGTACGTATGAACTGAGCAAGGATTATCACGATGCCGTCAGTCATCGGTCGCCGGGCGTGAGCCTCTCCTCGGGACCACCGGCGGGGAGGGAAGCTGGGACGTGAGCGACTCGGAGGCCGACCGCGTCGCGTCGTCCGTAAGGCGCCGCCATGGCCGCCGCCGGATTCGCCACGCTCGTGTGATAACGGCCCTCGTACTCGCGGCTGTCCTCATGGGCGGAGGCGCTGACGTCGCATTCGTAGCTAACGGAGTTGCCTCGGCGACCACCGGCCCGTGCACCGCCTCGTGGTCGATGTACCAGCACGACGCCCACCACACGGCCGAGGGCTGCTCGACCGTGAGCCCCACTGTCACCCCCACCCTGCACCCGGAGTGGTTCGTCCCCACCGCCGGCGCCGTCACCGCCGAGCCAACCGTCGTCAACAGCAGTGTCTACGTGGGTGACTCGAGTGGTGCCTTTCACGCCCTAAACCAGGCTACGGGCGCCGCCAAATGGGGCTTCTCGGTCACCGCCCCCAAGAGCTGCTATTTGGACCAGCCCGACCCCTACGCGGACGCCCACAGCGCCGGCTTCGGCGCCATCACCTCCTCGGCGGCCTTCGCCCCGAAGGTGACCGACGCGGCGGGCAACGCCATGGTGTATTTCGGTGGGGGTGGCAGTCTTTTCGCCCTCGACGCCGCCACCGGTGCCTGCGTATGGGCCCAGGACGTCGACCCCGGCAGTCCCAAGAACAACGTCGAGGTCGAGTCGTCACCGGTCGTCGACACTGCCGTCGACCCGCCCGAGGTCCTCGTCGGCTCCGACGACAACTCCGGTGCCGGCCACGGCGTGACCGGGCTCCAGGCCTTCAACGCCTCCACCGGGGCCCTCTTGTGGCGCTACGAACCCGAGCGTGACGTCACCCTCACCCCGTCCGAGTTCGGCGGCTCCGACGCCCTCACCCTCAGCTGCGGCGATG
This sequence comes from Acidimicrobiales bacterium, assembly GCA_035552775.1. Taxonomy (GTDB): domain Bacteria; phylum Actinomycetota; class Acidimicrobiia; order Acidimicrobiales; family Palsa-688; genus DASZKW01. Next base: position 6,108 of record DASZKW010000058.1, on the reverse strand, counting down.
GTAGTGCCAACCCCTACTGCACCACGACCAATGTGCCCGGCATCGGCGAGAACTCGACTTCGTGGGCCGACGCCTGCGGCGACGTCTGGTCCTCTCCGTCCCTCGACACGACCTTCACCGACCCCGGGGGCGACAACACCTACCAGTCAGTGGGCACAGCTGCGTCGACTGACCCGGTGTGGTTTCCCAAGCAGATCACGGCCACGGGGAGAGCATCGAAGGACGGGCTGGCGGTCTTCGGCACGGGCAACTGCGGGGCCGATCCGAACCCCGCCACCACCTACGCCCATGACGACTACGCCCACACCGAGGGGGTCTTTGCCCTCGACCCGGTTACCGGGGTACGAGCGTGGAACTGGTTCGAACCCCCCAACCTCTACAACACTGGTTCATCCAACGAGGGCGGCGCCGGCGACACCGACTTCGGCGGCTCCTCGATCGTCGCTGATGTGCCGACCGCTGATCTTCCCGCCGGCCGTCGCTCCTGCGGTCGGGGCGCCAAGACTACGAAGATCGTCATCCAGGGTGGGAAGTCGGGCTACGCCTACGGCCTCTGCGAGGGGTCCGGCACCGAGGTGTGGGGCGTCCAGGCCGCCCAGGCCGGCCAGCTCTCCCCCGAAGTCGTCGGTGCCATCGGCGGCTTCATCGGAAGCCCGTCGCTCGGCGAGGCAAAGGGGCGGTCGGCGGCGTTCTTCAACTCTGCTCTCTTCCTGCCCTTCGCCGATGACGGCGTGCGAATGCCGGGCGACGGGGACGACACCGGCGCCACTTGCTCAGGTGTGGCCGGTCAGCGTCTCCCGCTCCTGCCGGCCTGCCCCGACCCCAGCCTGGCCAATGATCCCGCCCGCCTGCTCTCGGTGAGTGCCATCGACGCAGCTACGGGCCATCTCGTCTGGCGGGCCCCCTCCACGCCGAGCTACGCGGCCACCACCTACAGCAACGGGGTGGTGTTCGCCTCCTCGACGACAAGCTTCTCTGCCGCCGCCTACGACGCTGACACGGGCCTGCCGCTGTGGTCGTTCCCTCTCGGAGCCCCGGCGGCGTCGGGCGCGGCACTCGTCGGTTCGAGCGTCTTCCTCGGCTCTGGCCTGTCCGAAGGGGCGGCTGGGCCCTCGACCGTCCCGCCGGGGAACAACGGGGTCTGGAGCTTCACGACCGGACCTCGAGCAGGATGAAGGCAGCTGCTTAGCGAACCAGAGGCTATTAGTTCTGCCGTCTTCACCAGGCCCCGTCTCCGCCCCCTCGCGGCGGCTGTCGGCACGGTCTTGGCATTGGCCAACGTCGCCTTGGTTGCCTCATCCAACGCCAGCGGTGCCTCGCTTTCCGCCAAGCCTCATATTGGCCATGTCTTCGTCATTGTGTTGGAGAACAAGGGCTACGCGAGCACCTTTGGGAACCCGTCCGCCGACCCGTACCTGGCCCGGACGCTGCCCTCCAGGGGCGCTCTCCTCAGCAAGTACTACGCCACCGGCCACGAGAGCAACGACAACTACACCGCCACGGTAAGCGGGCAAGGTCCCAACCCTCAGAATCAGGCGGACTGCCAGAACTACGACGACTTCCTCGGCACCGGCCCGGCGGTAGGCGGCCAGGCGGTGGGAACCGGGTGCGTCTACCCGGAGCAAGTCCAGACGCTCCCCAACCAGCTCAGCGAGAACGGGCTGAGCTGGAAGGGCTACATGCAGGACATGGGCAACGTTCCCACGCGCGAGGCCCCGGTGTGCGGGCACCCGACCCTCAACGGCCAGGACCACACGCAGACGGCGGCGGCGGGTGACGGCTACGCCACCCGCCACGACCCGTTCGTGTACTTCCACTCGATCATCGACGACGCCGCCTACTGCGACAGCCGCGTCGTGCCCTTGGGCTCGACCAGCGGAGCCCTGCCGAGCCACACCCCCACCGGAACTACCGGTCTGGCGACCGATCTAGCCCGCGTATCCACCACGCCCAACCTGTCCTACATCGTCCCGAACCTGTGCGAGGACGGCCACGACTATCCCTGCACGAATCAGCCTTCCGGAGCGAGCGCCCTAGCCGACATCGACGGCTTCCTGTCGACCTGGGTCCCACGCATCACCTCGTCGCCCGCCTACCAGCGCGACGGGCTGCTGGTGGTCACCTTCGACGAGTCCGATGGTCCTCAGTCCGACTCCTCGGCGTGCTGCAACGAGCAGCCTGGCCCGGACACCCCCCTGCCGGGCATCACGGGTCCCGGCGGCGGCCGCACCGGCGCGGTGCTGTTGTCACCGTTCATCAAGGGCGGCACCGTCGACGCCACCCCCTACAACCACTACTCGCTTCTGGCCTCGATAGAGGATTCCTTCGGCGTACCTCGCCTGGGGTATGCCTCCACGACCAGCTCGACCTTCGCCAAGGGCGTCTTCAGGTGACGAGCCAGATCTCCCGCCGCACGCTGCTCAAAGGAGCCGCCGCCGGCACCGCCTTGGTGATCGCCGGCCCCGTCCTCGAGAGCCGCGCCGTCGCCTCGTCGACGGCGGCGGCGGGCCCTGGCACACGACCGTTCCCCCGGCTGCCCGCCGGCACCGAGTCGTTCCCCCAGATCAAGCACGTGGTGGTGCTGATGATGGAGAACCACTCCTTCGACAACCACCTCGGCGCACTGCGCCGGCGAGGGGTCGACGGGCTTACCTTCAACGACTCGGGCCAGGCCACCAACTCCAACCCGTCGGCCAGTGGCGGAACCGTCAGCTCGCTGCCCGCGCCCTCCACCTGTCAGGCCAGTTACCGGATCAGCCAGAGCTGGGACGCCAGCCACCGGTCCTGGGACTACGGCGCCAACGACGGGTTCGTGAAGGCGTGCGGGCCGGAGTCGATGTACTACTACGGCGAGGCGCAGCTGGCGTACTACTACGCGCTGGCATCGACGTTCCCGGTCTGTGACCGCTACTTCTGCTCTGTGATGGCCCAGACCTATCCGAACCGACGTTTCCTCATCGCCGGCTCGGCCTTCGGCCAGGTGAGCGATCCCTTGCCGTCCCCGACCGACCCCGATCCTCGGCCGTCGGGGTTCGGGACGATCTTCGACATGCTCAACGCCTTCGGCATCAGCTGGAAGGACTACTTCGCCGACCTGCCCACGGCCGGGCTCTTCCCCTACGTGGTCGAGCAGAACCCGGACAAGGTGGTGCAGGTGGCGGACTTCTTCGCCGACTGCGCCGGAGGGACGCTTCCGTTCTTCAGCCTGGTGGACCCGGAGTCCTTCGAGGGATCAGAGGAGAACCCCCAGGATGTACAGTCCGGCGCCTACTACGCCTACCGGGTCATCGATGCGGTGACGAAGAGCCCGGCGTGGGGCTCCACGGTGCTCATCCTCACCTTCGACGAGCACGGCGGCTACTACGACCACGTGCCTCCGGTGCCGGCCGTCCGCCCCGACGGGATCGTGCCGGCAGTGGGCAGCGACACCTACGGGGATCTCTACAGCTGGACCGGCTTCCGCGTACCGACGGTCGTCGTGTCGCCGTGGGCCAGGCCCAACTTCGTGTCCCACACCGTTTACGACCACACGTCGATCCTCCGTCTGATCGAGACGAAGTGGAACCTTCCGGCGTTGTCGGCGCGAGACGCCAACGCGAATAACATGCTCGACTGTCTCGACCTGCACCGTGCGGCCTTCCTGACACCCCCGAACCTCACCCCCGCTTCCGTGCCGACCGGGGTGCCGGCCTGCATGGCCGCCGACCCGACCGGCCAGTAGTACGGGCCGCCCCGCCTGGGCCACCGCTAATCGGTGAATCAGCGACCCCGAAACTCGGGCTCGCGCGGCACGACGAAGGCTCGGGCGGCTTGGCGGTGATCCTCGGTCTGTCCGGTGTGAATATGGTGGGTCGCCTCGATGTCCAGACAGTCGCCGAGCTCAGCATTTGCGGCGCGGCTGAGGCTCTCCCTCAGGTACCTGTACGTGACGCGGGGCCCGCCGCCAGCGGACGGGCGCGGTCCATGACCTCCGCGTCCAGAACGTCTGGGTGCAAGGCGTGGGCTGTGGGCCCGCAGTGGTGCACTTCAGCTCCTGAAGAGGCCCTGCACAAGGACTGTTTTGCCCGCTCCAATGCCATCGCTGCGGTCGCAGGTGCTTCGGCCTGCGACCGCAGCTCGGTGTCCCGGTGCCAAGACCCCGCGCCGTGCAGTATGTAGCGGCTGTACTCATAGATCAACCCACCGAGTCGATGATCTCGACGAGCATTGAGAGCGAGGGAGCAGGCGCAGTCTAGAACCGATAGACCAATGCAGGTGCTTGGCTCGCTGCACAAGTAGCGCTTCTGCGTGGTGGCGACCCGATGCGCTCATCGTCGCCACGCTCGGCTATTGGTGAGGACGGGATCGTGATCGAGGTTGTGACAGATTCGGCGATGCGCTTGGTGCGCGGCGGCGCGGCGGTCGTGCTTCCTGGGTTGCTCGTTTGGCGAGCTCGGCGCTGGCGCTGCCGACTGCCGTGGCCAGATCCCACAACCGGGGCATGAGCTCCCGGCAGGCGATGAAGCCAAAGCCCATCGAGTCGGTGTAACTGAGCACCGTGATGTTGAGGCCAGCGCCGTCGAAGATGGGACCCAGGGGGTACAGCGCGGTCAGCTGGGCCCCGGCGAAGTACAGGGGAAACGGAGGGCCGGGCACGTTGGAGATGACGAGGTTGTGAATGACCGGATGGCGCTCGGCCAGCTTCAACCTCGAGTACAACCGAGCGGCCTGGGAGAAAACGTTTGGGGCGGCGAGCTCGGCCCAGTCCTGGAGCATGGTCGCTCCGACGGCGTTGTGTTCCTCCTTCGCTCCCTTGGTGGACTCGTGGATGGCGTAAAGGCGCTCCACCGGGTCGTCGATATGGGTGGGCAGGGAGGTGAACATGGCCGAGACCTTGTTGGCGCCCGCGTCTGTATCGTCACCGTCGGTACGGACCGAGATGGGGGCGGTCACGATCAGGGGCTTGTCGACCTCGTCGCCCACCTGGTCGAGGTACCGCCGCAGGGCCCCGGCGCAGATGGCCAGCACGGCATCGTTCACCGTGGTGCCAAAAGCCTTCTTGATGGCCTTGACCTCCTCGAGAGGAACAGTGGTGAAGGCCACCCTTCGATGGGCGGTGATGGCAGCGTTGAGCGAGGTCCGGGGCGCGGTCAGAGGCGTGCCGCCCTTCGGGCCACCCTCGCGGCGACGAAGAACGATCTTCGCCAACGCCCCGGCCGTGTCGGGGAGGATCTTGGCCAACTGGGCTGGCTGGCGGAGGCGGGAGTTCAGCGCATGGCCGACGAGCTCTAGATCTGAGGGCTTGTGCTCCGGCTTCCACTCGGGCGGAGGTGATGCGGTCTCGGCCGGGTCGGGGGCCAGGTCCAAGAGGTGGACCAAGATGTTGGCGCCGGAGACGCCGTCGATCGTGCAGTGGTGCATCTTGGACACGGTGGCGATGTATCCGTTCTGTAGCCCCTCCACGACCCAGATCTCCCACAGTGGCTTGTTTCGGTCGAGCTGGCGGCCGGCGATGTCCCCGGCGATGTCGGCCAGCTCGCGTGGACCTCCCGGGGCGGGTGAAGCGATACGGCGCAGGTGGAAGTCGAGGTCGAAGTCGGGGTCCTCGATCCACACCGGATGGTGCAGGTTGAACGGCACAGGGATCAACCTGCGGCGAAACGGCGGCACGAGGTGAAGTCTGCTGGCCACGGTCGCCTTGACGTGGTCGAAGGAGTACCCTTCCGGCACCGTCGACGGATCAAAGATCATGATCGCCGACACCTGCATATGGTTGGCAGGCGTCTCGAAGTAGAGGAAGGATGCGTCCAATCCGCTGAGCCGTTGCATCCTGATCGTCCTCCCGTGTCGCGCTCCCTAACCGTACAGCGACGAGGACGACCCCCACTGTGCGACTGTGCGCATCCTGGAGAACCACGGGACCAGCAGCCAGCCGAGCCTGATGGCCCACCGAGCTACGGCCTGCCCCGCCAGGTGCTGAGCGACATTCAACGGCACCTGCTTCACCGGTCGCCTCATTCACGCCGTGGTCGAGTTCGAGCGACGGCTGCGGGCCCTAGGGGTGGAGCCGATCAACGGTCGGCCCTACCACCCCCAGACCCAGGGCAAGCTCGAGAGATTCCATCGCAC
>DASZKW010000057.1:0-37484 GCA_035552775.1 Acidimicrobiales bacterium | reverse complement strand
GCGTCGGGCAACTACCGCAGCTCCGATCAGGGCATGGCGGCCAAGCTGTGACGGGTGTTGACGGCTACGACTGGTCGATCTTCGGTGGGAACCCGGTGCCGGGCGACCCCGACGCTGTGCGTGCTATTTCGCTCAACCGGCGTGATCTGGCGGACCGGGTGGCCCAGCAGAACGCTCTGGTGCGTTCGGTGGGCTCTGACGCCGAGTCGATCTGGGTGGGGCCCGCGGCGGATCGTTTTCGGCCTCACGTGGGCAAGCTGCCCGGTCAGCTTTCGAAGCTGACCGGGTCTTACCACGACGCCGCTGACGCCTTGGACGGTTTCTGGCCCCGCCTCAGGGACGCCCAGGATCTGGCGGTGCAGGCGCTGTCCAAGGCGACCGCGGCGCAGGGTGCCATCGCCGCGGCCCAGGGCCAGGTGACGGCAGCGTCGGCCGGTGCTGACTCGGCGGCGTCTAGCTACAACCAGGCGGCCATGGCCGCGGCTGGTACCCCGGCGGCGACGCCAGAGGCGGCGGCAGCGACCCAGGCGCAGCTCCACGGTCTCCAGGCCGGCTATCAGCAAGCGCAGAGCCAGGTCGCCGCCGCCGCCGCCGGTCTGAGCGCCGCCAACGCGGACATGGCCGCGGCCCACACCATGAAAGACACCGCGGCCACCAACGCCCACGTGGCGTCCGGCGCGTGCGCGTCGTGCCTTCACGCTGCGAGCGCGGCGGGGATACAGAACCCCCACAACAGCTGGCTGAGCGGCGTGTTCGACGACATCGGACATGTCGCCTCCGGCGCCTTCCACTGGAGCGAGCATGCCGTAGAGGAGGGTCTCAAGGCAGCCGAACCCATCCTGGCCGACGTCTCCGCCGGCCTCGGGATCGCTTCAGCGATCCTCGCCGTGGCCGGTCTGTTGCTGTCGCCGTTCGGTGTCGGCGAGGTCATCGAGGCGGTCAATGAAGGGCTCATCGGGCTGAAGACCGCCGACGACGCCCTCCTGCTGGCTGCCGGCGACAAAGAGGCCGGGACCATGCTCGCCGAGGACGGCTTGGCGCTGGCCACCGGCGGCCTCGGGCGGGTCTTCAGCGACGCCGGTGAGGTGGCCGTCGCCAGCGGTGAGGTGACCGAAGCCGGCAGTAAACTGGCTGCGTCCACCGACGCTGTCACCGCGGCGTCGAGCCGGCTGTCGAGCGCCGCCGCTGACGCCACCGCCGCCGGCTCCAGGGCCGAGGCGGCCGGCAGTGACGCCATGATGCTGCGAGGTATGCAGTCAGACGCCATGGCCCAGGGTGACACCGTCAACGCCGTCAGCTTCGGGCTGCAGGCCGACGCCAAGCTGGCGGACCAGGCGGGTGCCGTGGCCGACCAGCAGGCGGCACAGGTAGAGGGGGTCGCAGCCCAAGGCGGCCTTGACCAGGCCACCACGGATCTCGGTGCCAGCAACGACGCATACGACCAAGCCGTCGCCGGTCAGACCATGGCCGCCCCGTACTCGCCGCTGGAGGGTCCGGCGTCGCTGGCCCAGAGCTTCTCGGGCGCCAACAACGTGGACCGGGCCACCCAGTTCGCAGCCAACCCGATCAAATCGATCTCCTCGTTCGCCGACGCCAATGGGCTGTCGGGCGGGCCGGCTCAGCGCTTCGTCCAGTACTACTCCAACGCCGTCACGGGCTCGCCCGGCGTCGGCCGCCTGGGGGGCGCCCTGAAGACGGTGAGCATTGGCATCAACGTCCATGAGGGCATCCACGGCGTCAACACCCTCTCGGCAGCAGCGGCGGGTGGCGGTGGCGGTGGCTGAGCCGCCCCCGGGCCCACCGCCACCCCCGGGCCCACCGCCACCCCCGGCCTCGCCGGCGACGGGCGCCCCCTCGTTCGTCGCCCGAGCAACCCCGAGCGAGTATCAGCGCAAGCAGATGGCGGGCGGTCACGACCTCGAGGGCTTCGACAAGTGGACGAGCGCCGCCCGTTCCTGGTGGGACAACGGGGCGTTGGTCGTCGACGGCGCCGGCGCCGGCCTCATCGATGCCGACGGCGTACGGCACCCGCTGCCCGTCCCCCCGTGGGGGGGCAAGCTCATCATGGCCGGCGACGGAGTGATCGCCGGGTCCGCCAAGGTCGAGGTCCTCTACACCGTGTTCATCGCCGATGAGCAAAACCACGTGCTGGTCCGGCTGCCCGGGGTCGAGGACGGTTTCGACCGGGCGGACCTGCGGAGCTTCGCCGTCGCCGCCGGATTGAACTTCGATGTGCAGCTGTTCTCGTCGACCAGGAACGTCAAGAAGGCGTACCCCGGGCTCCACAAGTCCCTCTCGCTCTTGGATGCCACCCGCACCCATGCCGATCGCGGCAGCCCGGCGGGTGCTCGGCTCACACCGGATCGCACCCCAGCGGACTCGCCGGCCGGCGACGACTGGGTCGCCAACGCCCCAGGCGAGGTGGCAGCCGCCAAGGAGGCGGTGGCGACGGCGAGACAGCGTCTCGGCCACCCGTCGGAGATGGAGATAGACCCCGACGTCGCGCCCCCCGTCTTCTCCGCCGAGGTGGTGCTCCACGCCGCCGTGGCCCATCACGCCGACGAGCAACTCCCCTACCTGGTGGCCGTTCACGACGAGGACCCCGCCCGCCCGCCACCGGCGTACGCCGACGCCTTCGCCGCCGCCGACGCTGATCCGCTCACCGATGTGCGTGAGGTGGACCTGGCCGTGGAGACCGGCGCAGGCCGGACCCTCTCAGGGCGATTCGCCGAACCCCAGCAACCGCTGCCTGTGTACAACGGCGGCGGGCTCGGTTACAGGCTCCGCGCTGCCTTCACTTGCCCGACGGGCAAACCTCGGTTGGTGGCAGCCTTCGACGAACACGCCGCCGGCCTTGCCTCCACCGACGTGGCCGCCGATCCGGGCAGCTCCGGCCTGCCGTCGTGTTGGGCCGATGCTGTCGCTTCGGCGCAGGCCCCTCTACGCGAGTGCATCATCGTCGTGGCCGAGGCCAACTGGGCGGCAGCGCTCAAATTCGCTTCGGGCCCGATCTCCGCGTTCTTGGTCTAGCCGGTGATCGGCCACCGAAAGACGGGCGTAACCGGGTCGGCGCGGCGGGCGTGCCCCTACTGCCGGCGCCCATCCGGATCGCCTGAACGGTATTGCGGCGGCTGCGGGGGATGGCTCAACGATCCCGCCCTCGAGCAACGGATCCTCCCACCCCCGCCGGCGGGGCCTGCCCTCTCGCAGCTCTGCCCCCGCTGCGGCTACCCAGGAGACGGGCGCACCCCGTTCTGCGTCGACTGCGGTCTGCGCCTGGGTTCCGACGAGGTGCCCGATTGCGAGACGGTGCCCGCTGCGGCCGGGGGGCGACTGCCCCCCCCTCCCGCCGCCCCGGGCGGCGCGGCCGGTGGTCGGTCGCCGGGGGTACTGGCGGCGATGGTCGCGCTCCAGATCGTCCTGCTGGCGCTGGCCTGGTACCTCTTCGAGCATGACCACACAGCGTCGGGGCGGATCTTCGTGGGCGCCATTCTGCTTACCGGAGCGTTGAACGTGGCCAGGGGCCTGTCGTTGGTCTCCGCCGCCCGGAGCAGGCAGTCGCCCAGGGGGCGCCGTCGGCCATGACGTCGACTCCGTCGCTCGGCGCCGAACCCGGCCGCCGACCCCCGTCGGGCATCCGGGTAACCACGCCTCCAGGATGGTGGGACCTTCCCCTCGACCCGGTCACCCGGAAGGATGACATCGTCTCCCTGGTCGATCGTCGCCTCGATCCCGACGACGCTGCCGAGCGGACCGCCGTCATCGAAATGCTCGAGCAGGCAGCGGCGACCGCCCACGCGGCCGGCGCCGTGCTCGCCTCGCAGTTCGGCGTGGTCGGCGCCGGCGTCGAGTTCGCCGCCAACATGGTCGTGGCCCTCCGCCGGGTGGCGAGCGGCGACCGCGCCACGCTCGCCGAGCAGGTGGCCGAACTCGGTCGCGGGTCAACCGAGGGCACGACTGAAACCCGGGTGGAGGTGGAGACCGTCCACCTCCACGGGTTGGGGGACGTGACCCGGCGGCGCTGCGACCGGCGGGTGAGGCTGAGCCCCGACGCGAGCCTCACTGTCGTGTGCGTCCAGTACTTCGCTCCCGTACCGGGTTCCCCGGCCGTGGGCATCGTCACCTTCACGTCGCCAACGTTGAGCGCAAGGGGTGAGCTGTGCGCCCTCTTCGATGCCGTCGCGTCCACCCTAGAGTTCGATTACAAAGACATCGGCCCCGACCGGTGTGCCTAGCCGTCCTATCGGGATCTGAGGCGGTCCCGCACCTCTAGGAGGCGCTCGAGCAGGCCGTCCGCCGGCGCCGCCACGATGTAGCGGTCGATCGCCGCCACCAGCGCCGCTGGCGCCTCTGCGCTCGCGGTCGTCGCCTCCTGGCCGCCGGCACCGGCATAGCCAGGCCCGGCGCCTGCTGAGCCAGCCCCGGCACCGGTAGAACCAGGCCCGGCGCCGGCCGAGCCGGGCCCCACACCGACCGACGTCCCCACCGGGGTGGCCGACGCGACGATGGTGGAGATGGCGCCCTCCATGGGGCTGTCCATGGCGGTCACCTTGCGCTTGGAGAACAACACCCCACCGAGGATGATCGCCAAGGCGACCATGGCGATCACGTAGCGAAGCGCGGTGCGGTGCTGGAGACTTATAACTGCGGGGAGGATGAGCAGGCTCACCAGGTTCATGACCTTGATGAGCGGGTTGAGGGCGGGCCCGGCCGTGTCCTTGAACGGGTCCCCGACGGTGTCGCCGATGACGGCCGCCTTGTGGGCCTCGGAGCCCTTGCCCCCCTCGTGGCCGTCCTCGATGTACTTCTTGGCGTTGTCCCACGCGCCGCCGGAATTGGACAGGAAGTTGGCCATGAGCTGGCCGGTGAGGATGGTCCCGGCGAGGAACGCCCCGAGGGCGAGGTCGCCGATGGCGAAGCCGACGACGACGGGGGAGAGGATGGCGAGCAGGGCGGGGGTGGCGAGTTCGCGCTGGGCGGCGGCCGTGCAGATGTCGATGACCCGGCCGTACTCGGGTCGCTCGGTGCGGTCCATGATCCCGGGGTGCTCCCGGAACTGGCGGCGGACCTCCTGCACGACGGTGCCCGCCGATCGCCCGACGGCGCGGATGGCGAGGGCGGAGAAAAGGAAGGCGATCGAGCCGCCGATCAGCAGCCCTATGAGGGTCTTCGGATTGGCGACGTTGATGATCGTCTGGGAAACGCTGGTAAACAGGGCGTTGCCCGTCGCCGCCACCCCCTTGATGTTCTCGGAGATGGTCTGGATGTAGGCGGCGAAGAGGGCCACCGCGGCGATCACCGCGGAGCCGATGGCGAAGCCTTTGGTGATGGCCTTGGTGGTGTTGCCCACCGCGTCGAGGCTGACCATGATGCGCTCGGCTTCACCTTCGAACTCGCCGGTCATCTCCGCGATGCCCGCAGCGTTGTCGGACACGGGGCCGAAGCTGTCCTCGGAGACGACGATCCCGGTGGTGGACAGCAGGCCGAGGCCGGTCAGCGATACCAGGTACAGCTCCAGTTGGATGTTGCCGTGGCCGAGGCCGATGGCCACCACGATGGCGAGGACGATGGCGATGATGGCGGGCACCGAGGACTCCAGGCCGCTGCTGATACCCGACAGGACGGTTGTGGCCGGCCCCGTGCGGGCCGACTCGGCGATGTCGCGCACGGGGGAGGTCTCCGTCGAGGTGTAGTACTCGGTGATACGGCTGGCCACCTGGCCGAGCACGACACCGGTGAACACGGCCCAGAACACCTTGAGGTCGTGGACGTAGAACTGGGCCACGAAGAAGGTGCCGATGATGGTGAGCACGGCGGAGGTGAGGAACCCTCTGTTGATCGGGGCCATCGCGGAGCGGTCCCGGGGGGAGGCACGCACCACGAAGACGCCGGCGATCGAAGCCAGGATGCCGATGGCGGGCACGATCAGGGAGAAGGTGAGACCCACCTGGCCCTTGGTCGGGAAGGCGGTGTTGGCGAGGATGAGGGTGGCCACGAGGATGACGCTGTACGACTCGAACAGGTCGGCGGCCATGCCGGCGCAGTCGCCCACGTTGTCACCCACGTTGTCGGCGATGGTCGCCGCGTTGCGGGGGTCGTCCTCGGGTATGCCGGCCTCGACCTTGCCCACCAGGTCGGCGCCGACGTCGGCCGCCTTGGTGAAGATCCCCCCGCCTACACGCATGAACAGCGCCAAAAGCGAGCACCCGAACCCGAACCCGACGAGGGTCGCGGTGGCGGTGTTCTGGGAGAGCATGACGATCACGGTGGCGCCGATAAGGCCGAAGCCGACCACGAACATGCCGGTGACGGCGCCCGTGCGGAACGCCACCCTCAGTCCCGCGGCCAGGGACCCCTCCCGCGCCGCGGCCGCGGTGCGCACGTTGCCCCGCACGGCGGTGCTCATGCCTATGAACCCGGCCAGGCCCGACAGCGACGCCCCCACCAGGAAGGCGATCATGCGGAAGAAACCTTCCAGCCCGTAGGAGATGACGGTGACCTGATGGCCGCCGACGGTGCGCGTCACCTTGGTGGCAGTAAGGAACACCAAGATGGCGAGGGGGACGATGATTATCCCGATCGCCTTGAACTGGCGGGCCAAGTAGGCCTGAGCGCCCTCCTGGATGGCCTTGGCGATCTCGATCATGCCCGGGGTACCCTGATCGTGGGCGAGGACGTTGCGCAGGAGCACCACGCCCGTGCCCACGGCGACCAGGCCGCAGGCGGCGGCGAAGATAAGCCACGCCCACTCGGTGCTGTGCAGCTGGAACGGCTGAAAGCCGCCGTTGGCGAGAATGCGCATTACGCAGACTGCTCCTCTCTCGGCACTGGCTTGGGGGTTACGGGCGGCCGCCGAAGCGGGCGGACCAGGATCTGGCGTGCCACCTTGTCGCCGAGCGTGCGGTCCTTGCCGTCCACCCGCAGCACCAGGGGCCCGTCGAAGGGGTGCTTCTCGCGGATCTCCACCTCGACACCGGGGCGAAGTCCGAGCTCGTCGAGGAAGGCGACCATGTCGGGGTCTGTCGATCCGGGCAGCGCCACCACCGCCCGCTCTCCCGGCTCCAGGCTGTAAAGCGACGGCATGGCGGGGAGCGGGTTGCTTTCCACGTCGGGGATCGGGAACCCGTGGGGGCAGGTGGTGGGGCGGTCGAGGGCCACGAAGAGCCTGTCTTCGACCTCTTGGGGCAACGTGTGCTCGAAGGCGGGGGCCAGGCGGTCGGCTTCGGACCAGGTGTAGCCGAGCATGTCGGCCAGGAAGCGTTCCACCACCCGGTGACGGCGCACGACCGCCATGGCCGTCCGCCGCCCCGTCTCGGTGAGCTCGACTCCCCTGTAGGGGGTGTGGGCGACGAAACCGGCCTCCGCCAGACGCTTCACGGTGGTGGTCATCGTCCCTGGGGTGACCCTGAGCGAGTCGGCCAGGTCGCCCGTGCGCGCCGCGCCGTCAGCTCCCTCCCGGGAGGTCAGCCGCCAGACCGCCTTCAGTGTCTCGCGTTCGGACTTCGTGAGGTTCGTGACCATGATTGGCTCGGCCGCAAACCATAAGTTTCGACGCGCCGAAAGTCAAGGTCGTCCTATCGATAAATGTCTGCGCGTGTCGCGTGAGCTCAGGTTTCGGCGGTGCCGTTCTCGCTGAGCTCGAGATCGGCCGGACCGCTGTACAGGATCAGGCGCACGGTCGTGCCCTCGGGTGTCGACTCGAAGGCCACGTCGTCGACGAGGGTGCGGATGAGGGGTATGCCCAGGCCACGTTCGAAGTTGAGGCGGTCGGGGTCGGTGACAGGCGGGTGGATCGGCAGGGCGGCCGGGTCGAAACCGGGGCCACGATCGGCGATATGGATCTCCAGGCGGTCGTCGTCCTCCAATACCCCGACGGTGACCTGGGCGACGGTGGTGATGGTGTCTTGGGCCTCGATGGCGTTGGTGCACGCCTCGGAGACGGCAAGTTTGAGATCGTCAATGCGCTCGTCGGCCAGGGCACGCCGTGAGGAGGCCAGCGAGGACACGATCAGGCGGACGATGGCGATGTACTCCGGGCTTGCTGGTATCTCCAGCTCGAGGACCCGCTCCATGGATGAGGGCTCAGCCGGCTACGGCTGTGTCCACAGAGTCGTGGATCTCGAAGACCTTGGTCAGTCCTGTGATCTCGAAAACCTTGAGGATCCGCTGTTGGGTGCAGACCAGGCCGAGGTCGCCGTCGTGGCTGCGCAGGCGCTTCAGGCCACCCACGAGAACCCCTAGGCCGGTGGAGTCGAGGAAGTCGACCCCTTCGAGGTCGACGATGACCTTGAGCTTGCCCTGGCTTACCAGCTCGACCAACTTCTCACGCAGGCGGGGGGCGGTGTAGACGTCGACCTCACCTTTGACCGCCAGGACGGTGTAAGGCGCATGACTCTCGTCGACCTCCAGGCCGAGCTCCATGTGGGCTTCCTTCCTCGCGTTGTCCCCAACACGATACCCGCCTGCCGCCCTTGCAGGACAGGCGACGCTAGCGATGCCTTACCACTCGGCCGCGCAGGTAGAGCAGATGGGCGGCGAGGGCCAGGATCAGCGCCCCCAGGGCGAAGGTGGCGATCGTGTTGACGTCGGGGTGGGTGGGGCCCGGTTCGCTGAGCGCGGCGCTGTCCGTGCCCGGCAAGGTGGAGGCCGAGCCGCCACCGTAGGGCAGCGCCGACGAATAGCCGGGATCGATGGCCGCCGGCCCCGGTGAGGCCTGCGGTGTGGTCGCCGCCACCGCCGGCGCGGAGGACGATCCCGCCGCCGCCGGCCCGTTGGGCTTGGCCCCGTATATCGCCCCGGGGAGGACAGGAATGCGGGGAACGTTGAGCTCGCCCCCCGGCGCGACAGTCAAGGCGGTCAGGCCGATCCCCGCCGGGGCGATGGTCGCGGCCGGGGAGGCTACGAGGGCGTTGCCTGTAGCCCCGTAGCGCTCGGCTGTGACCGAGTAGTCCCACACCCCCACCCCCGGGTGGTCGGTCATGGACGGCGGAGAGGGGCAGGCCACCGCCGGCGCGCTGGGCGGCGTGCCGACCACGCACGACCACACCACCCTGCCGTCGCGCCCGACCTGGTAGCCGGCCAAATCAGGCTCGGGGTTCGCCTTCCAGGCCACGACCGCGGCGGGGTCGCCGCCACCGACGGCGCGCACCCCGGCCGCCGCCGGAGTCGACGGGGGCGCGGCGATGGCGATGGAGGTCGGGGCGAGAAGCGGTGACACGAGGCACGCCGTACCCGGCGCCGACAGGCAGGCAGCGAGCTGGTAGGTGCCGTTGAGCACTGCGTGGTTGCGCTCGAGGGTGGTCGGCCAAGGCCACGAGCACGAGGTCTTGCCGCTGGTGGTGGTGCACGCCCCGGGCGCCTTGGGGTTCAGCGAGACGGTCATGCTGGGGGGGGTGGGCGCCCCTTTGGGACGGCCCGCCGTCACCCACGACAGGCTCAGTGACTGCACCGTCGGATCGGTCCAGGCCGCCTTGACGGCCGTGGGCTCAGCCGTGCACGGCGCTGGTTGCTGAGCGGTCGGGTTGGCCGACGACGGGGACCCGGCGACGCAGGGACTGGCCGCACCTGCCAGCGTGGGAGAGCCGCTCGTGGCGCCCCAGGCGGGTACGGAGGCCAGGGCAAGCAAGCCGACCCCGGTGAGTCCCACGCCCCCTCCCACGCGCCGGACCAGCCAGCGAACACCGGTCAACCGCTCTGCTCCGAGCTCACCATCGACGCCTTGATGATGATGCGGTGGGAAGCCGATCCCTTGGGATGGCACGAGGTCAAGGTGAGGGTCGCCTGCCCCGGGGTGTTGGCCACCACGCCCATGTCGTCGGCGGCCACCACGAACGGCGCCCGGGTGATCCGGTAGACACACGATCCCACCGGGGTCCGCATGGTGATCTGGTCACCGACACCGAGCAGGTTGATGTTGGAGAACGGCTTACCGTAGGTGGTGCGGTGGCCGGCGATGGCCACGTCACCGTTCTGGCAGGGCAGCGGGGTCGTCGGGTAGTGGCCCGCGCCGGCCTGGAGGGCCTGGTCGTCGGTGCCCTGGACGACGACGGTGCTGACACCGATCTTGGAGATCACGATCCGGGTCAGGCTGGCGCCGTCGGCGATCGTCCCGTCCAGATAGGCCTGGCGCTCCGCGGCGCTGCCCAGCTGGGCGGACAACTTGTTCTGGAGGCTGTTGTGGGTGAGATCGGTGTAGACGGGGAACCCGAGCAACACCAGTGCGCCGGCGAGTAGCACGCCACTCATCACGGTGAGTGACCGACGCGCCGAACGGTGGCCCGCCAGCCAAGCGAGCACGTTGTCCACTGCGCCTCCCATCTGTCGAGTACTTACGCAGTCAAGAGGGTAACCCTTACCTCCACCGGGTGGGGGCCGGGCGGGTCAGTTGGAGCGCAACTTTTTGGCTGCGAAGAACCCGAGACCAAGGAGGGCGGCGAGGAGAACGATCTTCTTCATGGCCTACACCGTAGTCGGGAACGGGGCCAGCTAGTATCTGGCGTCACCGGGAGGTGTCCGGGCACCTGGTGGGCTCCCCCGCCTTCAAAGCGGGTGGGACGGGCGCTCCCCGTCCGGCGGGTTCGATTCCCGTCCACCTCCGCCACCGTCGGCGCCCTCGGGCTTGGTGACCGTCGCCCCCAAAGCAGCCGCCCCGGATCGGGCTACGGCGGTTATGCCTTCGGGAGGACCGGGACGGCCGAAGAGGTAGCCCTGGGCGTGGTGGCACCCGAGCTCAGCCAGAATCGTGGCCTGCTCGACGGTCTCCACGCCCTCGGCCACGACATCGAGCCCCAAGGCGTGGCCCAGGCTGATGACCGCCCTTACCACCTCGGTGTCGCTGGCGTCGACCCCGAGACCAGTGACGAAGCTGCGGTCGATCTTGACCACGTCCACCGGGAAGCGCCGCAGGTAACGCAGGCTGGACCACCCGGTACCGAAGTCGTCGATGGCGATGGAGATGCCCATACCCTTCAGCTCGCGCAGGCTGGACCGCACCGACAGACCGGCGTCGATGAGGGCGTTCTCGGTGAGCTCGAGGCAAAGCAGGTCGGCGGGAAGCTCCCACGCGGCCAGGGTGTGGCGCACCTGGGCGACGAGACCGGGGCTCATCAACTGGCGGGGGGAGATGTTGACCGACACTCGAAGCGGTATGGGCTCGGGTTCGGGGCCTTGGACCCCGGCGCCGGCCGGGAGGGCCAAGGCGGTGTTCCACTCGGCGGCCTGGCGGCAGGCCAGGTCGAGTACGCCGGCTCCCACGGGCACGATGAGCCCGGACTCCTCTGCCACGTCGATGAAGTCTGCGGGCCCGACCAGGTCCCCAGCCGGGCCCCGCAGGCGCAGGAGCGCCTCCACGCCGGTCAGGTGCCCGTCTGCCAGGTCGACTATGGGCTGATAGACGAGGACGAGGCCGTCGTCGTCCAGGGCGCTTCGCAGCAGTTCTTCGGTGTCGAGGCGGCGGCGCGCCTCGGTCTTCATGGCGTGGTCGTAGATCTCCCAGCGGTTGCGTCCCCGTTCCTTGGCCCGGTACAAGGCGGTATCGGCTTCCTGGAGCAGCGTGCCCGGGGCGTGGTCGTCTGAGACGGCGATGCCGATGCTGCACCCGACGCTGATGCTGCGGTGGCCCACCCGCACCGGGCGACCGACGGCGGACCGCACCCGGTTGGCCAGGTCCACGGCCACGGCGAGGTCGGCGACATTCTCGGCCGTGACCACGAACTCGTCGCCGCCCAGGCGGGATACGACGTCGCTCGGCCGGACTGCGTCGCGCAGGCGCCGGGCGACCGCGGAGAGCACGGCGTCGCCGGCGGCATGGCCGAGCGAGTCGTTGACCTTCTTGAACCCGTCGAGGTCGATGTACAGGACCGAGCACCGCGAACCGGTCAGCCGGGCTTTCTCGAGCGTCTGGCCCAGGCGATGCAGAAGACTCACCCGGTTGGGCAGTCCGGTCAGGCTGTCGTGGGTGGCCTGCTCGTGGAGTCGCTCGGCGGCCTGGACCCGCTCGGTGACGTCGCGCATGTTGCACACCAGGCCGCCGACGGCCGGGTCGTCGAAGCGGTTGACGACTGTCAGCTCGACGTGGCGCCAACCGCCGTCGGCGTGGGCGAGGCGACACTCGAGCGAGGCCACTGCGCCTGGAAGGCCGGTGGCGTCTCGTATCCGCTCGGTGACGAGATCGCGGTCGTCGGGGTGAAGCATGTCGAGCAGCGGCTCGCCGATGAGCTCCGCCGGGTCCAGGCTGGCGACTCGGGGAAGGGTGGGGCTGACGTAGGTCAGCCGACCGTCGGCGTCGCTGACCATGATCAGGTCGCTCCCGTGCTCGATCAGGGCGGTGAAGCGGGCGTTGGCCCGCTCCAGGGCTGTCTGGGCGTCCATTTCGGCGGTCATGTCGCGGGCCGTGATCAGGGCCCCGCTCACCATGGGGTCATCGAACAGATTGGACACAACCGCTTCGAACCAGCGCCACGACCCGTTGCGATGCCGGACCCGGGAGCGTACAGACACGCTGGCACCGGGGGCAGCGAGAGTGCGCAACGCCGGGCCCATGGCGTTCCAGTCGTCGCCGTGCAGCCAGCCCCTGGTGGCGCTGCCCACCGCCTCGGCGGGATCCCATCCGAGGAGGCGTTTCCAGGCCCCGGACACCGAGACCACGGTTCCGTTGGCGTCGACGACGGCGATGAGTGTCCCACTGCGGTCGATGAGGGACTCGAACCTGCCCTCCCCAAGCGTCACCTCGGCGGTGATGGGCCGCCCTGCGTCCCCTGGTCCTGTCGCGCCCCCTGGTCCCGTAGCGCCCCCTGGTCCCGTCGCGCCGCCGGGCGCCGCTCTGGCTCCGGGTCCCGCTCCCACTCCGGCCAGCGCCGCCGCGTCGAGTAGGGGCCGGCGCCACCTCCCGACCACCGCGGCCGCGGCCACGGTGGCGACAGTCAGCCCCGCCACCACCGCTACCAGTACTAACCAGGTAACCGAGGATGGCCGGCCGGCGCTGAGCGCGGCGACGGCGCCGAGCGCCACGACGGCGCCGCCCAAGGCCAGCCCACCACTCGTGCTACGGCTCGATCGGCCCCTGGGACGTATGGCAACGGTCAGACGTGACATGTGGCAGCAGACGTCCTGGAGAGGGGGCCTTGGAGTTATCGACCTGTCAGAGCAATAACTTTAGATTTTTATTTTATTTCGTCACCTTTTAGGGGTGGCGGGGCAGACAACAACACCGATTCGAGGCTGGTGACCGTTTCGGCGGCGGCGCGCACGGCCACCGGGTCGACGAGAAACCGCTGGAGGAGGGTTTCGCCCTCCGCCCAGTCCTCGACTGCATCGGCCAGACCCATACCCAAACTACGACGGGTTGGACCATCGGCCACGGGGGACGCCGCCGCCAGGTGGACCCGGTAGGCGCTCACCAACCGGGGCAGGACCACCCGGTAGGCGCCGGCCAGCCGGGCGACGGTCGCCACGTCGGAGCGCTCGGGCTCCAATCCCCCGACCGCCCGGGCGGCGGCGTCGGCGAGACCTTCGAGACCGTGGGGCGCCGCCACCAGGTCCTCCCTGGACACGCCGGCTAGCACGGGCAAGCGGTCCTCCCACTGACGGGCCCGCCAGGCGCAGTGGGCGCTGTGGCGGTCGAGGGCGACCTTGGCGGCGGGGTCGTCGACCTCGGGGACCCACCCCCCGAAGATCTCGAAGGCCCGGCGTTCGCTCCAGCAGTGGCCGCCGATGAGCCTCGCCGACTCCTGCAGCGGGGTCACGGCCGGGGGGCGAGGCCGAACAGCAGGGTGGACACGAGTCGGTCCACGAGGCGCTCGACGGGGGGCCAGTCGAAGGCCGCCTTGGTGACCAGCAGCGAGGTGAGCCCGTGCACGGCGCTGAACAGCACCACACACAACTCGTCGGGGTCGCCCGGGCTGAGGGTGCCGGCCTCCATGGCCGCCCGCAGGTCGGCGACGAGAGGATCGAAACCGAGGCGCTGGGTGAGAAGGGCCTGGTCGGCGTAGCGCCCCGGGATGTCTGTGTCCCTGCTCATGAGCAGCACCCGGTAATGCTCGGGGTGGCTGAGGCCGAACTCCACGTAGGCACGGCCCCGGCGGATGACCCGTTCGACGGGGTCGGCGCCACCGGCGGCGGCCACCTCCAGGCGCGCCTCGAGGTCTCGCCAGCGCCTGTCGCACACGGCGAAGATCAACTCGTTGCGGTCGGCGAAATGAAGGTAGATCGACGGCGGGGTGACGCCCACCGCGGCGGCGATGGCCCGGATGGAAAGCGACGACGTGTCGCCGCTGTCGAGAAGGAGGGCCTCGGTGGCGGCCAGGATGTCCTCGCGCAGCAGGGCGCCCTCTCCCCTCCTCGCACGCGTGCGGCGCCCCCCGGATGCCTCGACGGGGGGGCGACCTTCGGTGCCCGGCGGGTGGCGGGTCACGGTTGGGCCAGCCACCGGACGGGACGGCACCGCTCAGGTCCGGCGGCGGCCGGCCGCCCCTTTCCCCACGCCGGCATTCTAACTGTAGTGATTGGTGATCGGCACTCTGCGGTCCTTCCCGAACGCCTTGGGCGTCACGCGCACCCCTGGTGGGGTTTGGCGCCGTTTGTATTCGGCCAGGTCCACCAGGCGGACCACCCGGTGCACGACGTCGGGGTCGAAGCCCGCCTCGACCAGCTCGGCTGCCGTCAGGTCGCCCTCCACGTACGCCTCCAGGACCGGGTCGAGGACCTCGTAGGGTGGCAGGCTCTCGTCGTCGCGCTGGTCCGGGCGCAGCTCCGCCGACGGCGCCTTTGTGAGCACGGCGGTGGGGATGGCGCCCCCCGGCTGCTGGTTGCGCCACCGTGCCAGGCGGTACACCAGGGTCTTGGGCACGTCCCTGATGACCGCGAAACCTCCCGCCGTGTCGCCGTACAGGGTCGAGTAGCCGACCGCCGCCTCGCTCTTGTTGCCCGTCGTGAGCACCAGCCACCCGAACTTGTTGGACAGCGCCATGAGGACGGTGCCCCGGATGCGCGACTGGAGGTTTTCCTCGGTGATGTCCGGCTCCCGGCCGGCGAACGACGGCGCCAGCATGTCGAGCAGGGCGGCGTGGGCGGCCTCGATGGCAACGGTGCGGTAGTCGATGCCGAGAGATCCGGCCAGCGCCTCGGCGTCACTCACCGAGTGCCCGGTGGAGTAGCGCGACGGCATCGACACCCCGTGGACGTGGCCGGCGCCGAGGGCGTCGACGGCGACCGCCGCCACAATGGACGAGTCGATGCCGCCCGACAGCCCGATGACCACGTCGGAGAAGCCGTTTTTCACCACGTAGTCGCGGGTTCCGAGTTCCAGGGCCCGGTAGACCTCCTCCTCGCTGCCGAGCCGTCGAGGCGGGGCGTGGTCGAGGCGCGGCGTCCCCACCGGGTTGCGGGGCTTGTCGGTGATCGTCACCACGGGCAGTGGCGGGCCGAGATGACGCCCCCGGGGGTCGAGGAGTCGCTTGCGGTAAACGGGGGCCACGTCGACGTCGAGGGCCGCCACCTCCTCGTCGAACTGGGCGAGGGCCGCCAGCTTTCGTCCGTCGCCGTCGAAGACCAGCGAGGCTCCGTCGAAGACCAGCTCGTCCTGGCCGCCGACCACGTTCACGTAGACCAGCGGGCACGAGGCGTCAGCGGCGCGGGTGGCGAGCATGCGCTCGCGCTCGCGCCCCCGGTGGGCGTAGTACGGCGAAGCGTTGATGTTGACCATCAGCTCGGCGCCGGCACCGGCCTGGGTGGCGATTGCGCCCGACGGGTCCCAAGCGTCCTCGCACACCGACAGCCCCACCCGTACCCCGGCTATCAGGTACAGCTCTTCGGCCCCCCGTCCCGCGGCGAAGTAGCGAGCCTCGTCGAAGACCCCGTAGTTGGGCAGCTCCTGCTTGCGGTACACGCCGCGCACCTCCCCTCCGGCGCACACCGCGGCCGCGTTGTGCAGGTCTCTGCCGGCGTCGACGAAGCCGACCACCGCGGCACAACCCCCGTCTGCGGTCGCCGCCGCCACTTTGGCCAGGGCGGCGATGTTGTCGGCCACGAAGCCGGGTTTCAGGAGCAGGTCCTCGGGCGGGTACCCGGTGACGGCCAGCTCGGGGAACACCGCCACGTCGGCCCCCGCGTCGTCGGCGGCGCCGAGGGCATCGACGATACGGCCGGCGTTGCCCTCCAGATCGCCGACCACCGTGTTTATCTGGCACAGGGCGACACGCAGGCGGGTCATCGGTGCCGAGCGTACGCCGAGGGTGGGACGGTTTCAGCCGAGCTTGGCCACGGCCGTGCGAGCGAACGGCAGGACCACCCCGGGCTGCGGGTCGCCGAACGAGCCGTAGATGACCAGGACGAGATCGTTGGCGCGCCTCACGACGAGTAGTACTGCGCTGGCGGCGTGGCCGGCGCTCGGTTGGGTCACCTGCCACGCCGCCGACTGGTCGCCCACCGCCGGCAACGACAGCCTGACGATGCGGGTGGCGGGCAACGTGGTGGCGGTCGTGCTCGTCGTATTGGTGGTGGCCGTCTTGGTCGTCCCCCGGGCCGTCCGGGCCGTCGTGGTGGTCGTGGCCGCGGTGGTGGCTGTGGGGCTGGGCGTGGCCGCCCGGTCACAAGCGGACATCTCGGAGGCCACGGCGGCAAAAGCGCTCGAAGCCTGGTCCCCGGGCAGCTCGGCGACCGCCTCGTCGAGGGCCGGCACCGCGGAGGGCCCGTCGATCAGCTCGACCTCGGCCTCCGCCATCCGGCCCCGGTCCGGGGCACCGCCCAGGCACCCGGGCAGGAGGGGCGACGCCCCCCCGAACGCGTCGTGGCCCGCAGGCGCGTTGTTGACCGAACCGTAAAGCGTCCACCCGCCGGCCAGGTCACCGGACGCGAGCATGCGGCCGGCGAGGCGCTGGCTGGCAGGCTCGGTCGACAGCGTCGCCGGATGTCCCGTCTTCTTCTTGACGGTGGCGGCTCCCGCGATTCCGGCCGCCAGGGCGACGACGACGCCGACGACGGCCAGGCGCTGGAGCCAGGAGGGAGGGGGGCGCCGGCGCGGCTCGTCGCTGAGGAAGGGGTCCCTGCCAGGCCGCCGCAGGTCGGCGGGGAGGGGAAGATCGAGCATCGGCCCAGAAGGCTAGGTGGCTGGGAGCTCTCAGTGTTGCCTGCACCCACCGCACCCCGCCCCGAGAGGCCCTTGGAGCGAGGGCCACGGTCCTAGGACCGCTCGCGCCGCCACCGGTGGGAGACTCGATCCGTGAACTGGCCGGCGATCGTCGCCGAGGTAGAACGCTCCGCCGACCCCGCCGCGGCCGGCGCCGCAGTCGACCGCCTGACCTCGGTGCGCGCCGAGGCCGGCGAGCTCCTTGCCGGCGACGCCGGGCTCACCCACACCCTGGTCACCGTCGTCGCCGCCAGCCCCTACCTCGGGAGGGTTTGCGCCACCGACCCTGTGGCCCTCGACGTCCTCGCCCATCTCGACATGCGGGTCCCTCTCGCCGACCACCAGGGGAGCCCGGCGGCCCTGGCCCGCTGGAAGCGGCTCGAGACACTGCGCATCGCGGCCCGGGACCTGCTCGGCGTGGACGCCCTCGAAGCGGTTGGCGCCGCGCTGGCCGGCCTGGCCGGCGACGTCCTCGCCACCGCGGTGGTCCTCGGCGCCGGACCGGGAGCCGAGACGGCGGACCTGGCGGTGATCGGGATGGGCAAGCTTGGGGGCAGGGAGCTCAACTACGCCAGCGACATCGATATCCTCCTCGTCGGCCCGAGCCAACCCGATACGGCTGCGGGCGACCCCCGCGCCGTGCTCGATGTGGCCCGCCAGTGCTGGCGCGTCGACCTCGACCTGCGCCCCGAGGGCCGCAGCGGCCCGCTGGTCCGCTCGCTCGAGTCCTACGAGGCGTACTGGGACCGCTGGGCCGACACGTGGGAGTTCCAGGCGCTGCTGAAGGCTCGGGCCGTGGCCGGCGACGCCAAGCTCGGGGCCCGCTTCGAGGACGCCGCCGCCCAACGGGTCTGGGGTCGCCCCTTCGGCGCCGAGGAACTGCGCCAGGTGCGGGCCATGAAGGCGCGGGCCGAGGGAGAGGTGGCCCGGGCGGGGCTGACCGAGCGCGAGCTCAAGCTTGGTCGGGGCGGGATCCGCGACATCGAGTTCGCCGTCCAACTCCTCCAACTCGTGCACGGGCGGGCCGACCCGGCGCTGCGATCGCCCACCACCCTCGCCGCCCTGGGCGCCCTCGCCGCCGGCGGCTACGTGACCGGCGACGATGCCGACGCCCTGGCGGGGGCCTACCGCTTCCTGCGCACCGTCGAGCACCGTCTCCAGCTGTGGGAGGACCAGCAGGTCCACGCCCTGCCCGCCGACGCCGCGGCGCGCACCCGGCTGGCACGGGTCCTCGGCTTCCGGGGCACGGCGGCGGCCACCGCGGCGGCGGCGTTCGACGAACGGCTACGGCGCCACCAGGCCACCGTGCGTTCCATCCACGAGCGCCTCTTCTTCCGCCCCCTCCTCGAGGCGTTCACCGGGCCGGGCGTCGACGGGGCGCCCGCTGCGGCCGCCCCCGGCCTGTCGCCGGAGGCGGTCGCCGAACGCCTCGCCGCCTTCGGTTTCACCGACGCGGAGCGCACCCGCCAAGCCGTGCACGAGCTCACCCGCGGCCTGTCCCGAGGCTCGGCGCTCATGTCCCACCTGCTGCCGCTGCTGCTCGAGTGGCTGTCCCACGCCGCCGATCCCGACCTCGGACTGCTGGGCCTGCGCAGCCTGGCCACCGGCGACCACCGCCGGGGCCGGCTGATCTCGGTGTTCCGGGAGTCGCCTGAGGGGGCCCGCCAGCTGTGCACCCTGCTCGGCACCGGCCCGCTGCTGGTGAGGGAGCTCGAACGCCACCCCGACTCCCTCGCCGGCCTCGCCGACGGGCACACGCTCGTCGCCCGCACCCGCGCCGACCTGGAGGAGCGAGCGGGGCGGGCGCTGGCGTGGCGCTCCGGCCCCGGGGCCCGCTGGGAGGGCCTGCGCTACTGGAAGTCGGGCGAGGTGCTGCGCGTGGCGGCGCGCGACGTGCTCGGCCTCGACAGAGTCGACGGCACCGGGCGCGCCCTGACCGACGTGGCAGCCGCCGTCCTGACCCAGGCGGTGATGGCCGCCGACCCCCAGGTGCCTTTCGCGGTGATCGGGATGGGCCGCCTGGGCGGCGCCGAAATGGCCTACGCCTCCGATCTCGACGTGCTGTTCGTGTTCCAGGGAGGGGAAAGCGAAGCGGCGGCGGCCGGCCCCGCCGCGGCCGCCGCGGCCCGGGCGGGGGAAGCGGCGGCGGCGTCGCTGCTGCGCCACGTCAACGGGGCTACCCCGGCCGTGCGCCTGTACTCCTTGGACGTCGGCCTGCGCCCCGAGGGGCGCCAGGGACCCGTGGCCCGCAGCGTCGACGCCTACGCCAACTACTACCGCCGCTGGGCCCAGGTCTGGGAACGCCAGGCCCTCCTCCGCGGCCGTTTCGTCGCAGGCGACCCCGCCGTCGGTGAGCGCTTCGCGGCGGTGGCCGACGAGTTCGTGTGGGGGACGCCGTTCAGCGCCGAGGCGGAGCGTGAGATCCGGCGCATGAAGGCCCGCATCGAGCGCGAGCGCATCCCCGCCGGCGAGGACCCCCAGTTCCACCTGAAGCTCGGTCGGGGCTCTCTGTCCGACGTCGAGTGGACGGCGCAGCTGCTCCAACTCGGCCACGGGATAAAGGCGACTGGCACCGTCGAGGCGCTCGGCGCCCTCGCCGGCGCCGGCGTGCTCGACCCCGGCGACGCCGACGTGCTGATCGACGCCTACCGGTTCTGCGAGGCGACCCGCAACCGCCTCTACCTGGTGCGGGGAATGCCCGGCGACGCCCTGCCTGCCACCGGCCGCCACTTGAGCGTCCTGGCTCGCAGCCTGAACGAATCGCCGAGCGGCCTGCGCGACGAATACCGCCGGCTCACCCGCCGGGCCCGGCGCGTGGTGGAGCGGGTGTTCTACGGTGATCCCGACCGCAAGGACCAAGGAGCACGCCATTGACGATCGTCGCGCCGGCGGGTGCTGACCGTGCGTACTCCGTACGGGAGATCATCCGTACCGTGGAGCTGACAAAGACCTACCCGGGCACCGATTTCAAGGCCGTCGACAGCCTCGACCTCGTCGTCGGCGCCGGCGAGATATTCGGGCTGCTGGGGCCCAACGGGGCGGGCAAGACCACCACCGCGGGCATGCTCACCGCCCGCGTCATCCCCTCGTCGGGATCGGCGACGGTGGGCGACATCGATGTCGTCGCCCACCCGGCGCTGGCCAAGCAGCTCATAGGCGTGGTGTCCCAGCAGAACACCCTCGACCGCCAGCTCAACTGCTGGGAGAACCTCTACTTCCACGGCCGCCTGTTCGGGATGGCGGCCAAGGAGTGCCGGCAGGTGGCCGACGAGATGCTGGAGAAATTCCACCTGACGAAGTGGGCCAAGGCCTCGGTCTACGCCCTGTCGGGGGGCATGGCACAGCGGCTCATGGTCGCCCGGGCCATCTTCCACCGCCCCGCCGTGCTCTTCTTGGACGAGCCCACCGCCGGCCTCGACCCCCAGAGCCGCCTTTCGCTGTGGGAGATCCTGGGCGAGCTCAACGGCGACGGGCAGACCATCCTGCTCACCACCCACTACATGGAGGAGGCCGACCAGCTCTGCGCCCGTGTGGCGATCATGGACCACGGCAGGATCCTCGCCCTCGACACCCCCGCCGCACTCAAGGCCAGCGTCGGCGCCGACACCATCGTCACCGTGAAGGCGCCCGGGGATCCCTCCGTCCTCGCCGCCCTGCTCGAGCGGGAGGTCGACGGAGCCACCCGGACCCGCAACGTCGACGGCGGCGTCGAGTTGCACGTCACCGGGGGATCGGGCCTGTTGCCCCGGGTGCTCGGCGCCGCCGTCGCCGGGGGCTTCGACGTCGCCGACCTGTCGGTGACAGAGCCGACGCTCGAGACCGTGTTCATCAACCTGACCGGGAAGGACCTGCGCGACTGATGGCTAACGCCCTTTCAACGGGGGAGCTGCCCATGACCGGCCGGCGTATCGAGGCCAAGCCCCTGCGTTCGGCCACCGTCGCCAGCTGGATCGCCCTCGGTGCCCTGCTATTGCGCGACCTGGTGGTGCTGCGCAAGCACCTGGTCGAGTTCGTGCTCCGGGTGCTGATCCAGCCGTTCCTTCTGGTTTTCGTTTTCCTCTACATCTTCCCCAAGATCGGCCAGTCCGTCGGCGCGGGCCAGGGGGCGGCGCGCGCGTCGGCGTCCTTCGCGACCATCCTGGTCCCGGGGGTGGTCGGGATCTCGGTGATGTTCCAGGGCATCCAGGCCGTGGCGCTGCAGCTGGCCACCGAGTTCGGTTTCACCCGCGAGATCGAGGACCGGGTGCAAGCCCCGTGCCCGGTGTGGTTGGTGGCGGTGGCCAAAATCGTCTCCGGGGGGATCCAGGGCCTGATCGCCGCGGTGATCGTGTTCCCGATCGCCGCGGTGATACACGCCCAGGGGGTGCAGGCCAACTTCGACATCCACTGGTGGATCGCCCTCACCCTGCTGCCCCTCACCTGCATCGCGTTCACGTCGCTCGGGCTGCTGCTCGGATGCGCCTTCGAGCCCCGCAACATAGGCCTCATGTTCGGCTTCATCGTGCTGCCCATCACCTTCCTGGGCGGGACCTACTACCAGTGGACGCGCCTGGCTGCGGTCAAGATCGGCGGGGTCCACTGGTTGCAGATACTCGTGCTCGTCAACCCGCTCATCTACGTCAACGAGGGGCTGCGGGCGGGACTGACCAACGTGTCCCACATGCACCTCTACATCGTCTACCCGGTGCTGGTGGCGTTCAGCGTGGTGTTCCTCACCTTGGGCATAAGAGGTTTTCGCCACCGCGTCCTCAGCTGAGTGCTCCCCCGGCCGGCGGGCTCGGCGGAGCTGAGTGCTCCCCCGGCCGGCGGGCTCGGCGGCCGGCGCCACTGGCTCAACCCTTGGCGGAACCCTGCTGACGGGCGAGAAGGTCACGGATCTCGATGAGCAGCAAGGCCTCGGGGGACGGCTCGGGAACCTCGTCCACCGGCACCTGGCCCCGGGCGCGGCGGGCGCTGAGGGCGTTGAGCGGTGCGACCACGAAGAAGTAGATGGCGGCGGCCACCGACGCGAAGGCGATGGCGTTGTCGATGAGATCTCCGTACGAGAAGTGGCTGCCGTTGATGGTGAAGGAGAGGGCGGAGAAGTTGGGATCTCCGAATATGGCGGCGACTATCGGCGTGAGGATGTCGGTCACGAGCGCCTTGACGACGGCGCCGAACGCGGCGCCGATCACCACGGCCACGGCAAGGTCGACGACGTTGCCCCGCAGGATGAACTGCTTGAAGCCCTTGAGCATGGCGGGCGCTCCTCGCCGGTCGGGTACGGCAGTGAGTCTGCCACGCCGGCAAGCCCGGGCCGAGTATCAGTGGCGAGCCTCGAAGACGAGCTTCATGCCGACGTGACTGGGCTCGAAGCCGAGCGACTGCCAAAACCGGTGGGCGTCGGGGCGGCGCAGGTCGCTGGTGAGCTGTACCAGGGCGCAGCCCCGGGCGGCCGCCTCCCCGATGGCGTGGGTGGCCAGGCGCCGGCCGACGCCGCGACCGCGCAGCTCCGACGCCACGTGCACCGCCTCGATCAGGGCCCGTTCGGCGCCGTGGCGGCTGACCCCGGGGATCCACGTCAGCTGCAGCGTTCCCACCACCACCCCGTCGAGCTCGGCCACCAGCAGGCGGTTGCGGGGGTCGGCAGCGACTGCGTCGAAGCCCCGCCGGTAACCGGGGTCGAGGGGCTCATCGGGCGACTCTCGGGTGGCACCCAGGATGTCGTCGGCGTACAGGGCGACCACGGCCGCCAGGTCGGCGGCGGCCGCGTCCCTGATGACCAGGCCGCCGGCGTCGCTCTCTGCGATCGGTTCGCTCGCTGCGATCGGTTCGCTCCCGAGGTCGCTCGCTGCGATCGGTTCGCTCCCGAGGTCGCTCACGGCACCGGCCGCCAGTAGATGAGGGCGTCGCGGCCCTTGCCGGCGGCGTCGGGGACGCGGCCCACGACCCGCCAACCGAGCTTCTCGTACAGGGAGCGGGCGGGGTTGTCGTCGAAAACGAAGTTGAACTGGATGGCGTCGAAGCCGACCAGCGGCGCCCGCCCGATCGAGTCCTCCACCAGGAGGCGCCCCACGCCGGCGCCGCGGGCCCCGCGGGTCACCAGGTAGCCGGCGTTGGCGATGTGGGCGCCGATACCCGGCTGGTTGGGCCTCAGGTAGTAGGCCCCGACGAGGGTGCCACCCGATACGGCCCCCACCACCAGGCTGATCGGACGCACCCAGGTGTCGGCGAAGACCGCCCGGGTCAGGGGAGGAAGCTGCGGGTAGCCCTCGCCCCTGGCGACGGCGTCCGAGAACATCCAGAACAGCTCCTCGGACCGGTCAGGAACGAGGGGTCCGACCTCCACGGGCGCTCCGCCTTCGGCGGCCAGGTGGCGGACGTCGTTGATGTGCTCGATCACCGCCGCCGATCCTCGCAGAGCGGCGGGGGCCCGGTCAGCATGGCTCAGGGCTCAGCGGGTCGTCCCACCAGGTGGTCGGCGAGGGCGGCGCTGACCATCCCGGTGACGAGGGCCGCGACGTCGGGCCGCCGGGAGGGAAAGCCGGCGGTGAACCAGCGTTCGAGCAGGCCGTCGACGAGGTGGGCCGTCCCCGCGGATCGCACCGCCGCCGCCCGATCCGCCCACGTCTCGGAGGGAGGCATGTTGGACAGGACGACAACCTGCCCTGCCGGCGGGCCGTCCCAGCGCTAACGCAATGCCACCCCGTCGACCACCACCTGCTCGGTGCGGATAACCGGATTCATGGATTTACGGCACCCCCCACGCCTCGTACGCCTCCAGGGCCCCCCGGCACGTCAAACGGCGCGAAGCGAGAGCGGCCATAGCCGCCCTCGCTCCACTACCCGATCGTCCGTCGTCTCCACCTGGCGCCACTCTCTCAGTTTGGGACCGCCTCGCCCGGCGCGACCTACCGACGGTCGCCCCGACATAGGGCCGGTCATGTCGAGGGGCCAGGTACCGACGACGGCTCGGTCCGGGCTTGGCCCGGACCGCGCGCTCAGTCGGGCGGAGTTTCTCCTTCTGACGAGCTCGGTGTGTCCACTCTGCTCTCCTCCTTTCCCGGTACTGACCTGCGGGCGACGCCCTTTGGCACTGCTCCGGTGTCTCTCCGGTACTGCAATTAGACGTCCTGGCGGCGCAGATGTCAACCGTTTAGCGGGTATGCCCCGCCGCGACCAGGGCATGGCCGCATGGCGACGCGTCGCCGAGGCAGACTGGCGCCATGACATTCGACGTTGCGGGGATGCATGCCCGGCGGACCGGAACCGGCGAGCCGATGCTGCTCCTGCATGGCATCGGCCATAGGTGGCAGATGTGGACCCCGCTGCTCGAAAGTCTCGGTCGGGATTTCGACGTTGTCGCCGTGGACCTTCCGGGCTTTGGTTTGAGTCGCCGCTTACCGCCGGACGTGGAAATCACGGTGACCGTCGCGGTGGACATGCTCGAGGCCTGCATGGACGAGTTGGGTTGGGCCCGAGCCCATCTGGTCGGCAACTCCTTGGGCGGCTGGCTGGCGCTGGAACTGGCCAAGCGGGGCCGGGCAATGTCGGTCTGCGGGCTCGCCCCCGCTGGTCTTTGGGACCCGGAGCGCATCGCCCGGCGCATGAACTTCTGGTTCTCGTGGTGGTTCGGTAGCAGCCGGCACTTGGAGGGCTTGGCTGGTCTGCTGAAGTTCCGCGCCATCCGGACGATCATGATGGCGAGGTTGTTCGGTCGGCCTTGGCGGATCCCGGTCGATATAGCGATCGGTGACGTACACAACTTTGCCAGCTCTGCATTCGAGGAGACCTTCGCGGCCGGTCGAGGGCTCCGCTTTGTCGGTGGCCGAGACATCGCCGAGCCGATAACCGTGGCCTGGGCGAGTCGCGACCCGCTGTTCGCGCCCCGACGCTGCCCCCTCGACGAGCTCCCCTCCCACACCCAGACGGTCATGCTGCGCGGCTGCGGTCACGTCCCGACCTGGGACGACCCCCCCTTGGTACTCGAGACCATCCGGGCGACTGTTGCCCGGGCGCGCCCTGACATCCACGACGTCGAGCCCGCCCGGGTGATGGTGGCGGAGGGCGATGTCACCTTGTCGGACTCGCCCGCCTGATCACACCCGGGCGCCGGCGGTTCAGCCGCTGTTGCGCAGCCCGGTGGCCAGACCGTTGAGGGTCAGCTGGATACCGGTGCGGACCCTGTCGTCCCGGTCGCCGGCGCGCCAGCGGCGCAGGAGAGACACCTGGAGGTGGTTCAGCGGATCCAGGTAGGGGATCCGGTTGCGCAGGCTGTAGGCGAGGGCGGGGTTGTCGTCGAGCAGTTGATCCTGGCCGGTGACGGCGAGGAGCATCCGGACCGAGCGCTCGTGCTCGTCGACGAGCCGGGACCAGATTGCCTCGCGCAGGGCAGCGTCGGGAACGAGTTCGGCGTAGCGGGCAGCGATCCCGAGGTCGCTTTTCGCCAGGACCATGGCCATGTTCGACAGCACCGAGCGAAGGAAGGGCCACCGCCCGTGAAGCCCCCGAAGCTCGGTCAGGCTGCCGCCCTGCTCGACCCATCGCTCCAGGGCGGCGCCGGTGCCGTACCACCCCGGCAGCATCAGGCGGCACTGGCTCCAACTGAACACCCACGGGATGGCTCGTAGATCGTCGATGTTGTCGGAGCGTCGCCGGGAGGGGGGACGGCTGCCGATGTTGAGCTCCGCCACCTCGCGTACGGGGGTGGCGGCGCGGAACCACTCCGGGAACCCTGGTGTGCGGTACACCAGGTCCTGGTACGCCTCGCGGGCCAGGTCTGACAACTCGTCCATGACGGCGTGGGGACGTGCCGGATCGGGCCCCAGGGCTTCGACGTCGGTGCCGCTTGCCTCGATGGTCGCGGCAACCAGTGACTCGAGGTTGCGCCGGGCGTGGTCGGGGTCGGAGTACTTGGCGGCGACGACCTCGCCCTGCTCGGTCACCCTTACCGCGCCCTGGACGCTGCCGGTGGGCTGCGCCATGATCGCCTCGTAGGAGGGACCACCCCCTCGGCCGATGGCCCCTCCTCGGCCGTGGAACATGGACAGTTCCACCCCGGCGGCCCGTGCCGCGTGGGCGAGGTCCCTCTCCGCCCGGTACAGAGCCCAGTTGGAGGTGAGGTAGCCACCGTCCTTGTTGCTGTCGGAGTAGCCGAGCATGACCTCCTGGCGGCGTCCCCCGCGTTCCACCATGGCCCTCCACGGTTTCAGCTCGAGGGCAGTGGTCACTATGCGACCGGCAGCCGCCAGGTCGTCGATCGTCTCGAAGAGCGGGACGATCCGTACCCACGAGGTCCAGGTCCCGCTCGTGTCGTCCAACCGGCACAGGCCGACCTCGCGCAGCAGCACCGCGACCTCGAGCAGATCGGATACCGACTGGCACTTGGAGATGACAAAGTTGGGAACGGCGGCAGGGCCGAACTTTTCGACCGCCTGCGCCGCCTGGCGGAGGAAGGCCATTTCGCTGGTCACCGTCTCGCCGTAGGTGACGAACGGGCTGGCGAGGGGACGGGCCCGGCCCAACTCGTGGATGAGCAACTCCACCCGGCCGGCTTCGTCGCGCCCGAGGTAGCCGTTGGTCTCCCCGGCTCGTTCCAGCAACTCGGCGATCACCGCCTCGAGTACCTCGGAGTTTTCGCGCATGTCGATGCCGCACAGGTGGAAGCCGAAGGCGTCGACGGCCCGGCGGACCGGGGCGACCCGTGCCTCAGCCAGCCGGCCGGCGCCGTGGCTGGCTAAGGATTCCTCCACGGCGCGAAGGTCGTCGGCTAGCTCGTCGGGTCCGGTGTAGGGGTGGAGATCGGCTCGGGGCAAAGGACCGGGGACCATTCCGATGAGAAGCTTTGCCGTCGCCGCCATACGGGCGAACATGCCGTTGACCGCCCGTCGATAAGGCTCCCCGCTGCGGAAGAGATTGTTGTCGCCCGACTTGTCCGCCAGCTCGACCACCGCGTCACTCGCTTCCACCAAACTCGACGCCATCGACAACTCGATGGCGAGGCGCCGCAAGGCGTCGAGGTGGTGGGCGATGGCGACGGTGGCCTGGCGCTCGATGGCGTAGGCGAGTACATCGGCGACCACGTAAGGGTTGCCGTCGCGGTCGCCGCCGATCCACGTGCCCATCCGCAACGGAGGTGGGACGGACTGGCCGACCTCCCGCTCGAGGCGACCGTGCAGCGCCGGGATCTCCTTCATCAGGGACAGGTCGTAGAAAGCCAGCGCCTGGTTGATCTCGTCGCGCACCCGCAGGCGCGACACCCGCAGCATCGCCGTCTGCCACAGGGCCAGCACCTCGACCCGCAAAGACTCCTCCCATACCGCGTGTTCTTCGGGTGTGGCGTCGTCGTCACTGTTGGCGAGCAGGCGTGTGATCTCCCGGCTGCGATCCAAGATGGTGCGGCGGCGCACCTCGGTGGGGTGGGCGGTGATAACCGGTGACACCTCCAGTCGCCGGACTATCTGGAGGACGTCGGCGGGGAGGCTTCCGGCCTCGGCCAGCCGGCGCAGGGCGCCGCGGATCGTCCCCGGTCCGTCTCCGTGGCCCCGCCGCACTGCGTCCCTGGCGCGGCGGTTGTCGGCTACGTCCTCGGCCAGGTTGGCGAGGAGGGAGAAGTAGCTGAACGCTCGGCTGACGTGAAGGGCATCGCCCTCGCTCAGACCGTCGAGGAGAGGTACCAACTGGCCCGAGGCGGCCCCCCGCCGCTCGTTGGTGGCGGCACGGCGCACGTGTTCCACCAACTCGTAGACCTCGGTGCCTGCGTGCTCGGCGATGGTTTCACCGAGCAGCCGCCCGAGCAGGCGAATGTGGTCGCGAGCCGAGATGGGCCCGGGGGCGGCGGTCATCCCCACAAGTATCGCCCGTCGCCGGAGGGGGTGGGCAACAAGGTGGCGGTAGCGGTCCTAGGGGCCCGTTGTGGGAGGATTCGGGCACCGAAAGAAGGGCGGTTCCGTGAGCATATTCACCCACGTACCACATCCCCACACGCTCGAACGGCTCGAACACCGGGACAAGGCGGTGAAGACGGCGGACGTGGTCAACGAGAAGGCGAGCGTGAGGTTCAACGCGTGGCTCGCGATCAAGATCACCGACGGGGTGGGCACCATGTGGTGCGCGTACCTCTTCGCCGCCCTGGCGCTGATCGGACTTCCCCCCGCACTGAAGCCGGGCGGCGAGGGCATCATTGCCTGGATCGCCCAGACGTTCCTCCAGCTCGTCTTGTTGTCGATCATTATCGTGGGACAAAACATCGCCGCCGCCGCGTCTGACAAGCGCTCGGAAAACACGTACAAGGATGCGGAGGCCATCTTGAGCGAAGCGTTGGAGATACAGCGGCACCTACAGGCGCAGGACGAGGAGCTGATCGCCGCATTGAAAACGGCGATTGCAAAGGTTCCTCCGGAACCGAGTTAGCCAGTAACTACATATTATGCCATTACCAATGTGACTAGTCATTCCTCGCAAGTGATGAAAAGGGAAAATACGGCGCGAAATGACTGTTGTCGGATTCTCGCGCCTGTGTTAGCTTTTGTCATGCGTGTCCAGAGCCCAAGCCCAAGAGAGCGTCGACCTGCCTCCAGCGTGTTACGTCGCGCTGGTAGAGCATTCTCCTGACCTGATCTTCGTCGTCGGAGACGATGGATACATCCTCCTGGCCAGCGACACCGCTACCGAGTTGCTGGGACGCCCGGCGAAGCGGCTCGCCGGGCAGCCGTTTTTTGGTCTCGTTCATCCCGATGATCGATACGAGCTCACAAGGTTGATCGACGAGACGGCCGCGGGTTCGTCTAACGCCAGCGGCAACCGGGGCGTGGAGATGCGCCTTTCCTACCTTTACGGCACCTGGATCGATACCGAAGTGACCGCCACCGACCTCCGGGACAATCCCGACGTCGGAGGTGTGATGCTCACCGTCCGGGACGCGAGGGGTCGCAAGCGTCGCGAGGACGAACTCCAGCGCTTCGCAAGATACGACGAGCTCACCGGTCTGGCCAACCGGACATCCTTCCACGACAACGTGGAGCAGGCGCTCGCCCACCTGTGCCGGACGCCGGTGCTCCATGCTGTGCTGTTCATTGATTTGGACGGGTTCAAGACGATCAACGACAGCCTGGGGCATTTCGCCGGCGATGAGGTCCTCACCACCGTCGCCGAGCGGTTGAAGTCCAGGCTCCGGCCGAGCGATCTCGGGGCTCGCCTGGGAGGGGACGAGTTCGCTGTCCTTCTCGAGAACACATCCGAGGCTGACGCGGTAGCCGTGGCGGAGCGGCTCCTGGAAGCCCTTCGCCTCCCGATGCTCGTTCAAGGCAAGAGCCTCGTCCTCACGGGCAGCGCCGGCATCGCCTTCAGTGATCTGGCCACGAGCGCCGAGACCTTCCTTCGCGATGCCGATGTTGCTCTCTATCAGGCCAAGAGGAAGGGCAAAGCGCGCCACGAGGTCTTTCGCCCCCAGATGCACGAGTCGGCCGTGACCCGGTTGCAACTCGAAACCGATCTGCGCCGAGCGGTGAAGGAATGCAGCCTGCTGCTGCACTACCAGCCCATCGTCGACTTGGGCACCGGAAGGCTTCTCGGACTGGAGGCCCTTGTGCGCTGGCCGCACGCCGAACTGGGGATGCGGATGCCGTCGGAGTTCATTCCGCTCGCCGAGGAGAGCGAGCTGATCCTGCCCATCGGGCGCGCCGTGCTCGAGCAGGCCTGCCACCAGGCCCATCGATGGGCCGAGCAGTTCCCGGGTCAAGCGGGGCTTAGCATCGCTGTCAACGTCTCGGTCCGCCAGCTCGAGGATGACCACTTCGTCGACGAGGTGGTCACGACATTGCGGCGGTCCGGTCTGGCGCCAACTTCGCTTGTTCTCGAGATTACCGAGAGCGTTTTCGTGGTCGACGTGGAGGCCAGCATCGAGAAAATCAGCGCGCTGAAA
The DNA here is from genome assembly GCA_035552775.1 of Acidimicrobiales bacterium. Lineage (GTDB taxonomy): Bacteria > Actinomycetota > Acidimicrobiia > Acidimicrobiales > Palsa-688 > DASZKW01. Next base: position 7,461 of record DASZKW010000057.1, on the reverse strand, counting down.
CAGCTTGGCGTGTCGGTGGCGATCGATGATTTTGGCACCGGCTACTCGTCGCTGGGTATCTTGCCGCGCATACCCGTCGACATTCTGAAGATCGACAGGTCGTTTGTCGAGGGCATCTGTCGTAGCCCGGAAGAGTCGGCTGTGGGCCGCGCTGTCATCGACCTGGCCCGGACTTTCGGCTTGCGGATCGTGGCTGAAGGAATAGAGCGCCAGGACCAACTCGACGAGCTGATCAGGCTGGGCGCCGACATGGGCCAGGGCTACTACCTGGGCCGGCCGCTCGACGTCGAGGCCACAGAGGCGTTGCTGGAGAGCCGCTCCTGGTACCCGTGGAGACATGGTGTCAGGGCCGGGTCAGGGGAGTCCGCATGAAACCCCTCGGGGAGTCGGGGACCGTCACGGGGGAACGTCGACCCGCCGGCGCTCAGCCAAGCTACGGCCGCCCTCCCGGCATCCTCGATTCGGCCGGCGCGCGGTGCCGGGCCGAGGGCGTCGCGGCGGACCCGCTACGCCTCGGGAGCATGGCCAGGGTCTATCTCATCTGGCTCGGGGGCGGTTCTTGCGATGGCTGCACGGTGGCGGTGACAGGGGGTACCCGTCCCAGTTTGGAGCAGCTGCTGGCGGGTGGTATCCCCGGGATACCGAAGGTGGAGCTGATCCATACCGACTTCTCGCTCGAGTCGGGCGCCGAGTGGATCGAGAATCTGGTGATGGCCGAACATGGTGAGCTTGATGCTCCCTACCTCCTCACCTGGGAGGGTTCGGTCATGGACGAGTCCCTGGCGGGTACCGGTCACTGGGGCGGCTTGGGCCACGACCCCGAGGATGGACGCCAGCTGACAAGCCGGGACTGGTTGGACCGCCTCGCCCCCGGGGCGGCTGCGCTCATCGCCATCGGGACGTGCGCCACTTGGGGAGGGATCCCCGCCGCCAAGGGCAATCCGACCGGGGCGACGGGGGTCGGGGCCCGTCTCGGACCGGGATACCGATCCGAGCTCGACTTCCCGGTGATCAACGTGCCCGGCTGTGCGCCGGCGGGCGGCAACTATCTCGAGACCGTCGTCAAGTTGCTGCATTTCGCCAATGGGCTGGGACCGCGTCTCGAACTCGACAGTCTCGGACGGCCGGCTTGGCTGTTTCGCCACGGCGCAGCAGTTGTGGAATGCAACATGGACGAGCGGGGGGCGATCGACGGTTACGGCGGCTGCATTAAGCTCGGGGGCATCTGCATCCACTGCACGATGCCTGAATTTCAGGATCAGCTGCACTCGGAGGACGGTGACTCGGCCGTGTCCTTGTCTGCGAGTGAAGTGTCCTTGCCGCCGACCAACGTGTCCTTGTCCCCGACCAGGAGAGGCGTAGAGCACGTCCTGACGCGAGTTAGCTGAGGTGGGAGTTAGCTGAGGCGCGCGTGCCGCTGAGGACGCGCGGCGAACTGTCTGTCGAGGGATGCCGGTGCCGGGCCAGTCGATCCCTACCGGTCAACAAAGGGGCAGTGCCGGCATCCCTGTTCGCAACAGGCGCCCCGGTCCCACAAGCTACGAGCGGTCTGTACGAATAGACCGGAGGTCGGATCCAGATAGCCGGCGTCGCCGGCGACCAACGCGGCATGATGGGCATCCATGGCGGCCACGTAGTCAGGCCCTCGGCGTGGGTCCAACCGGTCGGGGCGAGGTGCGAGCGCAACCGGTGGCAGCGGAACGGCGCCGTTGGGTCTGTCCAAGGTCCGCAGCACCAACCACCACGAGGCCAAGCCATGAGGGCACCACACGGCCGGGGCGACCAGGCAGTCGTCAGGGCATCGGCAGACACCGTCGGACATCCACTCGGCCAGGGTGTCCGGATCCGGGGGGGACCAGCCGCTGTTGCGTTCGAACCAGGCGTGGGTGTGACGGATCGCTTCTGCTGCGCTGATCACAACGCGGCCAGGTTGCGGTCGTCCAGGCGGATGGTGGCGAAGCGGCCCTCCCAGTAGCGCAGGACGTCGGACAGGGCGGTGGTGTGGCTGCCCGAGACCTGCTCGCCCACCAGGTCGCGCGGGTCGCGCTGGCGGGCGATGAAGCTGATGATCGGCGCCGGGCGCTCCGCGTTGGCCGCCTCCACCAGCTTGGCCACTTTGGCCGCCTCCGCGGAGACGAAGCTGACGTTGCTGATCCGGCTGGCCAGCCACAGGGTCAGCTCGTCCAAGAACAACACCACCGCGTCGTAGCCGAGCCCGTTGGCGTGCGCCGAGATGGCCGCCATCCCGTCGTCGAGGGACACGAACCCCTCCGAGCCGGCCCGGGCCATCTGCGCGTAGCCGGCCAGCAGGGAGTAGACCAGCGCCGCCACCAGGCGGTCCTGTTCGGGGTCGGACGGCGGCGCCGCCAGGGCCCGGTCGAACGACGGGCCGTCCCACTGCCCGCCCAGGTCACCCCAGGAGTCGTCGCCGCTGCCCGGCGCCTGGTTGAGCACGTCGAAGAAGCGGTCGTCGCCCATCTGGGCGCGCGGGGTGCGGGCGTTGTCGAGCAGCGGCGCCTGGCGGTACACGGCCGGGTAGCCCACCCCGGGATGCAACGCCTGGACGTGGCGGACGTAGCCGCCGAGGACGGCGGACTCCAGGCTCTCCGCTCCGATCAGGTGGTAGGGGACGAGGAGAAACCTCCGCCCGGCCAGCCACCGGTCGTGCCTGGCGACCACCGCCGACAGCTCGGGGATGGCCCGGGCCACCGGATCGTGGGCCAGCAGCAGGTCGAGGACGGCCATGAAGTGCGACTTGCCCGATCCGAATGACCCGTCCAAATACGCCGCCTTGCTCGTTCGGCCCTCGACCGCGGAGCCGACCAGGTCCAGGGCCAGGTCGAAGCCCGCCGCCAGCTGGGGGGTCACCACGTAGTCCCGCAGGGTCGCCGCCGGGTTGGCCACCCCCTCGGCCAGGCGCAGCACGAAGTCGCCCTGGTGGACCGAGGTGGGCAGATCGATCAGATCCGCCAGCAGCGTCATCCGCCCGTCGCCGCCGCTTCGTCTGCCCGGTCGTCGAGCGCCACGGCACTGTCGGGCCCCTCGGACATGGCCGCCGGCCGCCGGCGCCGGCCTCGCACAGGCTCGGCCGGGAGCCACCCGGCGAGGTCTGCGGCCGTCAACCCGAGCTCGAGCAGGGTGGCCGACAGGTAGGAGGCCAGGTAGTGGCCCATGGTCACACCGAGGCCGGGGTCAACCTCGGGGTGCCACTGGCGCACCCAGGGGATGGCCTCGGCCAGGCCGGCCACCAGCGGGGTCAGGCGGGCCGCATCCCAGTTGTCGGCGTCGCGCCGCTCCTGCAACCACCCGGCCAGCGCCAGGGCCTGCTCGCGGTGGTCCCATCCCGCCCACCCGACGAGTGTGGTGGCGTCGGTGTCGCGCCCGGCGCCGGGGTAGGAGACGAACCGTTCCTTGGCCACGTCGAGCTTGCCCCGCAGCTTCCAGTACGAAGCCTTGGCGAAGTCGGCCTGGCCGTACAGGGGGGGCACCGGGATGGTCCCGACGTCCTCGCCGCGGTCCTCCGCCCGCTGCAGCTCCCAGGTGCGCTCCCACACCGCCCGTTTGCGCCGCCCCGACTCGCGGTAGCGCAGGGCGGCCAGGTACGGCACCGCCTGGTCCGCCACCAGGTCCTGCACCAAGGCGCTGAGGTCGACGTCGGGACGCCCCAGGTACACGGCGGCGACGCCCACCCACTCGGGGTCCGCCCGCATGGCGTCGGCCAGGCCGGCGGCGCTGCGCAGCCGGGGATAGGTACGGTCCCACAGCTCGGGGGCTTCGAGCCGGTCGGTCAACCAGGTCCGCACCGCCCGCTGCTGGCGGTCCTCCCAGGCCTCGGCCGCCCACCGCCGCTTGCACTCCGGTCGCTCGATCAGCCCCACGTCCCGGTCCGTCTCGATGCGCTCGATGCGCGCTTCGACCACCCGCCGGTACTCTTCCGCCCAGTCGGCCGGCAGCTCGGTGATCGGCGTGGAGCGGTGCCGGTCGAACCACGCCGTGGTCACCTCACCGTCGGCCATCCGCCGCGCCAGCACGACCTCGAACGCCCGCTGCCCCAGCTCCAGCCGGGGTACCAAGCTGGGTGGCGCCACCAGCTCGTCGCCGACCAGGCCGTACAGGCCGAGCACCTCCCAGTCCAGCTCCTCCTGCAGCGCGATCATCTCCGCCCGCACCGCATCCCAGCGGTCCCGAGCGGTGGCAAGTGCCTCCCGGGTGGGCGCCCCCCGCTCGCACACCGCCTCCGGGGTGACCGTAGCCAGCTCCTGGGCCAGGGCGTCCAGCCGGCGCGCCCGCTCGAGCGGCCGGCCGGCGGGCAGCGGAAACTGCTTCAGCTTGGTCCCGTCGAACTCGAAACTGTTGTCCCAAACGTCGGTCCCGCTGACCCGCGCGCCGTAGATATCCGTATTAGACCCCTTGTTGTGAAAGACCTGCTTCATCCAGAAACAGGCAGGGGCGCTGTTGAGCACCCCGAGCAGACCGAGATGATCCTCCTCCGTGGCCCCCGCCGGCAGCTTGATCACCGGCGCCGACCTGTTGAACACCTTGCCGCCCCGGTCCAACACAAAATGGTTGTGCGTCGCCACAAACGCAAACGCAATCGACAGCGGCGTCCGCAGACGGGCATGCGCAATTTGGTGCCACTCCCACCACGGGCGCCCCTCTTCGAAATACGTGAGCTTGGCGAAAGTAGCGCGGTTGCCCAAAGTCGTCCTTGCCGGCCACATCCAGCGGAGCGCCCCTGGTGAATCTCTGACCTGCACCGGCTCTTCGTTTCTATAAGGGAACAGCGTGGATTCCAGCTCATCGAAATTCCAATCGCGAGTCGGCTCTCCGGTCACGAGCGGTCGATAGAAGCCGGGTTCCACTCGTCTTCGATGAAAGGCCTGAGCTGGCGCCAGCATAAGGTCATCAGCAATAGTCATGCCGCCTATTCCGATGAGACCAATGGCAGATTCCAAGCTTGGCCCAACTGTATCCAGAAGATCCTTCAACTCGGCCGCACCCCCGCCGCCGATTGACCATGGGTGAGCGGCCAGCTGTCCCCGCGACACGTCGGAAACCGAAACATAGTCGCTTTCACTTCCGGTTTTGTCTACCTGGTCGACGATCGCACTCCAGACCAAGCCCTTGGCGGGGTCGTCGGGGCGGGATGGCTCACCCCGGATGCCCATGACGGTCCGCACCGTTTCTAATACCGGCTTCCGTCCCCGAACCAGCAATATGACCGTCGGCGTGCCGTGGCCGGGGATGTAGGCGCCGCTGGTGTCGATGACATGGGTCAGGTCCCAGCGAGCCAGCACCCGCTCTACCAGGTTCTTGCCCATCTCCCGTTTCATGAATGAGTTGGCGGTGATCATCCCGACGTAGCCCGCCGGCGACCCACCGCCCCCGTGCGCGGCCAAGTCCAAGAAGCGCTCGGTGAAGGGCACCGACGCCGCGTACTTGCCCCGGCATGAGTCGGGGAAACGCTGGCGGTACTCGGCGCTGGTGACCCCGTCCTTCACCGTGACATATGGCGGGTTGCCCACCACCACGGCGTAGTGGCGGCCCAGGATGCGGGCCAGCGCCTCGCCGTCCTCGGTCCGGTAGACGTGGGCGATCTCGGGGCGGGCCAGGGCGGCGGCGTCCAAGCCGAACTGGCCGGGGGTGCGCCCGTGCAGCAGCGAGTCACCGACGGCCAGTTCGAGGTGGAAGTTGGGGGCGTCGGCCAGTCGGGTGACATCCGACGCCTTGAGGGCGGCCACGAGCAGGCGGAACCGGGCGATGGACAGGGCGAAGGGGTTGAGGTCCACCCCCGCCACCGCGGCCAGGGATCGCTTGACCAGTTCCCGCTCAGGGGTGCCCGGCTCGCGTGCTTGCCAGTGCCGCAGCAGGCGGTAGAACGCCCCGAGCACAAAGTGCCCCGACCCGCAGGTGGGATCAATGACGGTGGCGTGTTCCAGGCCAAAGGTGTCGATGGCATGATCCAGGGTGCGGTCCAACAGGAACGCCTCGACGAAGTGCGGGGTCTGCAGCAGCGCATACCGCTTGCGCGCCGCGTCCGACAGGTCCTGGTACAGGTCGCCCAGGAAACGGGTGTCCCACGCCGGGTCGGTGAAATCGTGGATGAGCCGTCCGGTCGCGCGCCACGTCTCGTACGCCTGCCCCGTCCGGTTGGCCGCCCGGGCCGCGCCGTACTCGTAGCGGAGGCGGTGATCGGTGTCGGCCGATCCTTCGCTGCGCCGGCGCAGGTCGTCTTCGAGCACGCCGACAAGGCGCTTGCCGTCCGCCAGGAGCAACGCCGCGTCGATCATGTTGCCAAGCCTCTCACGATCCGGCCATTCATGATCCCTCATCCCGCTCGTCGACCGTTGCTGCGTCGTGGGCGGCCCGGACGTGGCCGTGCCCACAGACCTCCGCGTAGATCAACGTGCTCGCCACGACCGAGAATCGGCCCTCCTGACCGTCCCGCAGCAGACCCCGTGCCGTTTCCACCCGGCCCTGCTCCGCCTTGATCAAGCCCAGGTAGACGTCCGCGTCCAGGTAGACCCGCTGGTACTCAGGCACCACGTACGGATCGCAGGTAATCCTCGGTCGATTGGTCGCCCGTATACCATTCGGCGATTCCCGCCAGTTCGTCCACGGTGGGGACCGACGTCGCCTCGGCCAATGCCTCGACGCGGTCGATGTCGACCTGCAGGATCTGGCCGCTGCGGTTGCGGGTGACCTCCCCGAATGCCCGGACCCGTTTTCCGAGAGCGTCCTTCATCGTCGTGAACAACTCATCCGGGAAGCGGCACCGCACCGCCCGCCGGGTTTCATCGTCGTACAGGCTCACATGATGGTTCCCTCGTCGGAGGTTGATGACGTCGAGGACACCAGCAACAGATCCAACGGCCCGATCGGTGTCTTGGATCGACGCCAGGTCGTGTTCAACGACGGCCTCGGTTATCCGCTCGGCTCGTGCAGGGACAAGGTCTGTCTTCGGCGTGTGAAACGACACCGCCGTTAGCCCTTCCTGGTGCGCCCGCTTACCGATCCTGGCCACGTCTTCGACCATCTTGGAAGAAAAGTACCGCGGGAGTCCCTGAGCCAGGCGGAGCTGGCCGATACCGTCGATCAACAGCGATGGCGTCTCCAACCCGGGTGCATCGGTTCGGCGCAGCGCCGCGGTAGCGCTATCGTTGCGCAGTTCCGCGATTAGCCACCTTCCCGGCTGTGTACTTCCGAGTTTCTCGGCCCGCTCGAGTTGATCGAGCAGATCGAGGCTCAGACCTCCGTGAATAGGCCCTGCGTTGGTGTTGAGACTGCGGTGCCGGCGATCCGGTAGCTGAGGGGGCGGTGGTCGCCTGGAGGTGAGCTTCGAGGGTGTTGAGCTCGTCGGTGAGCAGTTCGAGGGATCGGGCGACTCGGGGGGTGTCGGGCCGGTCGAGGGTGACGGTGATCGTGGTGGGCGTGTAGTCGACGGTGCCGCCGAGGTGGAGG
>DASZKW010000056.1:0-52180 GCA_035552775.1 Acidimicrobiales bacterium | reverse complement strand
GCTAGCGCTCGCGCTCGGCTCCTTCAGACGGGGACACAACCATAAAAGTGCCGCCCGCTGGTCCCTCCGAGGTGCGGCGATCAGGGACGGATCAGTTCCACGTGTCGTCCGGTCGCCATGACCATGGGCTCCAGGTCAGCTCGGTCAGAGGTCACGATGTCGTCACCATCATTGGCCAGTAAGACCACGACCGCGTCGACCACGTCGGCCTGTCCTGTGCGGCCGAGTAGCACGCCCGCGGCGCGGCCAAGGTGATCATCGAGTGCCTGAATATCGATGCCATCCAAGGCCCGAGCTAGGCGAGCTTGGCGAGGTCCGCCTCTCCACACCTGACCCACGACCCCGGCATGGGTGAGCGGTGGCGTGCCTGCGAGCTCGCAGGACTTCAGGCGTACCCACATTGCCCGCTCATTGCGGTCCAGCGAGATGAGAGCGGCACTGTCGAGCACGAGGGTCAAGCAGCACCTCTGCCGGGGCCGCCTGACCGGCCCGTGGAGGGAGCTTGTCGACCACGCACCACGACCGCGGTTTCCCGATCGGCTCGCTGGAGGGAGGCCATCTCCTCGTCGGTGATTCCTCCAAATTCGGCTTCATAATCGGCAATCGCCCCGGCCAAGGCTTTGAGCGTGCGATCGCGGGCCGCCCGCTCCGTCAGTGCGGTATTTACCCACCCGCTCAGGGAGTCGGCACGCCCTTCTGCCACTGCCTCATTACCTGCGTCGATGAGATCGGGGTCGACGGTCACCGTCAGCCGCTCTTTCCGTCGTGTCACACCTTCACACTAACTCAAGTTGTACTGCCGTTCGCACCTTCGGCCAGGACCTATCCCCGAGGCGCACCGAAGACGGTCGCGGTGCTCAGCGTAAGGAGCGGCTCAGGCTCGGGCGGTTGACGAGCGGCGCAAGAGAGCGCAGGCCATGGCGCTGCGGGCGAAGATTGTGCTGTGTGCGCGTCGGCAAGTCGAACCGGGACGTGGCCTGCTGTCTGCGGATGGCCGAGGGCACGGTCGGCAAGTGGCGTCGGCGGTTCGGCGCAGGGCTGACAAGTTGGAGGTGGTGAAGGCCAAGACCTTCGAGGAGAAGCCGGCGGACGCCACCCACTGGCCGACGCGTTCGATGGCCAAGGCGATGGGCATGTCCCAGACGTCGATCAGCTTGATCTGGCGGGCGTTCGGCTTGCCCCCATTGCGACGGCGGTGGCACCGCTGCTTGGGTTCGGGTTACAGTCGTAGGGGAGAGGGGAACGGGCGTGTTCGACAAGCACAAGGAGAAGAAGGCAGAGGAGGACTTCGTCAGGCATTTCGCGGAGTGGCAGCAGGCGCACGACGAGGCGGCGCAGCTGATCGAAACGGCGCAGACCTACACGGGCGACACCACGTCGGACAAGTTGATCCTGAAGGCGGATGAGAAGCTGTTCGCGACGGTGAGCGGGGTGGGCCTGGTCGAGGAGCGCCGGGGTCCCGGGCAGTGGCAGGGCCATTCGCAGGGATTCTCTGTTCCGGTCGGCAGCGTGGGCGGACACCAGGTGCACTACCGGGTCGGCCAGACCCGCGGTCACTACGTGCAGGGCACGCCCACTCCGACGTCGATCGACTCGGGCACACTGTTCATCACCGACCGGAGGGTGGTGTTCGAAGGAGCCCACCAGACCCGGGAGTGCGCTTTCGCCAAGCTGATCGGCGTCGACTACGGGGCGGAGGGATCGGCGACGTTTTCGGTGTCGAACCGTCAAAAGGCGACCATCCTGCACTACGGCCCGAGCATCGCCGGCTGGGTGCATTTCCGCGTCGAGTTGGCACTCGCGCATTTCCGTGGGGCGGTGCCGGAGCTGGTCGCCCAGCTGCGCCAGCAACTGGCGGACCTTGACCAGTCCAAGCCGGTCGTCCCCGCCGTCACCGGCTGACCGGCCGCGGGAGGGGCGCAAGAGCGCTGGACTCCACCGGGGGCGCCGGGGCGGTGCCGAGGTGGGCCTCGAGGCGGGCCAGTCGGGTCAGCGCTTCGGCGAGGCTGGCTTCCAACTGCTCACTGCGGCCGACTTCAGCGGCTTCCTCCGCCTCGATGTTGCGCAGGTTGGAGAGGAACCAGGTGGCCACCGTGGCGGCGACGACGCCGAGCACGGCAATGCCGCTTAGCATCACCGAGACTGCGATCAGCCGGCCGTCGGTCGTCACTGGGTACTTATCCCCGTACCCGACGGTGGTCACGGTGACGAGGGCCCACCACGCTGCGTCTCCGAAGGTATGGATGTTGGCGCCCGGCGCATGCGTTCCACGTCGAGCATCCCCACAGCGTCCACGAACACGACGATCACCGCGGCGACGACGAGAGGAGATCCGATACCGATCTGCTCCGGACGTGTGGCCTGGTACCCCTACATGGTCGCTGCCTTCGACCTGTGAAGGTCGTCACGCTGGCGTGGCACCGATGGCGCTCCCGCACGCCGAGCAGTAGACCACCAGGTAGGGCGGGGTGGGAGCGCGGGTCACGACCTGCTCGGCCAGGCTCTCCGCCAGGCTGGCGTGGCACTGACCGCAGCGGGGCCTGAGCTCGCCCGGGAGCGGGGGCTTGGTCGCGGGCGACCCGACCGTTGCCGCATCGGAGGCGGCGCTGTCCAGTAATGCCCGAAGGGCATTGAGATCAACGCCCAGGCCGCGTAGCACCTGGCCGGCCCGGCCCTCGACGTCGAGCACGCTCAGCAGGATATGGCTGGTTTCCACCAAGGCGTCGTGGCGTCGCAGTGCCAGGCGGGCCGCCCGTTCCAGGGCCCGGTTGGCGCGTTGGGTGAGCCGCGGTTCCGTCTCAGGGTCGACCGCGCTTTGCTCGGCGACGGCTTCGACGGCGAGTTCCCGGCATCCGGCCAGAGAGGCCCCCGACGCGGTCAGGGCCCGGGCGGCTGGGCTGTCGCCCTCGGCCAGGATCCCGAGCAGCAGATGCTCGGTTCCGACGTGACCGTGTCCGACCCTGCGGGCCTCGCTGCGGGCGAGTTCGACAGCATTGCCGGCCTGGTCGCTGAAACGCTCGAACACACCGCAACCGTACGACATAGCCGGGCGTACGCCATGCCCACGATCGGGGAGGGGAGGGCCCGCCCGGACCGCGAGGCTAGACGCCGCCAATGACCTCAACCGTGGTCTCCTTCTGATTGAGTTCCAGCCTCGGGACTCCTGTGATCCGAAGACCATCGATTCTGTGGGTCCGGGCAATGCGCCATTCGATAGCTACGTCACCGCGACCGATAAGGGCCCGATCGTCCGGCTCTCGGGCCTGCGAGACAGCGTGATAGCGACGACCAGCGATGGTGCGTTGTTTGATCTGTCTCTGACGCAGGGACGCTTCGTTGTGCCCTGAGTCGCCCGACTTGCATGCTCAGCGGCAGGGCTTCCGGACGCCGACTTCGGCCCGGTTGGGCCCATCCACAAGGCTCTTGCCATGGCCCGTCTTGGGTCTGAGCCGAGCGTGCCGGCGCCCGGTCCCACCGCAACCACCGTGGCCGTTCGCTGTTCACCACCGTACTCCACCGGGAGAACGTTCGGTGGGCGTAATGTCGGTAACATCGACGCTGGGATGACACCACCTTGACCGTTGCCGACAGCCACGGAAGGCAGGTGCTGGCGTCGGTGGCCTTCCCAAAGGTTTGGATCGGAGTCGGGTGGCTGCTGCAGGCTGGGGGTGTCGGTGTTCCCGCTGTATACGTCGTCACGCGGGCGCGCCATGAGAGCATCGGCGGCCACCTCACCGCGGCGACGATTCGCCTCGCGTGGCACGGAGTAGCCCACACCACGGCGGGAATGGCCCTCCTTATCTGCGGGGCTTTCGTGTTCGCCATAGGCAGCGTCGCAATGGCCCGACCGCTTGTGCGTCGGCCCGTCATGCTTCTCGTCGTCGTGCCCGTCGCCGCGGTCGCCGGCATGCTCGTCCTCGGAGTTATCGCGCTCATTGTCGCCGCGGTGATCGCGATTGGCGAAAACCTCGACCTCCTTGATCTTGCTGACCTTGCTGACAGCACCGACCGCAACTCCAAGCGCGGTCGCAGGATTGTCCGCCGGCTTCGGGGTAGGTAAGCGGCCGGTTATGGGCTTGGTCCATGATCGAGAAACTGCCGAAGAACTCTGACCGACCGAGGTCGTGGACGACCCCGGCGCGTCGGCCGGGGCATTGCGCGCCTGGCTGACCGACGTGGAGGTAACCCAGGAAACTTGCCTCGTCGCTCTCATTCATGCTCCGCGGCTCGGTGCCTCCGCTAGCCGAGCAGTCGCGGCAGGAGTCCGCGTTGTTGACGGGGCGAGCGGACCGCCCACAAGGGCGCTGCCAGATCGCCCGGCCGGATGCGCCGTACCGACTTCCGGGCCGCCCGACTTCGGACAGGGCGCTCGGCCGCGGCACCGATCGGGGCGAGGTAACGCTCGTGATTGTTGACGAAGTGGGCACCGAGGGAAGCGGCGCCCTCGGTCCGCTCACCCTCGCTGCTGCCGGTTGCCGGGCAGCCGATCGGTGTCTCTCGGTCATGGGCCCGCCGGTCATGTCGAAGGTCCTAGGCGTCGCAGTCGCAGTCCCAGTCGCAGTCGCGGACGAGGTCCCCGGTGGTTCCGCGCAAAGATCACGCATGTCAGAGGTCGGGCGTCATTCTTCCCCGGAGAACCGCTCCCAGGCGGACTGACGTGCCATGCCCAGGGCTTGTCCGATCGCGGCCCAGGTAGCTCCGAGTTGGCGAGCTTTGCCGACGTACTGCGTGAGGGTGTACTCGGCCTGATTCCCAGCCTGAGCTAATCGAGGCAGGTTGGCTAGGACCGCGTCGAGTCCAGCCTCGGCTTCCCACGGGGCGATGCGCTCGACCGACTGGGGCTTGCTGGCAATGATCTGGCTGCACAGGGCCACACATGCATCGCAGATGTACACACCCGGTCCGGCCACCAACGTGCCGACATCGGTGTGCTCCTTCAAGCAGAACGAGCACGACGCAAGCAGCGCCGAAGTGGTCATCGGCAGCCCTCCATCTTGTCAGGAGGTACCTTAGAGTGTCAGGCGCTCCCTGACAAGGTCAAACACCGGACGCGCCACGCATAAGGACGAGCCGCCGTCGTGATGATCGGGAGAGCGTGATGTACCGACTCGGCGTGATGCGCTCATCCCCGTGGCTGGAGGTGGTGCTTTTGGGACCACTGAACGTGAGGCGAGCAGGGTGGGGCGGGGCGGACGGCGATCGTCTCAACCATGGGGCTTGGCCCGACCCGCTGTAGCGTTTCGCGATGGCGAGAGTTTTGGTAACCGGCTCCACTGACGGCATCGGGCGGATGGCTGGCCGACTGCTGCTGCACGAGGGCCATGAGGTGACGTTCCACGCCCGCGACCAGGAGCGGGCGACTGACCTGCGCCGGGCCGTTCCCGGCGGGGACCCTACCGTCGTCATCGGGGATCTGGCGTCGCTCGAGCAGACCAGTTCGGTGGCGGAACAGGCCAACCGCATCGGCCGCCACGACGCGGTCATCCACAACGCCGGCATCGGCTTTCGCCGCCCGGCCCGGGAGACTAGCGAGGACGGCCACGAACTCACGTTCGCGGTCAACGTGCTCGCCGCCTACGTGCTCACCGCTTTGGTCGCTCGGCCGGGTCGGCTGGTCTATCTGAGCTCGGGCATGCACCGGGGCGGGACGCCGAGCCTTGACGATGTCGAGTGGACCCAGCGGCGGTGGAACGGGGCGAAGGCATACTCGGACACCAAGCTGTTCGACGTCGTTCTTGCCTTCGGGATGGCCCGGCGGTGGCCAGATGTGCTGAGCAACGCCGTCGAACCGGGGTGGGTGGCCACCAAGATGGGCGGACCCGGCGCCCCCGACGACCTGGAGGCGGCGCCGGTCACGCCGTGCTGGCTGGCCGTGAGCGAGGACCCGGACGCGATGACGACCGGCGTTTACTGGTATCACCAGCGGCAGCGCGACGCCCACCCGGCCACCTCCGATCCCCGGTTTCAGGACGAGGTGATCGACTGCTGCGCGTCGCTCAGCGGGGTGCCGCTGCCCGACTGACCCGGGCGGCTACCACTGCGCCCGGTGGACGACCTCATCGAATGGGCGGCGGTCGGGGTGGGCGATCGGCTTGAGGGGCCGGTCGGCCGGATAGCCCAGGGCCAGCATGTAGGCGCATATCCGGTCCTCGGGTATGGCGAGAATGCGCCGGCAGGCCCCCTGGTCGCCGATGGCCGAGTGGCCCGAACCGACGCCCAGGTCGGTGGCGGCCAGCATCATCGCCATGGTCGCCTGGCCCAGGTCGTACTGGTCGATGGTGAGGTAGCGCTCCTCTTGCGGCTGGCGGAGGGTCATCACCACCGCGGCGGCCGCCTCGGCCAGATGCCGGGCTCCCGCCCACACCGTGGTGAGCTCTTGCAGCTGCGGACGGTCGGTCACCACCACGAAGTCCCACGGCTGGCGGTTGGACGCCGATGGTGATCGCCAGCCGGCTTCGAGGATCCGGTCGAGGTCGCCAGCCGCGATGAGCCGCTCCTGGTAGCTGCGGACATTGCGGCGGGCCCTGATGGCGTCCCATGTCTCCATCGTCCCAGGCTACGGGCTCCACATCGTCTCCGTATTTGTCACTGGGGCCTATTGCTCGGCCCCTATGCGCCGTCTGCTGCGGGGCGGCGGCGAGCGCTACCGCACCCGAGCACGGCAACAGCGCCTGGTGCCAGGACAACCCGTCAGCACTACGGACGTGTCGTCGCCAGCTAGACATTTCGCTTGGCGATCGCGTAACCGGTGCCGCCGACCACCACGGCGACGGCGATGAACAAGAGAGAAAAATAGTGCAGGTACCAGTGGTGAGTCGGTCCCGGGTCGTAGACGGCCGAGCGGGGCCAGGCGGTGTTGATGCAGATAAACGTTCCCCACCCCACCGCCAACAGGTTCACCGCCAGACCGGCGCGACCGAGTGAGAAGCGTGATCCATCGGCCGTGGCATCCCGGCTGGGCCAGCCCCGCAGGCGGCGGACCAGCAGGGGCGCGGTTACCCCCAGGTAGGCGAGGTAGACGATGACCACCGCCAGGCTGCCAAGGGCGGCGAACAACTGAGGTTGGCCCACGTTGACCAGCAGCACGACCACGGCCAACCCGCCGACGACTACGGCTGGCAGCACCGGTGTCCCGCGGCGCCGGGAGATTCGGCTGAGCAGCCCGCTGCCGGGCAGGACGCCATCGCGGGCCAGGGAGAACAGCATGCGGGATCCGGCGGTCTGGATGGCCAGGGTGCAGACGCACACCGCCACACTCACGTCGACGAGGATCACCTTTCCCATGGTTGTTCCCAAGCGGTCGGTGATGAGGAACGGTAGGCCCCCGCTGGCCAGGTTGGGATCGGTGAGGCGGCCGGCGGCCATGAGAGCCGCGAGCAGGAGCAGGATCCCGCCCAGCCCGGAGATTTCCAGGGCCCGCAAGATGGATCGGGGCGCGGTGCGACGGGGATCGCGCGTCTCTTCTGAAAGTTCGCCGGCCGAGTCGAAACCGTACATCACATAGCAGGCCATCAAGGTGGACACCAGAAACGGCCACAGATAGCTGCCGTGGCCGGCTACCCCGTTGGTGTGGGTCACCACCGCCGGGCCCCGTTTGGCGTGGGCAAATAGCAGCCCGACGAGAGCCACGACGCCGACGATCTCACAGGTCACCCCGACGTTGTTGATGACCGCCATGATTTCCACGCCGATGACGTTTATCAAGGTGGTGATGGCGATGAGCAGGCCGCCCAGGATTACCGCGTTGGTGGCTCCCGAGGAGCTGGTAATGGCGGTGCTGGTGCCCACTAGTTGGAAACCGGACCACACCGTGGGGAGGGTCGCTTGGAGGACGATGGCGGCGGCCGCCACGCTGACGATCTGACCGAGGAGCATCATCCATCCGGCGAACCATCCGACCAGGTCGCCCCCCAGCCGCCTCGACCATTGGTAGACGCAGCCGGCGATGGGGTAGTGGGAGGCCAGCTCTGCGAAACAAAGGGCGACGAGGAACTGGCCGGCGAACACCAGCGGCCAGGTCCAGAAGAACGCGGGGCCGCCGAAGCCGAACCCGAATCCGAAGAACTCGGTGACGGTGGTCAGAATGGATACGAAGGAGAAACCGGCGGCAAATGACGAGTAGGGGCCCAGGCGCCGGTGGAGCTGCTGGCGATAGCCGAATGTGGCCAGGTCGGCCTCGTCGACGGGGATGCTTTCGGGGGAGCGCTCTTCCACGGTGGTCATGACTGGACTCCGTCCTTGGGAAGGTGGCCGGCGCGGACCAGGCACCCGAGGGTGTCGCAGATCACCCGGGTGGCGATGAGCGACGTGATGTCGGCGTTGTCATAGGGCGGCGAGCACTCGACCACCTCCACGCCTGCCAGCGGGCGCTCGGCGATCAACTGGATGAACTTGAGCACCTCCCTCGGCAGGAATCCGCCGGGCTCGGGCCATCCGGTGCCGGGCACGAACGCGGCGTCGAGGCAGTCGACGTCGAATGACAGCCAAACCGCCTCCGCGCCCCGCCAGGCGACCTCCAGGGCCCGCTCCGCGGCGGCCTCGATTCCCATCTCCACGCAGTCGGTGACCGTCATGATCGTCGTCTGGCGTTCGCGCCCGACCGCTACCCCCGGACGGGGGGCCTGCCAGCCGCCGATCCCCACCTGGACCAGGTTCTCGGCCGGGACGTTGGGGAGGTTGGTGGCGTGGAACCACGGCGTGGTGTGCATCCGCTCGTCGAGGTCGGTCTCCTGAGTGTCGACGTGGCGGTCGAAATGAATGATCCCGAGGTTGCCGTCGAGGTGCTCGGCGATCCCCCGGGTAGTGGGGTAACCGATCGAGTGGTCGCCGCCCAGCACGACCGGAAGCGCCCCCGAGGCGTACACGTGGCTGACGCCCTTGGTGATCTGATCGAAGGTCTTCTCGATATTGGCGGGGATGGTGAAGATGTCGCCCAGGTCACATATGGTGATCGACTCACGTAGGTCGACGCCGAGCTCGAAGCTGTAGGGCCCGTACAGGGCGGAGATCCGGCGGATTCCCTGGGGCCCGAACCGTGTGCCCGGCCGGTAGGTGGTCCCGCCGTCGAAGGGCGCCCCGAACACGGCGACGTCGTAGTCGCCTGCGATGCGGACGTCCTCCACGTAGGGGGCCTTGAGGAACGTGTTGATTCCGGCGAAGTGTGGCAGCTCGCCACGTGAGAACGTCGGAATGCGCCGGTCCACGATGGAATCGGCTCCGGGCAGGCCCAGGTCGAGACCCCGGGCCACCTCCTCCTCCCATTTGGTGGTCGGCAAACGGGCCTCGGCGGCCACCGCGGCACGGGCCTCAGGTCCGTAGCTGTCGTGCAAGGTTGATTCGTTGAAGCTCACGATTGGGTCTCCACGGTCGCGTCCGACCGAGGGCAGCCGGACTGGCTGGCCTCCCGGGCTTTTATCCCGCCGTGGAACGAAGACCCGCTACGCCGTTGGAGCGGGCTTCGCCTCGCCTCTCGGACCAGGCCCGATCCAAGACCGGCGGAACCCTAGGCGCGCCTCACGATGTGAGTCGTGATCGAAGTTAGAGACTCGGGGTTTCGAGCCCGCTTCCGCGGTGTTTCTGAACCGTGAACGCTGTGGCGTGGCTACCGCGCTCGTTCAAGGGTCGTGATCGTAGTGATCGGCACCGTCAAACTCGGCGCTGGCCTCGGTCAGGCCTCGGCGAAGACCGGGGAGATCGTCGGCCACGGCGACGGCCATGACGGCTGGGCCGTCGAGGGTGAGGATGGCCCACCCCTCTCCGACCGAGGGCTCAACCCGCGGCCCGGGGCGGCCGGCGTGGAGGACGAAGCCGACAGCGCGATGGCCGCCGAGGACAGCCGGACCTGCCCATCCGGCCGCGTCGGGGCCTATACGAAGCTGGTGGCGTACCAGAGCTTGTCCGTCCAGGTCGACATCGAGGCGCAGGTCGAGGCGACCGGGGGCCTCGTTGCTGCGGCCCAGCACGACCTCCTCGGTCCACCAGACCCTGCCTTTTCCCTCGAGGCGGACAGTAGCGTCCTGTCGATGATTGCAGGCGGCGGTGGCGATCAGCGGCTGCATCCGCCAGTCGAACATCCCCCCGTCAGCCACCGCGGCGGTGATGCGCTGGGTCGTTCCCGTGGCGCTCCATGCCACCGTGGCCGCCGTCGAGCGGATTCGGAGCGCCGCAGCGGCCTCGACGGCCACGTCGATGTCCACCGAGTCGTCGCCGACCGGCGTGGCCGCGGTACCGACGAGGTATACGGCGTCGGGCGTCGAGCGCCAAGCCACCGGAGCGGTGTCGAGGCGCCGTACGAGGCGGCAGGGACACCCGGGCGCCGACGGCGCCGCGGCGGTCAGCTCCGCGCGGGCATGCACGCCAATTGGCCTTTCACCCAGGCGTCGACCGGCGCCGCCAGGGGGTCGGCGACCAGACTGGTGAAGACGACCGGTCTGTCGGCGCGGGCGATCCCTGCGTCATGGGCCATGACCTCGAGATCGGCGCCGACGAAGGGAGCCAGGTCGGTCTTGTTGACGACCAGCAGGTCCGACGACGTTATGCCCGGGCCACCCTTGCGGGGTACCTTGTCCCCGCCGGCCACGTCGATCACGAAGACCTGCCGGTCGACCAGGCCGTAGCTGAAGGTCGCGGTCAAGTTGTCGCCTCCGGACTCGACGAAGATCACATCCAGGTCGGCGAAGCGGCGTTGGAGCGCCTCGACGGCGTCGAGGTTGGCGGAGATGTCGTCGCGTATCGCGGTGTGCGGGCAACATCCGGTCTGCACGGCGACGATACGCTCGTCGGCCAGGACCGCCTCCCGGCGCAGGATGTTGGCGTCCTCGGTGGTGTAGATGTCGTTGGTGACCACCGCCACCGACGAGGTCCCTGCCATCGCCCGGCACAGGGCCGCAACCAGGGCGGTCTTGCCGCTTCCTACCGGACCCCCGATCCCGATACGCAGCGCACGGCCACCGCTCGGCGGCTTGGAGACGTCATGAGGCAAAGAGACGCACCTCCCAGGTGACGTGGTGTTGGGCGCCGATGTCAGCCAGCGGAGCGCTCGCTGCCGGCAGTCGACGAATGTCGCAGCCCCGCGCCGCCCAGCGGACGGCAGCCTCGACCTCGGCGTCGACGGCCGGCCCGAGGTCGGCCTGGCATCTGGCGACGTCGAACGGGTCGAGGCCGAGGAGGCGGGTGGCCGCCCACGCCGCCCCCGACACCGATGACTGCGCCCCAACGAGGGCGGCGTCGTGGGGGCCAAGGGAGGCGGCGGCGGCCACGGCTCCCAGGGCGACGGGCCACATCAAACCGTCGGGACAGGCGCCAGCCAGGTCCGCCAGGGCGCTCGCCGGCCACATGCGTTGCCCGGCGCGCAGCAGCGCGCGGCCCTGCGCCCGCCCAGCCCTGCGCCATGCCGGTGACGGGCATCGGGCCACGGCTTCGGCGTCGACCTCCAAGGCGCGGCCCCACCACGCAGCAGCGGCCAACGCTGCGTCCACCCGTCCCGTGGTGGTCAGCCTTCCGGCGAGGTAGGCGGCGAGATCGGCGATGCCGGTGACCCGCCCGGCGGCCACGGCCTCCTCGAGTCCGCCGGAGTGGGCGTGGCCACCGGCCGGCAGGCGGCCGTCGGCCAACAAGAGCAGCGCGCTGGACGCCGAACCGCCCACCCCAAAAGCCGGACTGCCCAGCCCAAGAGCCGAACCGCCCACCCCAGAAGCCGAATCGCCCACGCTAGAAGAGGAAATATCGCTGGGCCATGGGCAGGAGCTCGGGGGGCGCCTCGGTCACATCCTCACCGTCGATCGTGACGGTGAAGCTGTCGGGGTCCACGGCGATGTGGGGGAGAGCGTCATTGCCGGGCAGGTCGGCCTTGCTCAGCCCCCGGGTGTCGGCGACGGGCACCATCTTGCGGCGCACGTCGAGCCGGCTAGCAAGGCCGGCGTCGAGTGCGTCGGGGGCGACGAAGGCCAGCGAGGTTGCGGCCGCAGCGGCCGGGGCTGCTCCGAACATGGGGCGGGGCAGGATCGGCTGTGGCGTGGGGATCGAGGCATTGGCATCGCCCATCTGCGCGAAGGCGATCATCCCGCCCTTGATGACCAGGGACGGACGGACGCCAAAGAACGCCGGCTCGTAGATGGCGAGGTCGGCCAGCTTGCCGACCTCGACCGAGCCGATCTCCGCCGCCAGGCCGTGGGCTATGGCCGGGCAGATGGTGTACTTGGCGACGTAGCGACGGGCGCGGTTGTTGTCGGCGGTGCCGTCGCCGGGCAAGGCTCCCCACCGGGTCTTGCCAACATGGGCCGTCTGCCAGGTGCGCAACACCACCTCGCCGACGCGACCCATTGCCTGAGAGTCCGAGCCGATCATGGAGATGGCCCCCATGTCGTGGAGCAGGTCCTCGGCGGCGATCGTCGACGGTCGGATGCGGCTCTCGGCGAACGCCAGGTCCTCGGGAACCGACGGATTGAGGTGATGGCAGACCATGAGCATGTCGAGGTGCTCGTCGATGGTGTTAACCGTATGGGGACGGGTCGGATTGGTCGACGACGGCAGCACGTGCGCCTGGCCGGCCACCGTGATGATGTCAGGGGCGTGGCCACCCCCCGCGCCCTCGGTGTGGTAGGCGTGGATCGTCCGTCCGGCGATGGCCGCGAGCGTGGATTCCACGAAGCCGGCTTCGTTGAGCGTGTCGGTGTGGATCGCCGCCTGGACGCCGGCCGCGTCGCACACGCGCAGGCAGGCGTCGATGGCCGCCGGGGTGCTGCCCCAGTCCTCGTGCAGCTTGAAGCCAGCGGCGCCGGCGCGTACCTGCTCCCACAGACCTTGGATGGACACCGTGTTGCCCTTACCCAGCAGGGCCACGTTGACCGGCCAGGCGTCCAACGCCTCGAGCATCCGCGCCAGGTACCACGCTCCCGGTGTGACCGTCGTGGCCCGCGTGCCCTCCGCCGGCCCGGTCCCCCCTCCGATGAGGGTCGTGACACCGGTCGCCAGCCCCTCGGTGAGGATCTGGGGGCAGATGAGGTGAACGTGGCAGTCGACGGCGCCTGCGGTGAGAATCTTGCCGTTGCCGGCGATCACCTCGGTGCTCGGCCCGATTACGAGCCCGGGCGTGACCCCGTCCATGGTGTCAGGATTGCCGGCCCTTCCCAGGCCCACGATCCGACCGTCGCGTACTGCGACGTCAGCTTTGACCACGCCCCAGTGGTCGAGCACGACGGCCCCGGTGATAACGAGGTCGGGCGCGCCCTCGGCCCGGGTTGCCCGCCCTTGGCCCATCGATTCGCGTATGACCTTCCCCCCGCCGAAGACCGCCTCGTCGCCTGCTCGGCCGGGTCCACCGCAGCGGTCCTCGGTAATCTCGATGACCAGGTTGGTGTCGGCCAGGCGGACCCGGTCCCCGACTGTCGGCCCGTACAGGGCGGCATAGCGCCGGCGACTGAGTCGGATCTCGGGCTGGGCTCCCCTCGGGGGCCCGTCTTCGGATGAGCCCGCCTCAGCCATCGAGGGGCCCTGCGACCTCGCCCCGGAACCCGGCGGCGAAGCGCCGACCGCCGTAGGCAACCAGATGCACATCCCGTCCCGCTCCGGGCTCGAAGCGGGAGCTGGTCCCCGCCGGGATCGCCAGGTGACGGCCC
Organism: Acidimicrobiales bacterium; assembly: GCA_035552775.1. Taxonomy (GTDB): domain Bacteria; phylum Actinomycetota; class Acidimicrobiia; order Acidimicrobiales; family Palsa-688; genus DASZKW01. Next base: position 38,564 of record DASZKW010000056.1, on the reverse strand, counting down.
CGGGCGGCCGCCCGGTCGAACTCGAGGGCAGGATTGACCTCGGCGAAATGGAAATGCGAACCGATCTGGACGGGACGGTCGCCGGTGTTGATCACCCTCAGCACCGTCGTCGCCCGTCCCTCGTTGAGCGTGACCTGGCCGTCGGCCCAGAACACCTCGCCGGGAATCACGGGATGGGCTGGTGGACCGTCACCAGCTTCGTGCCATCGGGGAAGGTGGCTTCCACCTGGATCTCGTCGATCATCTCGGGCACGCCGTCCATCACGTCGGCCCGGGACAAGACGTTGCGGGCGTCGGCCATCAGCGCCGCCACTCGGTGACCGTCGCGTGCTCCCTCGAGCACGAAGCTGGAGATCACCGCCACCGCCTCGGGATGATTGAGCTTGACCCCCCGGGCACGGCGATCGCGCGCCACCATGGCGGCGAGGGAGACCAGGAGCTTGTCCCGTTCATGCGGACTCAGCTGCACGCCCGTTCCGTCCTGGCTGGGAGGCGCATGGCATCCCCATGAGCCAACGCTAGCGCTTGCCTTCGGCCGGCGTGTTGATCATGACGGCACGGCGCACGACCCCCGATCCGCCATTTGCGGGCCGGACGCCGACGGCTTGATGTCAAAGTCGAATATCTCCGTCGGCAGGTAGAGAGAGCAGCAGGCGTTGGGGATATCGACGACTCCGCTTATGCGCCCCTCGATGGGAGCAGAGCCGAGCAGGAGGTAGGCCTGCTCCCCGCTGTAGCCGAACTTCTTCAGGTACTCCACTGCGTTCAGGCAGGCCCGCCTGTAGGCGAGGGTGGCGTCGAGATAGTGGTTGGTGTCGCTGTCGTGGTCTACGGACACGCCGATGAAGGTGAGGAATTGCGAGTAGCGGGGCTCGACTCGACCGGGGATGCACATCGGGTTCGTGGCCACGCCGTAGGCTTCCATCCCGCCCTTGATGAGGTCGACGTGGAAGTCGATGAACCCGCCCATCTCGATGGCACCGCAGAAGGTTATCTCTCCGTCCCCCTGGCTGAAGTGGAGGTCTCCGCCCGAGAAGTTGGCGCCTGGCACGTGGACTGGAAAGAAGATCCGGGACCCGCGTGTGAAATTCTTGATGTCGTGGTTGCCCCCATTCTCCCGTGCCGGCACCGTGCGGGCGGCTTCACCGCTGATCCGGCGGAGGTCGGCGCCGGACAGCGTCCCGAGGAGGGCGCCTTCTTCCAAGGGGGGCAAGGCCAGCGGCGGTACCCGATCGGGATCGGTGTCGATCAGTGCCTGCTCCCGCCGGTTCCACCGGGCCAACAGCTCCGCAGAGGGTGCCGTGCCGAACAAGCCCGGGTGGGTGATGCCTGTGTAGCGGACCCCGGGCAGGTGCCGGGATGTGGCTTCTTGGCCGTGAAAGTCCCACACCGCTTTGGCGCTGCTCGGGTAGTACTCGGTCAGGAAGCCACCGGCGTTGTCACGGTCGAAGATGCCGGTGTAGCCCCACCCTTGCCCGGGGGCGGGGCCGGTCTGCTGGGGGATCGGCCCGAGATCGAGAATGTCGAGGACGAGAAGATCGCCCGGTTCGGCGCCCTCCACCGCGAACGGTCCGCTCAACATGTGAGCCACGGAGAGGTCGACGTCGCGCACGTCGTTGGAGGAGTCGTTGTTGCCGATCTGGCCGTCGGTCCACTCGCTGCACTCGACTCGGAACTCGCCACCCGGCCTAACCGTTGCCACTGCCGGGATTTCGGGGTGCCATCGGTTGTGTCCGGGGGCAGCTTGGTCCCGCATGGATTTGGTGGGATCAACGGAAAAGATTACCTCGGGCACCCAAAGGTCCTTTCACCGATGGCCATGGGGAGAATGCGGACGCGATTCATCGATTGACAACGGACGGCTCGGAGGCGGAGGCGTCCGCTCGGTCGTAGGCGCGTGCCAGACCGCCCGGTGTGCGGGCAATCCCCGGGGCACCGAAAACTCGGCGGGCTGCCTCCTCGCACACCGGGCAGGCCGCCTGTGCCGTAGCGCCCCCCATGGGGACGGCGACGACGAATGGACCACAGGTCCCGCAGCGGTACTCGTAGCGAGACACGCCTCAGATGACCTGGTCCGGTACCGGAGAGGCCCCGATGGCCACGGCAGTCCCGGGTGTTTTGCACATGTCGTGACAGTGTTTCTCCAGGCTGCAGCACAGCGAGCAGATCGTTCCGTGGTGAAATGGGCACCCTGCCATGTCGGGTCGCTCGAACGACGTGGCGCACACGGTGCACTCCAGCATCACGGCGGAAAACTGCCCGTCGATTACCAGCGGCTCGGCCATGTCGTCGACCCTGGCGATGTAGTACTTGCCCTTCGTGAGGTAGGCCAGGACCGGTGCCAGGGCGAAGGAGATCACCAGAGCCAGGATGGGTGAGAAGGCGGCTGGGTAGGCGCCGAAGACGTTGTAGAAGGCCAGTATCGATATCACCGAACCGGCGATCATGGCTCCGAAGCCGACAGGATTGAAGTTGTACAGGTGAGCGCGTTTGAATTCGACGATCGGCGGGCTGAGCTCGAGTGGCTTGTTGATCACCAGGTCCGCCACCACGGCGCCGATCCAGGCGATGGCCACATTGGAGTAGAAGCCCAGGACCGTGTTGAGGAAGGAAAACACCCCCACCTCCATGAGGGTCAGGGCGATGCCCACGTTGAAGAAGATCCACACGACACGACCCGGGTGGATATGGAGGACCCGGGAGAAGAAGTTGGACCACGACAGCGAGCCCGAGTAAGCGTTCACCACGTTGATCTTTATCTGCGACAGCACCACGAAGAACACTGCGAGCGCCAGGGTTCCGGCGGTCATGAACGCACCGAAGCCGCCGAGGTACTGCTGGATCGGCTCGCCGGCCTTGGTCAGGCCAACCTTGTCGACCACGTAGAAGGCCAGGAAGCCGCCCCCGATCTGCTTGAGTGCGCCCAACACGACCCAGCCGGGACCGGCGGCAATGACAGCCGTCCACCACCGGCGGGCGTTCGCCGCGGTCTTCTGGGGCATGAACCGCAGGTAGTCGACCTGCTCGCCGATCTGGGCGATGAGCGACAGGGCGACTCCCATCCCCAGTCCGAACCCGAGGGCGCTGAACGACGAGCTTCCCGAACTGCCCATGAAGTGGCTGTAGGCGGCGTACTTGCCGGGGTCGGCGAAGCCGATATAGACGAAGGGCAGAAACATCAGGATCAGCCATACCGGCTGGGTCCACACCTGCAGCTTCGACATGGCAGTCATGCCGAAGACCACGATCGGCAGGACTACGAGTGCCGCGAGGACGTAGCCAGCCGCCAGCGGTAGCCCGAAGCCCAGGTTGAACGCCTGGGCCATGATCGAGCCTTCGAGGGCAAAAAAGATGAACGTGAAGCTGGCGTAGACCACCGAGGTGATCGTCGATCCGTAGTACCCGAAACCAGCGGCGCGGGTGAGCAGGTCCATGTCGATGGAGTACTTGGCCGAGTAGTAGGCGATGGGGATGCTGGTCAAGAAGATGACCAGGGCGGCCACGAGCACTGCGGCGATGGCATCCGCGAAACCGTGGGTGATGGCGATCGAGGCGCCGATGGCGAAGTCGGCCAGGTAGGCGATACCCCCTAGAGCCGTCGACGCCACCGTGAACTCGCTCCACTTGCGGAACGACTTTGGCGCATATCGCAGCGAGTAGTCCTCGAGGGTCTCGTTCCCCACGATGCCGTTGTAGGTGCGCCCGGGCGCGGGATCACCTCCGACTCGGGGGCGGGTCAAGGACGGGCTGGAGCTGTCGATCGCCATCAAGGCCTCCTGGACGCTGTTCGTGCGAAGTCTGGCCGCGAGAGGTTTCGTGCCCATTTCGAAGCCGTTACGGCTCCGCCAACTATCCAAACGAACCGCTCGCTGCGAGTGCCCACCGGCGAGGGGCAAGGCTCTTGCGCTGTTTGTGATCTTCGACTAGGAATGTGCGCAGCCATAGCGGGAGCTGGCGAACAGGGAGATAGGCGAGGAGGGAGATAGGCATGGGATCGCGCGCCGTGAATAGCCGAATGACTTCCCTTCACGGGTCCTTTTAGTGGACGCCGTTTTGATGGGGGCTGATACATGCGAGGGATGAGGAGCTTGGCCACGACGGTCGGCGTACTCCTCGCAGTGCCGGTCGGACTTGTCGGTCCGGCTTCGGTTGCGGGTGGCGCACCCCAGGCCCCGTGCACGACGCAGCCGTCGACGCAGGCCAACGTCAACACCGACTGCCTCTCAGCCGGCAACTATGGCGAGACGGCCATCGCTGTCAACCCGCGACGGCAACGAGACATCGTCGGAGCCGTGATCTACACGGTGAGGACCCAGGTCAACGGGCACCCGGCCGTGTCACAGCTGGTGCAGCCCCACGTCAGCTCTGACGGCGGCGCGACCTGGACGACCGACTCGCTCGACTATGGCAGCTACCGCAGTGCCACCGACCCGTCCCTGGCGTTCGATCACGCCGGCGTCGTCTACCTGGCCACCGCCGCCTCGGGCACGGCCAATGATGTCCTGCTGGCCCGCTCCGGCGACGGTGGCCGTACGTGGTCCACGCCGGCTCCCGTCACCGGACCGGCCCTCGACGGCGCGAACGCGTTCAACGATCACCCGCAACTCGCAGCCTTTGGTCACGGCAACTTGATCGTCACCTGGATCCACGAGGTCTTCTCCCACGGGAATCTGGTCACCGCACCCGTGTACGACATGGTGAGCCACGACGGGGGGACGACGTGGTCCGCCCCCGCCGACATATCGGGTTCAGCGCCTTTCTGCACCGGCCGTCAGGGAGGCGACGCCTGCGACCAGACCTTCGGCAATGCCGTGGCGGTGTCGGGCACCACCGCAGTGGTGACCTTCCAAAACACCTACGACGAGGCCCCCGACGCCAGCGCCTCACTCGGCCGCGACCGCTACATGTCCGTCGTCGTGGACCCGGTCACCGGCCTGCGTCTCTCTGGCCCGTTCCTGGTGGGCCAGGAATATGACGGAATCATCGAGCACGATTACCCGCTGAACGCCAACGGCGTGCAGGCGCTGCACGACAGCCAGTTCGCGCTGGATTCCATCGGCAACGTGGCGGCCGACCCGTCGGGTCACAAAGGGCTTCACTTCGCCGTCGTGTGGTACGACGACCGCAACGCCCCCCGCCCGGTGGCGGGCAACCCCTACCAGGCCGCGACCGACTCCAACATCATCGTCAGCCAGACCTATGACGGTGGCCACTCATGGAGCGCGCCTATCTCGGTGGCGGACCCTGTGGGCAACGACCAGTTCATGCCCTGGACGGTCTACGACTCGGGTGGCCGCCTGAGGATCGGTTTCTTCGACAGGTCATACGACCCGGCGAACCAAAAGTACGGCTACACGCTCGCCACCGAAACCCGGCCGGGGTCCCTGCGGTTCAAGCCGGCCCAGCTCACGACCGCACTGTCCGACCCGACGCGAAATGACCTCGGCTCGCAGGGCACCGTCACCCCGGCCTTCCCCAGCCCGGCGGCATTCGTCGGGGACTACACGGCGATCGCCGCCGACGGGCCGGGCGTCGTCGCCTACTGGACCGACCTGCGCAACTCGGTGTGCCAGGCCGGCCAGTGCGGCTTCCGCCACGACTCCTACTTTGCCCGCTCGCCGGAGCCCGCCGCCAGGGCGGGGTAGACGCGCCGGGCGTTACCGCTCGTGACCAGGCTGGCGAGGCGCATCAGTTCGGCGTGGTCAGAGCCCATGTCGGCCAGGGGGCTGAGAGCCGCTGCCAGGGCCTGGCGGTACGTGACGACCCCGAGGTGGAACAGTTCCCCCAGTCCGAAGGCGTCGGACGAGTAGAGCACCTTGTGCCACGGGGCGAGCTCTAGCGTCTCGGCCAGCACGGCCGCGCCACGGTGACCGACGTGGGGCAGCGTCTCTCCCACGTCGAGGCGGACATGGGGCCAGACCTGGGCGAGATACGCCGCCTCACGGTGGTAGGGCCAGCAGTGAAGCAGCATGACCGGGGTCCCGATGTCAGCTGTTGAGCGAATCAGGTCGGACAGCAGGGCCGGGTGGGGGGCGCAGCAGGGCAGCGTCGGTGTCGCCGAAACCGGTGTGGAACTGCACCGGCCGTCCGGTGTCGATGGCGGTCCACACCCCGTGGCGGATGAGCAGCTACCAAGGCGAGCGTTGCTACGTCGACTGATTTCCGAACGTTTACCCAGGTCAAGCGCATGGACCCAGTCGACGTAGCAACGCTCGTCTTAGTAACGCATCGCCCCCCGGTTTCGAGGCTCACCAGGCCCAGCGGCTGGCCATCGCCGCGTCTTGGTCGGTCACGCCGGCGAAGCGCTCGACCTCGGCGCGGCGCACCGCCGCCCAGGTGTCCGCCAGCGTGGGTCCCACGGCGTCGCGGATCATCGCGCTCAGGTCGAAGGCGTCGAGGGCAGCACCGAGGCTGGTGGGAAGCCGGGTTATGCCCGCACCGGCGCGGGCGGTCTCATCCAGGCCGGCCGGGTCGACGGTTACCTCGGGGGGAAGTCTCAGGCCCCGCGCCATGCCGTCGAGCCCCGCGGCAACGATCGCCCCGACCAGGAGGTAGGGGTTTGCGGTGGCATCGATGACCTTGGCCTCCGCGTTGGCGCCAGCCCCGCCCGCGGCGGCCGAGCCGTCGATGAGGCGGAGGGCCGCTTCCCGATTCTCCCGGCCCCAGCACCGCCACGGGGCCGCCCAGCGCTGCGGTAGAAGCCGGAGGTAGCTCGCCACGCTCGGCGCCCCAACGGCCAGGAGGGCGGGCAGCGCGTCGAGGATCCCCGCCAGCCACGCCTCGCCTTCGGCGCTGACGGCCCCGTCCCGCCGGGCGGGGAGGTTGTCTTCGCCGGTCCACACCGAGAAGTGGACGTGGGCGCCGCTCCCGACTCCGCCGGGGGAGACGGCCGGTGAGAACGACACCCGGTAGCCGTGGTTGGCGCTAACGGCCCGAAGCGCCTCGCGAACGAGCACGACCCGGTCGGCGGCACCTACCGGGTCCAGCGGCGATACCGACAACTCCATCTGGGAGGAGGCGTACTCGGGGTGGAGTTGCTCGATCTCGACGCCTTCCGCGGAGAAGGCCTCCAGCAGGTTCCGTGCGTACCCGGACAGGTCGACGAGAGGCGCCCACGCCCGCCATACCCCACCGGTTCTGGTGCGTGGCTGCCGGTCATCGCCGGCATCTGGCTGCTGATCGCCCTCCTGGCCGTCGTAGGGGCGCCGTCGTTCAGTCGGAGGCTCGGCCGGCAACTCGTAACCGACGAGGGCTTCGAGGTGGCGGCGCCCGATGACTTCGTAGGGCGATCCGCCACTGCCTGAGTTGAGGATCGTGGTCCTGCGCCACCACGCAGAGCGCCGGAGGGGCGGGATGGGCGGCAGGGGCCACGGCCGTCGACGTGGCAGCGCCGAGCAACGGCGGCGAGGATGCCAGACTGGGGCGTGATGGGATCCCGCGCCGTGGCGGCTCTGGGACTGGTGGTCATGGTCCTTGTGGCGCTGGGCGTGGCCGCAGCCGTGGACCGCGGCACCACGCCGGTCGCCGCCCCGGGCTCGACCAGCACGCACGGCGGGCTTGTCTCGCCGCCGTCGGGCTCCCCGCCGGTGGGGCCGTCACCGCTTGCCCGTCGCGTGCCGGGCGACGCTGCCGGCCTCGCTGCCCAGCTTGCCGCCACCGAGGATGCGATCCGGGACCCGGCCACGCCGCCCGGCGCCCTGCCTGCCCTCGGCCAACTCGAGCAGCTCGACTACGGGACGCTGACAGCGCACCCAGGCTGGTACCCGACGGTGCTGGCCAAGCTGCCGGGCGACCTCCGGCTCCCGGCCGGCCTGATCGTCGACGCCGGCCGCCAGCTCGACGCTCTCGACGCCGGATCCGTCGCCTCCGACCTCCTGCCCGCCTGGCGCGTCATCGCCCCCCTGCCCACCGCCACCCTGCTCGGTGACTACAAGGCGGCGGCGGCCACCTCGGGAGTTCCCTGGTCCTTCTTGGCTGCCATCAACCTGGTGGAGACCCGGATGGGGCGCATCCGCGGCGACAGCTCCGCCGGGGCCCAGGGGCCCATGCAGTTCCTGCCGACTACATGGTCCATCTACGGTGCTGGGGGTGACATCGACTCCCCCCGTGACGCGGTGGCCGCCGCCGCCCGGCTACTGGTCGCCAACGGCGCGCCTGGCGACATGGCCCGGGCCCTCTACCACTACAACGCGAGTGAGCACTACGTGCGAGCCGTCACCGACTACGCCATGGTGATGGCCGCCGACCCTCGGGCCTACCTCGGCTTCTACCAGTGGCAGGTGTTCGTGACCACCCTAGGGGGCGAGGTCCTGTTGCCGGTGGGCTACGGGCAGCGGTGACCGGTCAGCCGCCCGCTCCGCGGGGCCCCCGGCCCGCCCGCGCGTGGCCCCGCCCGTAACGCATCAGGCGCTCGCCGGCGCTGTCTCGCCTGCCGCGGCCAGCAACCGTTGGCCGCCGGCCGCCGGTCCGTCCTCGTGGGCGAATACCGCCGTACCCGCCACCAGGACGCTTGCCCCGGCGTCCACGCAAGACCGGGCGTTTGTGGCGTCGACGCCTCCGTCGACCTCCACCTCGGTCGCGAGGCCCTGGCGGTCGATTTCGCAGCGGACCCGCGCCACCTTGGACAGGGTGCGCTCGATCAAGGTCTGGCCGCCGAAGCCGGGGTTGATGGTCATGACCAAGGCGAGGTCGCAGACCTCGAGCACGTCATCGAGGCACGAGGCCGGGGTGCTCGGGTTCACGGCTGCGCCGGCCCGGCAGTCGAGATCTCGGATACGGGTCAGGGTGCGATGGAGGTGAGGCGACACCTCGTAGTGGACGGTGATCCCGTCGGCGCCGGCATCCGCGAAGGTCTCGAGGTGGCGTTCGGGCTCCACGATCATCAGGTGGAGTTCGAGCGGCAGGTCCGTCTCCTTGCGCAGGCTGCGCACCGTGTCCGTGCCGAAGGTGAAGTTGGGCACGAACACGCCGTCCATCACGTCGACGTGGAGGCGTTCGGCACCGCTGCCGTCCAGGGCGTGGACCTGGTCAGCGAGATGGCCGAAATCGGCGGCCAAAAGGCTGGGGGCAAGATGGATGGCGCCGGCGCATGGGGTCCAGCTCGAGTGAGGCATGGGGTGATCATGCCAAACTGAGCTGCGCACCCGCACCCGGCGCCCATCTGTGCCCCGTCCCCGCGCCAACGGCGTCGATCAGGGGGTCACCTCCGCCCCGAGGTAGGCGGTGCGGATCGAGTCGTCGGCGAGCAGGGCGGCGGCGGGCCCCGAGCGGCTCACCCGACCGGTCTCGAGTACGTAGGCTCGGTGGGCTCGACCCAGCGCCTGGACGGCGTTTTGTTCCACCAGCAGCACGGTGATTCCCTGCTCGTTGATCTCGGTGATGATCCGGAAGATCTGCTCGACGATGAGAGGGGCCAGGCCCATCGACGGCTCGTCGAGCATCAACAGCTTCGGGCGGGCCATCAGGGCCCGGCCGATGGCCAGCATTTGCTGCTCGCCACCCGACAGCGTGCCACCGAGTTGCTTACGCCGCTCGGCCAGCCGGGGAAACAGCTCGAATACCCGTTCGAAGTCGGCGGCCGTCTCCGCCTTGCGCCCCCGCCGGGCGTAGGCACCCATTTCCAGGTTGGCGGCGACGTTCATGCCCGGGAAGATGCCCCGTCCCTCGGGTGCCTGGCACAGGCCGAGCTCGACCCGGCGGTGCCCGGCCAGGTGGGTGATGTCGTGTCCGGCGAAGCGGATCGAGCCCGAGGTGACCCGCTGCAAGCCGGAGATGGTGCACAAGGTGGTGGTCTTGCCCGCCCCGTTGGCTCCGATCAGGGTCACCACCTCGCCTTCGTCCACTGTCAGCGAGACGCCCTTGAGCGCTTCGACTTTCCCGTAGTGGACGTGGAGGTCACTGACCTCGAGCAGCATCGGCCCCGCCTCCCAGGTAGGCGGCGATGACATCGGGGTTGCGCTGCACCGCCGCCGGCGGTCCTTCCGCTATCTTGCGGCCGAAATCCAGTACGGCGACCCGGTCGCTGATCGCCATGACCACGCTCATGTCGTGCTCGATGAGCAGGACGGTCACCCCACGGCGGGCGATGACCCGCACCAGGTCCTGGAGGTCCCGCTTCTCGGATGGGTTCATGCCTGCGGCGGGCTCGTCGAGGAGCAGCAGGGTGGGGCGGGTGGCCAATGCCCTGGCGATCTCCAGGCGCCGCTGGTCGCCGTAGGAGAGGTTTCCCGCCGCCTCTTCGGCCACGGAGGAGAGGCCGACGAGGCCGAGCAGGTCGGTGGTGGTGGCCCGGCCGTCGTGTTCCTCGTGGCGTTGGCGCGGCAAGCCCAGCACGGCGCCGGCCACGCTGGAGCGGTGGTGGGCATCGGCGGCCACCATCACGTTCTCCGCCACTGACATGTTCTGGAACAGTCGCAGATTCTGAAAGGTTCGGGCGACCCCCAGGCGGGTGATCTGGTAGCGCTTGACCCCGTTGAGGCGCTTGCCCCCCAGGCTCACCGATCCCGAGCTCGGCTGGTACACGCCCGTCACCACGTTGAACACGGTGGTCTTGCCGGCGCCGTTCGGTCCGATGAGCGAGAACACTTGACCCTCTTGCACCTTCAAGTCGAGCTCGGAGAGAGCCACCACCCCGCCGAAGCTGACGGTCAGCCCGGCGAGCTGGAGCAGAGCGCCCCCCGTCACGGCGCCTCCGTCTCCGCCTCGGTCAGATTCACCGCTGCCACCGGCGCCGATGCCGCCGTTCGCCCGGCGCGGAGACTGGAGCGCCTACGGCGCGCCGGGAACAGGCCGTCAGGACGAAAGATCATCATCACGATCAGCGTCAACCCGAAGATGAGGACCCGGTAGTTCGCCAGCCCGCGGAAGCGCTCGGGGAGCCACGCCACCACGAAGGCGCCCACGACAACCCCGGGGAGGTTGCCCGCCCCTCCGAGGACGACTGCAGACAGGACCAGGATGGACAGCAACAGTGGGAAGTCATCGGGAGTGATGGCGATGGTCTTGGCGGAGAAGAGGACGCCGGCGGCGCCGGCGATGGACGCGCCGATCACGAAGGCCCACAGCTTGAAGCGGAATGTCGGCACCCCCATCAGCTCGGCCGCGTCCTCGTCCTCCCGGATGGCGGCCCACGCCCGACCGACCCGGCTGCGCTCCAGGCGACGGGCGACCACGATGACCACGATGATGAGAGCCAGCACCAAGTAGTAGTAGGGACGGGGATCGAGCACGCCGTAGCTCAAGAACCCGATGTGGTCGATCGAGGGCGGGTGGGGTATGCCCGCCATGCCCTGGGGACCGCCGGTGAAGCTGACGTTGGTGGCGGTGATCTGGATGATCTCGCCGAAGCCAAGGGTGACGATCGCCAGGTAGTCACCCCTGAGGCGCAAGGTGGGCGCGCCGAGGATGAGCCCGGAGATGGCGGCGAGGACTATGCCACCGGGCAGGATGATCCAGAAGTTGAGGTGGGCGTCGATCCCGAGCACGGCCATGGTGTAGGCGCCGATGGCGAAAAACGCCACGTAACCGAGGTCGAGCATCCCCGCCTGACCGACCACCACGTTGAGGCCGACGCCGAGGAGCACGTACACGCCGATCGGATAGAACAGGATCGTCTTCCAGTCGCTGGCCGGGGCCATGATCTGGCCGATGGCGTTGGCCGGGGCCAGCACGGCAAGGACCACCACGGCGAGGCGGGCCAGCCACTGCCCCCAACGTGGCGCGCGTCGCCACGCGTCAGCCGCCCAGCCCTGCACGTCGGGCAAACGCGCCTTGCGCTCCGCCGCCCCGAGCCGCAGTCGGACCCATCGGGCCGACAACCCCGCCGGTAAGCCTCGCCGGCTGCCCGGGGCGTTCATGCCCGTGCCCTGGCCAACTGCTCTCCCAGTATCCCCGTAGGACGGAACAACAGCACGGCCACGAGCACCACGAAGGCCACGACATTCATCCATTCCGCTCCGAAAAGGCTGGCACCGTAGTTCTCTATGAGCCCCAGGCTGAAACCTCCGAGCAATGCCCCCCGCAGGTTGCCTATCCCGCCCAGGACCGCGGCCGTGAACGCCTTGAGGCCGATCAGGAACCCGATGTTGTACTGCGTGACTTCGTAGAACGTGCCGTAGAGGGTGGCCGCCACGCCGGCGGCGAGACCCCCGAGGATGAAGGTGGCGACGATCACCCGGTCGATGTTGACGCCCATGAGGACCGCCGTGCGGGGATCCTGGGCGGTGGCCCTGATGCCCCTGCCGAGCCGGGTCCGGGACACGAATGTGTCGAGGATCACCATCATCGCCAACGCGGTCGCCACCACCAGCACCTTGTCACTGCGCACCGTCCCCGATCCCACGTGGAACAAGACTGTCTTTTGCATGACCCGAGGAAAGGTCTGGATGTCGCGGCCGTAGCGGAGGGCGAAGATCTCCTGCAGGGAAAAGGAAGCACCGATGGCGGTGATAAGCGCAGCCAGGCGCGAGGTCGTCCGGCGCCGCAGGGGCCGGTAGGCGACGGCCTCGAGGATCACGGCGGTCACCGCCGAGCCGGTCATGCCCGCCAGGGCGCACACGACGAGCACTCCGACGAGGGCGAGGCCGGTCAAGGCGCTTGTCACGCCCAAGGCGTGGAGGGTGAACAGGCTGGCGAAGGTGCCGACCATGAACACCTCGGAATGGGCGAAGTTGATGAGTTGGAGGACCCCGTACACGAGCGTGTAGCCCAGCGCCACCAGGGCGTAGATGGCCCCCACCGTGAGGCCGTCCACCGTGGAAGGCCAGAACAGGGTCAGGAACTGGTGCAGCACACCGCATCAGCCTCGACGACCCGACAGTCCGATATCAGCCGACCAGTTGGCTGACCAGGCCCAGTGAGACGATGGAGCCGGCCTTGACTTGGTAGGCGTATATCCCGCCGCCGGAAATGTCGCCGCTGGCATCGAACTTCACGGTCTTGGTGATGCCCGGGAACGTGTGGCTGGCCAGATAGGAGTTGATGGCGGAGGCGGTCGTGCTGCCCCCGCTGATAGCCGTCAGGATGATGTTGGCGGCGTCGTAACCCTCCGCCGAGTACGTGCCGGGGGCGACGTGGAATGCAGCCTGATAGGCCGAGGTGAACGCCTGGCCTGCCGTCGTGCCGGTCACGTCGCCGCACGGGCAGGTGACGTAGGAGCCGTCAGCGTCGGCCTGTCCCGCCGCAGCCACGAACTTCGGGTCGTTGACGCCGTCGTCGGAGACGAAGGTGGCCTTGACGCCCGCGTCGCGCATCTGCTTGAGCAACCGCCCCGCCGCCGCGTAATAGCCCCCGTAGTAGATGACGTCGACGTTGGCAGCCTTGACGGCGTCCACCGTGGCCGAATAGTCAGTGGCGTTGGGGTCGATCGAGCGGCCCGCGCTGACGACCGTCACGCCGTCGGTGGGAAGAGTCGACCGCACGATGTCGGCAATACCCTTGCCGTACGCACTGGCGTCGTCGATCACCGCCACCCGCTTGGCGCCGAGCTTCTTGGCGATCAGCGACGCCGCAGCCGGGCCCTGGGTGTTGTCGTTGCCGACGATGCGGTGCCAGTACGTCCAGCCGTGCTGGGCCAACGTCGGATCGGTGGCCGAGGGGGTGACGCTGACGATCCCTGCCTGCTGGAAGATGGGATCGGCCGTCTTGGACTCGCCCGAGAACGCCGGTCCCACGACCGCCACCGTGTGGTCGCTAATGGCCTTCTGCGCCAGCTGGGGGGCTTGAGACGGGTCCCCCTGGCTGTCGTACTCCTCCAGGGTGACAGCGGGGCCCTTGCCCTTGGACTGATACTGCGTGAGGGCGAGCTTGACGCCGTCGTTGATGTTGATGCCCAGCTGGGCGTTGGCTCCTGTCAACGCCCCGAAGAAGCCGATCTTCAACGCCCCTGCGCTCGGTGCTTTGGTCGTCGAGCTACCACTGGAGGTCGTGGGGCTGGTGGACCCGCACGCTGCTGCCACCAAGGCCACGCCGACGGCGGCGACCGTCGTCCGCCAGCGGGCCCGCTCGAGGCCCACACGCAGGGCCCGGGCCGGAATGGTGCTTCGACCAGTCATCCTTATCGACCTCCCCATCTGCCCTCGCGTCCTCGGGCGACGGCAGCACCGTAGCCGATCCGACCTATCATCAAGGCGATGAGAGTGAAGGTCGATGACCAGTGTTGCCAGGGCCACAGCCTGTGCAACGTCGAGGCGCCGGAGGTCTTCAAGCTGCGCGACGACGATGGCCACGCCTACGTGGACGAGCCCGCAGTCCCGACCGGCTTGGAAGACAAGGTTCGCCGGGCGGCCGCCAACTGTCCCGAGCAGGCCATCTCGTTCACGGAGTGAGCTGGGGCCTAGTCACGGTCGCATCGTCAGGTGCCGAAGCCGGTGGTGGCTATGCCCCATGATGCGCGTGCGGAGGCGCCCGGGTCGAGCACCTGGAGACCGTCGCCGCTGCGGAAGGCGTTCGGTGCGCAGGTCATGGGCTCGACGCCCAGCCCCCGGCGGCGCCTGGCTTCGTCCGGCAGGGTGTCGCCGGTGAACAGCATGAGGTACCCGTAGCCCTCGCCGAGCCACAGCCTCACCTGGTGGTCCCCGCCGGCGTCGGACAGTTCGACCGTGGCCCGTCGGTCGTCGCCGGTGGCCAGGTCCGTGTAGGCGGTGTTGAGCTGGGCGTTGCCTATCGGGCGGCCCTGGCGGAAATCGAAGTCGGTGCCGTCAACTGCCTTGCGCCCGACAGGGATCCCGTCCCGGTCGCTCTCGTAGTATGTGTCGGCGGGTGCGGTGAGGACCAGGTCATCGACGACGCCGCGTCCCAGACGCAGGTAGGGATGGGCGCCGGCGCCGAAGGGGCAAGGGCGATCCCCGCGGTTGGTGGCGGTCAGGGCGACGCTCAGGCCGTCGCCGGCGAGGTGGTATTCCACGGCAAGGTCGACGACGAACGGGTAACCGGACTGGGGGTGGAGCCGGTGGGCCATGACCACCCCGTCCGAAGCCTGCTCGGCCACCTCCCAGTTGACAAAGCGGACCAGGCCATGGATGGCGTTGTGCATCTCTGGCTCGGTCAGGGGTACCTGCAGGCTCATCCCGTCCACCTCGTAGGTCCCGCCGGCCAGCCGGTTGGGCCACGGCACGAGCAGCTGTCCCCTCGCCGAGGGGCACATCTCGTCGTCCCCGTACCCGTCGAGCACATCTTTCCCCCCGACGGTGTAAGTGCGTATACCGCCGCCCACCTCGACGACGGTCAGGGTCTGGTCGCCCGAGGTGATGACCACCTGACGCCCCGATGGGATGAGCGGTACCGTGCTGTGTCTCACTCCGCGGTTCTACCCGTTCCCCGGTTCCAGCCGCGGGCCTTCGCCGGTCTGGTTGCCCCGTCCCGCGGATGGGCATGACAAGTCCATGGATGCCATCACCCTGCTCAAGAGCGACCACCGGTCGGTGGAGAAGCTGTTCAAGCAATTCGAGAAGGCGGGTGAGCGCGCCCACGCGACCAAGGCCAAGCTGGTGGCGGCGATGATCCGGGAGCTCTCCGTCCACGCCGCCATCGAGGAGCAGGCGTTCTACCCTGCGGCTCGGCGGGCGGTGAGCCACACGAATGCCATGGTCCTCGAGTCCTTGGAGGAGCACCACATCGTAAAATGGCTTCTCTCCGAGCTCGAGGGCATGGATCCGACCGATGAGCGATTCGAGGCCAAGGTCACCGTGCTGATCGAGCAGGTCCGCAATCACGTCGAGGAGGAGGAGCGGGACCTGTTCCCCCAGGTGGAAAAGGGCCTCGGTGAAACCCGGCTGGCCGAGGTGGGCGAGGCGCTGGAGGGGGCCAAGAGGACCGCTCCCACCCGACCCCACCCCCGCTCGGCGGACACTCCTCCCGCGAACCTGGTCACCGGGCTGGTGGCCGGGGCCATGGACCTGGCTCGCGACGTGGTCAAGGGCGTGACATCCAGGCGTTGAACCTGCCGGTGCCGCCCGCCCCACCCCGCCGCGCTTGAAGCCTGACGACTCGGGGAAGAGTCTGCATCGAGGGAGACCGATCCGGGGGGGACGGTCGGGGAGGACGAGGGCGGCATGAACAGCGAGACAGGTCATGCGCCCGGAGGACACCCGGCGCCGTTGCGCTTCGCGGAGTCGCCGGGGGTCTATGTGGTCACAGCGGTGATGCTCGCCGCTGCCCTGGTGGCGCTTCTGTGGGTGCCGAGCTACGCCCATGTGACGCCGGAGCTGGCCGGGATCCCGTTCTTCTACTGGTACTCGATCCTCTGGCTGTTGATCAACGCCATCCTCCAGTTCGCCGCCTACCAGTTGCTGGTCAGCCGCCGGCGGAGGAGCGGGCGGGGGGCGCCACGGTGATCGGCGCGGTGATCGGCCACCTCGACGGGACCGCGCTGGCGGTCTTCGTCGTGTTGTTCGCGGTGGTGACGGTCGTGGGGTTCGCGGCGGCCCGCTGGCGGCGGGTCGCCAAGCTGGACTCACTCGACGAGTGGGGGCTCGGCGGCCGATCGTTCGGCGGTTTCGTCACCTGGTTCCTGCTCGGCGGGGACCTGTACACGGCATACACGTTCATCGCCGTACCCGGGGCCATGTACGCGGCAGGGGCGGTGTCGGGGTGGTTCGCGGTGGCGTACACGATCCTGGTGTGGCCGATCGTCTTCGTGATAATGCCCCGCCTGTGGTCGGTGGCGCACCGCCACGGATACGTCACGCCGGCGGACTTCGTGCGGGGCCGTTTCGGCTCGCGTGGGCTGAGCCTGGTGATCGCCTTCACCGGCATTCTGTCGCTGATGCCCTACATCGCTCTCCAGCTGGTCGGTATCCAGTCGGTCCTGCAGGTGATGGGAGTCGGCCAGGGGTCGTCGGGCTTGGTGAAGGACCTTCCCCTCATCGTCGCGTTCGTGATCCTCGCCGCCTACACCTACACCTCGGGGCTGCGTGCCCCGGCGCTCATAGCGTTCGTCAAGGACGCCCTGGTGTACATCGTGGTGCTGGTGGCCGTGATCTACATCCCCATCCGGCTGGGCGGGTACCGGTTCATCTTCAGCGCCGTAAAGGCCCACGCCGCCAAGGTCGCCACCGCCGCCGCGGCCAAGCATTCCGCGTCCACGTTCGCGTTCATCCCCACCCACAAGCAGTACTGGGCGTACGCCACCCTGGCGCTGGGCTCGGCCATGGCGCTGTTCATGTACCCGCACTCGATCACGGGGGTGCTGTCCACCGGGCGGCGCGAGACCATCCGGCGCAACACCGCGGCGCTGCCGCTGTACTCGCTGGCCCTGGCGTTCATCGCCCTGCTCGGCTACATGGCCATAGCCGCCGGGGTGAAGACGACCAACAGCCGTCTGGCCGCGCCCCTGCTGTTCCAGAAGATGTTCCCGAGCTGGTTCGCCGGGGTGGCCTACGCGGCGGTGGCCATCGGGGCCCTGGTGCCGGCCGCGATCATGTCCATCGCCGCCGCCAACCTCTTCACCCGCAACATCTACCGAGATTTCATCAGGCCCCACGCCAGCGCGGCGGAGGAGGCCACGGTATCCAAGCTGGCATCGCTGGTGGTGAAGTTCGGGGCGCTGGCCTTCGTTCTCGGCCTCAACACCCAGAACGCCATCAACCTCCAGCTGCTCGGCGGGGTGTGGATCCTCCAGACGTTCCCGTCGGTGGCGGTCGGGCTCTTCACCCGCTGGCTGCACCGCTGGGCCCTGATCGCGGGGTGGCTGGCGGGGATGGTCTACGGCACCTACGAGGCGTACGGGGTCTCCACTCCGGCGGTGCACCACTTCGCGGGGGCGACGGCCAAGATCCCGATCCTCGGCCAGACCGGCTACATCGCCCTCACCGCCCTGGTGCTCAACTTGGTAGTAGCCATCGTGGTGAGCGCCGTTGCCCGCCTGGTGCCCCGCTCGGCCGGTACCGACGAGACCGCGGCCGACGACTACCTGGCCGACCGCGCCGACGTGGCAGTGAGCAAAGCCTGACCAGGGCTCGGCCACCAACCCGCCCCGAGCCGCGCCCGCGTCACGACGCGCGCCCGGAGCGGCCGTCGCGCGCCTGGCGTACCAGGTGGGCGCTGAGCTCGGCCTGGATCTCACGGGTCAGCGAGTCGCCGAGCTCGGCACTCACCGACGATTGGGCCAGGGGCCGTAGGCGGCCGATGAGCTTGCCGAGGCGGGCGACTTCACCCGGGGGCAGGCTCTCGCCCAGGGGCGCGATCACGTGGAGGTCGACCAGCTCTACGAACGCCCGGGCGATGTCGTCCACGTCGGCCCGTAGCCGGCGCCCGAGGGCGAGGACCGCCTCCATGGGGACGCCGGCGCCGACCAGCTCGGCGGCGGCGCGCAGGGTCGAGGGGCGTGGTGCCACGAGGCGCTCGCCGCGCACGTCGAGAAGCCCGACTGCGATCGCCTCGTCGAGGGCCCCGGGGGCCACCCGGCCGCCGAACAGCTCGAGCAGTTCGCCGGCGGTGAACGACTGAGGTGCCTCGTCCGCCAGCGGCCCCACCAGGGCCGTCTCGAAACCGAGAAGGTCGCCCAGGTCCTGGCCCCGCTCCCACGCCGCGATCAACTCGGCGATGTTGGCGAGGGTGTAGCCCCGCTCGAGCAGGTCGGCGATCAGGCGGAGGCGGGCCAGGTGACCGTCGCCGTACCAGCCGACGCGCCCCTCCCGGCGGGGGGGAGGAAGGAGCCCCCGGTCCTGGTAGGCACGCACATTGCGCACCGTCGTGCCCGCGTCACGGGCGAGCTCGTCGACGCGGTACTCCACGGCGCGGCCCTCCTTTCCCCTACTTCCCATAGTAGATAACGATGGATGTTCCCGTCTTGACTGTACCATTGACCAATGGCATAATAGAGCCATGACGAGTGGGCGGCCGTGGGAAGGCGGGGGCAAGACGGTTGTCGTCACCGGCGCGGCGAGCGGGATAGGGCGGGCCACGGCCCTGGCCTTCGCCGAGCGGGGCGCCACGGTAGCGGTGGTCGACATCGACGAGGAGGGGGCGGGGAAAGTCGCAGCCGAGTGCGGGGGGCGCGCCTACGGGGCGGACGTGGCCGATCGGCTTGCCATGGTTCGCTTGGCCGACGCGGTGAACGCCGTCCACGGGGTGCCCGACGTCGTGGTCAACAACGCCGGGGTCGGCATGACAGGGCGGTTCCTCGACACCGGGGCGGGGGACTGGGACTGGATACTCGGCATCAACCTGCGCGGGGTCATCCACGGCTGCCAGGTGTTCGGGCCGGCCATGCTGGCCAGGGGATCGGGTCACGTCGTCAACGTGTCGTCGGGGCTGGCCTACACGCCCCGCGCCAGCGAAGCGGCCTACGTCACCACCAAGGCGGCCGTGCTCGCCCTGTCGCGCTGCCTGCGGGCGGACTGGCACCCCCACGGCGTGGGCGTGTCGGCCATCTGCCCCGGGGTCATCGCCACCGCAATCGTCGAGTCGGGGACCCGCTACAAAGGGGCGCGGGCCGACTCCGCCACAGTGGAGCGGGTGCAGCGGTTCTTCGCCCGGCGGGGCCATCGTGCCGCCCTCGTCGGCGATGCCATAGTCGACGCTGTTGCCCACAACCGGGCGGTGGTACCCGTCGGCGCCGAGGCCCGGCTGGGGTGGGCCATGCGGGGACTGGTGCCTGCCGCCGCGGTCGACCGCATGGCCCGATCACATCTGCTCGGCCCGTAACCGATTTTCAGCGAGGGAGGAACCCGATGACCATCACCGAGCCCAAGGCGACCGGTAGCGAGCCCGCGCCCCGCGTGGACAGCACCTTCGTCTCCATGGTGGAGCGCCTGTCGCGCCAGTCGGTCGAGAAGCACTCCGACGCGTACGCCGACATCGACTGGGACGCCGAGGTCAACCGGGTGGACGCCGCCGACCCCCGCTGGTCGCTGTGGCCGGACGACCCGCTGGCCACGAGCGAGTGGTACCAGGCCCAGTCACCCGAGATGAAGTCGCGCATCGCCTTGCAGCGAGTGGCGACGGCGATGCGCGTCGGCCTGCAGTTCGAGAACCTGCTGCAGCGCGGACTCCTCCTCCACGCCTTCCACCTGCCCAACCACTCGCCCGAGTACCGCTACCTCCACCACGAGGTGATCGAGGAGTCCCAGCATTCGCTCATGTTCCAGGAGCTGATCAACCGGACGGGCCTCAACGTCGGGGGGATGCCCCGTGCGTTCCGCGCCGCGGCGTCGCTGGTGTTCCCCTCGCTCAACCAGCGTTTCCGGGCCTTGTTCTTCATGTTCGTGCTCGGCGGCGAGGACCCCGTCGACCACCTCCAGCGCCAGCAGCTGCGGGTCGGCGTGACCCATCCCCTCGTGGAGCAGATCATGCGCATCCACGTGACCGAGGAGGCGCGCCACGTCTCCTTCGCCCGGCATTACCTCATCAAGGAAGTGCCCGAGCTGGGCTGGTTGCACCGCCACGTGCTCGCCGTCGCCGCACCCCTGCTGTTCGTCGTGATGGGGCGCCTGATGGTGTGGCCGTCGCGTCAGATGGCCCACGACATCGGCATGCCCATCGCCGAGTGGCGCCGGGTGGTGCACAGCCCGGAGTGCCGCCGGCTGCTCGCCGACTCGCTAACCAAGCCCCGCAAGCTGTGCCGCCAACTCGGCCTCGACGGTCCCGTCGCCAGGTTCCTGTGGCGTATCACCGGCGGGGGTGCCCTGCCGCGCAACGCGGCGTGACCGAGGCCGGCCCCACGGTGACAGACGTCGTCGTGGTCGGCAGCGGGTTCGCCGGTCTGGCCATGGCCGCCCGGTTGCGCGGCGCCGGCGTCTCGGACTTCGTGGTACTCGAGCGCGCAGACGAGGTGGGCGGGACGTGGCGGGACAACACCTACCCCGGTGCTACCTGCGACGTGCCGTCCCACCTTTACTCGTTCTCGTTCAGGGCCAACCCGGGCTGGACGTACTCGTTCTCCCGCCAGGCCGAGATCCAGGCCTACCTGCGCCGCTGCGCCGACGAGCTCGGGGTCCGGCCCCACCTGCGCCTGGGCCACGAGATGCTCGGCGCCGACTGGGACGAGCGGCGTTGCCTGTGGGTCGTCTCCACCACGGGAGGTGTGTTCGAGGCCACCCATCTCGTGTCCGCCACCGGCGCCCTGAGCGACCCGGCCACGCCGGCGCTCCCCGGTCTGGACCGCTTCGCGGGGACCGTGTTCCACTCGGCGCGCTGGGACCATGGTGCCGATCTCGCCGGGCGCAACGTGGCCGTGATCGGCACGGGCGCCTCAGCGGTGCAGTTCGTCCCCGAGATCCAGCCTGTCGTCGGGCGGTTGTCGGTCTACCAGCGCACGGCTCCGTGGGTGGTCCCCCGCCGGGACCGCCGGATGGGCAGGCGCGAGCGCAGCGCGTACGCCCGCTGGCCGGCGCTGCAGCGCTTGGTGCGCGGGAGCATCTCATGGGCTCGGGAGGGCTTCGTCGCCGGATTCCACCACCCCGCCGCCCTGCGCGCCGTGGAGGGCGTCGCCCGCCGCCACCTGCGCCGGCAGGTCCCCGACCCTGCGCTGCGTGGTGCGCTGACTCCGGCGTACACCATCGGATGCAAGCGGATCCTGCTGTCCAACGACTACTACCCGGCGCTGTGCCGGCCCAACGTGGAGCTCGTCACCGACGGCATCGCCGAGGTGCGCGAGCATTCGATGGTCACCGTCGACGGCACCGAGCGCCCGGTGGACACGGTCATCTTCGCCACCGGCTTTCACGTCACCGACCTGCCCGCCGCCTCCCGCATCAGAGGCCGCGACGGCGTGGTGCTGCGCGACGCGTGGGCCGCGGGGATGGAGGCGTACAAGGGGACCACCGTGGCCGGGTTCCCCAACCTGTGGTTCGTAGTCGGGCCCAACACCGGCTTGGGCCACACTTCGATGGTCATCATGATCGAAGCGCAGGCCGGCTACGTGGGCGACGCCCTGCGCCAGATGCGCCGCCGGGGACTGCGCACCGCCGAGGTGCGCGTCGCCGCCCAGGACCGCTACAACGCGGCGGTGCAGCGCCGCCTGGCCACCACGGTGTGGTCGGTCGGCGGCTGCTCGAGCTGGTACCTCGACGAGCGGGGGCGAAACACCACCCTGTGGCCGGGCACGACCTGGAGCTTCCGGCGCCGGACCCACCGCTTCGACCCGGGCGCATACGACCTCGGTGCGCCGGTCACGCCTGCCGGGCCGGCGGTACCCCCGGCACGGGTGCCAGACCAGGACCCGGTGCCGGTCGTCTGAGGGGCGCCCCAAGACGCGCCAGGCCGCACGGTGCTTGTGATGGAGCGCACTAGGCTTCCAGCGGCGATGGATTCGCCTTGAACGCCTCCTGGGCTGATGACTCCGACACCCGACCCCGACACCACCGAGGCCGAAAGGGTTGAAACAGCTAACGCCGCCACCGCCCGAAGGAGACCGGAGTGGATGCGTCCTTCGGTGCTGGCCGCCATTGCCGCGGGCGGCTTCCTCGGGGCGCCGGCCCGTTATGAGCTTGCGCTCGCGTTACCAGCCTCCTCAGGGTCGTTTCCACTCTCCACGTTCGTCACCAACATCTTCGGCAGCTTCGTGCTCGGGGCGCTGCTCACCCTGATCGTGGAGAAGTGGCCGCCGAGAAAGTACCTCCGTCCCTTCTTTGCGACCGGCGTGCTCGGGGCGTACACGACTTGGTCGACGTTCATGGTCGACACCGACCTGCTGGCCAGGGACGGCCATGTGGCGATGTCGGCCTTATACGTGTTCGCTACCCTGGCCGCCGGCCTGACCGCGGCGTACGCGGGAATCCTTCTGGTAAGGACCTTCCCCACGCCACGGCGGCGCCGACCGCGACGAGGAGACAACGGTGGCTCTGACTGGGACCGCTGAACGATTGACGATCTACCTCGACGAGGCCGATCGTCACCGCGGTGCACCGGCATACGTCGAGCTCGTCGGGCGGGCCCGCAAGGCCGGCCTGGCCGGCGCCACCGTCCTGCGGGGCGTCGGAGGATTCGGCGCGTCGAGCCGCGTGCGCCGGCAATTTTCGGTCACCGACGACGTCCCGGTCGTGGTGATCATCGTCGACGAGCCCAGCCGGATCGAGTCGTTCGTGTCGAGCGTGGAGGACATGGGTCTACGAGGACTTGCCGTGCGTCGACCCGTCGAAGTGGTCTCCCACCCGTCCCGGAGCGAACCTCGCCGGTGATCACCCTGTTGGGAGTTGCTGCCGTGGGAGCGGTCGGCGCTCCCACCCGTTTTGCGTTGGACCAGTGGGTCAGCTCGCGGGCCGCGGGATCGTTCCCCTGGGGGACGTTCGTGGTGAACACCACCGGTGCGTTCCTCCTCGGGCTCATCAGCGGCCTCGCTCTCTACGACGGGCTCGGGCACCTCCCGGCGACGGTCGTGGGTGTCGGCTTCTGCGGGGCCTACACCACCTTTTCGACCTTCTCCTACGAGACGGTGCATCTGATCGAGGAGGGAACCTTGGAGGCGGCTGCTCGTAACGTAGCCGGCTCCCTGGTACTCGGGCTGTTGGCGGCGGCCGCCGGCCTCGCCCTGGCAGCGGCGGCCTGACCGCTCCGTGTCCGTGGTCCCCTTCCGCGCGGAGCCGACCAAAATCCCAAACCGTGGTCTCAGGCGCTAGAGTGGCACCAGCCGGATGAAGCCCCGGTGGGGTAGCCCTTGGGTTCCCGAACCGCCCGCACGGGCTGATGGCCTCTACCCAGACGTCTTGTTCGCCTATGGGTAGAGAGGGTGCGAGGTGGTAGCCGGAGCTGAGCTGAGCCAACCCGTGATCCAGGTCGGCCAGGATCTGACGATTCTGGTGTTCGCGCCTGGAGTATCGGGCGCTATTGCCCAAGTGGAGGCCCGGTTCCAGGGTCGGCGCGGTCCCAGGGTCCTCCAGCCGTACTACGACCTGGCGAAGCTGTTCCGCAAGGAGACCCTGGTCCCCGAGGACGCCAGCTGGGTGTTCCTCGCCGGTCCCGTGGTGGCGTTCATGTGTTATCTGGTCGTGCCGCTGCTCATCCCCGAGCTGACCACCTACAGCCTCCCGCTCGGCTACATGGGCGACATCCTCGGCGGCGGTTTTATCCTGGCCCTCGCCGGTTTCTCCGTTGCCCTCGCCGCGGCGGAGACCGACGCCCCTTACGCCCAGCTCGGTTCGTCGCGGGCGATGACTTTCGCCGCCTTGATCGAGCCTTCGATCCTGTTCGTGACCTTCAGCGTGGCGTTGATCACCACCACCGACCTGCCCTACGCCGAGGCGGCCGCCGCCCGTTCGTCGTTCGCCGCGGCTATCCGGCCGGCCCACCTGCTCGCCGCCCTCGCCTTCTTCTTGGTGGTACTCAACGACACGGGCCGGATCCCGGTGGAAACGCATTCGAGCACGCTCGAGTTCGGGATGATCGACGAGGCTCGCACCCTGGAGCATTCCGGGCCTGCGCTGGCCTTGCTCAAGTGGGGATCGAACATGAAGCAGCTGATCCTCTACGTGTTGCTCATCAACGTGTTCGCCGCCCCTTGGGGGTTGGCCGGCTCCCGCCAGCCTGGCGCGATCGGACTGGCGGTCGTTGTCTTCTTGGGTAAGGCCCTTGCCGTCGGCTTGGTGTTCACCTTGATCGACAACAGCTTCTCCAAGCTGCGCCTGTTCAAGATCACCGAGTTCATGGCAGCCGCGTTCCTCCTGGCCGTGCTGGCGGTGCTGGTGCTGTTCCTGGGTGGTGGCGCATGATCGGCGTCGGTGTGCCGGTGGCGGCGCTCGTGCACTCGCAAGTGCCGTCGGCCTTCTCGGGGGTGGCGGAGGGGCTCACCCTGGTGGTCCTGTTGAGCGAGTTCGCCATGCTGCGCGCCCCGCTTTCCCGCTCGCAGATCCGTCTCTACTCGTTCCAATCCCTAGCGGTCACGGCCCTGGCCGCGTACGTGGCCGCGGCGCGGGGGATCCCGGACCTGTACGCCCTGGCGGTGCTGTCGCTCGGCCTGAAGGTCATCGTGGTACCGCTGGTCATAGTGCGCCTGCTGCGCGACGCCAGGGTCGAGCTGGTGGCTTCCAACCGGCTGAGTGTGGCGACCATGACGCTACTGGCCATCGGGTTGGCGGTATTCGCCGTCTTCGTCCTCGGCAGCCTGCCCGTGCACTCCCA
Organism: Acidimicrobiales bacterium; assembly: GCA_035552775.1. GTDB lineage: Bacteria > Actinomycetota > Acidimicrobiia > Acidimicrobiales > Palsa-688 > DASZKW01. The sequence continues at coordinate 13,511 of DASZKW010000056.1, read as the reverse complement.
CTCACTGCCGGCGGCGGCGTTCAACCTTTCCGCGGCGGTGATCTTGGTGGCGTTCCTGCTGGTCATCGTCCGCTCCGACGTGATCTCCCAGGCTGTCGGCTTTTTCTCCCTGGAGAACGGGGTGTCGGTGACCAGCTTGGTAGTCGCCGCCGGCCTCCCGCTCGTGGTGGAGGTGGCGTTCCTGTTCGACCTGCTGGTGGCCGTGGTGGTCTTCGGGGTGCTCATGCGGGTGCATCACGGCCGGACCGACACACTGTCGACCGACGTGCTGGACAGGCTGAAGGGCTGAGGGCCAAGCGATGAGCTGGGACCTCGTGGTGCTGCTGATCGGGCCGGCAGCGGTGGCCGTGGCGTGCTGGTTCGTCCCGCTTCGGGCCGCCCGGGCCCTGACGGTGGCGGCCGGGGCCGTCTCGTTCGCGCTCTCGGTGCTGCTCGTGCCAGCCGGCGCGCCGACCACCGCCCTGTCGGGCTGGCTGCGCGTCGACTCGCTGTCGGTGGTGTTCCTGGTGGCCGTGACCTTCCTCTACGCGCTGACCGCCATCTTCGCCGTCGGCTACGTCCATCCCGACGGCGACACTGCCGCCCGGGCCCGCTACTCCCGTCGGTTCTTTGCCGGGCTGAACGTGTTTTGCTGGTCGATGGCCGTGGCCTGCCTTGTCAACGGCTTGGCGTTGCTGTGGGTCGCGGTCGAGGTCACCACCGTCGTCTCCGCGTTGCTGGTGGCCATCGACGACACCGACGGCGCCACCGAGGCCGCTTGGAAGTACGTGCTGATCGCGTCGATGGGATTGGGGATAGGACTTCTCGCCACGATTGTCATGTACTACGCCGGCGCCCAGGTGTTCGGCGACGCCTACGAACTGTTCTACCCCAAGCTGCTCGCCTCGGCCGCCCACTTCCCCCCAGCGGTGGTACGGCTGTCGTTCGTGCTGGCGGTGCTCGGGTTTGGTACCAAAATGGGTTTGGTACCGGTGCACACCTGGCTGCCCGACGCCCACTCCGAAGCGCCCACGCCGGTGTCTGCGCTCCTGTCGGGATCACTGCTGGCGGTGAGTTTCTATGCCATCTTGCGGTTCTTCCAGATCGCCGTGCGTGCCGTCGGGCCGACGTTTCCCCGCGACGTCCTCTTGGCGTTCGGTTTGGCGTCACTCGGCCTTGCGGCGTTGTACCTGGCCAGCCAACGCGACCTCAAACGGCTGTTCGCCTACTCGAGCGTCGAGCACATGGGCATCTTGGCCATCGGGATGAGCTTCTCGGCCCCGATCGCCGTCGTCGGTGTGCTCCTGCACGTGCTGGCCCACGCGGCAGCCAAGGGCACCGCCTTCTTCGGCGCGGGCAGCGTGGTCCGCAAGCTCGGCACAAAAGACATCACCCGTATACGCGGGGGTATCGGGGCGCTGCCATGGTCGGGGCCGATGCTCGTGCTGGCCGTGCTCGGCCTGTGTGCCATGCCGCCAGGGGGGATGTTCCGCAGCGAGCTCCTCATCGTGTCGGGCGGTCTCGCCGACCCGGCCGACGCTGTCGTCGCCGTTCTGGTGGTACTGGTCACTGTCGCCTCGCTCGGCCTGTCGTTCTTCGGGACCCAGACCATGCTCGGACCCACGCCCGATACCGTTGTCAAGGGCGAGACCAGCTGGATGGTGGTGACTGCCATGCTGCTAGGACTGGGCGGTCTCACGCTGCTCGGCGTCCATCCGCCAGGCGCCCTCTCACACTTGTTGGAGCGCGCCGCGGCGGAGTTGGGAGCCCCGAGATGACCTCGCTCGCCGCGGTGGCGCGCCAGGTCGATCCCGACGACCTCGCAGGGGCGGTCGCCGGCGCGACGGATTCCGGCGGCCGCTTCACCGGGCTGGTCGCTACCGCCCGGGACGGCGGGGCGACTTCGCTTCGAGCGTTGATCGCCGACGGAGCGTCGGTGGAGATCATCGAAGCGCTTCTCCCCGCCGGTGTCGACCACTACCGGGCGTTGACCCCGGTGGTGCCGGGGGCGTTTTGGTATGAGCGGGAGATCCACGACTTGTTCGGGCTCGTGGCTGACGGGCACCCTCGCCTCGACGCTCTAGTGTTCCCCCTCACAGGCGACGGCGGCGACCGTCTCCGCCCGGGCCGCCCCGAGGCTGGGGTCCGGGTTGACCCCGACACTTCTGCGCTGCCCGGCCACGTGTACGGAGAGGGAGTGTTCACCATCCCCTACGGCCCCGTCCGCTCAGGCGTGTTCGAGACCGTCGAGTACCTGGTGGAGACCTTCGGCGAGGACATCCCCCAGCTACGGGTCCGCCCTTACCTGAAGCACCGGGGCATCGCCCGCCGCTTTACCGGGTTGGACCCCGGCGACGGGGTGCTGCTCGCCGAGCGGGCGGAAGGGACCATGTCGGCGGCCCACGCCATAGCCTTTTGCGGAGCGATCGAAACCCTAGGCGGGGTAGACCCCCCGCCGGCCGCCCAGCTGCTGAGGGTGGTCCACGCCGAGCTGGAGCGGATCGCTCATCACCTCGACTCGATGATCCGCCACACCGAGGGCGCTGGCCAAGCCGTCGCATACGCCCGGCTGAGCTGGCACAAAGAGCGCCTCCTGCGTCTCCAGGCCGACCTGTGCGGGCACCGCTTCGCCCGGGGCGTCGTCACACTCGGGGGGACCACTGGGCCGCCGCTGCTGGCCCCCGACGAGGCGCTCGGCGCCCTCCGTGCCATCGAAGCCGACCTGGCACGGGACCTGCGAACCTTGATGACCACCCCGTCGTTCCTCGACCGACTCCGTACCACGGGGATCGTGGCGCCAGCCGTGGCCGTCGTCCACGGCGCGCTCGGCCCGGTCGGCCGGGGCTCGGGGACCGGCCCCGACGTGCGGATCGAGCGGCCCTATGGCGGCTACCGCCAACTCGGTTTCGCGCCGGCCGGTCCCCGAGACGCCGGCGACGCCCTGGCTCGCCAATGGATCCGAGCGGAGGAGGTCGCCGGGTCATGGCACCTGCTCCGCCAGGCCCTCGACGAGCTAGGCGCCCACCCCGACGGCCCGTGGCGCTGCCCGGCGCCGGTCGCAGATGGCACCGGGCTCGGCTGGAGCGAGTCCCCCCAGGGCGAGCTCATCTACCTGGTCGAGGTGACCGATGGCCACCTGGCCCACGTCAAGGCCCGCACGGCGTCGTTCCACAACTTCGCGCTGTTCTCCCACGCCTTCGGCGGGGACATCCTCACCGACTTCGTGTTCATCGAGGCGAGCTTCGGGGTCAACCTGGCCGGGGTGGCGGGCTGATGCCCTGGGTGCCCCGAGGACTGCGCGACGGGATCGTCACCACCCGCTACCCTCGCCGCCCCGACGGTTACGGCCCCCACTACCGGGCAGCGATCACGGTGACCGGCGGTCCGTCGTCGCCCAAAGCGAGCGCGCCCGGCGGCGATCGTCAGCTCGCGTCGCTGTGCCCGACTAGGGCCATTACCGTCGACGGGGGTGAGGTCCGGGTCGACCGGGGGCGCTGTATCCTCTGCGGCCGCTGCGTCGCCGAACGCCCGGAGCTGTTCGCCTTCGACCCCGGCATCGACGTCGCCGCCGTCGAACGCGACTCGTTGATCGTGCCCGGCCTCGCCGTCGGCGCCGATCACGACCCCGATGACGACTCCGTCGAGCGAGCCCGGGCCGAGCTGGCCCTGCGGGTGCGGTCGTTGCGCCGCTCGGTCCACATCCGCCACGTCGACGCCGGATCCGACGGCGCCGAGGAGTGGGAGATCGCCGCGCTCGGCAACCCGGTCTATGACGTGCAACGCCTCGGGGTCTTCTTCACCGCCAGCCCCCGCCACGCCGACCTGCTGCTCGTCACCGGTGCCGGCACGGCCGGGATGGCCGGCCCCCTGCGACGCACCTGGCAGGCGATGCCCGCCCCGAAAATCGTGATCGCGGCGGGGACAGACGCCATCAGCGGCGGCCTGGCCCATCCCAGCTACCCGACCTATGGCGGCATCGGCACGCTCCTGCCCGTCGACGTGTGGGTCCCCGGGTCGCCGCCCAGCCCCTTCAGCCTCCTGAACGGGATCCTCATAGGTGTCGGCATGCTCGACCCCCGGCGGCAGCGATGATCCCCCACCTGCTCGTCGCCGGGCTGTGCGCCTGGGCCGCAGGGGCGGTCATCGGCCTGGCCTTCGACGCCGGGCGCAGCCCGACGCGGGAGGTGCCATACGTGGCCGGGATGGTCGGCGGCGCTCTGGTGTGCGCCGCCGGTGTGCTCAGCGTCCTCCACCGGCCCACAACGCTCGACCTCGGGTCCACACTCGGAGTCGGGCGGACCCTCGTGCGCCTCGACGGGCTCGCCGGGCTGTTCCTCACCCTTACTGCCGCCCTGGCAGTCCTGGTGTCTGCCTGCCTGGTGAGCTGGGCCCATCAGCCGGGGCGGCTCACTGGGCACGGCACCGCAGCGGGCTACCTGGTCATGCTCGGCTCGGTGACCGTCATCGTCGTCGCCGGCGACGCCTTCACCTTCCTCTTCGCGTGGGAGAGCCTGACCGTCGCCTTCTACATCCTGGTCGGCGTCCGCCGAGACCGGGGAGCCCACCCTGGGGCGGCGTGGGTGACCTTCGGGATCGGCAAGGCCAGCGGCGCCGCCCTGCTGGTCGGCTTCTTGCTCCTGGCGGGGCGCACCGGCAGCTACACCCTGGCGGCCTGGGCGCACGTTTCTCCGGGTGGGCTGCACGACGCCGCCTATGTTTTGGTCATCGCCGGTTTCGGCGCCAAGGTCGGACTGGTGCCGTTCCATGTGTGGCTGCCCGTCGGCTATCCGGCCGCCCCGGGCCCAATCAGGGCCGCGCTCGCGGGACTGGCCGCCAACGTCGGGTTCTACGGGCTGTGGCGCTTCCTCGCCATCCTGGGCCGCCCCCCCGTGTGGCTGGCGGTGGTCGTGCTCGTCGCCGGGGGCGTCACCGCCCTGCTCGGCATCGTCTTCGCCGGCGTGGAATCCCACCTCGACCGCGTCGTCGCCTACTCCAGTGTGGAAAACGCCGGACTCATCACCGTCGGCTACGGCGTTGCCCTTGCCGGTGCGGCAACCTCGCATCCCCGGCTCGTCGCCGTCGGTCTGCTCGCCGCCAGCCTGCAAGTCCTTGCCCACGCCGTGGCCAAGACCGGCCTGTTCGCCGCCGGCGCCTTCATCACCGCCGATTGGGGTACCGGTACCTTGGACGACCTTCGCGGTGTCGGCCACACCCACCGCTGGGCCGGCACCTGTTTCGGGCTCGGGTCGCTCACCCTCGCCGGACTGCCCCCCACCATCGGGTTCGCGTCGGAATGGTTCCTCCTCGAGGCGCTCATGCAGGAGTTCCGGGTCGGACCGCTCGAGCTGCGCCTGGCCATGGCCGCGGCGGGAGCGCTCGTGGCGCTCACCGCCGGTGTCGCCGCCCTCACCTTCGTCCGGCTCCTCGGCCTCACCATCCTCGGTCGCCCTTTTGGCCCTGCCCCCGACCCGACGATGGTGACAGACGGCGGGATCTTCGGGCGTGCCGGTCTCGGACTGCTCGCCATGTCCTGCGTTGGCTTGGCGGCCGCATCACCGTGGGTGATCCGCTTCATCGCCGACGGTCTGGCGCCGGTCCTGCCCGCCTCGACGGTGCTCGGGGCGCTCAAGTCTCCATGGGTCCTCCAACCGGTCTTCGCCAACTTCTCGATCCTCTCGCCGTCATGGTTGAGCGTGGTCATGCCCATTGGGTTCCTCGCCGTCGGTGCCTTCACCGTGGCGCTGTCCCGCGGGCGGTTCCTCCGGGTGCGCCGGGTGCCGGCCTGGCGGTCAGCCACGACCGGGGTAGCGGGAGCGGACAGCTACAGCAGCTTCGGGTACGCCAACGTGGCGCGCCACGTGCTCGGCAACGTCCTCGGCACCAGCCGCCAGACCGTCACTGTCGAGGATGTCGCCGATACCGGTACCCTCGAGGCGGGCCACGTCGAAGCCCGCTCGACGGTAGTAGAGCCCGTCGAGACCTACCTGTACCGTCCCGGTCGGCGCGTACTGCTCGCCCTCGCCAACGCCGCCAAACGGCTGCAGTCCGGCCGCCTCGATGCCTACGTCGCCTACATGCTCGTGGCGCTCATCGTCGTGCTCGCTGTGGTCGCCGCCGTCCCATGACGAACCACGATTTTCGATCCCACACCGCCTACCGTTCGACCTGGTATCGAGGAGGTCTCCCATGCGACGACATGCGACCGGGAAACGTCTCACCATCTTTGTCGGCGAGTATGACCGCTACCACCATCGCCCGTTGGCGCAGGCGATCTTGGAGCGAGCCCGTGAAGAGGGTCTAGCGGGGGCGACCATGACACGGGGGATCGAGGGGTTCGGGTCGAGCGGCCGTCTCAAGACCACCAGGCTGTTGTCATCGTCGGACGGGCTGCCCATCGTGATCGACATCGTCGACGAGGCCCACCGCATCGAGACGTTCCTCGCCATCGTCGAAAAAATGGTCACCAACGGCCTCGTCACCGTGGAAGACGTCGACATGCAGGTCTACGGGGGACGCCAGGCCCATCCGCTCGACGACGACCCGATAGCTGGCTAGCGCCGGTTCACGGCGGATCAGAACCAAGGGATCGGACAGCTCAGCTACGAGAAAAAAACGCGACCGCGATGGCGCCCGGACCCATGTGCGAGCCGACCGGGGGCCCGAGCAAGGTGACGAAAGCCGGATCGCAGCCGAACACTGCTACTAGCCGCTCGACGACAGCGTCGACGTCGTAGGCGTCGCCGTGCCCGACCGCCCAGCGCGACGCCCCATCGGGTACGTGCTCGCGGATGTGAGCGACCATCTCCCTGATCGCCTCACCGCGATGGCGGACCTGGCGGACCGGGATCACGTGACCCTTGACCGCGACCACGTGGCGGTGGGCGTGCTTGGACAACCTCGCAGCCACCAACCCGGCCCGCCCGCCGCGCACCAAGAACCCGACGTCGTCGATCAACCCGTGTAGGTGTACCTCGTCCACCCAGCCCGCAACCATCTCGCGAAGCCGTTCCCACTCGGCTCCCGCCTCGATCGCCTGGGCGGCAGCCATCGCCACCAGGCCGGTCCCGACGCTGAGCGAACGGCTGTCGACGACCTCCACCTCCACCTCCACCTCCACGTTCACCTCGGCCGCCGCGGCACGGGCATGAGCGACGGTGCGGGACAGCTCCGATGACACGTGCACCGCCATCACCGGTCCATCAACAACGTACGACGCGGCGAGATCCGCTACCGAGGGCGCCTCGGTCGCCGGCAAGTTCTCCCCGCGCCGAAGGGCCGACCAGAACTCGCCGGGTTCACCACGCCAGTGATTCCCGCCGAAGCACACCGGACCCCTGATCGTCTCGATCTTCAGCCGGGCGCCCAGCTCAGGCGTCACGTCGGCGCCCCCGTCGGTGACAACCCGCATCGCGCCCTCCCCACACCTCATCCGGGCCCAAGCGCCGGCGACGATTATACAGGAGTGGTCAACCGGCTCACCTGACCGTCGGGAGGAACGCCACCGTGCGTCAAAACAGAAGCCGCACGGTAGTGCCCCCTCCGAGAGTCTTCGCACGGGCACTGGGACCCGTGGCCGTCCTCGCCGTGGTCGTGGCCGCATGCGGCGGCTCCGGTTCGCACAAGGCCTCGCCGCCCTCGGCGTCGCCTGGCGCGCCGGCCAACGCGCCAGTCGCCACGGTCCTCGCCATACCGGCGGTCACCGGGGTGGGCACCACTGTCGCCCTCGCCCCCTCGGCGCTATCGGCTCTGAGCTCCCTCGGAGTCACGCCTTCGGCTTACGGCAGCGCCAAGGTCAGCGGGACGGCGATCACCTTGCCGATCACCTCGGGTTACCTGGAGGTCCACGGTGACCACATCCACCAGCCGGGCTGGATCGCCGGCTCAGTCGAGCACGACGGCTCCGGTCTCACGCTGACCAAGGGGTCCACCACCGTCACCGTCGACAACTTCGTCGTCGACCTGGCCACCGAGACGGTTTACGCCAGCGTCGGCGGCCATGCCGGTGTCCCACTGCTGTTGCTCGACGTCACCGGCGCCACCGTCGGCGTGCAGGGCGGCACCCTGGTGCTCGGCGGCAACGCCGCCAAGCTCACCCCTCAGGCTGCCACCGCGCTCAACGGAGCCTTCGCCACCACCGCCTTCAAGCCGGGCCTTTTGCTCGCCACCATCGACATGGCGGTTTCGGGTACGCCGGACGCCTATACGGACAAGGTCAGAGAGGTTCCACGCCTGAGTGGAATTTCGACCAGCGTCGCGCTCGGCGCCCCCACCTTGGACACCCTTGCGAGGGTTGGCGTCACGCCGGGGGCGTTGGGCTCGGCGACGCTCACCGGCCCGAGCCTCACGTTGCCCGTCACCGCGGGCACCTTGGTCGTCCACAGCGACAAGGGCTACAAGCCGGGCTACATCGACGGCGTGGTCGTCCACGACGAGAGCGGACTGAGCCTCACCAGGGGCAAGACGACGGTCGTCCTGAGCGACGTGACGGTGAACCTGGGCGGCTCCGAGGTGTACGGCCAGCTCAACGGGCAAGTCCCTCCACAACCGCTGCTCGACCTCGACGAGAGCGGAGCACGGGTGAGCGTGGCCCACGGTGATGTGCACGTCGACGGCATAGGGGCCACGCTGTCGTCTTACGCCGCGCACGTCCTCGACACGGACTTCGCCACGACCGCATTCACCGCCGGCTTACCCGTCGGCTCGATCGACGTGGTGGCGTCGGGTCGCTGACCCCGCTCTCATGGGCCCGGACGGGCGGCGTTGACGCAGGCTGCGGGGCTCGTCGCGGCGCACCTCGACCTGTCCGCTCACGGCGCGGACCTGGTAGGTCGGCTGGGGGACCACGGCAGGCCCTCGCCGCACCTCGCCGTTGGCCAGATCGAAACGGCTGCCGTGCCACGGACAGGTGACGCAGCCTCGGTCCAACTCGCCGTCGGAGAGGGGGCCGCCGCGGTGGCTGCACCGGTTGGCGAGGACCGCCAACTCGCCGCCATGGCGGGCGAGGAGGAGCCCCACGCCGCCGACCGCCCCCGCGCTGAGGGCTCCCTCGGCCGGGGGGTCACCGTCGATCTCGGTCCACTCCGCCGGCCCACCCTCGAAGGCGTTGGTGTCCACCCCGACGCCGAGCGCGTAGGCCAGGTGACCGCCGAGCCACCCGGCGGCCGAGGCCAGGCCGGCGCCGGCCAGCGCCCAGGCCACACCCCGGGCGTGCCTGGCGCGGCGCCTTGCCAGCCATGACGCCGTGTAGCAGCCGGTGGCGACGAGGTTGAGCGACAGGTGCACGAAGCCGACGCGCTGCTCAGCACCGGTGGTGTCTGACCAGTCGGCGGCACCGGTGAGGGCGGTCGGCACCGCGCTGGCCACGCCGGCGCCGACCAGGGTCTGGGCGGCGCGTCGCCGGCCGCCGAGCAGGTCGAGCAGCGACGCGCTGGTCCAGCACCCGATGGGGGTGGCCACCAGGAAGGGGTGAACGGGATGGCCGAGCCAGGTGCCCGACAGGGCACCTTGGACCTTGTCGGAGATAGGGATCTTGTGGACAACCCGGTTTAGGGGACCGCTGAGACGATCGAGGAACCTGGAGCGCTCGATCAGCTCAGCGGTGCGGGACGCGACGTTCAACCCGGAATCGGCCATGCCGCGGGTACTACCCCGATGGGCGACGACTGCCCCACACCCGTCGCGAACAGTCCCCTCGGGCGCCTCGGCAAAGGTCGGCGAAAGACGGCCAACCGGTAGCCTCGTGCCGTGGAGGCCCGGCGCAAGCGGCTGTTCAGGCAGGGTCGGCGGGTGCTCGCCTTTGCCCTGCTGATCGTCGGACTCGTCGCCGCGTGGGCCCACCGCCACGAGCTGTCCGCCGCCGCCGACAGGATCAGCAACCCAGCCTGGCCATGGCTGGCGGCGGCGGTCGCGGCGGAGACTTCTTCGATGTTCGTGTTCGCCCGCCTCCAGCGCTGGTTGCTGCGCTCCGGGGGAGTCGGGGTGCGCCTGCGCGACATGGTCGAGATAACGTTGGCCGGCAACGCTCTGTCCACGTCGATCCCAGGCGGGGCGGCTTGGTCGGCGGGATGGATCTGGGGCCAGCTCCGACGGCGCAACGTAGAGAGGGTCCTCGCCGGGTGGGTGGTGCTCGTGGCCGGGGCGTTGGCCAGCTTCGCGCTGTTCGTGCTGGTGGTGACCGGCGCCGAGCTGGCGGGGTCGACGGGCCCCGTCCACGACCTGCGCTGGCTCGGGCGGGGCCTGCTCGCCGCCGGCGTGCTCCTCATCGTCGGGCTCGTCTCTTTGGCCCGCTCGGCGTGGCTACGGGACCAGTGGCAACGCTTCGAACAAGCGTGGGTGCGGGCCGGCGGCGGGCGGGCGGCATTCGCCAAGGCAATGGCGGGTTTCGGGGAGCGGCTCCAGGTGGTTACCCCTACCCCGCTGGCTTGGATCGAGGCTTTCGCCCTGGCCCTGCTCAACTGGGCGGCCGACCTCGCGTCGTTGATCTTCTGCGTCTGGGCCGTGCACGCGGCGGTGCCCTGGCGGGGCATCGTGATTGCCTATGCGCTCACCCAGATCTCGGCCAGCATCCCCGTCACCCCCGGCGGCCTGGCCGTCGTGGAGGCCAGCCTCACAGCCCTGCTCACCGCCTACGGCATGGCGTCGGCCACCGCCGTGACCGTTGTTGTGCTCTACAGGCTGATCAGCTTCTGGTTCCTGGTCCCGGTGGGATGGGCGGCATGGGGCTACCTCGGCACCGTTGAGCGCCGCGCCTCGCGGCGCGACGGCCGACGGCGCCACCCCTGGGCGGTGCACCGCCATGATGGCGACGGAGCCGAAGCCGACGCCACGACCGACGGCCTGGCGCGGCAGGGACCCGAGAGGGTGCTGCCGACCAGGGTGTGCGCCGGGTGCGACGACGCGGCCGGCGATGAGCGCGGGACCGCGACCCCCGATCACGACGTCCCCCCCGCCCCGGTCCGGATGACCAGGCGCTAGGGTAGTTAGCACGACGAAGGATTACCGGCTTGCCGGGGCGAGGAGGCGCTGTAGGTGACGACGGTCGAGGACAGTCAGAAGGCGGGCCCGGGGGGGGAGCACGGCGACACCCGCGGCGCAACCTACAAGTGGGTCGCTCTGACAAACGTCACCCTTGGCGTGCTCATGGCTACGATCGACTCGTCGATCGTGCTGATCGCCATGCCCGACATCTTCCGGGGTATCAAGCTCAACCCTTTGGTGCCGGCCAACAGCTTCTACCTGCTGTGGATGATCCTCGGTTTCCTCGTGGTGAGCAGCGTCTTGGTGGTCAGCCTGGGGCGCCTCGGGGACATGTACGGGCGGGTGAAGATGTACAACCTCGGTTTCGTGATCTACACGGCCTCGTCGCTGCTGCTGACCATCGACTGGATGACGGGCCGCTCGGGTGCGCTGTGGCTGGTGATCATGCGGGTGGTCCAGGGCATAGGCGCCGCATTCATCATCGCCAACTCCGGGGCCATACTGACCGACGCCTTTCCGAGCAACCAGCGCGGCCTCGCTCTCGGGATCAACAACGTGGCCGGGATCAGCGGCGCGTTCATAGGCCTGATCCTCGGCGGCGTCCTGGCACCCATCAACTGGCGGCTGGTGTTTCTGATCTCGGTGCCCATCGGCGTGGCCGGGACCATCTGGTCCTACGTGAAGCTCGAGGACCGCTCCGTTCGCCGCCGTTCATCGGTGGACTGGTGGGGCAATGTCACCTTCGCCGCCGGCCTGGTCCTCGTCATGGTTGGGATCACCTACGGGATCGAGCCCTACGGCACCCACACCATGGGCTGGACGAACCCGACCGTGCTCGGCGAGCTCGTCGCGGGAGTCGCCCTGCTCGGCGCGTTCTGCGTGGTCGAGACCCGCACCGAGAACCCCATGTTCCGCCTCCCACTGTTCAAGATCAAGGCGTTCACCTTCGGGACCCTGTCGACCTTCCTGTCCGCGGTGGGCCGGGGAGGCCTGATGTTCATGCTCATCATCTGGCTGCAGGGCATCTGGCTGCCCGAGCACGGGTACAGCTTCGTGCAGACCCCCCTGTGGGCCGGCATCTACATGCTCCCGCTCACCGCCGGCTTCCTCATCGCCGGGCCGGTGTCGGGGTACCTGTCGGACCGCTTCGGGGCCCGGCCGTTCGCCACGGGGGGCATGGTCACCGCGGCCGTGAGCTTCCTGCTGCTCGAGCTCCTGCCCATCGACTTTCCTTATCAGCTCTTCGCCCTCATCCTGCTGCTCAACGGGCTGGGCATGGGGGCGTTCGCGTCCCCCAACCGCGCCGGGGTCATGAACAGCCTGCCCGCCCAGGACCGAGGTGCCGGCGGGGGGATGAACTCCACCTTCCAGAATTCGGCCCAGGTGCTGTCGATCGGGATTTTCTTCACCCTCATGATCGTGGGGCTTTCTGCCTCCCTGCCCGCCAGCCTGCAGCGGGGGCTGACAGCGCACGGGGTCGACGCCGCCACCGCCGCCCACGTGGCCCACCTGCCGCCCGTCTCGGTGCTCTTCGCCGCTTTCCTCGGATACGACCCGATCCAGCAACTGGTGCCTGCCAAGGTGCTGCACGCCCTGTCAGCGCCCAACTATGCGGCGCTGACAGGGCGGTCGTTCTTCCCCGGCCTCATCTCGACACCGTTCAGGGCGGGCCTGCACGAGGCGTTCGCCTTCGCCATCGTCGCCTGCTTGGTGGCGGCGGTGGCCTCGTGGTCCAGGGGCGGTCGCTACGTCGACGAGTCGGCACCGGGGACCCTTCTCTCGGATCACCGCTAGCCGCTACCCGGTCTTCGAGCGATTGGCCTTGTCGATGGCGTCGACGAGCTCCTCCTTGTTCATTGTCGAACGGCCGGCCACGTCGAGGCGCCTGGCCAGGTCCATGAGGTGCGACTTGGAAGCGTTGGCGTCGACTCCTCCCTTGGTGGGCACGGGACGGTCACGCTTCGCGCTCCCGGAGCGGCGGGCGGACTGGCGGTCGCTCGGCCCCTTGGCCCCACCGTCCTTGCCTTCCCAGTGGTCCCCGACCTTCTCGAAGCTGTGCTTGAGGGAACCGTATGCGACCCGGTGGGCAGCCTGCTCGCTGTCGTAGGTCTCCTCCGCGGACTCCAGTGTCGCCTTGAACGTCTCCTGGGCTTTGGGTGGCGAACGCCTCAAGGTGGCGGGAAGCTCCTCGCGCTCCGAACGCGACAGACCAGCCATCAGCTCACCTCGACAGAGGAGAGCACCTCGACCATGGCCGCGCAGAAGGCGGGCAGGTCGTCGGGCTTGCGGCTCGTCACCAAGTTGGAGTCGCGGTGGCACTCCTCGTCGACCCACGTGCCACCCGCGTTTTGGATGTCGGTCTTCAGGCTGGGCCACGACGTCACGGTCCGGCCGGCTACAACATCGGCCTCCACCAGGGTCCAAGGCCCGTGGCAGATGGCTGCGACCGGCTTGCCGGCGGCGAACCACTCCTTGACAAAGCGAACCGCGGCTTCGTCGAGGCGCAACTGGTCAGGGTTGGCCACCCCGCCCGGCAACACCAAGCCCTGGTAGTC
>DASZKW010000055.1:0-2206 GCA_035552775.1 Acidimicrobiales bacterium | reverse complement strand
ACGGTGAGCACGATGGCCTCGTACTGCGCCTCGGCCGCCCGATACAGCATCTCCTTGACGAGGCCGCGATCGCGCCAGGCGTAGACCTGGAACCACTTGGGGCCCGGACTGGCGGCTGCGACCTCCTCGATCGATCGGGTGCTGAGCGTGGAGAGGGTGTAGGGGACTCCGACCTCGGCGGCGGCGCGGGCGACGGCGACCTCACCGGCCGGGTCGGCGATGCGGGTGAAGCCGGTCGGCGCCAGGACGAGCGGGATCGGTATGGCGCGGCCGAGCAGCGTGGTGGACGTGTTCACCGTGGCGACGTTGCGCAGGACGCGGGGCCGGAAGGTGGTGCGGGCGAAGGCGCGGCGGTTGGCCACGAGGGTGCGCTCGTCCTCGGCACCACCGTCGATGTAGTCGAACACGCCTCGTGGGAGGCGGCGGTGGGCGATGCGACGGAGATCGTCGACGCACGCCGCCCGGGCGAGCCGCCGCTGCACCGGGTCGCCGTCCAGGGGGCGGAGCCTGAGCACAGATCGGAGGCTCTCGAGCATCTCGGCGCCGATCTTACGGACTCGCGGCAACGACGGGATGATCTCGAGCCTCCAGTCGATCGGGACGGCTACTGACCGGGCCCGCACGACGCAATTCCGGCTTCGACCTGCGGGGACAGGGGTTGACAGGCCTGTCCGATCCGGCCACGCTCTCGTTGGAGCTCGGACCCTGTCCGAGCGCGGCGGCTTATCCGGGGGGAGGCCCATCGGTGCCACGGTGCGGTCGAATGTTCGTGCTTCGCTCACGTCTCGGTGGGCGCCAGTTGGCGGCGGGCCTCATGGTGTTGGGGCTGATCGGCGCGGCGTGCGGTGGTGGCGGTGGCTCCTCCGGCTCCGGGTCCTCCTCGGGCTCAGGATCCGACCAGGCGTCGTCGGGCATCAAGGGCGGCCCCGAGGAGGCCAGTGCGGGGACGAAGGCGTCGTACACCCCAACCGGCCCGCTGGTGGCCGACTCGGGCTTCCGTCCTGATGCCAACGGATTCTCGTTCGCCAACTATGGCAACAGCGGCAGCGCACCCCCGAACAGTGTCACCAACCTCACCCCCGGCGACATGCGGCGGGCCTTCGGAGACGCCGTGTGCGCCAACATGTCCGGTGGCACCTGCAACCTCACACCGCCGGCGCAGCAGTGGATGGATGCGACGAACAGCGGCATGGCGGGCGGCCACTGCTACGGGTTCGCCGTCGCCAGCGTGAGCCTGTTCAAGTCCAACCCGCCGCCGTCTCAGTTCGGGGCCAACTCCACGCCTTCCCTCGATGCCAACAACCAGGACCTGCAGCGGGAGCTCGCCTTCGGCATGGCGGCCCAGGGCTTTCCGCTCGTACGGGCGGCGGAGGTCCATGGGACACCGAACAACATCCTGGACAAGACCATGGCCGCGCTCAATGCCGAGAAGGACCCGAAGTCGAAGATGGTCTATTCCCTGGGCATCTTCAGGCGGACCGCTCCCTACGCCGGGCACGCGGTGACGCCCTACGCCGTGGAGGACAGGGGGAACGGTCAGTTCGCCATCCTCATCTACGACAACAACTATCCAAAGACCACTCAGGCCATCATGGTCGACCGCAACGCCAACTCGTGGTCGTACAACGGCTCGCCCAATCCCAACGAGCCCGCGGGCCAGTACGACGGCGAGGCCAACACGGTGTCCCCGAACGGCCAGCTGGGCACCCTCGAGCTGGACCCCGCTGACCTCTCGGCCCAGCAACCCTGCCCCTTCTGCAACCAGAACGGTGCCGGGGCGCCGGCGGCGACGACCGGCACCCTGGGGGCGACGGGGGGAGCGACGTACAACGAGATCTACCTGGAGAGCAACAGCCCGGGCGACCGCGGACACCTGCTCCTGACCGACGACCAGGGGCGGCGGACGGGCTACGTCAACGGGCAGTACCTGAGCGAGATCCCGGGAGTGGTCGTCGACGCGACTCTCTCCGACCAGGACTGGCTGGCCGAGGAGGAGCCGAGCTACGTGGTCCCGACCGGTCAGAAGGTCAACCTCACCATCGATGGCACCACGCTGAAGCACCCGGACACCGAGAACGTCACGGTCGTGGGGCCAGGTACCAACGTGGCCGTCGACGACATCAAGCTCTCACCTGGTCAGCAGGACAGCCTGGCGCTCGCCACCAACGGCGAGAGCCTCTCCTACAAGAGCGGCGGCAACGAGGTC
>DASZKW010000054.1:0-6179 GCA_035552775.1 Acidimicrobiales bacterium | reverse complement strand
CTCAGCGGCGTGGCCGACCAGTGCGACGGCGCCGGTCTCAAGTCAGGTAATCGTCTCGAGATCAGCGTCGGCGCCAACTTCGGTGTCCCGACTGCCGCCACCGCGGTGGTCCTCAACGTCACGGCAATCGACCCGGCGGCGACCGGGTACCTCACCGTCTATCCCAGTGGCGAGGTGCCCCCGACGGCGTCGAACCTCAACTACCGGGCCGGGAGGGTGGTGGCCAATCTGGTGGAGGTGGGTTTGGGAGCCCTCGGGGACGTGACACTGTTCACCAGCCAAGCGACCGATCTCGCCGTCGACATCGAGGGGTACGTGGAGCCGGGATCGGGCCAGGGCTACCACCCGTTGAGCGGTCCTGTCCGGGTGTGCGACACACGTACGGGCAATCCGTCGAATCTCACCGCGGCGGCAGCGCAGTGCGACGGGCAGACTCTCGCTGCTGGCGCCACCTTGGCGGTGACGATCGCCGGATCCTCCTTCGGGGTGCCGTCGGGGGCCACCGCGGTGGTGTTCAACCTGACGGCGGTCCACCCCTCCGCCCAGGGGTACTTGACCGCCTACGCCGACGGTGGCGCCAGGCCCACGGCCTCCAATGTCAACTATGCCAGCGGGGTGGTGGTCCCCAACCGCGTCATCGTCCCCCTCGGCGCCGACGGGGCCGTCGACGTCTTCGCTTTCGCGTCAACCGACGTGATCGTCGACGTCTCCGGTTACTACCAGGGGACGGGCAGCCAGTACACGCCACTGGCCAGCCCGGTGCGGATCTGCGACACGCGGACTGGCAACCCGTCGGCGCTGTTGGGCCCAGCGACGCAGTGCAACGGCAATCCGCTGGGATCCGGCAGTGTCCGGACGGTCAGCGTGGAAGGCTTCGGGGCGCCCGCCACGGCCACCGCCGTGGTGCTCAACGTGACCGCCGTCGCACCGACGCAGAACACGTTCCTGACCGTGTTCCCGGGGGGAATCCCGCCGACGGCGTCCGATCTGAACCCGGCCGAGGGCAGCACCGAACCCAACATGGTCGTGGCCAGCGTGGGCGCAGGCGGGGTGGTCGACATCTACAACCTCACCGGCAGCATCAACGTGGTCTTCGACCTGGAGGGCTGGTACCAGTAGCGGGCCGGTCACGTCTGGGGGGTTGCCGGGTCGGAAGCCACGCGGCCATGGACCCACCGGGGAACCGGTCGCAGCGCCCGTGCTCAGCGCCGGCAGGGACGTTCCAGGTAGGCCACGACCTCCATGAGCACCTGGATGTGTCCGGGCCAGTTGTCGGAGGACACGAGGCTCAACGCGCCGTGGTCCGGTCCGTCGCCGAAGCCCACGGTGACCATCGACGCCGCCGGCGCTTCCTGGGTGAAGTAGGCGCTGACCGTCCTTGCCGACGTGCCGGCGGGGCGGATGGTCAGGTAGCCGTTGTAGTTGGCGTCGACGACGGCGACGGTACCGACGATCCCGATGGCGGTGTCGGGTACCCCGACGTGGCCGGCCACGACCAGGCGGAGCTCGCCGCCCGCGGCCAGGGGACCGTTCACCGCCCCCGGTACCCCGCTTCCGTCACGCGAGTCGAGGATCCGTTCGGGAGTGATGGGCCGGACGTTGGCGCCGCGCATCTCGGAGCGGGACCTGATGGTGTCGAGCGTGGTGGCGACCCACGTGGCGGTGCGCGCCAGGGTGGGCAGCCGCGGGGGGGCGGCGGGCGGCAACTCGGCTGTGGTGCGGGGACGTGCCAGGCGCCGGTGGGCGGCTACCACCTCCACCGGGACGCGCCGGGGGGTGACTCCTCGATCCGAGAACCAGTTGATGTCCTCGGCCAGCAGGTCCCATACGAGGGTGTAACGGCCGGGTTCGTAGGGTGCCCATGCTCCAGCGACGACGGTCACCGTCTCGCCGGGCTCGACGCTGTGGGGCAGCAGGGAGACGTCACCGTTGCGCACGAGTACGCCGGCCGTGTCGTGTTCCCAGTGATGCGACAGCACCACCCTCCCGGGGCCGAGCCCGCTGGTCCGCCACGCTAGGCCCGAGGTATTGCGAACGGTGACCTCGGCGGTGATGCCCTGGTTGGCGGCGACATGGACCGGGGTTTCATCGCTCAGGTACTCGGCGGCGAAGATGTCCGCTTGGCGGCGGTGGCGAGCGTAGCTGCGCCGGAGGGCGGCGCTGTCGACGAAGGGCACCTCCCGGTCGGCGCCGCGTTGGCGCTGCCACCGTCGCTCGGCGTCGGCGCGGGCCTCGGGGCTGGCTTCGCGGATGATGGCACCGGCGTCGACGTGTTCGATGTTGAGCGGCCCCGCCTCGGGGAGGAGGTAGTACTCCTCGCATGAGACCCCGAGGGTCCGGTAGTGGGCCACCTTGGCCTCCAGCGCTTGGCGGTCGCGGATGAGGAACACGGTGTGCCAGATGGCGAGCGCATCGTCGTCGACGATGCGTCCGTCGCCCGCCACCGCGAACGGGCTGTGGGTCCGCCCGGCGTGGTGGAACACCCCGCCGAGGTTGCGAAACAGGCGCAGGCACAGGTTGGGGTACCACGGGAAGGTGCGGATCCACGCCAGGCCGTCATCGTCGACGAGCCAGCGGCACGGTTGCCAGTAATGGGTGTAGGACCGATCCACGAGGAGGGGGGCGACCCGGTCGGGGAAGTCCTGATGGAGTAGCTCGTCGTCGTCGAGCCACAGGATCCACTCGCCCGTCGCCAGGCGAGCGCCGTAGTCCATTACGGCCTGGTTGACGTCTTGGTGTTCCACCTCGACGACGGTGTCCGCGAGGGAGCGAGCCAGCTTCAACGTGCCGTCGGCGCTGGCCGAATCGACGCAGACGACCAACTCGTCGGCGACCTCGAGGACCCGCTCCGCCCAGTGACGGAAGCGGTCCTCGACATTTGAGACCATCGTGCAGACCGTGAGCCTCGCCGCCACGGCCGCACACTACTAGCACGCATCAGGCCGGAACGGCTGCTTCGGGCGTTTCGGCACGGTGCGTCACGTCGTTGACTGCTCCCACGGCAGAAGCATGAGGGACTCTGGGGCTAAGAACGCCCGCGGGTAGCATTCGTCAGTGAACGCTCACGGCGACGAGCCGACTCGGGGCTTGGCGGGCCGATTGGGAGCGAGCGTCGACGGAGGTGGACGCCCGACCGGAGGGGGGCGGGCGACCGGGCACGGCCGCTACGACTTCGCGGTGGCGCCCGGGAGCACCTACGAGCGGGCCGCGGCCATGGTCGCCCGCCACGGCGGCCCTGGCCTGGTGGTCGACCTCGGCTGCTCGTTCGGGCGGGTGGCGGAGGTGATCGCCGCCGGTGATCGCCACTATGTCGGCGTCGACGTGGTGACCGAGGGCCTGGCTTCGCTCGCCGAGCGCGGCCACGAGGCCCACCGCCTGGACATCACCGCCGACGACGTCGTGGCCCAGCTCGCCGGTGTTGCCGCCGGCCGGCCGGTAGCCGCCGTCCTCGTCCTCGACGTCATCGAGCACCTGCCCGATCCCGACGCCCTTCTCGCTGCGCTCGGCGAGCTGAGCGAGGCGTGGGGTGACCCGCTGATCGTCGCCAGCGTGCCAAACGTCGCCCACCGCGACGTGGCGGCCAAGCTCCTGGCCGGGCGCTGGGACCTCACCGACACCGGCCTGCTGGACCGCACCCACCTGTCGATGTTCACCGAGGCTCGCCTGGTCGCCGGGTTCTCCGGCTGCGGGCTGGCCGCCATCGACGCCGACGACGTCGTCTGCGAGGCGGCCGACCAGCATTTCCCCGAACACCACCCGTTCCTGGCCGGCGGTACCCCGCTCGCCGAGCTGGTTAAATGGCTGCGGTCGTTACCCGACGACACCGCGGAGACCTACCAGTTCGTCCGCGCCTTCCGCCGCCGGCGGCCCGGCACCGCAGCGCATTCGGCGCCCGCCGGCACCGCCGCGGCCGGCGCGCTCACGGTGGTGGTGGCGGGACGCGGAGGCGACGACGACCTGGCCGGCCTGGAAGACACCCTCGTGTGCCTGGCCGCCCAGGACCGGACAGACTTCGACGTCGTGGTACCGGTCCCCACCGAGCTCGCCGGGTCGGTGAAAAAGGTGATCGACGGTTTCAACGACGGGTTCCGGCGCAGCGCCCGTGCCGTGGCGAGCGACGCGCCGTCGGCCGCCGGACGTCTCAACGACGCAACCGCGGAGGCGGCCGCCCCCCTGCTGGCGTTCGTCACAGCAGGCGACGTGGTGACCGCCGATTGGACCGCCGTGCTGATCGACGCCGCCGGCCGTCATCCCGGTGCCGTCGTACGGCTCCGGTCGTACCAGCGCACGGTGACCCGCGGCGGGGGCGCTGCGCTCAGCCAGACCAACGCCACCGCGGCGAGCGATGAGCGCTTCGACCTGTGGCGCCACCTGACCGCCAACCAGTTACCCCTGGGCTCGTTCGCCGTGCCGGTGGCGCTCGTCCACCACGCCCGGCTGCGCTTCGCGCCGGACGCACCGGCGGCCGAGTGGGCATTTGCGTTCCTGGCCGCCATGCTCGCCGGCGTCGCCGACGTCGCCCCGATCGGCTGTGTCCATCAGCGCCTCGCCACAGACGTCGAAGCGTCTGCGTCGGACCTCGCCGACGTGTTGGGGCGGACCCCGGTCTTCGTGGGCGCCGGGTGGTTCGCCCGCCTGCAAGGCGACCGCAACCACCTCGCCTACCTGACCCACGAACTGGCGGCGATGACCGAGCGCCTCGAGGCCGCCGACGACCGCCGAAGGGCGATGGACGCTTCGCTGTCGTGGCGGATGACGGCGCCGCTGCGCCGTGGGGCGGCCTGGATGCGCGCCCGGCGACCGGGCTGAGTCGTGGCGGCCCGTGTGCGCGTCCAGACCGTCCTTTTCGAAACGCCGGTCGACACCTGCGCCCGACTCGTCGCCGCCGTAGGGGCGTGCGCCGCGGTGGCGGTGGACGAGGGCAGCGCCGCCACCGTCACCGTCGCCGTCGGCGACTGCACCCCCGTTGCCTGCCTCGACGACCGGCAGAGGACCCGTGTGGGCCGAGACAGCCTCGTCCCGGTCGCCTGGAGAGTCTTCGGTGACAACCTCGGTCACGGCGCGGCCCAGAACCGCCTGGCCGCCGACTCCGACGAAGACGTCCTCGTAATGGTGAACCCCGACGCCTACCCGGCACCCACCGCGCTGCACGCCTTGCTCGTGGCTCTCGACCGGCCGGGTGTCGGCATGGTCGACGGCCGCCAGATCCCCGTCGAGGTCCCCAAGGCGGTCGACCCCGCCACCGGCGACACCCCTTGGTGCTCCGGGTGCTTCGCCGCCCTACCCCGAGCGCTGTTCGTCCGGTTGGGCGGTTTCGACGAGGCGTTTTTCCTCCACGGCGACGACGTCGACCTGTCGTGGCGTGTCCGGGCCGAGGGGCTGCGGACCGTGTACGTGCCGGGAGCGGCCGTGTTCCACCCCCGGGGTGTCGAGCCGTCCGGCTACGCCACGTCCAACGAGGTGGCCGCCCACCACATGCACCTGTCCGGCCTGCTGCGCGCCTGGAAAGCCCGCCGGCCGGACCTGGTAGACGAGCTCGTGGCCGGCACCGATCGGGCCGGAGAGCGCTGGGAGCGCAGCGCCAACGACGAGTTCCGCCGCCGGCGCGACGCAGGTCTGCTGCCCGTTCCGTATCCCTTCGACGCGAGCCGCTACCTGGCCGACGTCAGCGCCCGCCGGTTTTAAGCGCCGCCCTACCCGGTCCGCACCGCACGCGCCGTCCCATCGCCGACCTCGAACCGTGGGCCGTTCGGCTCGGTCTTATCGAGAGTCGGCTTGGGCGTCGGGCGCCAGCAGCCCGTCGCGGTGAGGGCTGACGGCGGCGAGCACCTCGTCCAAGGGCTCGCCCTGCAAGGTCTCCTGGGCGATGAGCGTCGAAGCGAGGCGGTGCAGCACGGCCAGGTTGGACGACACGATCGTGCGGGCGACGGACTCCTGCGCCTCGAGGATGCTCCTCACCTCGGCGTCGAGGTGCTCGAGTGTGGGCTGGGAGATCTCCTGGCCGGCCATGTAGTCGCGGCCGAGGAACACCTCGCCTTGCTGTTTGAGCACGTGTGCCCGTCCCAGGCGCTCGCTCATCCCGTAGCGGCCGGCCATGTCCCGGGCGGTGTGGGTGGCACGCTCGAGGTCGGACTCCGAGCCGGTCGACGGTTCGTTCAGGACCAGTTCCTCGGCGGCGA
>DASZKW010000053.1:0-34139 GCA_035552775.1 Acidimicrobiales bacterium | reverse complement strand
ACCACGGATTCGCCGGGCCCCCATCCCTCCTGATTCCCTCCTCCTGGTGAGGGGAGAAACGGGAAGCAGCGCCGTGACGCAGAGACAGGCCGAGAGGTTCTTGAGGCGCTACCCGGGCTGGGGCCGTTACGGGCTGTCTGCGTTCTCCACCCGTGGCGAGGCCGAGATCGACGACCTGAGCGCCGCCCAGCTGCAGAGCTTCCCGAGGCTGGGCTTGTTCCGCGGCGCCGACCTCGAGTCCGCCGGCTCCGAAGTGGTCCCGACGTTCAGGACCCCTCACGTCACGATCGCCTTCACCGGAGACCTCGATGCTCGGCTTCTTGACTGCTCCCACGACTGAAGTCGTGGGCTTCCCGCCCCGGCCCCATTTCGGTGAAGAAGCGGAGGTAGATGGTTTCCGCCGACAGGCGCCGATGGAGGGCCTCGATGGCGGCTGCGTCGTCGGGGACGATCGGACGGACGTGCATGGTGGCGCCGTCGGCGAGCACTACGTCGGCTTCCCACGTGGATCGGTATCCGGGCGGGCGCCCCAGGTCGTCGCTCGGCCCGCTACTGGGCACTCAGGACGGGCACGACCGCGCCGCCGTTGGCCCGCATCACCATGTCGGCGAGTGTGAACGAGTCCAGGTGGCGGCGCATGTGCTCACCGACCTCCGCCCACACCGTCAACAGGGCGCACTGGCCCTCGTGGTTGCAGGCGCCGTTTTGGTGGGGCTCGCCGAAGTCGCCGGCGACGATCGGGCCCTCGACGGCGCTCACTATCTGGCTCAGGGTGACGTCCGCGGGGGGGCGGGCCAGGACGTAGCCGCCTCCGACGCCGCGCTTGGAGCGGACCAGGCCGGCCCCCTTCAGGGCCAGGAGGATCTGCTCCAGGTAGGGCTGCGGCAGACCGGTGCGCTCGGCGATGTCGCGCACCGACGTCGGTTGGCCCATGGCCGAATGCAGGGCGAGCGACAGCAGCGCCCGGCTGGCGTAGTCGCCTCGCGTCGACACCTTCACGTTGCCATGGTACGCCCGCAGAAACGTGGAGAGGGGGACGGCCGCGGCCTTGGCCGCCGCAGGTGTGAGGCCCGGTGACCGCGTCGCCGTTTGCGTGCACAAGTCACCCGACGCCCTCGTGGCCTACCTGGCCTGCCTGCGAGCCGGCGCCGTGTTCCTTCCCCTCAATCCCGCCCACACCGAGAGGAACGTACCGGCCACCGCATCCTCGAGCGCTACGGCCTGACCGAGACGGTCATGATCGCGTCCAAACGTGTACCCGAAGGAGGTCGAGGACTGGGGGAGGCCGTCGTCGCCGTGGTGGTGGCGGCCGCCGCTCCCATCGACCCCGAGGCACTGCGCCGGGCCACCCGGGCGAGCCTGGCCGGCTACAAGGTGCCCAAGGCCGTCCGCTTCGCCGACGCCCTGCCCGGCAACGCCATGGGGAAGGTGGACAAGGGCGAGATCCGGCGCGCCCTGAGCACGGGCACCAACGGGTCGTAGGGTCTGCGGGATGGCCGACCGCCTCCCGTCCCCGACCGTCGCCCCTGCGTCCGCGCCGGGAGCACTTGCGCCCTCGCCCGTTCTGCCCGCGTACGGTGGCCCCTGCCTCGACGGCGTCGTTCCCGCCCTCATGGCGGAGCCGGGAGCCCGCCCGGCGTGGGTGCCCGAGGCGGCGGCGGAGGCCACCCAGGTCGTCCTGCTGGTGCTCGACGGACTGGGCTGGCGCCAGCTCGAGGACCGCCGCCGTCTGGCCCCCGCCCTGGCGGCCATGGAAGGCGGAGCCATCACGTCCGTTGCCCCCACCACGACGGCGACGGCTCTCACCTCGATCGTCACCGGCTCCGCCCCTGCCGTGCACGGGATCGTCGGCTACAGGTTGAAGGTGGACGGCCCTAGCGGCGACGAGGTGCTCAACGTGCTGCGCTGGCGGACCCTGTCGGGCGACGCCCGAGAGTTCGTCCCGCCGGCCGACTTCGCGGCGCGCCGCCCGTTCTCGGGCCACGCGGTGGCGGTAGTGAGTCGGGCCTCGTTCAAGGGCACCGGCTTCACCGTCGCCCACCTGGGCGGCAGCAGGGAGGTCGGCTACCACATGGCGTCGGGCATGGCGGTCGAGTTGCGCCGCCTCCTGGCCGAGGGTCAACGCTTCGTCTACGCCTACTACGAGGGCGTCGACAAGGTGGCCCACATATCGGGCTTCGGCGACTACTACGACGCCGAGCTGGTGGCGACGGACCGCCTGGTCGCCGACGTCGCCGCTTCCCTGCCTGCCGGCGCCGCCCTCGTGGTTACCGCCGACCACGGCCAGGTCAGCGTCGACGATCGGCTCCGGCCCCTCGACGCCTCGCTGATCGACGCCAGCGCACTGGTGAGCGGGGAGGCCCGGTTCCGCTGGCTGCACGCCAAGGCGGGCAGGGCGAGCGAGCTCCTCGACGCAGCCCGGGGGGCGTACGGCCACGAGGCGTGGGTGGCGACCGCCGACGAGCTCATCTCCGGCGGCTGGTTCGGGCCTGCCGGCGAGGGCGGGTCGGCCGGCGGCGGCATGGCCCCCGCGGTGCGCCGCCGCATCGGCGACGTCGCCATCGTCGCCCATCAGCCCGTCGGGTACTTGGATCCGGCGGACACCGGCGACGTAAGGCTCGTGTGCCGGCACGGATCGCTCACCGCCGACGAGATGCTGGTCCCCTTCCTCGCCTGGCGGCCATAAGACGGCCCTCTCCTGGGAAACGTCGTCTTACGACATACTCGCGCCGCTCCCGGCAGGACGGCACTCGGAGGGAGTTGACATCGATATGGGTCACGCCGCCGTCAGCACCGGAGCGTCGGCTGGAGTCGGGAGGGCGACAGCCCGTGCGTTCGCCGAGCGGGGGTTCGACGTGGGTCTTTCTCGCCCGGGGGGAGGCGGGTCTCGACGCCGCGGCAACGAGTATGCGACCATCGGGGCGTGGGAGAGCCAGCTCACCTCCCAGAAGGTGGACCCCGACAGGGGCGCCAACCTCTACCGAAGCCTGGACAACGATGCGGACCGTGGTGCCCACGGATCTTTTGACGACCAGGCGGGCGGCTTCATGGACCCGAGCTTCCTCAAGACGCTCCCCAAAATTCGGGAGTCGGCGTCGGCGGTAGCGGGTATGGCCTACGCAGATGAGCGAACGGGAGGAAACCAAGGAACCGGCCGACGCCCTCGAGGTGATCGGGGTGCAGAACAAAACCCTGGGTGAGCTGTTCGCGGCGTGGGGTGACGCCACCGACGAATTGAAGCAAGGCGACAGCGTCGACACCCGCTGGGAGAGGGGATCGGCGGACAAGCTGATCCTCCAGCACCTGGCGGTGAGGGAGTCGGCCAAGGAGGTCGTGGCCAAGCGCCTGGCCGAGGCGGGCCACGCCGAGCTGGGCCGGAAGCTCGAAGGGGACGGCCCGGGGCGCCGGAAGGCCATCAGCCGGCTCGACGAGCTCACCCGGGGCTTGGAGGCCATTAATTTAAACAGGCCCGACATCGACGAGGTGATCAAAGAGGTCGGCGGGATTTTCGAAGCGGAATCCCAGGCGGAGAGCCAGGAAGTGCTCCCCTCCATCCGCGAGGCACTGGGACCGGCCACCGCGCGCGACTTACCGAGCGCCCGCCATGTACGCACCCACAGCCCCACCCATCCGAACCCGGTGCCCCGGTGGTACGACAAGGTGGGACCCCTCAAAGCGGTGCGGGCCCTTTACGACCATCTGAGGGGCACACCCCACGGCGGCACCACTCCTGACGTCGACTCCCCACGCGAGCACACCCCCGGCGTCCGTCCCTAGCCCACGGCCCGCGACTGTCGCTCAGCGGGACCAGGCGGCCAGGTCGAAGGAGCACCACACGGCCTTGCCCGTCGAAGTAGAGCGGATGCCCCAACGGCTGGCGCACATGTCCACCAGGTAAAGGCCTCTGCCGTGCTCGTCGTTGGGCGCCGGTCGCTGCGGCTGAGGCATGAGCTTGCCGTGGTCGCGCACCTCCAGGGTGATCGACACCGGGCCCCGACGGAGGAGGAGCATCACCGGAGCCCGGCCGTAGAGGATGGCATTGCTGGCAAGTTCGCTGGTGATGAGCACGATCGTGTCGCGCAGCTCGGACCCGATGCCCCATTTGCAGAGCCAGTCGACGACGAGGCGGCGTGCCTCGGCGACCGCTTCTTTGCGGAAGGGGATCTCGACGTGACCGCTGGCGGCGTGACCATGCGCTCCCGAAGGCGGAGATGGTCCCACCACGAGCATGGCGATGTCGTCGTCGTCGTCGCCCGGGGGACGGAGCCGGTTGACCAGCTCGGCCAAGTCGGCGTTGTGGGTCAGGCGGGGGGCGTCGCGCAGCTGGCTGCACAGCTCGGCGATCCCCGCGTCGATGTCGTCGCCACGGCGCTCGACGAGCCCGTCGGTGTACAGGGCGAGCTGGACTCCATCGGGGAGCTCGGCGTACTGCTCCCGGAAGCTCTGGCCGCCGACGCCGAGGGGTGGTTCGGTCACCGAGCTGATCGGGCGCACCGGGTGGCCGGCCCGGACGAGCAGCGGCGGTGGGTGGCCGGCGTTGGCAAAGGTCAAGGACCGGTCGGCGGGGTCGAAGACGGCATAGATGCAGGTGACGATCTGGTCGGAGTCCAGGTCGGACACGAGGCTGTCGAGCAGTTCGAGCAGGTCGGCCGGGGGCAGGTCGAGGCGGCTGTAGGCCCGCACCGCGACACGGACCTGGCCCATCACTGCGGCCGCTTGAACCCCTCGACCCATGACGTCGCCGATGACCAGCGCGGTGCGTCCGGCGCCGAGCTCGATGACGTCGTACCAGTCCCCGCCGACGTCGAGGCCATGGGCTCCGGCCCGGTAGTAGCTGGCGATGACGAGGCCCTCGGAGTCGAACTCCCGCTCTGGGAGCAGGCTGGCTTGGAGCTGGAGGGCTATGCCGTGCTCGCGCCGGGCGACCAGGGAGGCCAGGGACTCAGCGTCGATCGACGCGTCCGTTTGGCGCCGCTCGGTGACGTCCTGCACGCTGCCGATGAGCCGGCTCGGGAAACCGTCGACTGAAAAGACCTCACCGCGCAGCTCCACGACAGCCGTTCGCCCGTCGTCACCGACGACGCGAACCTCGGATTCCAGCGGTCCTGCTCGCCGGGCGGCTCGGTCGAGATCGCCGGTGACCCTCGCCAGGTCGTCGGGGTGGACATGGCTGAGCCACGCTGCCCGGCCGCCGGTGGCCGACACCTCGGGCGTGACCCGGACGATCCTGTGGAACTCGGGCGATCCGATCAGCTCGTCGGTCTCCAGGTCCAGCTGCCAGCTCCCGAGCTTGGCGATGCGCTGGGCTTCGTCCAGCAGCTCCCGGCTGCGAGCCAACTCGGCGGTGACCGCACGTGCCCGGTGGAGCTCGAGGTTCGTTTTCACCCGGGCGATCAACTCCCGGACCGCGAAGGGCTTGATCAGGTAGTCGTCAGCGCCGGCGTCCGGCGCGTCGACGGCGGCATCGTCGGCCGCGGGGGCGCAGAGCATGATGATGGGGACCATGGCAGTGACTCGGCTGGAGCGCAGGCGACGGATCAGCTCTGAGCCGTCCGGGTCCGGCGTCGCCACGTCGGCCAACACCACATCGACGTCACCGGCGCCGGCACGCGCCAGTGCAGCTTCACCGTCGGCAACCGCGGTCACCTCCCAGTGGCGCCCGAGCACGTCCTTCATGTAGCGACGCACGTCGGGATTGCCACCTACGACGAGGATGTGGGCACCTGACGCGTGCGCCCCGTCCCTGGGGAAGGACCGCTCAGGGCGGACCGTCATACCCCAACCCTATGGGGCGGCCGGCGCCCCGCGGGGGACGGTCGGGTGCACCGAGTCCGCCTGAGTCGGCAAGATGGTGGTATGGGACCGGACGAGACCCCGCAGAACCTGATCATCATTCCGCCCGCGGAGGGAGCCGCCGAGGGCGAAGGCGGGCCGGGAGCGGGCGAAACCGTCGAGCATCCCGCCAAAGTCATGCGGATCGGTTCGATGATCAAGCAGCTCCTCGAGGAGGTGCGCCAGGCGCCCATGGATGAGGCCAGCCGGAGCCGCCTTCGGGAGATCTACGAAACCTCGATCAAGGAGCTGGCCGGCGGCCTCTCAGCCGACTTACGTGACGAACTGGCCCGCGTGACTTCACCGTTCAGCGGTGACGGCGTGCCGACGGAGAGCGAACTGAGGGTGGCCCAGGCTCAGCTCGTGGGCTGGCTGGAGGGCCTGTTCCATGGCATCCAGGCCACCCTGTTCGCCCAGCAGATGGCGGCGCGCACCCAGCTCGAAGAGATGCGCCGGCGCAGCCTGCCCTCGGGGGAGCGGGAGCGCCCAGCTAGTGGCGGCACCTACCTCTGAGACCGCCGGCCGGCTGATGTAGCCTTCCGGGTGGAATCACAGTGCTGTAACTCTTCCATCCAAGTCGCCAGCAAGGAGACAGCCAGACCGTGGGCGCGTCGTTCACCCATCTGCACACACACACCGAGTTCTCCATGCTCGACGGTGCAGCCAGGGTGGCCGACGTGGTCGCCCGGGCCGCCAGCGACGGTCAGCCGGCCATCGGGATCACCGACCACGGGAACATGTACGGGGTCCTCGACTTCTACAAGGAGGCGCGCAAGGCCGGCATCAAGCCCATAATCGGCACCGAGGCCTACATGGCTGCCGAGTCACGCCATGAGCGCCCGGCCCGGCGGGGACGGCTGGACGACGGCGGAGGCGACGGCGCCGAGGGCGAGAAGCTCTACTACCACCTGACCCTGCTGGCGGAGACCAATCAGGGCTATGGCAACCTCATGAAGCTCTCCAGCGCGGCATATCTCGAGGGCTACTGGCACAAGCCGAGGGCAGATTGGGAGCTGCTCGAGCGTTACCACGACGGTGTCATCGCCACCACCGGCTGCCTCGGTGGGGTGGTGCTGCAGGCCCTGCTGCGCGGCGATGTCGAACAGGCGACCACCCTCGCCGGTCGCCTCCAGGATGTATTCGGGCGCGACAACCTGTTCGTGGAGCTCCAGGACCACGGGCTGGACAAGCAACGCGCCACCAACCCGCAGCTGCTCGGCATCGCCAGGCGCATCGGGGCGCCGCTGCTGGCCACCAACGACAGCCATTACACAGCCCGAGAGGACGCGGTGGCCCACGACGCCCTCCTCTGCGTGCAGACGGGTTCGGCGATGGACGACCCCAAACGCTTCAAGTTCGAAGGTGACGAGCACTACTTGAAATCGGCAGGGGAAATGCGCCACCTGTTCGCCGAGTTGCCCGAGGCGTGCGACAACACCCTGTGGATCGCCGAGCGCGCAGACGTGCAAATCGAGTTCGGGAAGCCGAAGCTCCCGTCTTTCCCCCGCCCGGAAGGCTTCGCCGACGCCGACGGTTACCTGCGCCACCTGAGCTATGAGGGTGCCGCGGCCCGCTACCCGGCGCCGTTGTCAAGCGACGTCCGCGAACGCCTCGACTACGAGCTGGGCGTCATCTCCGACATGGGTTTCTCGGACTACTTCCTGGTGGTGTGGGACCTGATCCGCTACGCCAAGGACAGGGGCATCCGGGTGGGGCCGGGGAGGGGGAGCGCGGCCGGGTGCTGTGTCGCCTACTGCCTGCGGATCGTCGACCTGGATCCCCTCGCCTACGACTTGATCTTCGAGCGCTTTTTGAACCCCGGCCGCAAGCAGATGCCCGACATCGACAGGGACTTCGACGAGCGTTACCGCGCCGAGATGATCCGCTACGCGGCGGAGCGCTGGGGCTGGGACCACGTGGCCCAAATCGTGACCTTCTCCACGATCAAGGCCCGCGCCGCGGTGCGCGACGCGGCGCGCGTCCTCGGCTACCCCTACAGCGTTGGGGACCGGGTGGCCAAGTCCATGCCACCACTCGTCATGGGGCGCGACACTCCCCTGTGGGCGTGCTTCGAGCAGCACCCCAACCACGCCGACGGCTACAAGGTGGCCACCGAGCTGCGGGAGATGTACGCGTCGGACCCCGACGTGGCGCGGGTGGTCGACGTGGCCAAGGGCCTAGAGGGCCTCCGCCGCCAGGACGGGATCCATGCCGCCGCCGTGGTTATCGCCGCCGCCCCCCTGACCGAGTACCTACCCGTGCAGCGCAAGCCCGAGCCGGGAGGGCGCCCCGAGGACGCGCCCATCGTCACCCAGTACGAGATGCACGGGGTCGAGGACCTGGGCCTGCTCAAGATGGACTTCCTCGGGCTGCGCAACCTGTCTGTGATCGAGCGGGCCCTCGACTTGATCGACGCGACCACGGGGAGCCGCCCCGACGTGGACAGCTTGGCCCTCGACGACGAGGCGGTATTCAGTCTTCTTCGCCGTGGCGATTCCATAGGGGTGTTCCAGCTCGAGGGCGCACCGATGCGATCCCTGATGCGCGCCCTGGCCCCCACCACCTTCGAGGACATCGCTGCCCTGGTGGCGCTGTACCGCCCGGGACCGATGGCGGCGAATATGCACAACGACTACGCCGATCGAAAGAACGGGCGTCAGCCCATCGAGTACCTCCACCCCGACGCCGAGGAGGTGCTGGGCTCCACCTACGGCCTGTGCATCTATCAGGAAGAGATGATGCGCCTGGCCCAGAAGTTCGCCGGCTACACCCTCGAAGAGGCGGACAACCTCCGCAAGGCGACGGGCAAGAAGATCCGTGCACTGGTAAGGGCGGAGCGCCAGAAGTTCATCGCCGGCTGCGAGCGCTCCGGCTACGGAGCGGAGCTCGGGGCGAAATGGATGGACATCATCGAGCCGTTCGCCGACTATGCGTTCAACCGCAGCCACGCTTTCGGCTATGGCCTGGTCAGCTACCAGACCGCGTGGCTCAAGGCCCACCACCCGACCGAGTACCTTGCGGCCCTGCTCACGAGCGTGAAGGACGACAAGGACAAGACCGCCGTCTACCTCGCCGAGTGCCGGGCCCAGGGCATCGAGGTGCTGGTCCCCGACGTCAACGTCTCGGCGTCGGAGTTCACCGCCCTTCGGGGCGCAGGCAGCCGGAGCCGGGGTGCGATCCCGTTCGGCATGTCGGCCATCCGCAACGTCGGCGAGGGGCTGGTCGAGCGCATCGTCAACGAACGTGTGCGCAACGGGCCGTTCGCCCACTTCTACGACTTCTGCACCAGGGTCGACCCCGTAGTGCTCAACAAGCGCACCATTGAGTCGCTCATCAAGGCCGGCGCCTTCGATTCCCTGGGCCATTCCCGCCAGGGCCTGTGTCTGGTGTTCGAACAGATCATCGATCGCACCCTGGCCCGCCGGCGCGAGGCCGAGCAGGGGGTGATGAGCCTCTTCGGTGAGCTCGGCGGCGACGGGAACGGCGCCGGCTTCGACGAGGCGAGGGTGGCGATCCCCGACCTGGAGTTCGACAAGACCCAGCGCCTGGCGTTCGAGAAGGAGATGCTCGGGCTCTACGTGAGCGACCATCCCCTGATAGGCGCGGAAGCTGCCCTGCGCCGACATACCGACGGCACCCTCAGCGAGCTTCGCGAGCTGAGAGACGGGGACGTGCGCCGCGTCGGAGGCGTCATCACCAACCTGGTCCGCAAGTACACCAGGCGCGGTGAGCTCATGGCCACCTTCGTCCTGGAGGACCTGGACGCTTCCATCGACGTGTGGATCTTCCCCCGGACCATGGGTGACGTCAGCCACCTTCTCGCCGACGACGCGGTCGTGTGCATCAAGGGGCGCCTCGACCTGCGAGATGACACCCCCAAGCTCGTCTGCTTGGAGCTGACCAGGCCCGAGCTGAGCGTCGACGGGGCAGCGCCGCTTCATCTGGAGGTGGCGACCCATGTCCTCTCGAACGAGCGGGTGGAGCGCCTGAAAACCCTGCTCGCGGACCACCCCGGGACGTCGCCGGTGTACCTGCACCTGGGGAACAAGGTCCTACGGCTGGGCCAAGACTTCAGCGTGGACACCACAAACGGGCTGGTCGCGGAGCTCCGTGTCCTGCTCGGTGCGAGCTGTCTTTGGAACTGAGCGGCCAGGAACGCCTAAATTGGTTGCTCGTCCCGACGTGGTGAGGAGAAATACACCGGATGGCGCTCGAGGTCGATACCAAAGACTGCACCGCCCTCGCCGACGGCGAGCTTGCAGAGATGGCGGACATAGTCACCGATGGACCGGCCGGGTTTGACATCGGGCTGTTGTCCAAGCAACGCGAAGAGTGGGTCCTCATCACCCAGGTGCGGGAGGCGGGCAAGCTGTTCGGCTTCTCGTTCTGCACCCTGGAGCGCATCGGGGGGACGCCTTGCCTACTGTGGGGTTTGGCGTCGGTCAAGCGAAACGGCCGGCGCGACCAGGTGCTCAAGGCCCTGCTCGCGGACCAGTTCCGCCGAGCGGTGCTGGCGTTCCCTGACGAGGACGTGTTGGTAGGAACCCGCTTCGTGGACCCCGGAGCCTTCGCCGCCTTCAAGGGACTGGAGGACGTGTGCCCCCGTCCGGACCACAAGGCGACCGGCGAGGAGCGGGCCTGGAGCCGGCGCCTGGCAAAGCGATTCGGTTCGGAGGGCCGTATCGACGACCGGTCCTTCGTCATCACCGGAGACGGTTCAGCGTGCGGGGTGCTCGACTTCTCGCCCGCGAAGGCCGATGCGGTCCCCGCCGGCATGGCCGCGTTCTTCGCCTCCCTCCAACGGGACAGAGGCGACGCGCTCGTCGCTTTCGGATGGGCCATGGCGGAGGAGCTGGCCGCTCGCTACGCCCCCTGAGCCGCTAGGCCCCTGACCCCTGGGGCTAGGGCCGGGCCAGGACCGCCTCGACCACCTTGTGACAGTGCCCGTCGATTGGCGGATTGAGGGCCACCACGATCCGCTCACCGCGCTCGCCCGCCATGCGGGTCCGGCCGGCCCGGTCCATCGACGCGGCCAGCCGGCGGTCGAGGCATGGCAGTTCGAGGACGGTGTCGCGCCAGAGGAACCGGCACGCCAGGTAGGGCCACTGCCGTAGAAGCATCACGGGGCTGTGTGGCTCGACGAGGGCGATCGACGGACGGTCCGCCCGACGCTGCCAGAACGGCACAGCCGGGGCGTGGGTGCCGAGCAGGGGCTCGCGCTTGGGGTGGAGCAGGGGGCGCAGCAGGCGCTCGGCGCGCCGGCCGGTGAGGCGCCCCGTGGCTACCGGGGCGCCGACGAGGGGAAGACCCTCGGGATCGGAGGGGTCAGGTACACAGTCGATGGTGGCGTCGAGCGTCACGTCGACCGTGTCATAGGTCCGCAGGGGCTCGTGCACGGGCTCAGGCGCCCACGCCCTTACCAGCGCGCCCGAGGCGAGGTCCACGCCGGCGCAGTACTGACCGTCTGCCGCCAGCACCATCAGCTCGAGAATCGTCCCGGGGGCGTCGTCGAGTCGGGGAAGCTGCTTGACGGGACCCTGGAAGTCGGGAGCGGTGGTGGTGGGCACGATGCTCATAGTGTTCCAAACGGGGGCCGCAGGGGTGGATACCCGACCGGACCCCGACGCTGCGGGCCGGCCCGGCGGAAATGGTAGCCAACCCCGGGACGCCGCGTTCGGAATGTGAGGAGCGAGCCCCGGGTACAGCTTCGAGGTCCACGGGTACAGGTTTGAGGTTCACGGGCGCGTTCTGTGACCTAGCGTTCGCATCCGAACCCACATGGCCGACATCACCTCCAACGGGCGCCCGATCCCTTTCACCGACCGGTACTTCACTCCTGCCCGGGACAGCAGTGATCTCCTCGCCGATCCGGCGTCGCTGCGGGAGCGCTACCAGGAGGACGGCTTCGTGTGGCTCCGCGGCGTGCTCAGACCCGGTGACGTTCGCCGCTTGCGCGCACGGTACTTCGCCGGCTTCGCCCCCGGGTACCTGGCGGCGGGCACCCGAGCCGAAGACGGGGTGTTCTCCGGGCGGCGACCCGGGGACCTGCCTCCCCACGGGGTCGAGGGCCACCCGGCCCACGCCTTCGTGCGGTCGTCCACGTTCCTCGACTTCGTCGACGACCCGGCCCTGACCCGTGTGGCCGAGGCGCTCCTCGGCGGTCCGTGCACGCAGCTCCCGAGGCGCATACTCCGCCACTTCGACAGGGCCGCGCCGACCGCTTCTCGCGCCCATGCCGACTACCGCTACCTCGACCAGGGCTCCGACCGCCTGATCACAATCTGGATACCGCTGGGCGACTGCCCCCTACCCACCGGCGGCTTGATATACCTTGCCGGGTCCCATCGCATTGCACCCGAACGTCTCGCCGGCCTACGAGCCCGATCGGATCGCCCTGACGACACCCGGGCGTTCAGCCACGACCTGGCCTGGGTATCCGATCAGCTCGGTTGCCCCTGGTCGTGGGCCGACTACGCCGCGGGCGACGTCACCGTGCACTCGCCTTACACCGTCCATGCGTCCCTCGACACCCGCACCGACGCCATGCGGGCCTCTGTCGACGTGCGCTACCTGGCTGACGGCGCCGCGGTCGACCCCCGGTGGCTCGAGCCGTGGGCCGGCGACGACGGCAACTGACCGAGGGCGCTCGGGCCTGACTCCTGCCCCTTCCGGCCGCCCGTTATAGCGGGACGCCGGCTTGCTGACGGGAGCCGACTAGCCGGTAGCCGACACTTCGGCCGCCAAGGTAGCCACGTCGCTCACCGGCGCCCGGCACGCGTAGTCCCGGCACACGAAGGCGCGACCTGCCTGCTCGGGGCCGTCGCGACCCTCCCACAGGGGGGAAGGGTACGGCTCGCCCCAGGCCAGCACCGTGGCCGGGTGGTAGGCGCCGGCCACGGCGGCGACGAGGTCGGGACGGTCCCCCGTGACCACCACCTCGGTGATACCCGACGCTGACAGGTCTGCGGCAGCCACCAGGCCGGCGAAGGCGCCGGGAGCGGCGGCGAGAGCGGGCGCCATGACGTCGATGACCGCCTCGGCCTTGTCGCGGTAGCGGGCCTCGCCGGTGAGCGTCCCCAAGCGCAGTAACGCCGTGGCCGCCATCGAGTTGGCCGACGGGAGGGCACCGTCGTGGGTGTCCTTGGGGCGGGCGATGAGCGCCTCGGCGTCGTGGCCGCTCGTGTGGAACCCGCCGTCGGTGTCGTCCCAGAACAGGCGCAACAACCCGTCGGCGACCCGGCGCGCTTCGCCGGTCCAAACCGCCCGACCAGTCGCCTCCCCCAGCCGGGTGAACGCCTCGACCAGCCAGGCATAGTCCCCGGCGTAAGCCAGGTGCTGAGCGGTGCCGGCGGCCTCCTGCGCGGGCCAGGGGCCGCCTTTGGTCTCAGGGGCCGGGCGTGCCCCCCCTACGGCCTCCTGCGCCGGTCTGGGCGCCCCTGACTGCCACGACCGCAGCCAGCGCCCGTCGCCCGGCCGGCGCAGGGACTCGAGCAGGAACTTTCCCACCTCCTCCGCCGCGGTGATCCACGACGAAACGCCAAAGGTCGCCCCCGCCTCGGCCAGGGCGGCTACGGCCATGGCGTTCCACTCGGTCAGGACCTTGTCGTCGAGGCCGGGTCGCACCCGTGTGTCCCGGACTCCCAGGAGCGCCACGCGGGCGGCCTCCACTTCGGGGGGACGGAGCAGGTCCCCCCGGGTGGGGCGCCACAGGATGTTGTGGCCCTCCCAGTTGCCGTCCTCGCTGACGCCGTACCAGTCCACCGCCGCCCGTCCCCCCACGGAGGTGACCTCGGCCAGGCCCCACACGTAGAAGCGGCCCTCCACGCCCTCGCTGTCGGCATCCTCCGCCGAGGAGAACCCGGCGCCGGCCTGGGCCATCGGTGGCCGCAGCAGATAGCCGAGGGTCTCGGCCACGACCTGGCGGTAGCGCTGCTCTCCCGTCGCCTGCCAGGCATGGGTGTAGAGGCGGGCCAGCAGGGCGTTGTCGTAGAGCATCTTCTCGAAATGGGGGACCAGCCAGCGCCTGTCGGTTGCGTAGCGGGCGAAGCCCCCGCCGAGGTGGTCGTAGATCCCCCCTGACGCCATGGCGTCGAGGGTGGTGACCACGGCGTCGAGCACCCGCTCATTGCCGGGGCGCACGCCGGCCTGGAGGAGCATCTCGAGCATGGTCGGCTGGGGGAACTTCGGGGGCCGGCCGAACCCTCCCCACTCCGCGTCGAAGCGGCCCATGAGGGGCTCGGCGGCGATCGAGATCGACTGGGGCGAGCGGGCGGCCCCCGGGTCGCCGGCGCGGGCCCAGCTCCGGCTCGGCAGCGCCGTGCCCGCCCGCACCGCGCCCGCCAGTTGGGTGGCGTCTGCATCGAGCCCGTCCCTACGCTCCCGCCACGCCGTTCCCACCCGTTCGAGCAGATCGACGAAGCTCGAGCGCGGGAAGTAGGTCCCGGCGAAGAACGGGCGCCCGTCGGGCATGCAGAACACGGTCATGGGCCAGCCGCCGTTGCCGCTCACCGCTTGCACCGCCTCCATGTAGACGCTGTCGACGTCAGGGCGTTCCTCGCGGTCGACCTTGATGTTGACGAACAGCCGGTTCATGACCGCCGCCGTCGCCGGGTCCTCGAAGGACTCGTGGGCCATGACGTGGCACCAGTGGCAGGCCGAGTAGCCCACCGACACGAGCATGGGCTTGTCCTCCGCTTCCGCCCGGGCCAGGGCGGCGGGGCCCCACGGGTACCACTCGACGGGGTTGTCGGCGTGCTGGCGCAGGTAGGGGCTGGTCTCGCCGGCCAGGTGGTTGGTCACCAGGGGAGCCTATTGGCCGGTCGCCTACTTCAAGATGTTGACGGCGCGGGCGACGACCAGGCCGATGGTGACCAGGGCTACCGCCGATTGGACGAGCATCAGCATCTTGGCCCAGATCGCCAGCGGCATCGTGTCGGTCGGGCTGAACGCGGTGGCGTTGGTGAACGAGGTGTACAGGTAGTCGAAGTACTTCGGCGTCCAGTCGCGGGGTGCCAGGTCGGGTTGGGCCATCTGGGGGAACAGGAAGTCCGGGTAGGGGCGCACGGCGCGCGCCCGCGCCACCGGGCCGCCACGGTCCCACTCCCAGAACCAGAGGGAGAACACGATGATATTGGTCAGGTAGATGCTGGCGCCGGCGGTCAGCAGCCGCCGGGCGTTCTCGCCCTCGGTGCCGTTCACCAGACCAGTGACGAGCGTCCAAGACGACCACGCGTTGGCCACCGAGATGACCGCGATCAGAGTCACGCTCGCCACCCGTAGAGCGGTCGAAGTGCGGTCTATGTGGCGAGGGTTGGCGGCGACCAGGCCGATGAGCAACGCCCCTTCCAGGCCCGGAAGCAGACCCGTCGGTCCGAGGTTGAGGTGGGCGGGAAGGGCGACCTGGAGCACTATGGCCACGGTGACGATCGCCGCCACCGGCAGCCGGTTCTCCCCAGCGGTGGCCCGCCGCCAGGCGGGACCGATCTGGCGTTCGGCGGATTCAGCTGCATGCAACTCCGGTTCAACCAGTTTTTCGAGGTGGCCGAGCTGGGCCCGCAGCGCTCCGAGGACGTGGCTGACAGCCGGATCGGGGGTATCGCTCATGCCTCCACGTTGCCCCAAAGTCTCTGCTGCCCCAAAGTCTCTGCTGCCCAAGAGTCAGCGCAGCTGCGTCCGCCGCACCTTGCCGATCGACGTGGTCGGCAGCGACTCGACCAGTTCGAGTTCCCTCGGGGCCGCAAAGGAGGCCAGGCGGTCGGACACCCATCGCCGCAGCACGTCGAGACTCGGGGGTGCGACCGACGACTGGGGGACCACCCATGCCACCACCCGCTGGCCCCATTCGGGGTCGTCCCTGCCGGCGACCGCCACGTCGGCGACGGCGGGGTGGGCCCGCAGGATGGCCTCGACCGGCGCCGGCCACACGTTCTCCCCGCCGGTGACGATGAGCTCGGACAGCCGGCCCCGCACG
The DNA here is from genome assembly GCA_035552775.1 of Acidimicrobiales bacterium. GTDB lineage: Bacteria > Actinomycetota > Acidimicrobiia > Acidimicrobiales > Palsa-688 > DASZKW01. The sequence goes on along the minus strand of DASZKW010000053.1, from coordinate 18,337 downwards.
TAGAGGCGGCCGTCGCCGCCGATCCAACCGGCGTCCCCCGTGGCCAGCCAACCCCCGGCATCGAGGGGGACGGTTCCGTCCCGGTAACAGCGCAGCAGCATCGGTCCCCGGACCCGGATCTCCCCGTCGGGGGCACTGACGGCCACCTCCACCCCGTCGAGGGGAGCCCCGTCGTAGACCACACCACTGCCCGTCTCCGTCATCCCGTAGGTGGTCACCACGTTGGGCGCCAGGTCTTCGGGTGGCGCGGAGCCGCCGAGGACGACGGTGTGGAAAAAAGCGGCCCCCACCCGGCGCAATGCCGTCGGCACCAGCGAGACCAGGGTGTCCCTGCCGGCGTGGGCGAGCACCGCGTCGGGATCGAAACGGGGCAGGACCGTCACCGGCGTGGCGGTGATAATCGCTCGGGTGACGACCGACAGGCCACCCACGTGGTTCAGGGGCAGGCACGCCAGCCAGCGGTGGCGGGACCCGTCCACGCCGAGTCGGGAGGAGGTGGCCCGCGCCGAGGCCGCCACCGCGGCATGGGTCAGGACGACTCCCTTGGGCTGTCCGGTCGTCCCGCTCGTCGCCACCACCAGGGCGTCGCCGTCTTCGACGGCCCACCCGCCGGCCCGGCTCACGGTCCCGTGCGGTCCGATGACCACCGACGGACCGAGGGCTTCGACGAGCGCAGCGCGCGCCGGGGGGGCCAGGCGCTGGTCCACGGGCAGGATCGCGTCTCCCCGGTCCCACGCCTCACGGATATGGTCCACCCAGGCGGGGCCGGCGGGGAGATCGATGGCGACCAGATCTCCCACGAGGGATAGTTTGCCCCCACCATGCCCCTTCCGGTTCACAACCGGTGGCTCCTCGGTGCCCGGCCCCGCACCCTGCCCGCCGCCTTGGTCCCAGTCGCGGTGGGCACCGCGGTCGCCTCCGCGGGGGGCCACGTCATCTGGTGGCGGGCGGCGGCCGCACTCGTGGTCTCCCTCGCCCTCCAGGTCGGGGTCAACTACGCCAACGATTACAGCGACGGCGTGCGCGGGACCGACGCCGCCCGGGTGGGTCCGCTGCGCCTGGTGGCGTCCGGCCTCGCCAGTCCCCCGGCGGTCAGGGCGGCGGCGCTGGCCGCCTTCGCGGTGGCAGCCGTGGCCGGACTCGCTCTTGCCGTCGCAGTCGGTCCCCAGCTGCTGGCCGTGGGGGCCGCCGCAATAGCCGCAGCCTGGTTCTACACCGGCGGTCCCCGCCCTTACGGCTACGCGGGGATGGGGGAACTGTTCGTATTCGTGTTCTTCGGCCTGGTGGCCACCGCGGGCACTGCCTACGTACAACTCGACCGCCTGACCGCCCTGTCGGCGCTGGCCGCGGTACCGGTGGGTCTGCTGGCCGTCGCCCTCCTCGTGGTCAACAACCTTCGCGACATCGACGGCGACGCCACCGCGGGAAAGCGCACCCTCGCCGTTCGCCTGGGGGCCCCCGCCACGAGGGCCCTGTACCAGGGCTGCCTGCTCGCCTCGTTCGCCCTCACCGTAGCGGTGGCCGCGTGGAGGCCCTGGGCCCTCCTCGCCCTGGTAGCGCTGCCCCTCGCCGTCCCACCCGCCCGAAGGGTGCGCCACCGCGAATCAGGGCGGGGCCTGATCGAGGTCCTCGGCGCCACCGGTCGCCTGCAGATCGCCTTCGGTGCCCTGCTGACCGTCGGTATCGCCCTGTGAGGTCGGGGGCTGCCGATCCGGGCCGCTTGACGTCGTACCGAGAAGCGAACCAACCCCGATTCCTCTCAGGGCTCGGTGGCCAACCACGGCTCCACGATCTCCCACACCGCGTCGGGGCGCTCCAGGTGGCAGGCGTGGCCGGCGCCGGGGACGATCGCGACGGTGGCACGGCGGATGGCGGCACCGAAGCGCGCGGCGCGCCCTGCGTATGCCGAGTCGAGCTCACCGGCCAGGATCAGCACCGGCATGGCCAGCTCACCCAGGCGCCCCCACAGCGGGGGATCGATCCGGCCGGCGCCGGCCAGGCGGAGGCTGGACGCCAGCCCGGCGGCGCTATTGCTCAGCCGCTGACCTATACCGGCCGCCTCCTCGGGCAGCGTCGCCCACATGGGCCGGCGCAGCCACCACCCCACGAACGCCTCGACTCCCTCGCGTTCGATCTTCCTCGCCAGGGCTTCGTCGGCGACCAGGCGCTCGGCGCGCTCGGCGGCGTCGTCGATCCCCGCGCTGGTGCTGATCAGCACCAGACGCGTCGCCAGGTCCGGCCGCCGCAGGGCCAGATGGAGGGCGAATCGACCGCCCATCGAGTAGCCGACGTAGGTGGCCGTTCCGCCCGCCTCGCCGATGAGTGCGGCCCCGTCCCACAGGCCTGCGGCGATATGCCCGGAGCCGCCGTGGCCGGGGGCGTCGACGGCATTGACGGCGTGGATGGCACCGAGGCGCCTCCCAAGGTCGCCCCACGACCGGCCCGTCTGGGTGAAACCGTGGACCAGCACCACCGGGTCCCCTTTTCCCCACTTCTCGCAGTGCAGCACGGCCTGATGCTGGCATGACCGGCGCCGACGCGCAGGCTGCCTTCGCGTCCACCCTCGTCGACGAGTGGGTCCGCGCCGGTGCGACCGACGCAGTCGTCGCCCCCGGTTCTCGTTCCACGCCGATGCTCGTCGCCCTCGCCGGCGACGGGCGCATCCGCCTCCACGTCGTGATCGACGAGCGATCGGCTGGCTTCGTCGCCCTCGGCCTCGGCGCCGCGTCCGGGCGCCCCGCCCTCGTCGTCACCACGAGCGGCACCGCCGCCGTCGAGCTGCACCCGGCCGTCGTCGAGGCCCACCAGGGTGGCGTGCCCCTTCTTGCGATCACCGCTGACCGGCCCCCCGAGCTGCACCACGTCGGTGCCCCCCAGACCGTCGAGCAGGACGGCCTCTACGGGTCGGCCACACGCTTTTCCGCCGCTCCCGGCGTGGCCGAGCTGGCCGCCGCCGGCTCATGGCGCTCCCTGGCGGCGCGTGCTTGGGCCGCGGCCGCCGCCGGGCCGCCCGCCCCGGGGCCCGTGCACCTGAACCTGGCGTTTCGTGAGCCGCTGCTCGCCACCGACGAGGAAGCGGCCCGGGCGCTCATACCCGCTGGGCGCTGCGGCTGCCGGCCGTGGCATGACTCGTCGCCGGCGATGGCCGCGCCTGCACCCGACGCCGTGGTGGCACGACTGGCCGGCGCCGAGCGCGGCCTGATAGTCGCCGGCCACGGCAGCGGCGATCCCGCGGCGGTGGCCGACCTGGCCACGGTCACGGGTTGGCCGGTCCTGGCCGAGCCCCGTTCGGGTTGCCGTGTCCCCCGTCCCGGCGTGATCGCCGCCGCAGACGCTCTGCTGCGCTGCGAAGCTGTCGCTGGCTGGCGGCCGGACCTCGTCCTGCGCCTCGGGCGGCCCTGGGCGTCGAAGGTGGTCGGCTCCTGGCTGGCGGCCCTCGACCCTGGCATCCCCCAGATCCTCGTGGATCCCCACGGCGGGTGGGCGGACCCGGACCGTCGCGTCGGTCAGGTGGTGGCCGCCGATCCCGGCGCCACGTGCCGGGCGGTGGCAGCGGCGCGCGGCGACGCGGGCCGTGGCGTCGGGGCCGGCGCGCTGGGGAGCGGTCTTGGTGCCGGCGCTTCGCACTGGCGGGACCAGTGGCGGCGGGCCGAATCGCTCGCCCAGGACGCGATCGAATCGACGCTTGGCGACCTTGGCTCGCGCCTCACCGAACCGGGCATCGCCCGGTTGGTCACCGGCGTCCTCCCCGACGCCACCACCCTCGTCACCTCCTCGTCGATGCCGGTCCGCGACGTCGAGTGGTTCGCTGCACCCCGTACCGGGCTGCGGGTCCTCGCCAACCGCGGCGCCAACGGCATAGACGGCGTGGTGTCCACCGTCGTTGGCACCGCCCTCGCCACCGCCTCCCCCGTGGTCGGCCTTGTCGGTGACCTCGCTTTCATTTACGATGCCGGCGCCCTGCTCGGCGCCGCCAGCCGGGGCATCGACTGCACCCTGGTGGTGGTGGACAACGACGGCGGGGGGATCTTCTCGTTCCTGCCCCAGGCCACCGTCGTGGCGCCAGACTGCTTCGAGCGGCTATGGGGCACCCCCCACCGCCTGGACCTGGTGGCCGTCGCCGCCGCCTACGGCGCGCCCGCCACTGTCGTCGACGACCTCGACGCGCTCTCCGTCGCGCTCACCGCCAGGGGTGGCGGGCTAGGGGTGGTGCTGGCCCGTACCGACCGGGGCGCCAACGTCGCCGTGCACGAGCGGCTCAACGCCGCGGTGGCGGAAGCGCTGCGCCGGGGGCTGGCGGTTTAGCTTCTGCCGGGCTCGGGTGCTCAGCCCGGCCTTCAGTGGCCGCAGATGCAGAAGGTCAGGCTGTCGGGAATCGCTCCCCGGTCATTGAGGCCGGTCGTGAGCCCCGGTCGGGTGGTGAGAGTGGCCGTGTAGGAGCACGACGACCAGGAACTCGTGTCCTCGACGATGGTCCCCGAAATACCCCGGGGGGTCAACGTCACCCCCGGGTCGGAAGGAGTCGGGGTGATGTTGCCAGGCGCCGATGGGCTGCAGCTGGTGATGCCCAGAGACCACGCGCCGGAGTCCATCTCTTCGTGGTCGACGGTGAACTCCACCGACAGGGTCGCGTCGATCGGCGTGCAGCAGTCGGTTCCGAACTCGAGGAACCACAGTTCGTTGACCTCGTCCCAGTTGTTGATGTGGATCTTGGCGAGGCCGTTGGTGTAGTCGGCGCTGCTGAGCGCCACGCGGGTGGCTTCGAACGTGATCGACAGGTCAGCACCCGCCCGCTCGTTGCCAGCCGGTACGGCGGTCCCCGCCGGCACGCCCGGGTGAGGCGCGTACAGCCCGTCGGCGTCCAGGGGGCCGCCACCGGAAGGTACCACCTCGGACGTATCGAAGCCCATGAGCGTTTGGAAGCCTCCTCCGATGGCGTTCGGGTCGACCGCCACCCAGCCGTCGGCATCGGGCGTGATGACGTGGGCGCCAGGTCCGAACCACGGTGCGCCCGGTGCCGGCGGCGTGGGATCGGGTGTCGTGGCTCCGGCGATCATCACCGTCTGGAATGTTCCTACCAGGCCGGCGCCGGCGACACCGGCGACGTTCTCGGGCCAGTCGACGAGGCGGGTCCCGGCCTCGACCGGGCTGACCAGGCTGCCGGTGACAGCGAGCGCACCTGCTCCGTCGTCGTAGAGGAATCGGTATTTCATAGCCACGCCCGCGAACGCGGGCGAGGTGGTCGGACAGAAGCCTCCGAGCTGCAGGTTGGCGAAGAATGCAAAGTCCGGACCGCCGCCATATGTCAGACCCGAGTAAGGCAGGCCCTTGTTGGTCTTGCCCGACGACGGATTGATGTCCGAGTAGATGTCGAAGTAGCCGACCGTGGTGAACCGCTACCTGCCAACTGTCGGTCAAGGGTGAGGGGCCGAGTCCATACCAAAGTACAATTCGGGGCCGAGTCACGCCGCTGCGTGGTTGGCGCTTGCCCTTTTGAACGGTGTCGTTGCCCGCCGTCAGGCACATGCGCGGACTGGTTCTAGTGGGGCCCGTATCCAAAGCGTGGGCCGTCGGGGGGCGGCGCCCGGCGCTCACTCCTGGGTTCCCAGAGGCGGTCGACCAAGCGGTACTCGACCGCTTCGGCCGCGCTCAGCCACCGGCCGGCGCTGATGTCGGCCTCGATGTGTTCCTGGGGGCGCCCAGTGGCCCGGGCCAGGACGTCCACGAAGCGGGCGAACTGGCCGCGGCGGTGCTCGGCCCAGCGCTCGATGTCGCCGGCGGTTCCACCCACGGTCGACGTCGGCTCGACAAGACGGAACCGACCGTGGGGGGCCGCGGAGCGCCGCCCGGACGCGGCGATAACGCCGACCGCGCTGCCCTCGGCGCGCCCCACGCACGTGGCATGCACGGCCACACCAAGGGCCTCGATGGTGTCGATGACCGTGAAGGCGGCCTCGAGGGACCCGCCGGCGCTGTCCACCTGCAGGTCGACGGCCCCGTCCCCGGTGGCGTCGAGCATCATCAGGGATGCCGCCACCTCGCCCGCGAGGCTTTCGTCCAGGTCGCCTCTGAGCAACACGATGCGGCGTTCGAGCAACTGGCCCCGGACCCACGACAGCCACGCCGGGCCGCGCTCTCCGCTCGAGGGGCCGCTCGGGCCGCGCTCCCCGCTCGGGCCGTACCCGATGCGGTCAGTCACCGCTGGGGCCCATCAGGCGCCAGTCGAGCCGCTGGTCGACGGCGGCGGCGTATCGATCCAGGGTGGAGAGCAAGACATCGGCATCCCCCGATTCCAACCTGGCGACCGCTGACTGCGACGTGCCCATGCGAGCGGCCACCTGGGTCTGGGACAGCCCCAAGTCCAGCCGCCGGGCGACGAGTTCCGACGCCAGGAAGCGCCGGCGCTCGGCCATCTGCTTGAACCCCGGGAACGCCGGCTCGTGGCGCCGTTCGTTACTACCTCGCTCGTCCATTACGTCAAGTATGATATCTCAGATATAGGATAGGTTGTGTCCCATGGCTGTCCACCAGTCCCTCATACCCACCGTCGTCGACTCCTCCGCCCGAGGCGACCGCGCCTTCGACATCTACTCCCTCCTGCTCAAGGAGCGCATCGTCTTCCTCGGCCAAGAGGTCGACGATCACATCGCCAACCTCTTGGTCGCCGAGATCCTGTACCTCGATTCGGCGGACCCGGACAAGGACATCTACCTCTACATCAATTCGCCCGGTGGCCTGTCCTACGCCGGCATGGCCATCTACGACGTGATGCAGCACGTCCGCTCGGAGGTTTCAACCGTTTGCGTGGGCATGGGCATGTCGGCGGCGGCGATGATCCTCTGCGGTGGCGCGCCGGGCAAGCGGCTGGCCACCCCGAACGCCAAGATCATGATCCACCAGGGGTCGGCGGGAGCGCGCGGGGCGCCGCGCGACATGGAGATCCATCTTCGCGAGGTGTTGGCCACCACCAAGCGGATGGCCCAGATCATCTCGTTCCACTCCGGGCGCCCACTGGACCAGGTTGAGCACGACATCGACCGGGACTACTTCATGACCGCCGCGGAGGCGCGCGATTACGGCATCGTGGACGACGTGATCACGCCCAAGCGGGGGATCTCGGCCGAACTGCTGGCGTTGGCCGACGAAGCAGCCGCCGTCGAGGTCGAAGCGGTGAGCTGAAGCCCTTTCAGGGTCGGACGAGCGCGGCGAGTAGGGCTTGCAGCTTGAGCTGAGTCTCAGCCAACTCGGCCACGGGGTCGGAGTCGGCGACGACACCTACGCCCGCGTACATGCTGGCGCCGGCAGCCGACACGTGAGCGGAGCGGATCCCGATGGCCCACGCGCCGTCGCCCCGGTGGTCCATCCAGCCGACCGGCCCTGCGAAGGTGCCCCTGTCGAATCCCTCCACCCGCTGCAGGTATGCGATCGCCGCCGCAGTGGGGGTCCCGGCCACCGCCGGCGTGGGTTGCACCCGGGCCACCAGATCAAGAGCGGACGGCGCGGGAGGCGGCCCGTGGCCGTTGCCCGGGGGCCCGCCGGCGAGGAGGCGCCCGGAGATCGGCGTCGCCAGGTGGGACACGTTGCGCAAAGCAAGCACCTCGGGGTGGTCGGGTACGTCGAGTTCGGCGCACAACGGTTCCAGGGCTCGGGTGAGGGCGTCCACCACGAAGCGGTGCTCGCTACGATCCTTGGTCGAGGCGATCAAGGCGTCGACGAGGCGCTGGTCGGCGGTGACGTCGCCGCTACGGGCGACGGTGCCAGCCAAAGGGTACGAGCGAACGCGTTCGCCGAGGCGCTCGACGAGCAGCTCGGGACTGGCACCGACGAAGCCGTCCGCATGGAAGACCATGCACACCGGGTACAGGGCCGCCAGCCGCGCGAGTACGTCGGGGATCACGAAGGGCCGGTTGGCGGTCACGTCAACCTTGCGGGTGAGCACCACCTTGGCCAACGCGCCGGCGCGGATGGTGGCCACCGCGTCGGCGACGAGGTGGCGCCAGTCGCCGTGGGACATGGCCGGCGTCAGGGAGAAGCCGTCTGGTGGCTCCCCTGCCGGGCCCCCCGACTCCAGGGCACGCAGCACACCCAGGGGATCGTCGTGGACCTGGTCGGCGGGGGCGATCGACGTCAGCCACGAAGTGGCCCCGCGCCGGCCGACGATCCAGCGCGGCACCACCAGACCCGTTGGCGCCGAGCGGTCGAAGGGCAGGGCGCCGAGGACCACCGGACCGCAGCCCGGCAGGCCCACGGGGTCGTCGATGGAAAGCGCCTGCAGGGAGTCGAGCACCGTCCGCACGTCCTCGTCACCGTCGAGACCACGAGGCAGGCGGATGTGCAGGGCCGTCCCGACGCCGGCCAGGCCGCGGTCATCGTGTTGCCACAGCGTCCCCCCGGGGCGACCGCCGATGGCGATCAGGTCGGGGACACCGGGAAGCTCGACCGTGCGGGCGACCAACTTGCGAGCCCGGATTGCCGAGGGACCCCCGGTTGCGGTCGCTGTCCGTGACGAGGTCACGCTGACCGCCTGGTGGCGGTGAACAGCTGTGTGATGCCCCCCGACAGGACACGGCGCTCCACCGCTGTCCACCCGGCTGCGCGCAGCTGAGCGACCAGCGTGGCGGCCGGCGGAAGGTAGGCGACGGAGCGGGGGAGGTAGCGGTAGGCGGCGGGGTCGGACAGGGCGGCGCCGATTCGCGGCACGGCCTGCTCGAACCACACCCGGTGCCCGGCCCGGAGGAGCGGGTTGGTCGGTTGGGAGACGTCCAGGAGGGCGATCCGCCCACCAGGACGCACCACCCGGGCCAGCTCGACGAACAGGCCATCCAGGGCCACGAAGTTTCTCAGGGCGAAGCCGCTGACCGCTCCGTCGAGCGAGGTGGCGTCGAACGGCATGGCCAGGGCGTCGCCATGGACGAGCGGGGCTGTCGTGCGGGCGTGGTGCAGCATCCCCGACGACAGGTCGATCCCGATAGGGACGTACCCGGCGCCGGCTAGCTCGCGGCACAGGTCGCCGGTACCGCACGCCACGTCCACGACGCGGTCGCCGGGACCCAAGGTGAGCGACGCGACCGCCGCCCGCCTCCATGAGCGGTCGAGGCCGAAGGTCATCAACCGGTTGACCACGTCGTAGCGGGGAGCGATCGCGTCGAACATCCCTCGCACGGCGCGAACCTTGGCGTCGCCCTGGGGAAGCGGATCGTCGGCCACCATGGGCGCACCTCGGGAGCGGGAAGCCATCTCAACGCCGGTCTAGCGGCTGCGGCGCCCTACCGGGGACTGAGCGTCGGACGGGCGCTCCTGGCAGGGTGGGGACCGGCGGCCGGCGCCGTCAGCGGAACCAGGTGCGCTTGTACTCGCGGCTCTGGGGATGGATCAGCAGCGCCACCAGGGCGACCTGGAATATCAGGTTGACGATGTCGAAGGTCACGAAGATGGTGGCAACGACGGCCGCTATGCCCAGCCAGTAGGCCCACTTCTTCTGGTTGGCGATCCCCCAGCCGGCGACACCCTGGCTGACCACCAACAGGGCTCCGAGGGGTACGAGCGCGAGCATCTCGCCGTCGATCAACCCGAGGACGGCGTTCAGGTACAGCAGGATCGTGGCGATCATCAGCGTCTGAGGCTGGGTGCGGTCGAGCCAACGGCTGGCGGGCATGACGCCAGTGTTGCACCGCTGACGTGGGTGTCAGCCGCGGGCCTCGCCGAGGCGCACCCCGGCCGGCGTCGCCCCGGCGGCGGTCGCCGCCAACTGACCGCATGCTGCCGCGATGTCGGTGCCGCGGTTGGCGCGCACCGTGGCGTTGACCCCGAGGCCGCCAAGCGCGTCACGGAGTTCCCTGACGCGCCCCGGGGGCGCGCCCCGTACCCGGTAGCCCGGAGTCGGGTTGAGAGGGATCAGGTTGACGTGCGCACCGAGCGGGCGGGCCAGGGCGGCAAGCTCGCGCGCGTCGGAGGGCCGATCGTTGACGCCATCGATGACCGCCCACTCGAAGCTCAGGCGGCGCCCCTTTGCCTCCACGTAGGCCTGGCACGCCCCTATTACCGCCCCGAGCGGGTAACGGCGGTTGATGGGTACCAACTCGTCGCGCAGGGTGTCGTTGGCGGCGTGGAGCGATACGGCCAGGTTGACCGGCAGGTCCTCGCCCGCGAGACGGCGGATCCCCGGCACCAGCCCCACTGTCGACACCGTGATATGGCGGGCCGAGAGGCCCAGCTCGCCGTGCAGCCGCCGGATGGCGCCCCATACCCGGTCGTAGTTGGCCAGGGGCTCGCCCATGCCCATGAACACCACGTTGGACACCCGCCGGCCTCCACCAGACGCGGCGTCGCGGCGCGCCGCGACCACCTGCTCGACGATCTCACCGGTGGTCAGCTGGCGGGTGAAACCGGCCTGGCCGGTGGCGCAGAACTGGCACCCCATCGCGCACCCGGCCTGGCTCGACACGCATACCGTCGACCGGCCCGGGTAGTGCATCAGAACGGTTTCGATCCGGGCGCCGCCGGACAGGGCCCACAGCCACTTGACCGTCTGTCCGTCGTCGGCGACGCTCCGGTGGACTTCGGCGAGCGAGGCGGGAAGCTCGACTTCGAGGCGGGTTCGCAACGCCCTGGGCACGTCGGTCATGTCCGCGGGCCTCAGCCCGGCGTGCAACGCCCGCCACACCTGGCGAACCCGGTAAGGGGGTTCGCCGGCGAGGAGCCGGCGCAGGTCCTCGGCCGTGAGGTCAAACGCGCCCGGCACCCCCGGAGGCTATCGCCGCCGGGCCTGCTCGACCGCGGCCATGCTGGCCGCGCCGGCAGCTGGCTGGCGGCGCGCCGGCCGTCAGCTCAGGTCGCCGACGTAGGCCTGGTCGATGTGGTTTACCACGAAGCCCAGGTCGATGTAGAGCTTGACCGCGGGGGAGTTGGCGGCGTCCACGTACAGCATCGCCGTGGCCATCCCGGCGTTCCATAGGTGGTCGAGCCCCGCCAGTACCAGGCGCCGACCCAGGCCCCGGCCGGCGAAGTCGGGATCGACGGCGATCACGTAGATCTCACCGAGTGGGGGATCGTGGTCCGTGTGGATCTTGGTCCAGCAGAACCCGGCCATGCGGCCGCCCTCGCTGTGGACCAGGAAACCCGACGGGTCGAACCACGGCTGGCCCTCGCGCCCCTTGATGGTGTCGAGGTCCCAGCCGCCCTGCTCGGGGTGCCATTGGAACGCCCGGTTGTTGACCTCCAGCCACGCCTCCTCGTCCACGCCAGGGACGAAAGGCCTCGTCTCCAGTGGTGCCACCCCTGCGGCTTCACCCCGAAGGCGCTCCTCCACCGGGAGCGGGCGGCGCATCTGGTACAGGATCCGGCCCGGGTGCAGGCCGATGGCGGCGGCCACCCGGTCGTGTTCGGGCCGGGGCTGGCTCACCCACAGGTGCAGGTGGCCGCCTCCCTCGCCCCTGATGACCTCGGCTGCGGCGAGCACGAGGTCCAAGGCGATGGTGCTGCCCGGCACCCTGTGGTGGGGGTCCACGACGAACTCCAGGGCCCAGCTGTCCTCCCCCCGGCTCACCTGGGCATAGCCGACAGGGTGGTCGTGGCCGGGGTCCCACGCCACCAGCCCTGCGAATCCCTCTCGACCCCCCTGGACCAGGTCGAGCCACGCGTGCTCATCGAGGGCGGGATGGGCGTCGGCCGTGGCGGCCGCGTCGAGCAGGGCCTGAACCGCCTCGACCTCGCCGTGGTCGAAGTGACGCTTGACGTCGATGCGAGCCACGTTTGCGACGCTACTCTCGGCCGGCGTGGCTGGTCCCATTCCGGAGCGGATGCTCGCTGAGGCGAGGATCGCCCAGACGGAACCCGAGGCGGAGAAGCCCGAGGCGACCAAGCCCAGGGTGACGAAGCCGAGGACACCCAAGGGCAGGGCGCGCCAGACCGTCGCCCGGCTGGCGGTCGAGTACCCGGGAACGGCGGCCGAGCTGTGCGAGCTTGGCTTCGCGAACAGCTTCGAGCTACTAGTGGCCACCGTCCTGTCCGCCCAGACGACCGACCAGCGGGTCAATCAGGTGACCCCGGCCGTGTTCGCCCGCTACCCGACGCCCGGGGAGTTGGCAGAAGCCGATCCCGACGAACTGGAGGCCCTGATCCGGCCGACGGGTTTTTTCCGCTCCAAGGCCCGCAGCCTGATCGGCTTGGGCCGTGCCCTGGCGGATCGCTTCGACGGCCAGGTCCCCGCAGACATGGCCGATCTCGTCACCGTGCCCGGGGTTGGCCGGAAGACCGCCAACGTGGTTCGCAGTGTCGGCCTCGGCCTACCGGGACTTCCGGTGGACACCCACGTGATCCGGGTGTCAGGGCGCCTGCGCCTCACCGAGGCCACCGATCCTGTCAAGATCGAGGCCGACCTATGCGTGATGGTCCCGGCGGCGGAGTGGGGGGCGCTCAGCCTGAGAATGATCCTGCACGGCCGGCGGGTGTGCGTGGCGCGGCGGCCCCGCTGTCAGGACTGCGTCCTGGCCGACTTCTGCCCCTCCGCCCACCTCCCCGTGGGCCAGACCCCGAGCCGCAGGCCGCGATAGCGCCGAGCCCCCGGCTGCCGCTGACCAGCGTCGGCCACCGTTGTGCAGTTGATGACCGTATAGGTACACAACTGCACAATCGCCGTGCCCACCCGGCTGTCAGGTCCGTTACCTTTAGGTCACGTCGATGGGCGGCAGGCGGACCCAACGTCTCATCCCGTCGATTCCACCAGCCGGGCCAACCGGCGGGCGGCGGCGCCGAGGTTGCGCTCGACCTCGAACAGATCCGCCGACAGGGCCTCGCGCTCGGGGCCGCTGAGGTCGTCGGCGATCCCGGCGATGCGGACCGTCAGCTCGTGAAGGACGGTGGCCGCGGCGGACAGCTCGGCGTGCGCGCTCATATGTTGTCAGACGCTCCTGGTCGGTGGAGATACCATCTTGGTCCCCATGCCGGACCTGCTCACTCGCCTGGACCTGCGCGGCACCACGGGCGACCTCGCAGCGCTCCTGCCGGCACCAGGGCCCGCCCCCGACGGCCCCGTCGACGCCGTGCGCGCCATCCTGGCCCAGGTGCGCGCCGGGGGCGACGGGGCGCTTCGGGAGCTGACCGAACAATTCGACGGCATCGCCCTGGGCGACGTGGCTGTCCCCGCCTCCGACATCAGGGCCGCCCTCGACTCCATCCCGGCCGCGCTGCGCACCGCCTATGAGGCCGCCGCCGACGCGATCGGCTCCTACCACCGCACCCAGCTCCATGCCGACGCCACCCACACCCACGCAGGGGTGGTGGTGCGCGACCGGCGCCAGCCGGTGGACAGGGCGGGGTGCTACGTCCCCGGCGGCCTCGCCCCCCTGGCGTCCACCGTGCTCATGACGGCCATTCCCGCCCGGGTGGCCGGCGTGGCCGAGGTCGTCCTGTGCTCGCCTCCAGGGCCCGGCGGCAACCCGGCGGCACCGATCCTCGCCGCCGCTGCCATAGCAGGCGTGGACGACGTCTACCGGATCGGGGGGGCCCAGGCCATCGCCGCCATGGCCTACGGGACCGAGAGCGTGGCGCCCGTGGACGTGGTCGTCGGGCCGGGCAACGTCTACGTGGCCGTCGCCGAGCGCATCGTCGCCCAGGAGGGGGTGGTCGGCGTCCCCTCCTCGTTCCCCGGACCCTCCGAGGTGGCGGTGGTGGCCGACGACACCACTCCCGTGGACTTCGCCGCCATCGACCTGGTGGTCCAGGCCGAGCACGGCCCGGGGGGTTGGGCGTGGCTGGTCACCTGGTCCGAGGAGGCGGCGAGGCGCATCGGGGTCATGGTCGACGCGCTCGCCGCCTGCTCTCCGCGGCGCGAGTCGGTCACCGCCACCCTCCGATCCGGCGGCTACGTAGTCCTCGTAGACGGTCCCGAGCAGGCCATGGAGGTGGTCAACCACATCGCCACCGAGCACCTCGAGCTCATGTGCGCCGATCCCGAGTCGCTCGTCCCCCTCGTTCGCAGCGCCGGCGCGGTGTTTTGCGGCCCGTGGGCACCGGCCAGCGTCGGTGACTACGTCGCCGGCCCCAACCACGTCCTGCCGACGGCGAGGACCGCCCGCTTCGCGTCGGCCCTGCGGGTGGACGACTTCTGCAAGCACCTGCACGTGGTCAGCCTCGACAGGGACGCGCTGGCCGGTCTGGCGCCCCACGTGGCCGCCATGGCCGAAGCCGAGGGTCTCCCCGCCCACGCCGCGTCTGTCGGCATCCGCGCCGCGGCGAGGGGAGCCTGATGGTCCTGCCCGAGCCGCGAGGCGACCTGGGTCTGCGCGAGGGGTACCACTCCCCGCAGGTCGAAGTGGAGGTGCGCCTGAACACCAACGAGTCTCCGCTCCCGCCCCCCCAGGCGTGGATCGACGAGCTCGCGGCCGAGGTTCGCGCCATCGCCTACCACCGCTACCCGGACCGGGCGGCGACCGAGCTGCGCCGGGCGCCCGCCGGGCTCCACGGTGTGCGCCCCGAGCAGGTCTTCTGCGCCAACGGCTCCAACGAGGTCCTCCAGTGCCTTTGCCTCGCGTACGGCGGGGCTGGTCGGTCGGTGCTGACCTTCGAGCCCACCTACGCCCTCCACGCCCACATCGCCCACCTCACGGGGAGCGCGGTGGCCGAGGCACCGAGAGGCCCCGATTTCTCCATCGACCCCGCCGTGGCGCGGGACTTCATGGCGACGACGTCTCCCGCAATCTGCTTCCTGTGCTCGCCCAACAACCCCACCGGCCTGGCCGAGAACCCCGCCGGGGTCCGCCAGATCGTCGACGCCGCGCCCGGTCTGGTGGTCGTTGACGAGGCCTACGGGCAGTTCGCCGACTGGTCGGCCGTCGGCCTCGTCGACGACGACACGCCACTGGTGGTGACCCGCACCTTCTCCAAGACCTGGTCGATGGCCGGCCTGCGCCTCGGTTACCTGGTCGGCCCCGCTCCGGTGGTCCGGGTCCTCGAACGGGTCGCCCTCCCGTACCACCTCGACGTCGTCAAGCAGGCGGCCGGGCGCCTCGCGCTGAGATACGTAGGGGAAATGGAGGCCCGGGTGG
This sequence comes from Acidimicrobiales bacterium, assembly GCA_035552775.1. Lineage (GTDB taxonomy): Bacteria > Actinomycetota > Acidimicrobiia > Acidimicrobiales > Palsa-688 > DASZKW01. Next base: position 3,293 of record DASZKW010000053.1, on the reverse strand, counting down.
CGACGATCGTCGGTGAACGGCGCCGCCTCCTCGCCGGCCTGGACTCCCTCGGCGTGGTCACCTGGCCCTCGGAAGCGAACTTCGTCCTGTTCCGGCCGAGCGACGGGCGCAAGGGCAGCGAGGTCTGGCAGGGCCTACTCGACCGGTCGGTGCTCGTGCGTGACACGTCCTCGTGGCCGGGCCTACCCGATTGCCTGCGCGTCACCGTGGGGACGGCGCGGGACAACGACCGCTTCCTCGCCGCCCTGGCCGAGGTGCTCGGATGACGAGCGCGTCGAGCGGCACCGGGGGTGGCAGGATCGCTTCGCGGCGCCGGGAGACCAAGGAGACGACCATCGACGTCGTCGTCGACTTGGACGGCGAGGGTCGGGTCGAGGTGGCGACGGGGTTGCCCTTTTTCGACCACATGATCGCCCAGCTGGGCAGGCACGCCGGCTTCGACCTCACCGTGCGGGCGGACGGTGACCTGGCTGTCGACGCCCACCACACGGTGGAGGACACCGGCATCGCCCTCGGCGAGGCGCTGCGCACCGCGCTCGGCGACAGGGCCGGGGTGCGGCGTTTCGCGTCGATCAACGTGCCCCTCGACGAGGCCCTGGTCGAGGTGGCTCTCGACCTGTCGGGGCGCCCGTTCCTTGTCTACGAGGTCGACCCGGGTGCCGGCGGGGAGGCGTTTCCTCTCGGGACGCCGCCGTTCGATCCCCAGCTGGCGGAGGAATTCTGGCGCGCCCTGGTCACGTCTGCCGCGGTGACCCTGCACCTGAGGTTGCGTTCCGGGCGCAACACCCACCACATCCTGGAGGCGTCCTTCAAGGGGGTGGCGCGCGCCCTTCGCGACGCCGTACGGGTGGAGGGTGCCGGCGTGCCTTCCACCAAGGGGAGCTTGTCGTGATCGGGGAGCGACCGCGAATCGCCGTCCTCGACTACGGCATCGGCAACCTGCGCTCGGCCACCAAGGCCCTCCAGCGCGTCGGTGGCGACGCCAAGCTGGTGACCGACCCGGCGGAGGCGGCTGCCGCCGACGGGGTGGTCCTTCCCGGGGTGGGTGCCTTCGGGCGCTGCGCCGAGGCGCTGGCGGCCAACGGGCTCGAGGCCACGGCCCGGGCGGCGGCGACAGACGGGCGCCCGTTCCTCGGCATCTGCATCGGCATGCAGCTCCTCTACGAGGAGTCGGAGGAGTCACCCGGCACCCCTGGCCTGGCCGTGCTAGCCGGGCGCATCCGCCTGCTCCCCGACGGCGTCAAGCGCCCCCAGATGCAGTGGAACCGCCTCGACGCCCGGGGCGCAGGCGCCATCAACAGTGCGCTCGATGCCGGCGCCGGTGAGGCGTGGGTCTACTTCGTCCACTCGTACGCCGCTCCCGACGGCGAAGATGTGGTGACCACATGCGACTACGGCGGCCCCGTCACCGCCGCCGTCGAGCGCGGCCCTTTGTGGGCTACGCAGTTCCACCCGGAGAAGTCGGGTGCGACCGGGTTGGCCCTGCTCGCCGGTTTCGTGGTCGCGTGCGCCGCGGTCGCGGCCTGAGGCGGCCGGCGGGTGGAGCTGTTCCCCGCCATCGATCTGCGGGGGGGGCGCTGCGTTCGCCTGGCCGAGGGGGACTTCGAGCGGGAAACCGTGTACTGGGACGACCCGGTGGCGGTGGCCGCCGGGTTCGCCTCCGCCGGCGCCCGCTGGGTCCATATGGTCGACCTCGACGCGGCGAGAACGGGCGAGGCGCGCAACGATGACGCCGTGCGCCGCGTCGCCGCAGAGTCAGGGCTGGCCGTGCAGGCCGGGGGGGGAGTGCGCTCGCTGGCCGGCGCCGCCGCCCTGCTCGACGCCGGGGTGAGCCGGGTTGTGCTGGGCACGGCAGCGGTGGAGACCCCCCAGCTCGTCGCCGAGGTGGCCCGGCGCTGGCCGGGCGGCGTCGCCGTCGGCCTCGACCACCGCGACGGGGAGGTGCGGTTGCGGGGCTGGGTGCAAGGAGGAGGGCGGCGCGTCGCCGAGTTGGTCCCCGAGGCCGTCGCCGCCGGCGCCGCCGCCGTGATAGTCACCGATATCGGCCGCGACGGGATGCTGGCCGGCCCCGACGTGGTGGGCCTTGCCGGCCTGCTGGAGCTGACCGGTGCCCCCCTCATCGCGTCCGGTGGCGTGGCGTCGCTCGACGATCTACGCCTCCTGGCCGCGGTGCGATCCGGGGGCCTGGGCCTGTCCGGGGTGATCGTCGGCAAGGCGCTCTACGAGGGTCGCTTCGACGTGGCGGAGGCACTGGCCGCCAGCGCCGGCCGGGCACGATGAGCGGCCGGCGTACGATGAGCGGCCGGGCGCCGTGAGGTCGGTGCGGGTCATACCCTGCCTCGACGTCGACGCCGGCCGGGTGGTTAAGGGCGTCAACTTCGCCAACCTGCGCGATGCCGGCGACCCGGTCGAACTGGCGGCCCGCTACGACGCCGAGGGCGCCGACGAGTTGGTCTTCTACGACATCACCGCTTCCAGCCAGGCGCGCCACACCATGGTCGAGGTGGTGGCCCGTTGCGCCGAGGAGGTGTTCATCCCCCTGACCGTCGGCGGCGGGGTGCGCACCCTCGACGACGCCCGCAGCCTGCTGCGGATGGGCGCCGACAAGGTGAGTGTCAACACCGCCGCGGTCGAGCGGCCCGCGTTGGTGAGCGATCTGGCCGACACCTTCGGGACCCAATGCGTCGTGGTCGGCGTCGACGTGCGCCGCACCGGTGCGGCGGGGCTGGCGACGGGTTGTGAGGTCCACACCCACGGAGGCCGGCGGCCCGCCGGCATCGACGCTTTGGCATGGGTGGCGCAATGCGAGAGGCTCGGCGCCGGCGAGGTCGTGCTCAACTCCATGGACCGCGACGGGACCAGGGGCGGGTTCGACCTGGGCCTGACACGATTGGTCGTCGATACCGTCGGCATTCCCGTGGTGGCCAGCGGCGGGGTGGGCAACCTCGACCACCTGGTGGAAGGGGCGACCATCGGAGGCGCCGACGCCGTGCTGGCGGCGTCGATATTCCATTTCGGCGAGGCCACAGTGGCCGAGGCCAAGGCGGCGATGGCCGCCGCCGGCGTGATCGTGCGCCCCGCGCCCGGCCGGCCGGCGCACGGATGACGAGTCGATCTGGGTGGGTCCCGCGGCGGCTCGGTTCAGGCCCCATGTGGCCAAGCTGCCCGGTGAGTTGTCGAAGCTGACCACGTCGTACCATGACGCGGCCGACGCCCTGGACGGCTACTGGCCTCGTTTGGGCGACGCCCAGGCGCTGGCGGTGCAGGCGCTGGCCAAGGCGAAGTCGGCGCAG
>DASZKW010000052.1:0-9610 GCA_035552775.1 Acidimicrobiales bacterium | reverse complement strand
CTCGCCGTCGCCGTAGCCGGCGCCGCGGTCGGGGTCCGGGGCGACGCCGAGGTGGACGAGGTGTTCGGCCGGGCGCTGCCCGGGCTGCATCAGCGCCACGTGAGCGCGCTGGCGGTGGCGGTGGCGAGCCAGGGGCCCATTACGGCCGCGCTTCCACTTTCCGATTATCATGCTGTTTCCTGCTGAACTATTGGTCTACAGTAGTTTTGTAGTAGACTGATGTTGTGCACAGTGTTCGGCGCACCAATGACCAGGGCGATCTGGCGTGGTGCAAGGTCGCCGATGACGCCGCCGACATGCGCCGTCTCGAATGGGAAGCGCACGTCCTCGGGCGCATCCGCCACCCCGGCGTGGTGGCCCTGGCCGGGCCGCCCGTCCCCGGAGAACTGCCCCTGTGCTTCGTGGCGGGGGGAGTCGCCAGCCGGCGCCGCTTGGCGGCCGCCGAGGTGGCCGGTCTCGGCGCGGCGGTGGCCACCACCCTCGCCGACCTCCACGACCTCGGCGCCGCCCACGGGGCATGCACGGCCGACCACGTCCTCCTCGATCCCGCCGGCCGGCCGGTCCTGTGCAGCTTCGGGCGGGCGTCTCTGGACGGCGATGCTGGCCCCGCCCAGCGAGCGGACGTGGCCAGCCTGGCCAGGTGCCTACTCGCCCTCCTCGAGGAGGACTCCCGTCCCCTCCGCCGAACACTGGAGCGGGCGTGCACACGGACCCCTCCTGCCCGCATGTTTGCCCGGTCGCTGGCCGCGGCGGTGCCCGGGGCCCGGCTACCGGCCACGGGCTCCGACGCCGGCGGCGGGGACGGATTGGATGCCGGCGCCGGGGGCGGGGACGGATTGGATGCCGGCGCCGGGGACGATGCCGGCGCCGGGGACGATGCCGGCGCCGGGGGCGATGCCGCTCGGGCCGCTGACGCCGGGGACGATGCCGGCGCCGGGGGCGGCGGGACTCGGGAGGAGTCGGCGCCGGCCCGGGCTCGCCACGCCGGGGCGCACCGGGTGGCGACCGTGGTCTCTGCCGCCGTGGGCATCGGGCTGGGGGTGGTCGCCATCGGCCTGGGGGCGGCGGGGGGCGGCCATGGTGCACCCGCGGGGCCGAAGGCGGTGCCGTGCCCGGCGGTCGACGAGGGCTGCGGGCCGGTGGCGGATCCCGGAGGTACCTTCGCCTCCCCCGCCGGCACCTCGACGGTCGCTGAGACGGGCGATGTCGTGGTGGTCGGGCGGTGGGCGTGCGCCATGGCACTTCCAGCCCTGCTCCGGGTCAGCAGCGGCCAGGTCTGGGTCTTCGACCGGTGGGCCGGCGCCGGTTCCGAAGTCACCGGACGCGAGGTCGCGACGGTGGCCGGTGCCCGCTCGCTCGAGGTCCGCCCCGGCGTCGGGGACTGCGATGAGATCGCCGTGCTGACCGGCGATCGCCAACCCGTCGTCGTGCAGCCGGGGGCAGCCCGATGAGGACAAGGCGGCCCTGGGCGCTGAGCGCACGTATGGCGTGGTGGCTGGTGCTGGCCGGCGTGCTCGCGGCCACCGTCGTCCTCGGCCGGGGACGCCTGTCGGTGCCGCCCCTCGATCAGCCGGCGCGCTGGGGTGGCTGGTGGGTCGCCGCCGGACCGGTCGATGGTACCTTCGCCATCCTGCGGGTCCTCGTCGAGGTGGCAGGCGCTTACCTCGCGCTGCTCGGCCTTCTCGCCGGGTTGACCCGGGCCACGCGCTCTCGGCGTCTCGCCGCCATTCTGGAGCTGATCAGCACCGCCACCTTTCGCCGAGTGGCGTTCGCCTCCGTGGGCGCCGTCACCGTCGCGTCCCCGTTCTGGGCGGCCGGCGCCGCCGGCGCCGCGCCCCGACCCGGCCACGGGGCGCCCGTGCTCCGCCTCGTCGCGCCTGTGTCGCCGGCGCCCGTGCTCCGCGTGGCCTCGCCGGCGCCTGCTTCAACGGCTACGACTGCGGACGGCGCCAGCAGCACCACCAGCCCTATCAGCCCTATCAGCACCAGCAGCACCAGCAGCACCAGCAGCACCAGCAGCTATACCAGCACCACGAGCCCTACCAGCCCTACCGGGGCATCGCCGGCCGCCGGATTCAGCCCTGCACCGCCGGCACCGGTGCCGCCGGTCCCTGGCGCCGTCCACGTCGTCAAACCCGGTGAGAGCTTTTGGAGCATCGCCGAATCGTCGCTTCTCGATGCGCACGGGCACCCGCCCGACGAAGCCTCCTTGGCCCGCTACTGGTGGCAGGTGGTCGAACTGAACCGAGCGCGCCTCGCCGACCCTGGCGATGCCGACCTCATCTTCCCCGGAATGGTGGTCGAGGTCCCCCCGCCGCCCTGACCGGCCAGCCGGGGCTGAGCCGCGTCCAAGCCGGTGAGCACACCCGTCACGGCCAAAGCGGCAAGACTGGACCCATGATCAGGAGGGCCCTGTCGGTGGCGGCGCTGGCGCTGGCGACGCTGTCCACGCTGGTCGTGTTTGTCGGCAGCCTTCGCTCCGCCCCCGCCGGGGCCCAGACGACTGTGCCTGCTAGCGCCGCCTCTACCACCCGGGCGACGTCGCCTCCCACCTCGTCGTTCACCACGGCCACCACGAGGTCCACCCCCCGGACCACCGTGGTGGGCACCCGGCCGTCGACCACCACCCGCCGGTCACGCGTGACCTACCCGAGCTACCCGAGCTATTCGACCTACCCGCGTACCACCGTGCCGTATGTGACGGCGCCGTCGACCACGCCGGCGCCCACCACGACGACCACCATCGCCCCCCTCGGCACCCTGCCGACCCCGCCGTCCACCGTTCCCCTGGCCACCAAGGCGCCGAGCGCCCACATCAGCCCGCTGTTCGCCGAGCTGTCAGGCGTCGGTTTCTTCGTCGCCTTGATGATCATGGCCGTGCAATGGTTCCTCACCCGTCCCGGGCGAGGCCGCCGGCCCACCCTCTGACCCGCCCGACGCAAAGGACCTCGGAGCCGCCTATTACGTCGGGCGCCCGGCTGACGCCTCAGGCCGTCAGGCGCATCGCCACCTCGTTGGCCAACAGCCGGCCCCGTACGGTCAGCACCGCCCGCCCACCACGGCGCTCCACCAGCCCGTCGAGCAAGGGGTCGTCGTCGAGGGCGGGCGAGGGGACCCCCGCTCTGGTCCGCAGGCCCAGTTGGAGGCCCTCGAGGCGTCGGGTCCCCGCCTCGAGCACCTCGCCGGCGGCGACGGGCGAACGGCCCTCGGCGACGGCGCGCTGGTAGCGCTGCGGGGTCCGCACGTTCCACCACCGCCGAAACCTCCCGCCACCGGCGGGCCCGTGGGAGTGAGCGGCGCAGCCAATGCCCCGGTAGGTCCCTTGTGCCCAGTAGAGCTGGTTGTGGCGGCACTCGGCGCCGGGGCGCGCCCAGTTGGAGATCTCGTACCAGTCGAGGCCGTGATCGGCGAGCACCGCTTCGGTGGTGATGTACTTGTCGGCCTGGTCGTCACTGTCGGGATGGCGGCCGGCGGCGGCGGACAGGGGCGTCCCCGGCTCGACGGTGAGGGCGTACGCGCTCACGTGGGCCGGTGGAGGGTCGAAGGCGAGGACCGACTCGAGGGTGCGCCGCCACGACTCGGGGGTCTCGCCCGCGGCCCCGTAGATCAGGTCCACGCTGTAACGATCCCCGAAGCCGGCCTCGGCGGCGGCCGCCACCGCGCCGGCGACCGAGCCGGGACCGTGGTTCCGCCCGAGGTTCACCAGCACGGAGGGGTCCGTCGATTGCACACCGAAGGAGAGCCTGGTGACTCCCGCCCCGCGGTAGGCGTCAAGGCGCGCCGCGGTGGCGTCCTCGGGGTTGCACTCCACCGTGACCTCCGCCTGGGGGGAACGGGGGACCGCGTCGAGCACGGCGGCCAGCCGTTCGGGCGGAAGCAGCGACGGGGTGCCCCCGCCGAAGAAGACCGACGTCGCGGGAGCGAGGGCGGCCCCGTCCAGCTCGACGACACACGCCTCGGTATACGAAGCCATGAGGTGATGACGGTCGGTCCAGGTGGCGAAGGCGCAGTAGTCGCAGCGCCGGGCGCAGAACGGGACATGCACGTACACCCCGAACGGCTGCACCGCCTCGGATGAAGGCGACCCTGGAGCACCCGGTGCGGGGCCGGCCACCCGCATCGGTGTCAGCGGCGCCGGCCAGCCGCCGGCGCCCGGAAGCTCACTCAGCGGCACAGACCAAGTTCGTCGAGTCGGTCGGCGACCAGGTCGGGGCGGGTGTCGAGCAGGGAGGCGATCGCCCACACGTCATCGTGGCGGACGGTGAGCACCCGGCCGTTGAAGTCCTGGCGCTCGACCTGGATCATTCCCAGGAACCGGCTGAGCACTTCTCGCTCCGGGGCGCCTACCTGCTCCAGGCGGGCGAGGTCGATGGTCAGGCTGGTCGCGCCGTCCATGTGATCTCCCGACCCGTCCCCGGCGTCTCCGCCCGCACCCGAGTTGCGAGGCAGGAGCTGATCGACCGGGACGTTGTAGCACCTGGCCAGGCGTTGGAGCCTCGGCACCGAGATGGCACGCTCGCCCCGTTCGTAAGCGCCGAGAACCGACGCCTTGAACTCCTCGTCGGATGCAGCCTCGACGGCTTGCAGCGAGAGCCGCTGCTGCTTGCGGACACTGCGAAGCCGCTCGCCAACGCGGCTTTCGTAGCCCGTGGCTACTTCGTCGTCTTTCACGGTCCACCCCCTGGGCCAGGACAATACCACCAATTGCATCAAGCGTCACGCTGAGTGGCCGTGAGCCCATGGGCTCCCCGGCGACGCCTTCAACCCGCCGGCCTCAACCCGCCGGTCTCAACCCGCCGGCCCAGCTCACCGGCCCAGCCCACCGGCCTCAGCCCGCCGGCGCGACCAGGCCGGAGCGCAACGCCACAAGAAGCATCCCCGCGGCGACAGCCGCCGTCTCGGCCCGTAGCACGGTCGGGCCGAGCCCCATGGCGGGCAGGCCGCAACCCTCCTCGCCCGGGGCCCAACCACCCTCGGGCCCCACCAGCACCGTGGGCCGGTCCAGCCGGGGAGGCCCACCACCGGGCACACAAAGCGCACCCGCCGGCGCTCCCCCGGCCGGCGCTGCCAGCACCGAGGCGACGACGCCGGCGAAGGTGCGCACGTCGTCCACCTCGGCCATCCACACCCGCCGGCTCTGCATCGCCGCCCCCCGGGCCACCGTCCGCAGCCGCCCCAAGGCTTTGTCGGCCCGGGCCCGGTCCCAGCGGACCACGGCGCGCTCACTCAGCATGGGGACGATCCTGTCCACGCCGATCTCGGTCAGCTTTTGCACCGCCCACTCCGGTCTGTCCCCCTTCACCAAGGTGAACGCCACGGCGACGGCGGGCTCGGGTCGCGGCGACCACTCGATGTCGCCGGCCGGCGCCAGGCGCCCGTCGCCGGACCAGCGCAGCATCCTCCGGCCTCCGGCGCCGTCGGACGCGCTGACCGCCTCACCCGGGCGCAGGCGCAGGACCCGCTCGAGGTGGCGGCGGTCGTCCCCGCCCAGGACGGGCCGTTCGAGATCCTCGACGAACACGTGGGCCGCCACCCGCTGCGCCCCGCCCCCACGCGACAGCGGAGCCGCCACGCGCGCTACTTGAAAGCGCCGCGGATCTTGGACCGCAGTCCCGCCCCGGGTGCGGCGACCTGCTCGCCCCGCTCCGCCGCCAGCTGGCGGAGCAAGTCCTCCTGGACCTTGGTGAGCTCTCCGGGCGTGTCGACGGTCACCGTGATCACCAGGTCGCCCCGTCCCCGGCCCTGCAGGTGGGGCACGCCCTGGCCGCGCAGGCGGATCTCCCGCCCGCTCGGCGTGCCCGCCGGGATGACCACCTCCTCGGTGCCGTCCAGGGTCTCGAACTGCACGTGCGTGCCGAGGGCCGCCTGCGTCAGGGCCACGTGCAGGGTGGCACGCAGCTCCGCACCGTCGCGCCGCAGGGTCGAATGGGCCCTCACCCGTAGGTGGACGAACAGGTCACCGGGAGGGCCGCCCCGGTGCCCGGCCGCGCCCCGACCGGTGAGGCGCAGGGTCTGGCCGTTGTCCACGCCGGCGGGGACCTCGACGACGAACGAGCGCTCCAGCGTGCGCCGGCCCTCCCCCCTGCAGTCTGGACACGGGGAGGGGATCTCCTCACCGGTGCCCCCGCAGCGCGGGCAGGCGCTGGCGGTCACCATCTGGCCGAGGATCGACTGGCGCACCCGGCGCACCTCGCCGGCACCGCCGCACATCGTGCACGTCACTGGCGTCGTCCCCGGCCGGGCGCCGCTGCCGGCGCACGTCTCGCAGGTGACAGGGATGCGTATGGCGAGCTCGCGGTCGGCACCGAAGACGGCCTCGGTGAAGTCGAGGTCGAGGGTGGCCTCGGCGTCCTCCCCCCGGCGGGGGCCGCTGCGGGCGCCACGGGCGCCTCCGCCGGCGCCTCCCCCGAACGGGTTGCCCCCGAAGAAGGCGTCGAAGAGGTCCCCTAGCCCGGCCCCCCCCGCCCCTCCCATGCCGCCGAAGGGGTCTGCGCCGCCGCCGGCGCCGCGGGGGTCGTCCCCGAACATGTCGTAGCGCCGGCGCCGCTCCGGGTCCTTCAGTGTCTCGTAGGCCCGGTTGACCGCCTTGAAGCTCTCCTCCGCGCCTGTGTTCTCCGGGTTGGCGTCGGGGTGCAACTCCCTGGCCAGGCGCCGGTAAGCACGCTTTATCTCGTCCTCGGACGCGTTGCGGCCGACGCCGAGCACCTCGTAGTAGTCGTCAGCCACGGTGGATCGACATTACTCCTCGTGTGATCTCCAGCCTCCTGTCAGAAAGCAGGTCTCAACCGCCCTCGGTGAGGGCGCGACCGAGGCGCCGGGAGACCACGGCGACGGCGGCCAAGGCCTGCTCGTAGTGCATCCTGGTGGGGCCGAGGACCCCGATGGTGCCGACCTGCTCTCCCTCCACCTCGTAGGGCGCGACTATCACCGAGCAGTCGGCGAGGGGTTGCACGCCGTGCTCGGTGCCGATGGCGACCGACAGGCCTCGGTCGAGCACGTCGCGCAGCAAGGTGACCAGCACCACCTGCTGCTCGAGGATGCCGAGGACCTGGCGGATGGTGTGCACCCCCTCGAAGGCCGAGGCCATGCTGGCCGCCCCACCCACGTGCACCTGGTCACCGCCGCCGGGGCGGGGGGTGGCCAGCGCAATCAGGGCGGCTCGGGCCAGACGGTCCGCGTTCTCGTCGCCGCCGGCGGGCAGGACGACGGCCTGGCCGACTACCGAGCCGGTCAGATGGGCGGCCAGGTGGGTTCCCGCCGTGACTACTTCCTCGTCGCTGACGTCGTGGTCGAGCTCCAAGGTGTGCTTGTCGACGGCGCCGTTGGAGAACACGACGACGGCCAAGACGACCCGCGGCGCCAAGGACACGAGCTGCACCGACCGGATGCGGGCCGGGTCGTGGTGAGAGCTCGATGTCACCACCGCCGCGTAATGGGTGAGACCCGACAGCAGGCGGCTGGTGTCGCCGAGCATCCGCTCGAGCTCACCGTGGGCCTTGTCGAAGAAGGTGCGGACCTGGTGGGCCTGGCTGGCGTCCAGGGACCCGGGCGTGGCCAGCGAGTCGACGAAGAAGCGGTAGCCCTTGTCGGTGGGTATGCGGCCCGCACTGGTGTGAGGCTGGACCAGGTAGCCCTCCCGCTCGAGGGTGCCCATCTCGTTGCGCACGGTTGCGGACGACACCGACAACCCCCGCACGTGCGCGACGTGCGAGGACCCGACGGGCTGGGCGGTCTGGATGTACTCCTCCACTACCACCCGCAAGATGGCTGCCTTGCGGTCGTCGAGCATGGTGGCTGCCCAGGTTACCGAGTGACCTCTGTCTAACCGTGGTCCCGGGGTTTTGCCCGTCGCCGGCAGGGAACACTCCGAGGAGGGTGCGCCGGCGACGGCGCCAATAAGGACTGTCCAGGAGGAACACTTGACCGACACGATGACCGAACGGCCCGTTACCGCCAGCGGCACCTTCGACCTGGGCGAGTTGACGGTGCACCGCTTGGGCTATGGGGCCATGAAGATCACCGGGACGGGCGTGTGGGGGCCGCCGAAGGACCACGACGAGGCGGTGCGCACCCTGCGCCGAGCCGTCGAGCTCGGCGTCGACCTGGTCGACACGGCTGACTCCTACGGGCCCTACGTGAGCGAGGAGATCATCCACGAGGCCCTCCACCCCTACCCCGACGGCCTGGTCATCGCCACCAAGGCCGGCTTGGTGCGCACCGGGCCCGGCGAGTGGTTGGCGGTCGGGCGGCCGGAGTACCTGCGCCAGGAATGCGAGATGAGCCTGCGCCGCCTCGGGGTGGAGCGCATCGACCTGTTCCAGTTGCACCGCATCGACGACAAGGTCCCCGCCGCCGAGCAGTTCGGCCTGCTCGCCGATCTCGTCTCGGAGGGCAAGATCCGCCACGCGGGGCTGTCAGAGGTGACCGTCGAACAGGTCGAGGCGGCCCGCCAGGTCGTCCCCGTGGTGAGCGTGCAAAACGAGTACAACCTCACCGAGCGCAAGTCCGAGGACGTGCTCGAGCACTGCGAGGCGGAGGGGATCGGGTTCATACCCTGGTTCCCGCTGGCGAGCGGGGGCCTGGCCAGGCCGGGCGGTCCCGTCGACCAGGTGGCCCGGGCGGTCAACGCCACGCCCTCACAGGTCGCCCTGGCGTGGCTGCTGCGCCGGTCGCCGGTGATGCTGCCCATACCGGGGACATCGTCGTCGGCACACGTGGAGGAGAACTGCGCGGCCGCCACCGTCGAGTTGACCGACGACCAGGTCGCGGAGCTCACCCGCGCCACTTCGTAGGAGGGGAAAAGGAGAACCTGGTCCTACGCTCGCAGCGCGCTCCCAACCTCGGCGCCGCCGTGGCGCGGGGAACCTGCCCTGGTCAGCAGCCACCCGGCACTGACCACCAGCCACGCGTCGCCGACGGTCAGGCCCAGGCGCTGGAGCAGGCCGTGCACAGAGGTGGGCCCGACGATGCTCGCCAGCAGGGCACCGGCGCACAGCGCCCCGGCGGCGACCGACACGCGCGCCCATCCCCGCCGCCCGGCTCTGGCCAGGACCGGCGCGGCGGTGAGGGGCACCGCGGCCAGGGTGGCATAGCCGACGGTGGCGAACACGGCGTGCACGTTGCCCGACACCTGGGTGCCGAGGGGGAACGCGGCCACCCCGAACGTGGCCACCCCCGTCGCCGCCACCCACATCCACGCCCGTCCCGCTACGGCAGCGCGGACCGGGATGGCGTAGAGGACCAGGCCGGCGCCGTAGGCGACGAACCCCGCCGTCATGGCGCCACGGGTGGAGGCCCCGGTCGCGGCCAGGCGGCTGATCGCATCCTCCACGGGCGAGTAACCACGCGATGTGGCCCCTAGCACCGCCCAGTCGGCGACAAAGGTTGCCGGTCCGAGGACCCCCGCCGCGGCCAGCCAGCGCCGGGGCCTGTGCTCGTCGGCGACGGTCGTATGTGCCATTGGTAGTCGGGGGCGCGGTGCCCGCAACGCGGACCCGGTTCCCCATCCCCCTTTCAATCCGTACGTGCGGTTTTCCCGCATACGGCTTACCGACGGTCTTCTTGACATGGTTACGCTGCCTTCGGGTAACGGGTAGTGCCCATGAGCTTG
>DASZKW010000051.1:0-23203 GCA_035552775.1 Acidimicrobiales bacterium | reverse complement strand
TTGGCAGGTGTCGACTTGGCAGGTGTCGACTTGGCAGGTGTCGACTTGGCAGGTGTCGACTTGGCAGGTGTCGACTTGGCAGGTGTCGACTTGGCAGGTGTCGACTTGGCAGGTGTCGACTTGGCGGCTGTCGACTTGGCCGGTGCCGCCTTCTTGGTCGGGCTTTTCTTGGCACCACGAGCGTTGAGCGCCTCCTTGAAGGCGGTGGCGGCGGTGAACTTGACGACGTTGCGAGGAGCGATCTTCACCGTGGCGCCCGTACGGGGGTTACGACCCGGCCGACCCTCCTGATGTTTGGGCGTAAACGTGCCGAATCCGAAGATCGACACCTTGTTTCCGGCCTTCGACTCGTTTACCACCGAGTCTACGAAGGCCGTGACGGCTGCCTCCGCGTGCCGCTTTTCCAGACCGGCCGTACTGGCCACCTTGTCGACGAGCTCTGAACGGTTCACCGCCACCTCCTGGCGTTTGGGGAAGATGCCTGCAATCAAAGAGGTTTTCTCGCCCCAGGTCAAGCATTTCCGTTGCATGCCAACGGATTCAAATGGCTACTGCCTGAAAATCCATTGAGTTACAAGGGTTTCGTCGTCTGACAGCCAGGAGGAGATCGGGCGTCAGGGTGTCGCCAGCGGCCCAACACGGCGCCCCGTTTGATCGAAGGCGCACACCCCGGCCGCCAGGTACGGTTCCTGGGGCGGGCCGTCGAAGCCCGGTGGGCGATCGCGGTTCGCGCTGATCGCCTACTCCGAGCGTCGCCGGCCGGTACTCATGTCCCAGATTCGTGTGAGAAGCCACCCGAAGGGGCAAGTTGGGTTTATGGCACTGCGAAACATCCTCGTCGAGGCGAGCCCGTCCGAAGTCTGGGAGGTCCTCTCGGACGGACATTCCTATGCCGAGTGGGTGGTGGGCACCCGCCAGATACGAAGCGTCGACCCCAACTGGCCGGCCGAAGGATCGAGCCTCTACTACAGGATTGGGATCGGTCCGCTGACCTTTGAGGACTTCACCACCGTACGAGTGGCCGACACCGAGAGGCGCCTTGAACTGGAGGCGCACGCCAGTCCCTTTGGGAGCATACGGATTTCGGTGCAGTTGCTGCCCTGGGGCGATCATTGCGTGGTGATCGTCGACGAGCACCCCCTTCGAGGGCCCGCGCTTTTCCTCCGGAATCCGGCGACCGACCTTGCCCTCACCCTGCGCAACCGGGTGATGCTCCGGCGCCTGGCAAGTCTGGTGGAGAACCGGGCCACAGACGGGTCCTCCCACGCCTGACGGCGGCGCTCCGTTACTCGTCGCCGAAGACCCGCCGACCAGCGGCCAGCGCCGGTGACACGAAAATCCGACCCATTGCGCCACGGGAGCGCAGAGCGGCGCGGGCCGCGTTGGCGCCGCAGCCTCCGTGGACACCCCCACCGGGATGCGCGGACGATGACGCCAGGTACAAGCCGGGTATCGGGGTCTCGGGCCGACCGAGGCCAGGCGTGGGCCGGAACACCAGTTGTTGGTGTATGGCGGAAGTTCCCCCGTTGATGGCGCCGTTCACCAGGTTGGCGTCGTGAGCCTCCAGGTCGGGGGGGCACGCCAGGTGGCGTGAGCGGATCGAGGACTTGAAACCCGGGGCGTACTGCTCGATGCGGTCTTCGACCCGGGCGGTGATGGCCTCGCGATCGGCCGCCCCCCACGAGCCCGTGATGCCGCCGCTGCCGGCGTCGCCGCGTACCGCCCGGGGCACGTGGGTGTAGGCCCACACCACCTCGGTCCCCTCCGGCGACCGGCTGGGGTCTGCGGTCGTCATCTGACCCAACACGACGAACGGTCGGGCCGGGACCCGGCCTTGGGCGATGTCGGCGCAGTACTGCGTCATGTCGTCCAGGCTGTCGGCGAGGTGGACCGTGCCCGCCTCACTAGCCGCCTTGGCCTCCCACGGGATGCGACCGTCGAGCGCCCAGTCCACCTTCACCGTCGCGTAGTCCCACTGAAAGCGGCCCATGTCCCGGCGCATACCAGGGGGCAGCTGGTCCCATGCCACCAAACCGCCGTAGAGCTGCTGGGCGCTGACGTCGGCCATGACAGCCTGCGTGGCCTCGAAGGTCTCGCCCGAGTCCGTCACCACCCCGACGGCCCGCCCCTTGCGCACTGTCACAGAACGAACCCGGCGACCACAGATCACCTTGCCCCCCCGGGCCTCGAGGCGACGCACCATGGCCGCTGTCAACTGGCCCGCGCCGCCCACGGGAACGGGAAAACCGACGTCCTGGCCGAGCATGGCGAGCAGCCACCCGAACGCACAACTGGCGGCTGACTCAGGCGACAAATCGGTGTGAAGAGCGCAGCCGGCCACCAGGAGCGACCCGGGACCGACGAACTCCTCCTCGGCGAGGTGCCGCACCGGCAGGGTGGCGAACCTGGCGAAGCGCAACAGCCGGGAGGGGCCCAACGTCTTAGCCAAGCGCAGACCGGCGCCGACGGGCGGAAACGGGGTGAACAGAGCGGCGAGGAGACCCTCGCGCAACTCCTCCCACAGCCCGTACAGCCGTCTCCATGCTCGGCCGTCCCCTGGGCCTAACCGCTCGAGGTCGCCCACCGTGGTGTCGAGGTCTCGGGACAACACCGCGGCACGCCCGTCGGGCAGAGGATGTGCGAGCACCGCCGGAGCATGGCGCCACCGCAGCCCGTGGTCTTCGAGGCCGAGGGCGAGGATCGGCGGGGCGGCGGCGGCGAGCGGGTAGAACGCGCTGCACACGTCGGCCACGAAGCCCGGTCCGAGATAGTCGGAACTGGACACCGCTCCCCCTGGGGAGGGGGCAGCCTCGACCACGACAACCTCCCAGCCCGCGTCTGCGAGCATGTTGGCGCATACCAGGCCATTGGGCCCTGATCCCACCACCACGGCGTCAGCCATCGCTCGCGCCGGCGAAAAGTTACTTCTTGGCCGGTTCGTAGTAGGGGTTGGTACCCGCGGCGTGGTCGGTTACGTCGATCACCCTGGCGATTTCCGGCACCGACTCGCGGATGGCGACCTCGATCCCCTGGCTCAAGGTGACGGTAGCCATCCCGCATCCGGCGCAGCCTCCGCTCAGTCGAAGGTAGGCGGCGGCGTCGTCCACGGCCACCAGGTCGGCGCGGCCTCCGTGGGCGGCGATTGACGGGTTGATCTGCTGCTCCAGCACCTGTATGACCCGCTGGGCCACGTCACCACTGAGATCGGCCGGCGGTCCGGTCATGGCCGGACTGGCGGGGACCGGGGGCGTGTTGGGGTTCTGGATGACCATCCCGCCCTGCAAGAGATCCCTGCTCAGGTCGAGTACAGCACCGCGCATCTTGGAGACGCTGTCGGCGGGAACCACGACCACCAGGTTTTCGCGCTCGTCGGACCAGTCGTCGGGTCCGGCGTCGGCCGCCGCCTCGAAGAACATGTCGTAGGTGTAGGCGTTGCCGCTCGTGCCGCTGACCTGGACCCACAGGGCCAGGCGTTCATCGCTGCTCTCGGACTTCTGCAGCTCCAGCACCTTGGCGAAGGCAGCATCGGTCAAGCTCAGCACGGGCACGCCATTGGATTCGATGTCAGTCATAGGGCCCTACCCTCGGCGTCGGCTGCTGGGACCATCATAGGCATGTGCCCCGTGTTCTCCTGCTGCTGCCGACCAGCACCTACCGCGCCCCCGACTTCGTGGCTGCAGCCACCCGCCTCGGCGTCGAGGTGGTGGTCGGCTCCGAGCACCGGCAAGCCCTTGCCGGACCGATGGGGGACCGAGCCGTGGTCGTGCCGCTGGCCCACCCGGTAGCCGCGGTGGACGCCATCGCCGCCCTGCACGAGCGCGCCCCGCTCGACGCCGTCGTGGCCGTAGACGACCAGGGGACCGTGGTCGCCGCCGCGGCCGCGGAGCGACTTGGGCTGCTCCATAATTCGCCCGGCGCAGTGTCGATGACCAGGCACAAGGGAGCGATGCGCGCCGTGCTGACGGCTGCCTCACTCCCCCAGCCTGCGTATCGCATGGTTCCCCCGGGCGGCGACGTCGTCGCCGCCGCGAACGCGGTCGGGTACCCGTGCGTCGTCAAGCCGGTCTCCCGCTCGGGAAGCCAGGGCGTCATCCGCGCCAACGGCGCCCGGGAAGCCGAAGCAGCCGGCGTTCGGGTCCGGGCCATGCTGGGTGAAGATCGCGAGGAACTCGTGGTGGAGCAGTTCGTGCCGGGACACGAGGTGGCCGTCGAGGGTTTGCTCCGCGGGGGCGTGTTAGAGGTGCTTGCCGTGTTCGACAAGCCCGATCCGCTGGACGGGCCATTTTTCGAGGAGACGATCTACCTCACTCCGTCGCGGCACTCGACCAACGTTCTCGCCGACGTAAAGGCAAGCACTGCCGCGGCCCTGGTCGCGCTGGGGCTGAACGAGGGGCCCATCCACGCCGAGTTGCGGCTCGGTGCAGGCAGGACCGTCACCCTCATCGAAGCGGCCGCCCGCTCGATCGGCGGAATGTGCGCCCGCGCCTTACGGTTCGGGGCTGGAATGAGCCTCGAGGAGGTGATTTTGGCCCATGCGCTCGGACTGGGGACGGCCGGCGTCACCCGCGAGTCTCAGGCATCGGGCGTCATGATGCTCCCGATCCGTTCGGCAGGCGTCCTGGACCAAGTGACCGGTCAGGCGAGGGCGCTGGACGTCGAAGGCGTCGCCGGTGTGGAGATCACCATCGCTCCCGGACGCCCTCTGGTGCCACTACCCGAGGGCGACCGCTACCTGGGGTTCATTTTTGCCCGGGGATCAACGCCCGCCTCGGTGGAGGACTCACTGCGGCGGGCGGAGGCATGCCTGGGTGTCCGCCTTCGCTGACACCGCGTGCGGGCGGAGCCTTGTGCCGTAGGCTCGAAGCGTGCGGGTCCTACTGGTATCCACCTACGAGTTGGGCCGTCAACCCCTTCACCTGGCCACGGCAGCGGCGGCCCTGCTGGCCGCCGGCCACGACGTCAGTTGCGTAGACGTCGCCGTCGACACCCTTGACTGTGCTGTCGTCGATTGGGCGGACCGGGTCGCGTTCTCCGTGCCCATGCACACAGCCATGCGCCTGGCTCTGCGGGTCGCGGCGACGATTCGTGCCCGCCGACCTGAGCTTCCCGTCTGCTTCTACGGTCTCTACGCCGCTATGAGCCGAGATCTCACCGTCCGCTCCAGCGTTGACGCCGTCATAGCCGGCGAGTATGAGCATGGCCTGGTCGCCTGGGTAGCCGGCGACGACCCCGGTCCTGCCGTGCAACTGACACGACAGCGGTCACGGGTACCGGCGAGGTACCTCTTGCCGCCCCTCGATCGCTACGCCCGGCTCGCGGCCGGGGGCGAGGAACGCCTCGTCGGGTCCGTGGAAGCCGGCCGGGGCTGCTCGCACCGCTGTCGACACTGTCCTGTACCCGTGGTCTACAACGGCAGGGTCCGCCCCGCGGAGGTGTCCACCGTGCTCGCCGACGTAGACCAACTGGTAGCCGCCGGCGCCCGCCATCTGACGTTCGCCGACCCCGACTTCTTGAACACCCCACTGCACTCGCGGCGGGTCATCTCGGCCATCCACGAGCGCTATCCCCACCTGACCTTCGACTGCACCACCAAGGTGGAGCACATCCTGCGCCACCGGGAAGTGATCCCGGAACTGGCACGGGCGGGATGCGCCTTTGTGGTGTGCGCGTTCGAATCGGTGAACGACACGATCCTCGGTCACCTCGACAAGGGCCATACAGTAGCCGATGCCTCCGAGGCTGTGGCCGTCCTGCGCGGCCACGGCATCGAGATCCGGCCCTCCTGGCTGCCGTTCACTCCGTGGACCACGCCCTACGACCTGGTGGACCTCATCGACTTCGTCGTCGCCCACGACCTCGTTCCCAACGTCGACCCGGTTCAATACACCGTGCGCCTCCTGGTGCCTGAGGGCTCCCTGCTGTTGGGTCAGCCGAGCATGACGCCCTTCGTCGGGACCTACGACCAGGATCGCCTCGGCTGGACGTGGTCGCATCCCGATCCCGCCGTCGACGAGTTGCAAGACGAGCTCGCCCAGCTGGTCGAAAGACGCGTCGAGCAGGCGCACTCCTCGACCTTCGAGGAGATCGACGCCCTGATCCGCACGGACGCGAGGACGTCTCGCACCGGGCCGAAGACGGGTGCAATATCCAGGGGTCCTGCCGGCGAGCGGGCCCGTCTCACCGAGGCGTGGTTCTGCTGCAGTGAGCCCACTGCGGCCCAACTGGCGCCCCTGCTGCCGCTCTCAGCCATCCGCTGACGTCGGTCCCGTCGCCGGCTCTGGCGCAGCCTCGATCACGCAGGAGCCGTCGAGACCGGTCAGCTCGAAGATACGTTGCGCCAGTGGCTTGGGGCAGCGCAGGACCACCTCGCACTCCTGATCCGGCAGGCGTCGGCGGGCGCGGGCGATCACCGCCGCGCCCGCACAGTCGATGAAGTCCATTTCCCCCAAGTCGAGGACCACCTGGGGGGGCGCCTTGTCCACAAGTTCGTTCAACTGCTCTTCGAGGTAGGGGACCGTAGCGATATCGACCTCGCCACAAACGGCTACGACAGGCACCCCGCTGGTCCACTCGACTTCGACCGAGAACGGCCTCGGTTGACCTTGCACCACGCTTACCTCTAGCAACGAGTTGGCTCGGCGAACCGGGACCCGCCGACGTTGCACGAGGGATGCCAGCACGGAGGAATCCTCCCAGCTGGCTGCTCAGCTGCCGACGCCAGCCTAGGTCGTCAGGGCTACAAGTGTGAGCGGATCAAATTTGCCGGTGTTTGTCGTCGCTGCGGTTGTCGTCGCTGCCCGAGCGGGCCCGTTCGACGAGCTGGACCGCCACGTCGTGCAGCTTGGTGTGGCTGCGCTGGGAAGCGCGGACCAGGAGGTCGAACGCCGCGGCGGGCGAGCAGCCCTGCTGCGCAATCAAGATTCCCTTGGCCTGCTCGATCACCCCGCGGGTGGTCAACGCCTCCTGGAGTTGACAGGCCAGGGCCTGGGTCCGCCAGAACACCCGGGCGTTGGCCAATGCCACCGAAGCATACGATGCGAATGCCAGTCCGCTGACCTCGTCGGCGTCGGAGAAACCGTTGGTATGCAGGCAGTAAATGTTCAGCGCACCCATGCCGTCGCCGGCGACGACAAGGGGCAGCGACAGGGTGGAACCGACGCCGATCTCGGCCGCCACCCGGACGAACTCGGGCCACCGCTCGTCGTCGTCGGTGTCATCGATCCGATACAGGGTCTGATTACGGTAAGCGTCGAGGCAAGGACCGGCCTCGATGGCGTATTGGAGCATGTCGATCCGCAGGGCGGCCTCGTTCGTGGCCACCGCCGTGGTTGGCCCTCCCCGCTCCAAGAGGGTGACCCCGCCCAGGTCACCCCCGGGCATGGCCGCGCAGGCCAGGTCCAGCACCTGGCCGAGAGTCTTCTCCAGGCTCTGCTCGGCTACGAGGATGCCGGCGAGGGCGATGAGGCTCTCGTGACCTTCGGTGGGTACAGCCATGGTCAACTCAATTCGCGTCGGGAGCCAATCTCGTTCCCCGGAGGCGAAGAGCTGAAGGGACTGAACTCCAGGCCATCGTAGTGGCCGGGGAGAGGACCTAGGTGACGCTAGCCACCGTCGGCGCCCTCACCACCGACGGCGCCCCCGCTTTGCCGGCGCCGCCGGCGCGGCAGGGAAGCTCCTCCAGAGCAGTGATCACCTGGTCGGGACTGATGCGCAGCAGTCCGGCGTCGACCGTCGCGCCGTGGGGATCTCCTCGCCGGCCGGCCCACAGCGGGCGATGCCAGGGCCTGTCGGCGGGCGGCCCCCACTGCCCGGGGGGGACGGGGCCGAACAGCACCACCGACGGAGTTCCGACGGCTGTGGCGACGTGAGCCACGCCGGTGTCGCCGCAGACCACCCGACCCGCCGATGCCACCAGTGCGAGAAGGTCGAGCAGGCCCAGACCTTGGAAGACGACCCGGTCGGGGGGTACAGCGCCGAGGCGTCCCGTACGGGTGGCGAGGTCCGCCTCACCGGGACCTCCGGTGACGACGACCTCCCGGCCCCGGCGCTGTTCGGCCCGGGCCACTGCCGCGTACCGCGTCGCGGGCCACCGGCGCGCCGCGCTGGCCGCTCCCGGGTGGATGAGGGTTGCGCCCTTCACCCACGCCGGGACCGTTCGGGCGGGCGTCGCCAGGTCCAGGCGGCCAGGGTCAGCGGGTATGCCACTCTCGACAAGGAGACGGCACCACCGCGCCACCTCGTGCTCGGAACGGCGCCATTTGGGGCCCCCGGCCGTGGCGGGAACCTCAGGATGGGCGAACGCGATCAACCGGCGTGGCCGCAGGGCCAGGAGCAAGGGCTGGGAGCCGGGGCCACGACCGTGGAGGTCGACAGCGACTTCGGGATCGGCCAGGCGAGGGTCGAGGGGGACCAGCCCGGGCGTCGGGCTCAAGGCGTCGATCGAGCCTGCGTGCTTGGCCAGGGGCGCCAGCCACCCAGGCGCGGCGAGCACCCGCCGATGGTCGGGAAACTCGTCGTGCAGGGCCCGAAGCGCTGGGACGGCGGTGAGGAAGTCGCCGAGCTTGAGCGCCCTGAGCACCACCAGAAGAGGGCGCCCCCGGCCGCCATCCGCGAGCGAGATCACCCGGAGGGTGTCTGCTCGGCTGCCACCCGGCGTAGCAGGCCAGTCGTCGACCGGCCGGCCAGGTAGGGGACGACCACCGCTTGACCGCCCCAGGAGGCGAGCACCGCCGCCTCGGGCAGCGGTCGACCGCTGTAGTCACCACCCTTCACGAACACATCAGGGCGCAGCCGGCGCAATGCCGGCGCCGGGGTGTCGTCATCGAAGACTACGACGGCGTCCACGCACGCCAGCGCCTCGAGCATGGCGACGCGGTCGGCCTCGGCAACCACGGGACGGTCGGGTCCCTTGAGACGCCGAATCGAGCTGTCGGAGTTGACGAGGACGACCAGGCGGTCCCCAAGAGCGCCGGCCGCCTCCAGCAGGTGGAGGTGGCCGGCGTGGAGGATGTCGAAGCAACCCCCCGTCGCCACGACCGTCTGGCGGCCGTGGCCGGCGTGGGCCACGGCCGCGCCGCCCCTGGCGTCTGGTGCCCCCTCCGAGAACCGCTGCAAGGGCATCGGGCGGTCATGTCCTGCGCCCCCGGAAACCTGGCACGCCTGCGCCGGAGAGCCACGCAAGGGTATCCATGCCCCGGCGCCTCCGGAGGCGACGAACGCGCTGGCAGCTCGGACCCCCTCGATCACAGCTTCGGATGCCAGAGCGCCCCCCGACAGGCATCGTGTAACCACCGCGGCAAAGCAGTCACCAGCTCCGCACGTGTCACCACCGTCCACCGCTGGAGTGGGCACCGCCAGCGGCGGCCCGTCACCATCGACCAGCAGTGCTCCTCCCGCGCCAAGGGTCACGGCGATGCCGCGGGCGCCCCATTCGAGCAGGGCATTACCAGCGGCAGCGCTGACTTCGCTGAGGCCGGCGGTGATCGGCGAACCGGGCAGCTCGGAGCGATTGGGCGTGACGACTCTGGTCCCCGGGACCGGGCAAGCTCCCCGGGGGTGGGGATCCCAGACGACCGGAACGCCGAGTTCAACCACGAGGTCCCTGACGGAGGCCTCGGCCGTGATACCCCGGCCGTAATCCGATACCAGGACGGCGCCGGGGGCATCGCCCGATCGCGGGCGCCAACAAGCCACGGATCCCACTGCGGGAGGGGGTCCTCCCCTGTCAAGGCGAAGCAGGACCCGGCCTCCGCTACGAAGGCGGATCTTCTCGGGTGTGGGTCCGGCCAGGCCAAGGTCCACGACCGCCACGTCGCACTCGCTAAGCATCCTGCGCAGGTCGTCACCGGCAGGGTCGGCACCGATGGCGGTGACGAGGGTGACTGCGGCGCCCTCCGCGGAGGCGATGGCGGCGGCCAGTGCCGCCCCTCCGGGTCGGCTGGTCGTCTCCAGCTCGTCGAGAACGGGCGCCGGCGCGTCCGGGCACAGGCGATCGGCGCGACCTTCCACGTCGCGGTCGACCAGGGAGTCACCGATCACGACGATCCCGCCGCGTCCGATCATTGGGCCACCACATGTCCGTGGCCCACCACGCCATCGCCTTCCAGGGCGGCGTCCACGGCGTTGCATACCAGATGCAGGGCCACCAGATGGACCTCTTGGACACCGGCGGAGGAGCGCGCTTGCACGGCGAGGAGGTCGTCGCAGCAGTCAGCCAGGGGATTGGGTCTGGGCCCGGTCAGAGCGAGCACCGTGAGCCCGACCCGGTCGGCGCTTGCCGCCGCAGCCAGGATGTTGCTGCTTCGACCGGACGTGCTCAGCAGGATCAGGACGTCACCGGGTCGCCCGTGGGCTTCGACTTGGCGGGCGAATACGGCATCTCGACCGAAATCGTTGGCGATGGCGGTCACCGATGACGTGTCGGCATGAAGGGCTATGGCCGACAGCGGACGGCGGTCGCCGAGGTAGCGGCCGACCAGCTCTGCGGTCAGGTGCTGCGCCTGGGCGGCGCTCCCCCCGTTGCCGGCGGCCAGAAGCCGGCCGCCGGCGGCCAGAACCGTCGCGATCTGTGCGCCCCACCGCTCGAGGCGGTCGAACTCGGTTCCGAGCGCCTGCATGGCGTCCAGGGTGGTCTGGAGGTGCTCGGAGGAAGTGGGTCGGACGGTCACCGGCGCGCCTCGCTGCGGCGGGAACGCCGGATCCCGAGGAGATCCGAGTAGACGTCCGCGGTGGCGCGCCCCACCCGCTCCCATCCAAAACGGCTGCGGGTCCGGGCGGCACCCGCTTCGCCGAGACGCCGGCGCAGGTCGGGGTCGCACAGGAGGCGACGCAAGGTGGCCGCCAGTGGGACAGGGGCGCGTGCGGGGACATGGACTCCGGTGACGTCGTCGACGACCGTGTCGATCATACCGCCGACCGCCGACGCCACCACCGGGACCCCGCAAGCCATGGCCTCTATAGGCACGATGCCAAACGGCTCGTACCACGGCACGCACACGACGACATCGGCAGACCGCAGCAGCGCCGGCATGGCCTGGTGGCCCACCCGGCCGAGGAGCGTGACCCGACCGGCGACACCATGCTCGGCGGCGATGGCGCGCAGCCTGCGGACGTCGGTGTCGCGTTCGAGATCCGCATAAGCGGGGCCGCCGGCGACGACCATCTCGGTTTCCGGCAGACGACCGAGCGCGGCGATCACATCGGCGATCCCTTTGCGTTCGACCAGTCGGCCCACCACTACGAGGCGGTGCCGACCAGGCGCCCGGGGCGCGATCGGACCGCCCGGGTGAAAGCGGGCCAGGTCCACACCGCATGGCACGACGCTGATCCTGCGACCGTCGGCACCCAGACGGCGCAGCTCGAAGACCTCGTCCGAGCAGGTCGCCACAATGTGGTCCACGCCCCGAGCAAGGAGCCGCTCGACACGCAGGCGGCGGGCTGGGCTGGTGTCCTTCGCTCCCTGATGGCGGCGCTTGACCACTCCGAGGGCGTGGAAGGTCTGAACCACGGGTATCCCGAGCGGGCGGGATGCCTGGCAGGAGGCGAGTCCCGACATCCAGAAATGGGCGTGGACGAGATCGGGGGCATTGCCGGTCCACCGGCCGGCTAGCTCGCGCGCAAACGCCGGCATCCACCGCACGAGCTCGTCTTTGGGGACGGGGCGGGCAGGCCCAGCGCAGATGTGGTCGACCGTGACCCCCGGAGCGAGTGCCACGGTCTGCTCGGGGCGGGTGCTGTCGCGGCGGGTGTAGACGACCACCTCGATCCCCTGGCGGCCGAGCTCGGTGGCCAACGCCGCCACGTGGACGTTCTGACCGCCGGCGTCGACCCCACCGAGAGTAGCCAGAGGGTTGGCGTGTTCGGAGACCATCGCCACCTTCATCGGGTGACCTCGACTAGCAGCCGATCCCAGTCGCGAAGGAAACGGTCGAGCCCGTAGCGCTCCAAGGCTGCCGACCGGCCGATCTTGCCCATCGACATGGCCTCTTCGGGCTCGCGCCCCAAGTGCCGCAACGCCTCGACGATCCGCTCCAGGCTGTTGGTCACCACGCCAGCTCCGGCGGGAACCGCCTCGACCACCTCGGTGGTGGCAAGTGCCACCACCGGCATACCGAGGTGCATGGCTTCGATCAGGCTCAAACCGAGCGAGGTCCAGCGCACCGGGTGCAGATACACCCGCCGGCGCGGCAACTCGGCGTGAAGCTCGGGCTGGGTCAGATCACTGCCGCCCAGCGCCTCCGAAGCCATCCCAAAAAGATCCAGAGGTAATGCCTCCCGGCACATGGACAGCAGGTCGGTGCCGGTCACCCGACCCCGCCGCACGGGCTCGTTCACCACCACCGCTGCCCTTTCGAGCTCACCGGTGTAGCGGTGGCCGGGGTCGACCACGCCATGCTCGATCACCACGGTTTCCGCCGCGCCGGTATCCCAGAACAGCCGGTTGAAGTGGGTGACGTGGACCACGACGATCCCCGGGCGGTCCGCCGCGGGATGCCGCATGGCGTTCACGGCCCCTTCCGGGGCGTTGTGCTCGAGGTAGACGGCAGGAAGATCCCGACCGGGGCGCCGGCCGAGCCAGTCCTCGGCCAGCCCGTCCAACTCCTCCGGCCGCTGGAGGACCACGACATCGACGTCAGCGCCGCCCATCTCGGTGGGGCTCAGTTCCAGTACTGAGTCCGGCCAGTCCCACGTGCGGGCGCGCCCGCGCCCGTCGGGCCCACGATCGGCGGTGACGGGGAGCAGATAGGTGTGCGGACCCTGCACCAGGGCGGTGGTGTAGGACCCGTGGACGTGCCACAACAGCACCCTCACCTCAGGACCTCCGCCACTAGGGCAGCGCCGGCGAGCTCGTCAACCGCCGCCACCACGTCGCGCGACGTCACCCGCCCGAGGCATGGATGGCCGGGCACGGGGCAGTCCCGAGCCCGACAGCCGGCGCACACGACTCCCTGGTCGCCGAGGAGCCGGTGCGGGACCATCCACGGGTGCCAGCGGCAGGCGGGTACGGTCGGCGCGTACAGGCTGACGACGGGCGTGCCCACCGCCGCAGCCAGGTGAGCGGGACCGGTGTTGCCGACGACGACGGCGTCGGCGCCGGCCAAGACAGCGGCGAGGGAGGCCAGATCGGTGCGCCCGCCCAGGTCGACCACATCGTGCCGGTCGCCGGCCACGGCGCGGGTCAGGGCCCGCTCCCCTGGCCCCCCGGTGACCACCACCCGACGGCCGGCTGCGACCAGCGCCCCGATGGCGTCGGCCAGCCGGTCCGGGGCCCAAGCGCGCGCCCGGACCGAGGCGCCCGGGTGCACCACCACGTAGGGCTGCGGAGGAACCTCGGGGGGTACGCCGGCGCCGTCGCCCAAGACCACCTCCAAACGCCCGTCGTCCCCCTCACCGAGCGTGAAACCCCCGGCGGCGCAGATGGCCAACCCCCGACGGACCTCATGCAGGTCGTCGTCGGCCTGTACCCGCACGTCGAGCAGGGAGCCGGGGAAGTCGACGCTGTTCGCCACTATCGCGCCCACGCCGCCAGCGCGCAGGAGTAGCGCCATCGGCAACGGGCTCTGATGAAAAGAGGTCAGGATCACTGCCTCATCCACCGCCAGCGAACGGAGGCGGCCGACGGTCCCCAACACGAAGTCCCAGTCCGCGGTCGCCGGACAGGCGTCGATCCACGGAATGCTCGCCGTCTCCACCGCGTCGACACCCGGCAACAGGCGTGCGGCGGCTTCACCCTGAGGACTCGCCAGGTAGGTGACGCGGCGAGCCGAAGCGGCGACCGCCCGAGTCGCGGGGCCCGACATGAGTACATCGCCGACGTTGTCGGTCCGGACGATCAGTACGTGGCCTGCAGCCGGCCGGATGGGCACCGACTCCTCTGCCCCGGTCGCCCCGGGGGTCAGCACGTTCCCGCCAGCACGTAGTCCACGGCGCGCAACAGGTCGGGCGCCACCGCCCTCGCGGCAGCGAGCTCGGGGCGGCGCGTGGAGCGACTCGGCACCAGCACGCCCCGCGCGCCGGCGCCCTGGGCCGCCTTCATGTCCGCGCCGATGTCGCCAATGACCGCACACCGCTGCGGCGCCACGCCGAGGGCTGCGGCGGCAGACTCGATCAGCCCCGACGACGGCTTGCGGCAACCACATCCCTCGTCCGGCCGGTGCGTGCATACCGCCCAAGTGTCGAAGGGCCCGAGGAGCTCCTCGACGCGCCTGTTGACAGCCAACAACTGGTCGGGGGTTATGCGGCCGGTCCCGACACCGCTCTGATTGGTCACCACGCCGGTCCGCAGACCCGCTTGGCGGGCACGACGCACCGCTTGGCGGGCACCGGGCATCAAAGCCACCAGCGCCGGGTCGGTGTTGTACGGTACGTCGACCACCAAGGTGCCGTCGCGGTCGAAGAGCACGGCCTCGGCCGACCAACTCGGATCGGCTGGACCGGGGCGGATGCGCCGACCGGTGGGGAAAAACGACAGTGCCGGCGCCAAGGCCAGCGGATTGCGGGCGGGGCCAAGCGGGCCGGGGGACCCCCTCGCCAGCAGGCGGGGTAGGCGCAACCACCCGGCCAGCCAATGTCGGGTCGCCGCGGCCGGTAGAACCAGAGAGGTGGCGACCATGGTGACCAGCTCGCCGGGACTTCTCGGGCCAGGACGCAGCCTCGCCCAGGCCAGCTCGCCGGTGCCGAGCGCCCAACCGGTGGCGGCGGCCGCCGCTGACCGGCGCCGGCCGGCGAGGGCGGCGATGGCGGCCAGGGCGCCGGCCGCCGTGGTGAGCAGGTGCCGGCCGGTCCTGCCGCCCTCGGCGGCGGCCCGAGTCCGCCAGCCTGGACCGTGCAGGGCCAACATCAACACGTCGTCGGCGTTGCCCGCCTGGGCTTGGATGCTCACCGTCGGGGGCGCCGTGCGAACGGGGTGGCACACCCGCCGCTCGCCGCGAACGATCAGGTAACCGGCGGCACACACCCGCAGGCCCAGGTCTGCGTCCTCCCGGAAGGCTCGGGGGAACCGCTCGTCGAATCCTCCGATTTCCTCGAGCACGTCGCGCCTGTAGGCCATGTCGGCGGTCGCCCAGCAGGCCTCTTCCAAAGCGGCGGTGTTTCGCTCCCAGTCGGTCGGGCGCCTGTGAACAGGTAGGGGAACGGCGATACGCCCCTGACTGCCGGCGACCTCTTGGGGCAGCGCCGACAGGTCGGCAGCGAGCCTCGCCGCCCATCCGGTGAGCGGCTCGACGTCGTCGTCGAGGAAGGCCACCCACGGCGCCTCGGTTGCCCGCCAACCGACGTTGCGTGCCGCTGCCGGGCCCCTCCCCCCGCTGGTGAGGATCCGCAGCTTCACATCGCCCGCCGTCACCGCGAGAGCGGGACAACGCTCATCCCGGTCGTCGACGACGATGATCTCGTCGGGCGTATGCGGCGCGGACCGGCTGAGCGAGGCGAGGAGGGTCCCCAGCGAGGGCCGACCGACGGTCGGTATCACCACCGCGAACCTCTGACGCTCGGCCATCACGCCACGCCGGCCGCCGGGCGCCGGAGGACGAACGGGCCGAGGACCAACATGTCGACGGGCGTCGACCCGAAGCACTCGAGGGCATCGCGAGGGTGGTCGACGATGGGACGGCCGACCGTGTTGAGGCTCGTGTTGACCACCACGGGCAGACCGGTCCGGCGCTCGAAGGCCGACAGCAGGCGGTGGACCAGCGGTTCGGCAGCCGCATCGACGGTCTGCACCCGGGCAGAGCCGTCCACGTGAACGACCGCCGGTATGCGCTCGGCCCAACCGGGCCGCACCTGATGGGTGAAAAGCATGAAAGGGCTGGGCAACGGACCGTCGAAGACATCGGCGGCGCGTTCGGCCATGACCATCGGGGCCACGGGCCGGAACTGCTCTCGGCCTTTGATGTCGTTCAGTTTGCGGAGGGTGTCGCGCCGAGCCGGGTTGGCGAGGAGGCTGCGGTGTCCGAGGGCGCGGGGCCCGTACTCGCTGCGCCCCTGGTACCAGGCAACCACGCCGTGGCCGGCCAGCACCTCGGCGACGGTGTCCGCCAGGTCGGCTGGACGTTCGTAGGCGAGGCGGGCATCCATCAGGCACAGTTCGAGGTCGGCGTCGTCCCAGCCCCGGCCCAGGGCCGGCGTCGTCATGGCCTCGACCCGGTCGCCCATGCGGTGCGCCTGCCACATTGCAGCCCCGAGGGCGGTTCCCGCGTCGCCCGCCGCCGGTTGCACCCACACCTCGTCGAAAGGACCCTCGACGGCAAGACGGGTGTTCGCCACGCAGTTGAGAGCGACGCCACCCGCCATGGTGAGCACGCGGTCACCCGTACGGTCGTGCAGCCAACGGGCCAGGGCCACGATCACCTCCTCGAGGCGGGTCTGCACGCTGCTGGCGAGCGCGGCATGATCGAGCGACCAGTCATCGCCGTCGTGGCGAGCGGCCACGAACGACGCCCAGTCGATTGGCTCCACCACGAAGCCGCCGTCCTCGGTGACACGAATCAGGTCTTGGAACTCCGGCAGCCATTTCGGTTCGGCATAGGCCGCCATGGCCATGACCTTGTACTCGTCGGACGAGCGAAGGAAGCCCAGGTGAGAAGTCAGGTCCTCGTACATGAGCCCAAGCGAGTGGGGAAGCTGCTGGGCGCAGAAGACCTCCAGGTCGCCGGCGACACTGCGGCCAGCAAGGTGTGATGCCGTCTCCCCGCGACCGTCGAGGACGAGGACACTCGAGTCGGGATAGGGAGCAGCCAGGTAAGCCGATGCGGCATGGGCCACGTGGTGGGCGACGAATCCCACCCGCTCCTCCTCGATGCCTGGCAGTGCCGAGCGGATGAAGGACGGGGCCATGCGGGCGTACAAGGTCCGTAGCGCTTCCCAGTCGTCTCGCGTGATGGGACCGGCCGTCGCGTCCACGCCGTGGTCGTCGACGAGCCATGGGTCGTACGAGTAGGTGACGGCGTCGACGTCCGACTCGCTCAGGCCGGCCTTCTCGAGACACCATCCTGCCGAGGCCTCGGGGAGTTCCCAGGTCGAGAACGGTACGGCACGCTTGCCGTGCTTGCGCCGGCTGAAGCGCTCCTCCTCGGCGGCGGCAACGACCCGGCCGTCGACCACGACGGCGGCGGCAGGATCATGAAACACGGCGTTGAGGCCGAGGACTACCGCCATTATTCCCTCCCGTCATAGTGTCCGGACGGCGCACGGCCTCGAGGCGAGTCACCACTACCCGCAGGGGCAGAAGGTAAACACCTGAAGATAACTACCTGCAGAAAACTTACATCGGTGGCCGGGCGGGCGTGCGGGAAGACGGGCTGGGGTAGGACGACCCAGTCCGCGTTGGTTCCGGCGGAGGAGGGAAAAAGTGGGCGCCTCGGCTCTAAGCCGTCTCGTGACAGTGGTCATCGCCACCCGGGATCGCTCGTCGTCGCTTGCCATCACCGTCGACCGGCTAGAAGCGTTGCCCGAGAAACCCCGCATAATTGTCGTGGACAACGCCTCCACGGTCAGCGCCGTCGGCGACCTGCGCCACGCCCACCCGGACGTGGAGATCCTGGAGCTGCCCACCAACGTCGGTGGCGCCGCCCGCAACGTCGGTGCCCGCCAAGCCCGCACGCCCTACGTCGCGTTTGCGGACGACGACTCGTGGTGGGACCCGGGCGCCCTGCCCGCCGCCGTGTCGGTGATGCGCGCCGACCCGCTCACTGCGCTGGTCGCGGCCCGGATCCTGGTTGGGCCTGAGGCGGCACTCGACCCGACTTCGGCCCTCATGGCCCGGGGCCCGCTCGACTCGGCCGGAAGGCCGCGCCCGGACGGCCGGCGGTCCGTCATCGGATTCCTTGCCTGCGGGGCTCTCGTGCACCGGGCCCGGTTCCTTGCCGCCGGCGGCTTCGACCCCCAGTTGCTCGTCGGAGGAGAGGAGGAGGCGTTGTGGCTCAACCTTGCCAGCGCCGGCTGGCGCCTTGTCTACGCGCCCGAAGCGGTGGTCCGCCACCACCCGTACGGAGCGCGTGAACCGGCGAGGCGCTCGCGCCTCCAGGCACGCAACGCGTTGATGGTCGGCTGGCGCTACCTACCTGCGCACCTCGCTCTGCGCCGCACCCTCGCACACGTCGCCCGCATTGGCCGCGACCCGGCCGGGGTTGGGGCATTCACCGACGCTCTCAGGCGGCTGTCGTGGGCGTGGACAGGCCGCTCGCCGATTTCGTCGTCGACCGTCCGTGCTCTCGCCGCCCACGCCAGCGCCAGCTGAGCGGGTACCTCTCGGCCTTCATGCCCGCTCCAAGGCGAGAAGGATCTCTTTTGCTTTGCTGCCACCCCGGTACTGGCCAATCGTCCCGTCGCTGCGAACGACGCGGTGGCACGGGACCACCAGCGGGATCGGGTTGTTGGAGCACGCTCCCCCCGCGGCGCGTACCGCGGACGGCCTGCCGGCTGCGGCAGCCACCGCCGCGTAGCTCTCGGTTGCGCCGTAGGGGATGTCGCGCAGGTGATCAAGGACGGTGCGACGGAAACCCTGGGCCAGCTGCAGGTCGACGGGCACGTCGAACGCCCGCAGGCGCCCCGCGAAGTACGCCGCCAACTGGCGGGCGATCACCTCGAGACGGCGCGGGGCGAGAAGGACTCGGGGGCTCACCTGGGCGGCGAGGCGGCCCAGGACCGAGCTGTGACCCTCGCTATCGAACGCTATGCGCACCACGCCGCGGGGCGTGGCGGCGACGAGCAGTGGCCCGAACGGACTGTCCACGGTGCGGTAGGCGACATCGAGCAAGCCTTCCTCGTCGGCCCTGTCGCTCAGGCGGGTGCGGAGCGGGCCGGTACCGTCGATCTCGCCACCCGCGAACGCGGCGTGGATCTCATCGACGATCTGATCGTCTTGGCGGCTGTCCAACGTCTTCATCTCCGTTCTCCAATTCCTTCCAACCTGTGCCATTTGCGAAGATTGGCGATGCCGTCAGCGGCGGAGCGCCGTGCTGCCTCCTCGCTGCTCCCCAACAGCGCTGCGACCTCCGCGTAGGAGAGGTCCCCGAGGTACCGGTAGGTGACCGCGCCGCGCTGCTTGGGCGGCAGCCTCGCCAGCGCCGCTCGGAGGCCCGCGTGACCGTGCTCGGCCAGGTCATCGTCTATCGCCACGTCGGGCAGCCCGTCCCTCGGACGGGGGGACCGGTTGGTCTTGCGGATCTGGTCGATTGCCTTGTGGTGGGCGATGGTAACCAGCCAACCCCGGATATTGCTGCCTTGTCGCAGATCGGGGTATGCCCGCATCGCGGCAATGAAGGTCTCGGACCAGGCGTCGTCTGCGTCGTCGAAGCCGAGCACAGAACGCAGTACCCGCATCACCACAAGGCCGTGCTCGGCTACAATCTCCTCGAACGGACGCGTCATCTCTCCCAGCTAACGATCTGCGAAGCCGGTTGTGTGAGGTCCGGGCATGAAGGTGAGACGCTTCCCTGGCACCTCCGGATGCACATCTGGAGTGTGGGTTACCGGCGCCGTAATATGGAGTCGGGGCGGAGGGCGCCCAGGGGAGCGGAACGGATGACAGACGTTGAGGAGCTTCGGCCAGCCAACCAGTTCCGGCACCCCAATGAATCCTCGCGGATCGAAGCTGTGCGCCGTTACGAGATCCTCGATACGCCCCCTGACGGTACCTTCGACAGGATCACTGCATTGGCAGCCCGTATCCTGGGGGTGCCGGTCGCCATAGTGAGCATCGTGGATACCGACCGAATCTGGTTCAAGTCTCATCACGGGCTCGTCGGTGTCGACCACGTCGGGCGCGATCCAGGCCTGTGCGCCTCGGCGATCTTGCAGGATGGTCCCTGGATCGTGAACGACGCGGCCAGCGACCCGCGCACGTTGGCCAACCCGCTGGTCGCGGGGCCCTCAGGCTTCCGCTTCTACGCCGGTGTGCCCCTGTCGACCGCCGACGGGTTCAACCTCGGCACCCTGTGCGTCCTTGACACTGAACCCCGCCAGATCACGGCGGTGGACACGGCCAGCCTCGAGGACCTTGCTGCCCTGGTCATGGACGATCTCGAGTTGCGGCTGGCCGCCCGGCGAACCGTGGCCGCGCACGCCCAGCTAACACGAGAAGCCGAACAAATAGCCGATGCCCTGCAAGCCAGCCTGCTGCCGCCGAAGCCACCCACGGTGCCCGGTATGGAGATCGCCGCGCGTTTTATGGCCGGCGAAGCGGGGCTGCGAGTGGGTGGTGATTTCTTCGACGTATTCCGCCTCGGGGCCAACGACTGGGGGGTCGTCCTCGGGGATGCCTGCGGGCGGGGGGCCGCCCCGGCGTCGCTGGCCGCGATGGCCCGCTGGACGATCCGGGCGGCGGCCGTTCACAACTTCCGGCCGAGTGACGTGCTTCGCGCCGTGAACGCGGCGTTGGTCGAGGACAGCCAGGAGGACGACCATTTCTGCACGGTGATGTTCGCTCGCCTCGAGCTCGACGTGTGCGGGGCGTGGATCACGGTGGCCAACGCCGGCCATCCGCTCCCCGTCGTGGTCAGGGCGTCGGGTCACGTCAGCCCGCTGGGTCCGACGGCGTTCCCGCTAGGGATGTTCACCGACTTCGAGGGTGCCGACGAGCGGATCGGCCTCGGCCCGGGTGACTTCATCGCCATGTATACCGACGGGATCACCGAGGCCCGCCGAGCCGACGGCACGGTCTTCGGCGAGGAACGCCTGTTGGCGCTGCTCGAAGGCTGCTCCGGTGCCGGCCACGCAGCCGAGGTGGCCGATGAGGTCATGGCCGCGGCTCCCGCCTACGCGGCCGGTGACCTGGACGATGATGCCGCGGTGCTGGTCCTGCGGGTGCCCGAAGACGCCGGCGCCGACCCGCTCGCTCGCGTCGTCGCCGCTACCGGCGTCCCGATCGACCAACTGGCGTTGCCGGGCTACCCGCACGGCTCAGACTCTTCAACCGGCGCCTGCTGAGCTGGCACCGGTGGCAGGACTCTGTCCGTCTGCTTCCCCGACAATTTCTGCTCGCAGGCGATCGACCTCGTCTACGAGCGCGATGCGATCCTCCTGAAGGAGCGCAAGGTACTCGACAAGCGGGGTGAACCCGTGGTTTCGGGCAGCGAGCGCAATCGGCGGCGGCGGTTCGGCCAGACGTGCCCGGATCGCCGCCAGTTGCTCTTCGCCCATCTCGTCAAAGGACTCTGGCACTTCGGCACCCTCCTTCCGAGAGGAACGACAATCACTCGGGAGACGACTCTTCTTCTTCGCGGTCGGCGAGTCGGCGCTCAAGATCTCGAACCTGGTCCTCCAACACCAAGAGGCGACGGATACCGGCCAGAGTCAGTCCTTCGCCGGCGAGCCCTACCGCCTTTTCAACGGTACGTATCTCCTCCCGGGTGTACCGGCGCTGGCCACCGGCGGAACGAGCCGGCTGGACGACCTCCTCGGTATCCAGGCGACGCAGGAACGCCGGTTGCACCCGCAGCATGTCGGCCACCTGGCCCACGGTGTAAAGCGGTGCTTTCTGGTCGTCGAAGGGGAGCTGTGATGTCGCCAACGATGCCAACCTCTCGAACTGCAAACCGGGAACGTCCCTTAAACACCAACGACAGAGAAAGCATACCCACGTTCGGAGTAACTCTACAACTACGCGTGTAAGAACGCGGGTCTCGAGCTCCGACGACTCGGCAAGAGCGCCGGCGGTCCTATTCGTGCCGTCGGGCGCTCAGCACTGCGTCATGGACCGTGACGGCCCGGCCGTCTGGGTCAACCGCGTCCCGTTCGCGGGCCGCGCTCACGATGACCTCCCAGCCGTGTGCATCCAGCCCAGCGGCGACGTCGCCAGCGGTGAACAACAGGTCGGCTGACCGGGGGCGCTTGGCCGTGGTTTGCAAATCGGAGGGATGATGGCCGACGATCAGCAGGAAGCCGCCTGGTGCCACCGCGGCAGAAAGCCGGCGAAACAGCGCCTGGCGCGGCTCGGTCGGTAGGTGCATGAACTGCACAGAGACCAGGTCGTAGCGGGCTGCGGGTGGGACCCATTCCCCGAGATCCGCGTGGAGCCAGGTGATCCGTGACGCCATGTCGGCACCGCGTTCGAGTGCCTGGGCTTCGCCCCGCTCCAAGGCGACGGTCGACAGGTCGAGAGCGGTCACCTGCCAGCCCCGCTCGGCCAGCCAGATGGCGTCTGCGCCTTCGCCGCAGCCGACGTCGAGTGCGACCCCGGCGACGAGGTCGACTGCCTCGCTGACAAGGTGGGGGTTGGGCTGTCCACTCCACAGCGCGCTGCTGGACCGGTAACGGTCGTCCCAGAAAGCTTGGTTCGTGACCGCGTCATGAGGCGCCACCGGCCAGGAGGCTAGCCGCACCACATGCAATTCTCCGATTTCCATCGCGATCGTACGCGATTGCAACCCCATACTGATGCCCTGTGCGCTTCCACGCCGAGCACCGCTTTCACGCCTCCCCCCAGGCGGTCGCCGCCCTGCTGGTGGACCCCAGCTTCTACGTCGCTCTCGCCCTCCCCGATCTGAGCCCGCCCGACGTGCTCGAGCATCACATCGATGGACCCGCCGCCGTGCTCGTCCTCCGCTATGAGTTCGTGGGCAGCCTCGATGTGGTGGCCCGCCGATTGCTCGGCTCCAATCAGCTCGCATGGATCCAGAAGGTGCACGTCAGCCTGCCGACGGGCGAGGGAGGGCTCAGTTTCGCCGCCGAAGCACACCCGAAGGCACTGCACGGCACGGCCGACTTCGTCTTCGTCGTGAACGACACCGGCGCCGTTCGCCGGTTGAACGGCGAGTTGGTGGTGGCAGCCCCGCTCATAGGTCCCAGTGCCGAGCGCCGGATAGTCCCCGGCCTCCTGAGGCGGTTGGACATAGAGGCTCGAGCGCTCGAGAACAAGCTCTGCGCCGGAGGGTGAGCGACTTCGTCACCTCTCCTCGGCACGAGACACGCAGACCCCGGTCCGCTGGTCACTACCCAGATGGAAGCAATCCTGACGCAACGGCGACGATGCCGTCGTCGGCCACAGCCACGTCACGGGATCATCGGGGGACGCGCCAGACGATCTGAAGATTCGTGGCAGGGCCCGCGGCCGCGTGACGAGGGTGTGTTGCCGGCAGGTTTGGATGGCAACGGTTCGGCAGGTTTGAGCGGGGATGGGTTTGGCATGACTGGCTGGTGGCGCGCTGACGGTGCCGGCCCAGGCTCGGACCTGGGTTTCCGGCGCCGTCGGGTGGTCGGCGAATGG
>DASZKW010000050.1:0-18624 GCA_035552775.1 Acidimicrobiales bacterium | reverse complement strand
GGCCTCCGGAGCCGGCCGGGCTCGGCTGGTGGCCTCCGGAGCCGGCCGGGCTCGGCTGGTGGCCTCCGGAGCCGGCCGGGCTCGGCTGGTGGCCTCCGGAGCCGGCCGGGCTCGCGGCGCCGAGCGCGTCCTCCCACTCGGTCCACAGGAAGTCCTCGTGCAGGCCGGCGGAGACGTGGGCCCAGGGCAGCAACTCGTCGCGGTGGCGGTGGCGGTGGACGTACCAGTCGACCGACAGCGCGTGACGGGCCATGGCGTCGCTCCAGCGGTCGAGGTCGAAGCACTCGGACCATTCCTGGAACGTGCCGCCCGCCCGCCACACGTCCTCGATCACCGCGCCGATCCGGCGGTCGCCGCGGCTGGCGATGCCCTCGGCCAGGGTGGCTCTGGGGTCATGCCAGCGCAGCTGCACGCCCCGGTCCCGCTTGGTCGCGTCGCGCAGGAGGCCGATGCGGTGCTGCAGGGACGCGACCGTGTCCTGGCCGAACCACTGGAACGGGGTCTGCGGCTTGGGGACGAAGCCGCCGATCGACGCGGCGACCGAGACGCTCTTTCCGTAGCCGCGACCGATGGCGACGCATTGGCGTGCGAGCGCGGCGATGCCGAGGGTGTCTTCGTCGCTCTCTGTCGGCAGCCCGGTGAGGAAGTAGAGCTTGACCCGCCGCCAGCCCTGGCTGAACGCCGAGTCGACGGCGCCGTAGAGGTCCTCCTCTCGGATCAGCTTGTTGATGACCTGGCGCATCCTCCAGGTCCCGGCTTCGGGGGCGAAGGTGAGGCCGGTGCGCCTTACCTTCTGGATCTGGCTGGCGATGCCGACGGTGAAGGCGTCGACCCGCAGGCTCGGCAGGCTGAGCGAGACCTGGCCCATGCACGCGGGGTCGTCGACGATCCCGCTCACGACCTCGTCGATACCCGAGAAATCAGCGCTCGACAGCGAAGTGAGGCTGACCTCGTCGTAACCGGTGCGGGCCAGGCCGTCGCTGACCATCTGGCGCACCTGGGAAGCGGGGCGCTCGCGCACGGGACGGGTGATCATGCCTGCCTGGCAGAACCGGCAGCCCCTGGTGCAACCCCGGAAGATCTCCACGTTGAGCCGGTCGTGGACGACCTCGGTCAGGGGAACGAGTTGGCGTTTTGGGTAGGGCCACGCCGCGAGGTCGGAGATGGTGCGCTTGTCCACCCGCTCGGGCACGTCGGGGTAACGCGGGGTGACGGCGACCAGGGCGCCCCCGTCGTAGGCCACCTCGTACATCGACGGTACGTATACGCCGGTCAGGGACGCCAGCTCACGCAGGACGCCGTGGCGCGACCCGTCGGTGCGCCCCGATACCTTCCACTCCCTCACCACCTCGGTGATCTCGCCGACGACCTCCTCGCCGTCGCCGATCACGAATGCGTCGACGAAGTCGGCGAGGGGCTCAGGGTTGAAGGTGCAATGGCCGCCGGCAACCACCAGGGGATGCTCCGGGCGGCGATCGACGGCCCGCACCGGGACCCCGGCCAGGTCGATGCAGTTGAGCAGGTTGGTGTAGACCAACTCGGCCGACAAGTTGAACGCGAGCAGGTCGAAGTCGCCCGCGGCGCGGTGATTGTCGACGGAGAAAAGGGGGACCCCGTGCCGGCGCAGTTGCTCCTCCATGTCCCGCCACGGTGCGTAGGAACGCTCCGCCAGGGCATCGTCGCGCTCGTTGATCAACTCGTACAGGATCTGGAGTCCCTGGTTGGGCAAGCCGATCTCGTAGGTGTCGGGGTAGACGAAGAGCCATGCCACCCGGCCCGGCCCCGGAGGGGCGACGCTGACCCCGTCCTCGCATCCGATGTAGCGGGCCGGCTTCTGGACGCGGGCCAGCAACGGTTCGATCTGTGGCCAGAGCGTCTCCATCAGTGGCCCCAGTCTAGCGGCCGCCTTCGCGCCGGCAGTGGGAGCCGGCTCAGTTGAAGCGGTGCATGCGCACGTTGAGCACCAGTCCGATGGCGGCGAAGGCGGCCACCATCGCCGAACCGCCATAGCTGACGAAGGGCAGCGTGATGCCGGCCACGGGCATGATCCCCATGGCCATGCCCACGTTCTCGAACACCTGGAACGCCATCAGGGCCAGCACGCCGACGCATACGAGCGTCCCCATCTGGTCGCGCGACAGGATCGCCGCCTGCCAGGTCCGCCACGTCATGACCAAGAACAGCATCAGCAAGACGGCGGAGCCGACGAGGCCCACCTGCTCGGCGATGGCGCTGAAGATGAAGTCGGTCTGCTGGGATGGCACCTCCCCGAGGTTGGTCATGAGGCCGTGACCCAGGCCCTTGCCCCGGAGGCCGCCGTCACTCACCGCCTGCTTGGAATACGCGTCGTTGTAACGAGACGACCCTGCCTTGGACGCCAAGAACTTGGCGTTGGGCTGGTTGGGCGTCGACAGGAAAGACGTGATCCGGTCCTGCTGGAACTTCT
Organism: Acidimicrobiales bacterium; assembly: GCA_035552775.1. Lineage (GTDB taxonomy): Bacteria > Actinomycetota > Acidimicrobiia > Acidimicrobiales > Palsa-688 > DASZKW01. The sequence goes on along the minus strand of DASZKW010000050.1, from coordinate 16,178 downwards.
GGAGCACGCCGAGGTTGAGCACGGCCCCGACGCCGATCACGGCGACGACGGCAAGGATCCCCAGATGCAGGGGGCGGGCACCGCCCAGCGCGAGCATGGCGACGAGCACCACGGCGAGCACGAGGGCGCTGCCGAGGGCGGGCTCCTTGTAGATCAGGGCCAGGGGGATCGCCGACAAGACCAGCGCCGCTCCGAGCGCCCTTCCCGGCAGGCGCCCCTTGAACGTGGCCACGAACGCGGCCAGGGCCACTATCAGCGTCGGTTTGGCGAACTCGGAGGGCTCGAGCTGGTACGAGCCGATCTGGAACCAGGCCTCGGCCCCGTTGCTGCTCCTGCCCAGCACGAACACGGCGACGAGGGACAGGACGGTGAGGATGAACAACACCGGCGCCCAGTCCCGGTACCTGCGGTAGTCGACGGCGGCGACGGCCATCATCACCACCACGCCGATGACCAGATAGATCGCCTGTTTCTTGGCATAGAACGTCGGCGACAGACCCTGGGCCTGGAGCTGTACGCGGGTGGAGTAGTAGAGCAGGACGGCGCCGAACACGGCGACGGCGACGGTCACGGCGGCGAGGGCCACGTCGAACTGGCGCCACGACGCCCAACTCGTGGTACGCGACCGGGAGAAGCTGTCCGACCAGCCGACCGTGGTCACTAGTCATGCCCCCCGTTGTTGGCCAGGACCGGCTGCCCAGGTTGCTGGTGGAACAACTGGTTGTAGATCGAGCGCACCACCGGTCCGGCCGAGTTGGCGCCGTAGCCCGCCTGCTCGATGAAGCAGTCAACCGCGAACTGGGGGGCCTGGGCGGGGGCGAACGACGCGAACACAGACGTGGTCTGCTTGTACGCCGACGTGCCGATCAGGCTGTTGTTGCTGACCTGGGCCGTGCCCGTCTTGCCCGCCACCGGGATGGGAAGGCCCTGGAAGTCGAAGTAGGCGGTGCCCTTCGGGTTGCTCGTGACCCCCTCGAAGCCGGCGAGCATGGCGGCGTGGTCGGCGGGGGTGAGGACCACCTGGCGCACCGGCCTGGGAGCGAAGGTGGTCACGGCCTTACCGGCGGGGGTGGTGACGGCGGATGCGATCTGGGGGGTGTAGACGGTGCCGCCGTTGGCAAAGGTGGCGTAGGCGCTGTCCAGTTGGAGGGGGGTGACGAGGTCCTGCTCCTCGCCGATGGCGGTCTGCACGGCGTCGCCTTCATACCACGTGCCGTTGGGATAGGCCTTCGGGTACTGCTGGTGCTCCTTCTTGACCACCTGGGCGTCGGGGACCAGACCGGCCGCCTCCTTGGGAAGGTTGATACCCGTCTTGGACCCGAGCCCGTAGGCCTTGGCCACGTTTTGCAGCCCGTCGGGACCGTACTTCTTCGACTGGAGGTAGAACTGGGCGCCGATGTTGTAAAAGTAGGCGTCGTCCGACACGGTGATGGCCCTGCTCAGGTCGACCGGACCGTAGGCCGCTCCCTGGTCGTTGGCAAAGAACCGGTTGCCCACCTGGAGGCCACCCCTGACGTCGTCGAAGATCGTCTGGGGGGTGATGAGCCCCGTCTGGAGCCCGGCGGTGGCGGTGATGAGCTTGTAGGTCGAGCCCGGCTGGTAGGCGCCGGCGATGGCCCGGTCGGTCAGGGGGTAGTAGTTGGCCGGGTTGGTGTAGCCCGCGTACTTGGCCTGGCTGATGCCGCCCACGAAGTCGTTGGGGTTGTAGTCGGGGTCGGTGGCCAAGGCGAGCAGGTCGCCGTTGTTGGGGTTCTGGATGACCACCGCACCCGCCGGAGCCCGGTACCGGATGTGGCTCACGTAGACGTCGGTCACCCGGCGCGCCGCGGTGATGCCGGCCTCGAGGCTCGTGACCGCGGCCGTCTGGTCGGCGGCGTTGACGGTCAGGACCACGTTGTCGCCGGAAACGGGGGGCGTGTCGCTCACCACGCCGAGTACGTCACCCTTGGCGTCGACCGCGAGGCGCTCCACACCGGGGCGGCCTCGCAGCACGCTCTCGAAGCTCGCCTCGACACCATCCTCGCCGATCAGGTCGCTCGCCTGGTAACCCTTGGCCTGGAGCGACTTGTACTGGCGTTGGCTGATCTGGCCTGTGTAGCCGACGATGTTGGCCGCCGCCACCCCCTGGGGGCTGTAATCACGGATGGTCTCCTCGGTGGCGCTCACTCCGGGGAAGAGCGCCTGGTGCTCCTTGACGTAGAGGATCTGCTGGGCGCTGGCGTCGGTGATCACGGGCACCGGCGCGTACGGGCTGACCTGCAGGTTGTTGATGGCCGTGGTCAGCTGAGGGACCGTCATGCCGAGCAGGGCGGCCAGACGGCTCTTCATTGCGGGGTCGGCGCCAGCCGTCTGGCGGTCCACGGTTATCACCTGGGAGATCCGGTTGCCCGCCAGGACGACACCGTCGGAGGACAGGATCTCCCCGCGGGGCGCGGCGGTGTAGATGGTCTTGTAGCCGTTGGTCTGCACCGCGGCCTGGGCGGTGGGGGCGTTGACGACCTGGAGGAACCAGAGGCGGGCGAACAAGGTGGCGAACAGGCAGGCCACGACGACCGCCAGTACGGTCAGCTTCACCCTCGCCGAGGCCTGCGGAGACTGCGCGTTCACCTTGTCCTACTCGGGCTGCGTGCCCCGCTCAGAGGGCCGCTCGGGCCCCGTCCCCCGCTCAGAGGGCCGCTCGGGCCCAGGCGTACGCCGACCCCGCTGAGACGCGATGCCCCGGTCGACCCCGACGACGCCCGCCGCACCAGCCACGCCACCGGTATCGACAACACGGCGGCGTCGATGCCCTCAACCAGGGCCACCTTGACCAGCCAGGCCCGGCCCTCCGCCGCCAACTGGGTCTGGCCCACCAGGTCTCCGAAGCCGAGGAAGGCGACCACGCCGAGGCCCGTGGCGATAAAGGCCACCGCCGGCGTCAGGACCCACCCCTCCCGAAGCACAGCGGAACGCAGGACGCCGACCGCGAAGCCGACCAAGCACATGGTCAGCGCCGACAGCCCGAAGGGCGTGTCGGTGAGGAGCAGGTCGGCCAGCAGCCCTGCGGAGAAGCCCACGAACGCGCCCTGCTCGGGGCCCCCCGCGAGGCCGGCGCATATCACCAGCAGGAGCATGATGTCGGGGGCGACCCCGGCGATGCGTAGATCGGCACCGAAGGTCGCCTCGACGAGGAACCCGACCACGAGCAGGGCGGCCAGGCGAAGCCGGGCCTTGACGGCCGGGGTCACCCGGCCGGGGTCTGGCTGGACCAGACGAGTACGGCGATGGCGGACACCCGACCGGGGTCCACCAGCGGCGAAAGGGTCACCATCTCTTGGAGCGCCCCGCTCGGCGTCGATACCGAGGCGACCCGGCCGACGGGTATCCCGGGGGGGAACTTCTCGCCCTGCAGGCCGCTCGTGGACAGGACCTCGCCCTTTGTCAGCGGTGTGCCCTTGGCGATGTCGGCCACCCGTAGCGGGGCACCCGGCCCGTAGCCCGACGCCGCGCCCACCGCCGGGGTGTGGGGGACGGCCACGCCCACGTTGAACGTGGGATCGGTGAGCACGGTCACGGTGGCGTGGGTCCTGGTGGCCGCGGTGACGGTTCCGATAAGGCCGCCGGCGGTCACCACCGGGTATCCGACCGCGATCCCCGCGCCGGTACCACGGTTGATCTCGAAGCCGCTCTCGAGGTTGGCCGCCCCTTGGTCGATCACCTGGGCGGCCACGTCGGGGACATTGGCGGCGAAGTCGAGGTGCGCCTGGCCGAGGACCTCGGCGGCTTGGGCTTCGGTGGCTTGGACCTGGGCCTGGGTGGCCTCCATCGACGCCACCTCGTTGCGCAGCCTCTGGTTCTCCTGCTTGAGCGACCCGTAGTCGGCTGCGCCGGTCAGGAAGTTGCCAACGGGCTGCAGGACGCTGTGGGCGCCGTTTTCTACCGGGTCTATGACGGCACGGGTGTCGCTACGCACCGAGCCCAGGAATCCGCTGCCGCCGCTGCGGGCGTCGAGAGTGACCAAGGTGATCGCGGCGAGCACCAGCACAGCCACGACGTAGCGCGGACGCGAGGTTCGCCGGTAGACAGCCAAGGTTTGACGGCGCTCAGCGAGTGTTCGACGACATGAGCACGCTCTTCAGCGCGTCGAACTCCTCCAGACACTGTCCGCTGCCGATGGCCACGGAGTAAAGCGGGTTGTCGGCGATGATGATGGGCATGCCCGTCTCGGCGGCCAGCCTGGCGTCGAGGCCGTGGAGCAGCGCACCGCCCCCCGTCAGCACGATCCCCTGCTCCATGATGTCTGCGGCCAACTCCGGCGGGGTCTTGTCGAGGGTGACCTTCACCGCGTCCACGATGGCCGACACCGGCTCCTCGATGGCCTCACGGATCTCCTCGGTGGTGGTGACGATGGTCTTCGGCAGCCCGGTGATGAGGTCACGTCCCCGGATCTCGGCGTGGAGCTCCTCCTCGAGGGGGCAGGCGGAGCCCAGGGCGATCTTGATCTCCTCGGAGGTGCGCTCACCGAGGGCAAGGCTGTACTCCTTCTTGATGAACTGGATGATGGCCTCGTCGAGCTCGTCGCCGCCGATGCGGACCGACTGGCTGGTGACTATGCCACCCAAGGAGATCACCGCCACCTCGGTGGTACCCCCACCGATGTCGACGACCATGTTGCCGGTGGGCTCGTGAACCGGTAAGCCGGCGCCGATGGCGGCGGCCATGGGCTCCTCGATGATGTGGGCGGGCTTACGGGCGCCGGCCGACTCCGCCGCTTCCTGGACCGCCCGCTGCTCCACTCCGGTGATCCCGGAGGGGACGCAGATCACTATGCGGGGCTTGGTGAAACGTCCGGGGTGCACCTTGCGGATGAAGTAGGCCAGCATCTTCTCGCAGATGTCGAAGTTGGCGATGACGCCGTCGCGAAGAGGACGGATGGCCTGTATGTGGCTCGGGGTGCGCCCGATCATGCGCTTGGCTTCGACCCCGACGGCTAGGGGGCGGTCGTCCTTTATGTTGACCGCCACCACCGACGGCTCGTTGAGCACGATGCCGCGACCACGAACGTAGACCAAGGTGTTGGCGGTACCGAGGTCGACGGCCATATCCCGGCCGAGGAAGGAGGAGAAGCGTTTGTCGGGCACGCGAGGAAGGCCTCCTCAAAGAGGTTGGAGGTCGTCCCTACGCTAGTGGTCAGCGACCGTGCAGTCCACCCGGCCCCCGATTCAGCGGGACCCGAGGCCGGGAAAGAACAGCTCTATCTCCCGGGCCGCGGCCTGGGGTCCGTCCGAGCCGTGCACGAGGTTCTCGCTGGTCTCGGTGGCCAGATCCCCCCTGATCGTGCCGGGCTGGGCAACCGCCGGGTTGGTGGCGCCCATCAGGGCGCGCACCATCGCCCACGTGTCGCCCGGGCCTTCCACGACCATGACCAGGACCGGGGACCGGGTGATGAAGGCGAGCAGGTCGGCGAAGAACGGCTTGCCCTCGTGCTCCGCGTAGTGGAGCGAAGCCACCTCCTGGTCGAGATGGCGGAGCTCGCAGGCGACGATACGCAGTCCCTTGCGCTCGATGCGGCCGGCGATCTCGCCGAGCAGGCCGCGTTCGACGGCGTCGGGTTTGGCAATAACGAGGGTTCGATCCACGGAGGTGTCACCGTAGCCTTCCCGCCAACACGGTCCTTGCCGCCCCGACGACGTACAACGAACCGGTGACCAGGATGAGGTCGTCGACGCCCGCGGCCGCCAGGGCGATCTCCAGGGCTTCGGAGACCGACTCCGCCTCTGCGGTGGCGCTGCCGAGTCCGGCAGCGGCGGCGGCGACCACCGCTGACGGCTGGGCCCGAGGGGACGGCGGGGGGCACGCCACCACCAGGCGTGCCCTCGCCCCGTCCAGGGCCTCGAGCATCTCGGCCGCGTCTTTCCCCGCCAGCATGCCCACCACCAAGATGCGCGATGCCACCGGACCGAAGTCGTCGAGCGCGGCGGCCGCCGTCCTGGCACCCTCCAGGTTCTTGGCCCCGTCGAGCACGACGAGGGGGCGACGGCCCACCACCTCGAGGCGCCCCGGGGAGCGCACCGCCGAAGCCGCCGCCACCACCAGGTCCGGCTCGATCGGCGCCCCGAAGAAGGCCTCGGCGCCGACCACGGCATCGGCGAAGTTGGACCCCTGGTGTCGCCCGTTCAACCCGAGGAAGACCTCGTCGTAGTGGCCCTTCGGCGTGCGCAGATCCAGGAGCCGCCCACCGACGGCAAGCTCGTTGGACTCGACCGCGTAGTCCCGCCCGGCCCACCACAGCTGCGCCGGCGACTCCCTCTCGAAGATGGGATAAAGCTCGGGGTCCGTCTCACCGAGCACCAGGGTGGACCCGGGCTTGACTATCCCTGCCTTCTCGGCCGCCACATCGGCTCTGGTCGGACCGAGGAACTCTCCATGGTCCAGCCCCACGTTGGTCACCACGGCCACCGTGGCATCGACCACGTTGGTGGCGTCCCAGCGGCCGCCTATGCCCACCTCGACCACCGCCGCGTCAACGGGCAGGTCGGCGAAGGTCCGGAAGGCGGCCGCGGCCAGGATCTCGAACCACGTCGGGCGCACCTCCAACAGGGCCTCGACGGAGGCTACCCCGCTCAGGGCGTCGGCGAGATCGTCGTCACCTATGGCCTCGCCGTTGGCGCAGATCCGCTCGTTGATGCGCTCGAGGTGGGGGCTGGTGAAGGTGCCCACCGACAGGCCCTTGGCCATCAGAAGCTGGGTGAGCGCTCGCGCCGTGGAGGTCTTGCCGTTGGTGCCCGTGACGTGGAGCACCGGCAGCGCCGACTGGGGGTCTCCGAGGACGTGGACCAGGCGCCGCATCCGGGCCGGGTCGGGGACCGCCGCGCCCCGGTCGGACAGCATGCGCTCCAGGTTCTGGTGGGCGTCCAGCCATTCGAGGGCGTCACCGAGCTCCATGTCAGGGGGCTCCGGCCATATCGAGGGCGTCCGGCGACCGCAGGTGAGCGCGGTACCCCGCCGGCTCAGGACGCGGCGCGGCGGGGCCTGGAGTCCTTGTGGCGCGCCGGTTCGGTGCGGGGGACGAGGGTGGGGTTCACCCGCTCGAGGACCACCGAGCGGTCGATCAGGCACTGCTCGATGTCCGAGCGGCTCGGCAGGTCGTACATCACCTCGAGGAGGACCTCCTCCAGGATGGCCCGCAGTCCCCGGGCCCCCGTGCCGCGAAGCAGGGCCTGTTCGGCCACCGCCTCCAAGGCATCGTCGGTGAACACCAGCTCGACGTTGTCGAGCTCGAACACCCTGCGGTACTGCTTGGCCAGGGCGTTCTTCGGCTCGATGAGGATGCGCACCAGCGCCGTCTTGTCGAGGTTGGACACCGCCCCGATGACCGGCAGGCGGCCGACGAACTCCGGTATGAGCCCGAACTTGAGCAGGTCCTCGGGCAAAACCTGGGCAAGGAGGTCGCCCTCTCCGCGCTCGGAGGCCCGCCGGATGTCGGCACCAAAGCCGATGCCCTGGCGCCCGAGGCGTCCCTCGATGAGGCGGTCCAGCCCGGCGAAGGCACCACCACAGACGAACAGGATGTTGGTCGTGTCGATCTGGATGAACTCCTGATGGGGATGCTTGCGCCCCCCTTGGGGAGGGACCGACGCCGTGGTCCCCTCCAGGATCTTGAGCAGAGCCTGCTGCACGCCCTCGCCCGACACGTCCCTGGTGATCGAGGGGTTCTCGCTCTTGCGGGCGATCTTGTCGATCTCGTCGATGTAGATGATCCCCGTCTCGGCCTTTTTGACGTCGTAGTCGGCCGCCTGGATGAGCTTGAGGAGGATGTTCTCCACGTCCTCGCCCACGTAGCCCGCCTCTGTCAGCGCGGTGGCGTCGGCGATGGCGAAGGGCACGTTGAGCATGCGCGCCAGGGTCTGGGCGAGGAAGGTCTTGCCGCACCCGGTGGGACCGAGCAGCAAGATGTTGGACTTGGCCAGTTCGACCTCGGCGTCGTTGCTGTAGCCGCCCGACTGCACGCGCTTGTAGTGGTTGTAGACGGCCACGGACAGGATCTTCTTGGCTCGCTCCTGCCCGATCACGTAGTCGTTGAGGAACGAGAAGATCTCCGCCGGCTTGGGCAACTCGTCGAAGTGGACCTCCGACGACTCGGACAGCTCCTCCTCGATGATGTCGTTACACAAGTCGATGCACTCGTCGCAGATGTAGACACCCGGACCCGCTATCAGCTTCTTGACCTGCTTCTGCGACTTACCGCAGAACGAACACTTGACCAGGTCACTCGATTCCCCGAACTTCGCCACGGCCCTGCTTCCCCCTTTGGGCTCAGGCCACGCCGGCGGCCTGGGGGACGCCGGCAAGCTCTCGCGTGCTGATGACTTCGTCGATGATTCCGTAGGCTTGGGCCTCGTTCGCGCTCATTATGAAGTCGCGATCGGTGTCGGTGGCCACCTTCTCCACGGACTGGCCGGCATCCACCGCCAACATCTGGTTGAGCAGGTCCCGCATGCGCAGGATCTCCTTGGCTTGGATCTCGATGTCCGCCGCCTGGCCGGCAGCGCCGCCGTAGGGCTGGTGGATGAGGATACGGGCATGGGGAAGGGCGTAGCGCTTGCCCTTGCTCCCCCCGGCCAGGATCACCGCAGCGGCCGAAGCGGCCTGGCCGTAGCAGAACGTCGAGATGTCATTCTTGACGAACTTCATGGTGTCGTAGATCGCGAACAGGGCGGTGATGTCGCCCCCCGGCGAGTTGATGTAAAGGCTGATGTCCTTGTCCGCGTTCTTGTACTCGAGGTAGAGCATCTGGGCGCACACCGCGTTGGCCACGTAGTCGTCTATCGGGGTGCCGAGGAAGATGATGTTCTCCTCGAGCATGCGGGAGAACAGGTCGTAGCCGCGCTCGCCCCGGTTGGTCTGCTCGAAGATCCCGGGGACATGGTATTGGGCGACGGGGTTGATCACGCTTCTCCGCTCTCGCTGGATTGGTCTTCGGGGGCGCCGAGCAGCGTCCGATCAACCGGGCGACCCTCCTCGTCGACCACCTCGGCGTGCTCGACCAGCCACTCCAGCGCTTTGTTCTTTCGTAGGTCCGAGCGTACCGCGGGTATCTGCTCCCCGCGCTCGAGCTGGGCGCGCAGGTCGGTGGGGCTGATCTTGTAGGTGGGGGCCAGGCGCTCGATCTCGGCGTCGATATCGGCGCCGGTGGCGTCGATGCCTTCCGCGTCGGCGACGGCGCGCAGGGCCAGGTCCGCCTTCACGGCGAGGACGGCACCTTGGCGCCATTCGGCCACTATCTCCTCCTGGCTCTGCCCGGTGGCAGCCAGGTACTGCTCGACGGTGGCCCCCTGGGCTTCCAACCGGTGGCCGAAGTCGTGAGCCCGGCTCTCCACCGCCGAGTTCACCAGGGCGGCGGGCGGCTCGTCGCTCACCAAGGCGATGAGACCGTCGACCACGCCCTGGCGCATGGCCATGGTGGCCGCCATCTTCTTGGTGGCGGTGAGCTGCTCGACGATGTCGGCCCGCAACTCGGCGGCGGTGTCGAACTCGGATGCGTCCGATGCCCACTCGTCGGTCACCTCGGGCAGCACCTTCTCCCGCACCTCCTTGATCAGCACGGAGAGCTCGACGGGGCCGTCGGGGTGCTCGGCGTCGAAGTTCAAGATGTCCCCGGGCTTGGCGCCGGTCAGCCTCTCGTCTAGCTCGGGAAGCACGTCGCCGCTGCCGAGCTCGTAGGAGTAGTCGTCGACGGTCATACCCGACACCGCCTCGCCGCCGCGAGTGCCCTTGATGTCGATGGTGAGGTGGTCACCCCCCCGCGCCGGCCGCTCGGCGGTCGACAACTCCCCGAAGTTTCCCCGGAGGCGGTCGATCCGGGCGGCGATGTCGTCTTCGGTGACCGCCGGGTTGGGCACGGTCACCTTGATCCCACCGTAACCCGACAGCTCCAGGTGGGGACGTACCTCCACGATGGCGTCGAAGGCGACATCGCCGCCCTCCTGGCCACCCGTGATGTCGATCTCGGGGGGAGCGATGGCGTCGACGTCGTGTTCGCGTATGGCTTGGGCGTAGTAATCGGGAAGGGCGTCGCGCAGCGCCTCCGCCCGCCCGGTCTCCTTGCCGAGTCGCGCCTCGAGTATCCGGCGCGGCGCCTTGCCGGGGCGGAAGCCGGGGATGCGAACCTCGCGGGCGATCTTGCGGAAGGCGTCGTCCAACGCCTTCTCGAACTCGGTGGCGTCGAGGGAGACGGAGACCTTGACCTTGTTGCCCTCAAGGGGCTCGATGGCACTCTTCATACGGGTGGCGAAGTCTACCGGTGCGCCGCCCCCACCCGTGGGTGACCGTGTTTGCGCACCGACGCTACGCTCGCGACCGGAGCGCCGGGGAGTAGCGCAGCGGCAGCGCACCTGCTTTGGGAGCAGGAGGTCGGGGGTTCGAATCCCCCCTCCCCGACCGGACCGAACCGAATCGAACCGGACCGAACCCGTCGCCCGCTCATGGGGGTTAGGGTCAACTGTGGTCACTCACGCGGGCGTAGCTCAATGGCAGAGTTGGAGCCTTCCAAGCTTCTGATGCGGGTTCGATTCCCGTCGCCCGCTCCGCCTGCTCGGGCGATCGGACATGGATGCGTCCGCTTATGGACCGATCCGAGCGCCCTCAGGGGGCTAGGCTGTGGGATACTCCAGCCGGTCAGCGGGACCGGCGCCAACCTGACGGCCCGGGACCGCGGTGCGAGGGCACCTTGCGGAGAACCGAGAAGCGATGACCATCCACAGGAGCATCGGCAGGCGACTGGCCTTGTCCGTCGCGCTCGTCGGAGGTCTCGGATCGCTCCTGCTCGGCGCGGGGGCACCAGCCCAAGCAGCCGTGCCGGCGACCTCATGGAGATCATTGTCGTTGGCCACGTCACCGGCCCCTCGCCAGGGAGCGGCGATGGCCTACGACGCCGCCACCAAGCAGGTGGTCCTCTTCGGCGGCGCGTCCGCCAGCGGCACCCTGCTCAACGACACATGGCTGTGGAACGGCTCGGGCTGGAGCCAATTCACGCCGAACCCGAAAATTTCACCGACGCCGCCCGCGGAGGAGGGGGCGGCCATGGCCTACGATGCGAACCTGCGAGAGCTCATCCTCTTCGGCGGCGAAACCCAGGTCAGCGATCCCCCGACCTTGTCGAACCAGACCTGGGCATGGAACGGTGGGGCCTGGTACCAGCTGGTTTCGGCCCAGGGAGGGCCGCCACCAGCCCGCTACGGCGCCATTTTGAGCGGCGACGACAGCGGCTCGGGCCAGTTCGTGCTCTTCGGGGGCACGGGGGTGGCCGACGGGGGGACGGCAGCTGTCCTCGGCGACACGTGGACGTTCGACGGCACGACCTGGCATGCTCAGAGCCCGCCGACGAGCCCGCCGGCACGCACTGACGCCGCCGCTACGTGGGACGGCGCCCGATCCGAGGTAGTCATGTTCGGCGGCCAGGGCTCCCAGGGCTCAGGCAACTGGCTGGGCGACACCTGGACCTGGAAGGGGTTCACTTGGTCTCAGGTCAAAACGGCGTCTAGCCCTACCGCGCGCGCCGACACCACTTTGTCGTGGGACGGGGACGTGATGGGCGACGTCCTGTTTGGGGGCCAGGCGGCCGCCGGACTCCTGGCGGACACCTGGTCGTTCGACGGGGCCAACTGGGCGCCGCTCGGGCCCTCTAATCCTCCGGGTCCCCGCTCGCGTGCCGCTTCCAGCTGGGACGGTTCCGCCAGTCATCTCCTGATGTTCGGGGGGGCGGCGGGCGGCGGCGCCATCTACGGCGACACCGACGTGTTGATCCGGGCCGCCCCCGGCACGAGCCCCGCTGGAAGTACCACCACCACCGTCCGCCCGGCTCCCCCGGCCGCGGCGAAAAGACCCATCACCGTTCCCGGCACCCACCTCACGGCCCCGACCACTACGTCACCATCCCGGTCGCTGACCACGACCAACCGGTCCCCGAGGGCCACGGCACCGACACGGACGAGTTCGTCGCCTACCACTGTCGCCCACCCGACCCCGCCCCTCGTCGCCAAGCCCGACACCGTCCATGACGGAGAGAAAGTGGCTCTGCTCGGCGGCGGGTTCGCCCCGGGCGCAGCCGTCATGGTCTCGTTCCACTCCGACCCGGTCGTGGTGGGCTCGGCACGCGCAGACAGTTTCGGCCGATTCTCGCTTACCGTGACCGTCCCGACCACCGCCCCGACGGGCGCTCACCACTTCCAGGCCACCGGGATGGGGACGACCGGAGCGGTGGTGACGCTGGCCACCGCGGTGAGCGTCATCCCCCTGCAGGCCAACGGCAACGGCCGCTCGGTCACCGAGACGCTGGTAATGGTCGCACTGGCCCTGGTGATACCCGGGCTGACCTGGCTGGGGCTCAGCCTCCATTCACGCCGGCGTCGACGGGCCGGCCTGCAGGCCTGAGCCGTTGGAGCTGCGGCTCACCTACAGCAGCTCGAGGCTCAAGACGAGGCCGGCGGGCAGGCCGGGGCCCCGCCCCCGGACCCGAGGCGAGACGGTGGGCGAGACCCCACCGGCCACCACACCAGCAGGGGCCATGTCGACCCAGAACCGCTGGGCTGCGGTGACCAGCGCTGTCAGCGCTGGGTCGGCCGTGGCTGCAGGGAGATGGGGCGGTGCCTGGTGACCAGCGACTGTCGATCGAGTGTGGTTTGCCCCCGACCCCGTGACCTGCATGCCGAGGGCGCCCACGGCCGCGAACAAAATCACGCACGCCGCGCCCAAGAGCCCGAGCTGAGCCCGGCCGCCCGACACCACGAATCTCTCGGACGGCTTCAGCGACAGCAGCGACTCCTTAAGGCGTGCCGCCCTCGACGGGCATGGTTTCGCCGGCAGGCGCAACCCCCGGCGCACGAGAAATGCCGTGGCCGCGAGGGCCGCCACGGTCAGCAGGAGCAGTGCGAAGATCGACGTCCACCAAGCGTGGGCGTCACCGGTCACCGTGGCACCCATGGCTTCGACCGCCCAGTGCGAGCCTGCCAGGTCGCGCAGTTGGGCCAGCCCGGGAACCCAGGTCATCGCGGGCTTGAACCCCGACAGTACGAATTCTGCCACCACGACCATGGGCAGCACGGCGACGGCCTTGTCGGGCGTGCGGACCAGCGCGGATACGAGGAGCCCCAAGGCAACAGCGGCCAAACCGGCCGCAGCCGCGGTCACGACCAACTCGACCACTCCCGAACCGAGCACCGCTCCGTGACCCGGCGCGTGCTGGCGGGCCACAGCAATGGCGGTCAGCACGGACGCCTGGACCATCGTCATGGAGCCGAGCACCGCGAACTTGGAACCCACATAGGCGCGCACCGACAGCCCCGCAGCCCTCTCTCCTTGCAGGATGCGCCGTTCTTTGACGATCTCCCTCACCGCGTTCGCGCTTCCCAACCAACTCACGCAGAGGGCCATGACCACCGATATGCCTACCGCCGATGGCGGCGGACCGGCGCCGACGCCGTTGCTCGCGGGGTGCCGCAGCCCCGCGGGACCGAGGAACGTCCACAGCAGTACACCGAGGACAAGTCCCTGCACGGCAAGCATCGCGGCGTGTCGCCGATCGGAGCGGATCAACTCGACGTAGCGCCGTACAAGGGTCACCATCTGGGCGCCCCGGCCGGCGCCTGCGGGGGGACGAGCCAGCATGCTGGGGATCGCCGCGGCCCCGGCCGTGTCAAGGCCGTAAAGGGTCTGGGATCGGAAGCGGTCCTTCCACCTGCGACCGTCTCCGCTGTCGAGGGAGAGGAACAGCTCCGCCGTATCCCGTTGCCCGAAGTACTCCGCTGCTTCGGCTGGCCGTCCGAAGAAGGCCACATGTCCCCCTGCCGCCAGGAACAGGACGCGATCGCACGCGGCGATGGCCTGCATGCTGTGCGTCACGGCCACGATCCCCTGGCCGCGGTCCGCCAGACCTCTGAGCGCCGTCATGACGGTCCTCTCGTAGCCAGGGTCGAGGCTCGAGGTGGGTTCGTCCAGGATCAGAACCTCTGGTTGGCTTAGAAGCTCGACCGCCACGTTGGCCCGTTTGCGCTGGCCGGCGGACAGTGACGCCACCCGCAGGTCGGCCTGGCCTTCGAGGCCGAGGTCGCCCAGCACGGTCGCCACTCTCTGGGACCGGCAAGTGCATGCGGAGCTGGGCATGCGCAACGAGGCGGCGTAGTCCAGCGTTCGGCGCAGGACCAGCCGGGAGTGCAGCAGGTCCTCCTGGGGAACGAAGCCGATGCGGCGCCGCACTGCGTCTTGCTCCGAGACGTCATGACCATCGAGGACGATGGCGCCGGCGGAGATGGGACTCAAGCCGATCAAGGCGTTCACCAGGCTGGTCTTGCCGGCGCCGGTCGGCCCTGCGATCCCTACCAGCGAGCCACGCGTCACGGAGAAGCTCACGTCGTCGAGTATCTGAGAGTCGTCCGGGGCGTGGGCGCTCAAGCCGATCACTTGGAGCACCGGGGTGGTGTCCGGTCCGGTCATGACTCCCGTCAGCCCAGCTTGGAGGAATAGCCCGGGCAGTACAGGGAGACGGCCGTTTGCACGACGTAATCGGCGGCCCCTGGGAGGACGGTCGTGAGGGGCAGGCTGGAGACCTTTTGGAGGATGGTGGCTTTGATCTGCGTGTAGCTCTGACCCTGGTCGAAAGCGGTGCAGACCAGGTTCCCGAACTGCGCCACTTGGGCGGCCGTCGGTGAGAAGACCGACTGCACATAGCCTTGCAGGCCGCTGATCGCCTGCTGGACGGCGGCAGGCGAGGGCTGGGTTCGCGCCGCCAGCGTGGTCGGCGGGGAGGTGACGGGAACCACCGGCTTCGGCGTTGGCGTTACCACCACCGGCGCCGGCAGGGGCACGACCCAAGCCACGGCAGCGGCCGGCGGCGGGGTGGTCCGGCCGGCACCGCCGATAGCAGGCGACGTTGGCCTCGACGTCGTAGGTGCGGGGACGGCAGCCGCCCGGCTCGACCCGGCACCGGATGCGACACCCGGCGCAGTGGCGGCGTGGCCGGGCGCGGCGGTGGCAGCGGCCCGGGTTGCGCTCGTCGGCGCCGCCTTCGCCGGTGCGATCGCGCGGGTCGTCGGCGGTGCCGAAATGGACGCACCCGACGCTGCGGGGGTAAGGCTGAGCTTGGTGACGGTGCTCGCCCGGGGGGTGATGCCAACAGCCACTGCCAGCGCCAGGCACAGCGTCACTGCCACCGATGCGCCCACCACCGTTTGCTTTTGTTTCGTGTTCACTCCGCTCGACCTCCCCCTCGTAGTGTTCAACTGGTGCACTCACGCACCCGAAGGAAATATCGGCATCTGGATACCGACCTGTAGGCGAGGTCGTCCGTTTTTTCCGCCTACGCCGGACCGCGCTACGGAACTGGCGGGTCGTCGGAATTGCAAAAGGGGCTAGCTCCGCGACCCGTCGCGTCGTAGCGACGGGGCGGGGCGCCCCCGGCCAGAGCCGGGGCAGTCCTCCGACGCATGGTACGGCTGAGCCGGCGGCTGGAGCTGGCCTGACGGGACCCCTTCTGGCCCGGGCTTGAAGGAAATCCTACCCAGGTAGGCGGTATCTGAGTATGATTTCCTTCCATGAGGACGGCAAGAGTCCCGGATCTCCGAGAGGAGCTGGGTGACACGTTCACCTACGGCGAGGCCAAGCAGGCAGGTGTCGGTGACAGGCATCTGTACGCCTTGCGCGACAGCGGAGAGATCATCTCGCTCGGCGGTGGCGTCTACCGCTGGGCCGATGCGCCGCCCGCCGACTCCGATCTGATCGAGATCGCCGAGCGAGTCCCGCACGCCACGCTGTGCCTCGAGACCGCGCTCGCTCGCCACGGCCTGATCGACGCCATTCCGGCCGCCATCGACATCGCCATCCCCCGAGGAAGCACTCGCCCAGCGCTCCAGGCGCCGTCTCGCATCCACCAGTTCGACCCCCGCACCTTCGACCTGGGGCGCGAGGAGCTGAACGTCGGCGCCCGTCGGCCCATCGGGCTGTACTCGGCAGAACGGTCCCTGGTTGATGTCATCCGCCTTCGCCACCTCGAAGGCAGCGAGGTCGCCTGGGAGGCCCTGCGGCGCTGGCTCGGCCGCCCGGGCCGCAGCCCAGCCCAGCTGATCGAGCTGGCCCAGAGATTCCCCCGCACCGAGCCCGCACTGCGCCGAGCTTTGGAAGTCTTGCTGTGACCGCTCCCTCCCGAG